>JAJXZF010000097.1 GCA_021780225.1 Deltaproteobacteria bacterium | reverse complement strand
TGAAGCCGGTCCAGTAGCGGCCGCCGTTATGGTAAAGCCAGTCGATATTGTTGAGCGCCGCGCGTTCCAACTCGGTCTTCGGCGCGAAACCTTGCGGGCCGTTTGGAATCAGCCGCTGAATCGCGCGCTGGCAGCATTCCTCGTGATTCGTCTCGTCGCGTGTGATCGAGAAAAAGCACTTGCGGACGGGATCTTCCTGATGCGTCTCGAAGGCGTGAATCATCGCGCGGCCAAAGACCGCCGGTCCGGACGAATCGAAATTGGAAAGCAGCGCCCACCAATACATCATCGCGATCCGTTCGTCCGCCGTGTAGGCCGACGGATCGAGCGTCTCCCACGGAATCGCGGACGGATTGAAGCCCTCGCGTTTGGCGCGCTCGTAAATTTCCGCCAGCTTGGGCGTTTCGAGCCGCCATTCGATCGGGAAAACGTTCGGCTGCGGCACTTCCGGCGCGGGCGCGAAGCCAGTTTCGGGGATGATTAGCCGCCGCTTGAGTTCTTCGACCGAAGGATATGCGGCCGCGGAATTTTTACGGGAAATATCGATTGCCGATGCGCCCATCGCGACACTCTCCGAGTTGGCATGGAATTATCTACCGAACGGTAGATTTATACGAAATTTTCTTTCCTGCTGTCAAGCCTCGCGAAACTTCTTTTTCGTTTCGTTAGCAGCGATTCTTCGCCTCGCTCAGAATGACAAGCAAAATGCTTCATCAGGTCATTCTGAGGGCAGCGAAAGCCCGCCTGAATCTTGCGAAGGGAATCCCGGCATTTGCCGAAAACCGCAATAAGCAGGATTCAATAGTGTGGTGCCCCGCAAATAACTTCCACCTGATGCCTTATCAGCTCGGCGCGCAGGTCGCCCACCGCAGAGCGGCAAGGGATAGATTGCCGGGTCTGGGCCCGGCAATGACGCACAGCATTGGTCATGCCCGGACTTGATCCGGGCATCCAGGCGGAACGCAAGATAGACGCCAAGCGCAAACTTATTTGCGGAACGCCACGCTAGCGCAAACCCTCGAAGGCGATTTTGATCGCGGCGTCGGCGATTTGCTCGGCGCCCATCCCGCCCACCGGCCGATACCACTCTGTAATTGAATTGAGCATCCCAAACAGCAGGCGCGTCGCCAGCGCCGCGTCGATATCGGCGCGAAGCTGGCCGCTCGCCTGCGCTTCGTCGACGATCGCCGCGATCAGCCGATCGAAACTCCGCCGTTGTTCCAGCACCCAGCGCTCGGTCTCGGTGTTGCCACGCACGCGCAACAGCAGCGCGACCTCGGGCAGCCGCGCGACCGTGATCTCGACCGTTCTGCGCACGACGTGGCGCAGCCGCTCGATTGCCCCGCCCTCGCGCGCTTGCGGTTCTTCGAGCACCGCGAACAGCGCCGCGAGCGCGCGGCTGACGCCCAGTTTGAGCAGGGCTTCCTTTCCGTCGGCGTGATAGTAGATGCTGGCCTTGCTGATGCCGGCCGCCGCCGCCACCTGATCGAGCGACGCGCCGTCATAGCCGTGGCGCAAGAAGACCCGCACGGCGATATCGACGAGCGCGTCGACATTGTAGGGTTTGCGTTCTCTGGCGGAAGGCCGGCCCACGGCTTTGATCATTTAACGCAGGCGGCGCCGATACGCCACGCCATGAATAATTCGAGCGACGGAGAGCTCCCATGAAATACGGCATCGCGATCCGCAATATGGGGCCGCAATCCAACCGTGCGGCGATGCGCGAGTGCGCGGCGGCGGCTGAACGGCTTGGCTTCGACGCGCTGTTCGTTTCCGACCATCTATGCATTCCGCCCGACGACGTCGAAGGCTCGGGCGGCCGCTATCTCGACGTGTTGGCGGCGCTGGCATGGTTCGCCGGCGCGACCGAACGGATTCGGCTCGGCGTCTCGGTGCTGGTGCTGCCGTATCGGCCCGCGGTGCTCACGGCCAAGCAGATCGCGACGATTCAGGAGCTGTCGGGCGGGCGAATGATCCTGGGCGCGGGAGTCGGATGGATGCGGCGCGAGTTCGAGGCGTTAGGGGTGGAGAAGCGGATGCGCGGCCGGCTCAGCGACGAGACGCTGCGCGTGATCCGCCATCTGTTCGCGCACGACGCGGAAGGCTACGCCGGCGAGCTGGTAAAATTTCCGCCATTCGTGTTTGCGCCCCGGCCGCCATGTCCTCCAATCTGGATCGGCGGCAACGGCGCGCCCGCGCTGGAGCGCGCGGCGGAATTCGGCGATGGATGGCATCCGATGCTTGCGGCGGACAAGCTCGCGCCGATGGTCGCGGAGCTAAAAGCGAAGCTGGCGGCGCGCGGGCGCGGCGGCGATTTCGAGATCGTCTGCGGCGCGGGATGCGGCTTGACGACATCGCGGCGGCGCGCGACGCGCTCGCGGCGGAACGCGCCGCCGGCGCGACATATTTCATTCTCGACCTCGGCCGTTATGCCGATGCGCGGATTTTCGCCGCGCGCGCCGAGACCTTCATCGCCAAGGTCGCGAGCTGACGGCGCGGCGCAATCAGATCGCGCCGTCGCGTTTGAGCGCTTCGAGTTCCGCCGCGCTTTTGCCCAAAAAATCGCCGTAAACGCGCTGATTGTCGTGGCCGACCGCGGCGGCGCCGCGCCAGACGCGGCCCGGCGTCTGCGAAAATTTCGGCACGACGTTGATGCCCTTCACGCGGCCAACCTGTAGATCGTCCCACTCGACATGCATCTCGCGCGCCCGATAGTGCGGATTTTCGGCGATATCGCGGCTGTTCATGATTTTCGCGCATGGCACCTGCGCTTCGTTCAGGATGCGAACGACTTCGGCGGTCGGCCGCTCCGCGACCCATCCGCGCAGAATAGCGTCGAATTCGCCGCCCTCGATCGAATCGAGATTGGTGCGCGCGCTTTGCCATTTCGGCTCCGCCGGGTCGAGTCCGATCGCGGCCAGCAGGCGGTTGTAAACTTCCGTCAGCGCGCCCATCGCGATCCAGCCGTCGGCGGTCTGGAAGCTGTCGAGCGGCTGAAAGCCCTGCCCTTTGTTGCCTGACCGCTCGCGCACTTGGCCCTTCTGGAAATATTCGAGCATCGTGCCGCCGAGCGTGCGATGGATCGCCTCGTACTGGGCGACGTCGATCGACTGGCCGACGCCGTGCGAGCGCGCGTAAGTCAGCCCGGCCAGCGAGGACCACAGCGTGAACATCGCGGTCATATAGTCTCCCGTCCACGGGGCCGCGCGCGACGGCGGGTTTTCGGGATAACCGGTCTGATACATCGAGCCGCCGAACGCCTGACCCACGATGTCGTAAGAGGTGCGCCGGATATATTCCGGCTCGCCGTATTGGCCGTATCCCGAGACGTGCGCAATCACGATTTTCGGATTGATTTTGCGGACTGTGTCGTCATCGAGGCCCCATCGCGGATACGTGCCCGGCTTCGAGCTTTCCATCCAGATGTCGGCGCGCGCGGCGATTTCCAGAAAAAGATCGCGGCCGCGCGGCTTCGCGAAATCGAGCGTGACGCAAAACACGTTGCGCCGCTCCTGGATGAAATTCGTGGCTACCGCCGGACCGCCGTCGCGGGCCGGAAGCGTCGCGCCGAGCGTGCGCCATCCGGCGTCGCCGTGGCCGGGCCGCTCGACCTGAATCACCTCGGCGCCCATCTCCGCCGCCAGCTCGGCGGCGAACGGCTGTGCGACCAGCGTGCCGGTTGACACTATCCGCACGCTCTGCAACGGGCCAAAGGGTTCATTTATCAGCGTTTTTTCCGCCATCGGGAACCTCGAATCCACGGCCGCGGCTGCGGCGGAAAATAATGCATCTTTTGGGACGGGGTCGGCAACCGCCGCCGCTGGCGCGGCGCATCCAGGCGTTCAAAGCCGCGCCCGCTGGCGCTATCATGTAGGTGGTCTCGGAACGGCTGCGATAAACAAGCGTCGCTGCACCGGAGAGGCCGGGCATGAGGGTTTGCAGCGGATGAACAGTTCCATCAATCAGCGCGAATTGATGTTCAAAGCGTTGGCGGGCCTGCTCGGCGGCGCGATCGGCTGGATCCCGGTCGAGCTCGTCAACCACGGCCATTCGCTGACGCAGGCCGAATCCCTATGGCTCGTGTACGGCAACCTGATCGTGATGGCGATATTGGCCGGAACGATCGGCGCGTTGATCGCCGCGTCGGACGATCAATCGTTCACCATCACCGACGCGATGAAGCGCCGCGCGCTGTGGAGCTTCGTCATCTGCTTTTTACTTTCTTTGCCGGCGACTTATTTTTCGAACCGCGCGTTCAGCGCGATCCTGACGGCGGGCGGATGGGTCGGCAGCAATCCGGGATCGACCTTCTATCTCATTCTGGCAAGGCTCGTCGGATGGACGCTGATGGGAATGATGCTCGGCCTCGGCGTCGGCCTTGCGACCGGTTCGATGCGCAACGCGCTCAAAGGCGCGGCGGGCGGATGGGTCGGCGGTTTTGCCGGCGGAATCGTCTTCGATCCGATCGGGATGCTCAGTTCGAGCGGGATGATGTCGCGGTTCATCGGCTTCAGCGCGGTAGGTTTCGCGATCGGCCTGTTTATCGGACTGGCGCACGAATTGACCAAGACCGCATGGATCGTCGTTGAAGCCGGCCGATTGAAAGGCCGGCAATTCCGCATCGACGGGCCGACGGTCACGATCGGCCGGGCGGAGGAAAACGCGATCGGTCTGTTTGGCGATCCCAGCGTGCAGCCGCGCCACGCCGCGCTCGAACGCAAGGGCGATGCATACACGATTCGCAATCTCGCAGTGCAGGCGGGCACGCTGGTCAACGGCGGACGAATCGAAACCGCGCCCCTGACTGACGGCGATCAGATCAGAATCGGCAATTACGAATTACGCTTCCACGAGCGAGCCCAAGCTCATGGAGCGCATCCGATTGCCGCCGCGCCGCCACATCAGGCGCCGGTCGCGCCGCCGCCCGCCGCGCCTGCGGCGCCGTCCGCGACGAACGAGGCTTGCCTGGAGAGCGCGACGGGCGAGCGAATTCGGCTGGCGGCCTCCGGCCGGGTGAGTATCGGGCGGGCGCTCGACAACGACATCGTAATCAACGACGCCTCGGTCTCGCGCCATCACGCCGCGATCGAAGCCAATGGCGGCGGTTTTCGCGTGGTCGATCTGGGGAGCCAGAACGGATTATTTGTCAACGGCCAGCGTATCGCCGAGGCTCCGCTGACCGACGGCGCGGCGGTCCGGTTCGGCGACGCCGCCTTCGTCTTCCATGGCTGACGCAATCCTCGATCGGGCGCGATTCTGTTCGCAATGCGGAAAGCCGGTCATGGTCTCCGACGCGATCTATTGCAAAGATTGCGGGGCGCCGTTGGCCGGTACCGAATGGCTCAGCCGCAATATCACGTGGCGGCCGATGGTCGCGCTGGCGTTGAGCGTCATTCCCGGCCTCGGCCATATTTACAAACATCAGCAGCGCGCGGCGGTGGCTTGGTTCATCGCAGTCGCTGCGACTTACTCGATGGCGGCGGCGCTGGGCTTTATGCTGCATGCGATCTGCGCGATGAACGCGGCGCTTTCCGGCGCCGTGCGCGAGGAAGCTTTCACGCGGCGGCGCAATCCGCGCGGACGGACCGCGATGTCGCCGCCGGCGCGGACCCGGCCATGACTGGCAATCGCGAGCCGAGCGCATGATCGATTCCGGCACTATCGTCGGCGGCCGTTATCGCGTCGTCAAAGCGATCGGCGGCGGCGGCATGAAGCTGGTTTACCTGGCTGAGGATATGCGCCTCGCCGATCGCCGCTGCGCGCTCGCCGAGATGGTTGACAGCTTCACCAGTCCCGATATGCAGCAGCAGGCGGTCGCGGCGTTCAATCGCGAGGCCGACATGCTCGCCAAGTTGGCCAACGAGCACATCCCGCGCATCTTCGATCGTTTCAGCGACGCGAACCATCACTTCCTCGTGATGGAGTACATCGAGGGCGATACGCTCGACGACGAGCTGCGCCGAACCGGCGGAAAATTGCCCGCGGCGCGAGTGATCGACATCGCGGTCCAAATCCTGGAAACGCTCGAATACCTGCATAATCTCGATCCGCCGGTGATTTACCGCGATCTGAAACCGTCGAACGTGATGCTCACGGCAGAGGGTCAGGCCAAGCTTATCGATTTCGGCATCGCGCGCCATTTCGCGCCGCTCAGCAACGCGACCATGATCGGCACGCAAGGCTATGCGCCACCGGAGCAATATCGCGGCAAAGTGGAAATCCGCTCCGATCTTTATGCGCTCGGCGCGACGATGCATCAGGCGCTTTCCGGCCGCGATCCCGCGGCGGAGGCGCCTTTCAGCTTTCCGCCATTGCGCAAACTCCGCGCCGATCTCGATCCGTCGCTCGCGGCGCTGGTCGATCAGGCGCTCACGTATGACGTCGTCAATCGGATGCGCGATGCGACGGAGTTCAAAAACCGGCTGATCGCGATCCGAAATGGAGGCCCAGCCGCGGTGAATGGCGCAACCGCGGAGGCGGCCCGCTCGCAGTTGCCGTTGCCGCTTCCGGTCGCGTCGCAGGCGCCGGCGGGGCAGCCGAACTCCGCTGCGGCGCCGAACGGCGGCGCGTCCGCGGCGGCTTCTTCCGCAAGCGCGAACCCGCCCTCGCCCGCGGCGGCGGCCGCTCCAACAGTGGTCGGCCTGACCAATGAGTTTCGCTGCCCGAACTGCGCGCGGATGATTCCGGCGGATTCGCGTTTTTGTTCCTACTGCGCGGCCGAGGTTGGAGCCTTCAACCGGCCGTTCGAGCTCGGTGCGGCGGACGCGGTTACGCTGCCGCTGCCGGGCGGCCAGCCGTCCGCGGCTCCGGCGGGATCGCCGCGCCACAGCGGCGCGCATCGCGATACCGCCGGCATCGGAGCCCGGCGGCGCCGCCCGCCGCGCTATCGGTTGATCTGGATCGTGGCGATATTCGCGTGCGCGTATGGCGTCGCGAAGATTTTTCAGGCGATGGCGCCGGCGGATAGCGGCGGCGATTCCGGATACTACCCTGCGCCCGCTCCTGCGCCCGATGCGATGGCGCCCGACCTGAGCGCGCCGCGGCTCGCCGTGTTGCGCCAGGATCTCGATAACGCCGGCTATTCGCAGGTGCGGTTTCGCGTCGCGGGCGATAATCTTGAGCTTTACGGCCAGGTCAACAGCGAGTTCGATCGCCTCGAAGTGGAAACGCTGGTGATCCGTTACACCGGCCTGGTCTTTCCGATCGATCATCTTCAGGTGCGCGACGAGTACGCCGCGCCTTGAGCGCCGCGTTTTCCCCGCCTCGCAAGACGTGTGAAGATTGTGCGCGATGCTGGTTGATCTGCATGTCCATACGCGGCTGTCATCGGATTCCAACGCGCTGGTCGAGCAATATCTGGAGGCGAACGCGCGCGCGCGCGAGCGTTTGGGCGCGATTTGCTTGACCGAGCATCGGCTGTTTCCCACCGACGCCGCGCTTGATGCGGCATACGCGCGGCTCTCCGATCGATTCGCAGTACGAATTTTCAAGGGCGTCGAAGCCGACACGAATCTGGGCCATTTGCTGATTTTCGGCGTCACCGGGCATCTTCTTAAACGGTTTGATTTCGGCGACCGGATGCTGCGCGCGGAACCGTTGATCGAAGCGGTGCATGGCGAGGGCGGCGCCGCCATTCCGGCCCATCCATTTCGCGATTCGGGCTACGGCGTCAGGCTTGCGGATTTGATGGCCAAAGTCGGAACCGCCCTCGCCGCAATCGAGGCGGTCAACGGTCAGAACACGCACGAGCAGGATCGCGACGCGCTGGCGGCTGCCGAAAAGCTGGGACTTGCCGCCGTGGCCGGCAGCGACGCGCATTTTCCGACGGCGCGATGGTTTCTCACCTGCGCGACTGAACTGACAAAAGACGCCGCCACGGTCGCTGACTTGTGCGGCGAGTTGCGCGCCGGGCGGGCGCGCCCGTTCCGCTTCGGCAGTGTGGCGCTCCGCGCCAACTGAAAAGGTCGACGCCGGCGCGCCAATCGATCTATCGTGCGGCAGGAACGCCGGCGCGGCCGGCGGTCTGAAATCGCTTAAGTGCGAGGCGACGGCGGCCCGGCTTAAGGACGGCGCCGCGCATTGATACGCGATATCGGGGTGGAACGGCCGCCGCTATCGCAAAATCGGGGGCGCGTATGAATTTCGGAACCTTCATCACCAGCGTCAAACCGGAACGAATCTCGATCCATGTGCGGCGCGCCGAGGAACTCGGATACGAATCGGCATGGATTGGCGAGCATTTGATCATGCCCGTCAAGTCGCAATCGAAATATCCCTACTCGGCCGACGGCAGTTTTCCGGCGCCGCTGGACGTTCCCTTCAATGACCCGATGCTGGCGCTCGCTTACGCCGCCGCGCATACCAGCAGGATCAAGCTGGCGACGGGAATTTACGTCGTGCCGATGCGCAATGCGATTTCGACCGCGAAGGCGGTCGCGACGCTGGACGTGTTGAGTTCCGGACGAGCCGTTTTTGGTGTCGGCGTCGGCTGGTGGGCGGAAGAGTTTGCGCTCGCGGGCGCGAGTTTTGGCGACCGGGCGCTGCGCGCCCGCGAATCAATCGAATTGATGAAAGAATTGTGGACCAGCGACGAACCGAGCTATCACGGCAAGACCATCAGTCTTGAAGGCGCACGGTTCAACCCCAAGCCGGTGCAAAAACCTCATCCGCCGATCGTCGTCGGCGGCGCCACCGAGATCGCGCTCAAGCGCGCCGTTCGCTACGGCGACGGATGGTACGGAATCGCGAAAACCCACGACGACGCGCAGGCGATAATCGGCCGGTTGCGAGCGCTCGAATGCGACGCGGGCCGCGCCAAGCCGGTCGAAGTCACTCTCAGCCTGCGCACCGGAAAGCCGCTGACGCTCGACGACATGCGCCGGCTTAAAGCGGCAGGCGTCGATCGCGCGTTGATTGGTACGCCGCTCCGTTCGCTGACCGAAAACGAACTGGCGCGATTCCGCGAAGACGTAATCGAACGGCTCTAAGCGCTCCGTTGCAATCGCGCGTCTCTGTCGCGACAGCCGGTCGCTAGTCCGGCTTGACCGCGGAATTCTGTTCAATCCCGGCCAGCTCGCGTTCGAATCGGCGCAGATCGGCCGACCGGCCCGCGGCAATCAATAGATCGCCGACCTTGAGCTGGCGATCGGGAGCGATTGGCGCAAACCCGGCGATAGGATCGCTCGCGTCTTGAACCGCAAGGACGCTGACGCCGTAACGGGCGCGCGGATCGAGCTCGCGCACGGTCCTGCCGGCCGCGGATTCGGGGATCCTGAGCCGCGCCACGCGATATCCGGTCGCCCAAAAGATGCCGCGGTCGCCGCCTTCGTGCGCCGATAGCGAGACCGTCACGCGGTTGAACGCCTGCGCGATGCTGCGCCGCGCAACAATGCCCAAAAACTGGCTTCCGTGCGGACTTTCAACCACCGGCAATTCGTCGAGGGCTTCGTATTCCATCATCTGCGCGGCCTGATCGAGATTCGATTCGGGCGTCACCACGGGTGGGTTGCGCCGGCAGATATCGAAGGCGTTCACCAGCGGTCCCAATTCGCCCCCGCCCGCCAAAAGCGCGAGCAAATCCCGCGTCACGACCAATCCGACCAGCTCGTTCTTGCTGTTAACGACCGGCAGCGTCGCCTGCGAGGTTTCGCCGGCGGAGCGCAACACTTCGTGCAAGGGCGCGTTGAGCGGCAAAACGTCCACTTCCTTGTTCATGACCGATGATACGGGCAGTTGGGTGAGAAGCAGGCGCTCGCGCCCGATCGCCAGCGTCTTGCCCTCCCGCGCGAGCGTGTACATATCGATCGACTCGCTCTCGATCGAACGCGCGACGACCAGCGCCGTGATGACCGCGATCATCGCCGGCAATGCGACTGAATAGTTGAGCTCGGTCATCTCGAACAGCAGAAACAGCGCCGTCAGGGGCGCATGAGTGACGCCGCCCAGAAACGCGCCAAGGCCGATCAGCGAATACGAACCGCGCGGACCAAGCATCCGCGGCATGAAGAAGCTCAGAAATTGCCGAAAGGCGCCGCCGCTCATCGCGCCGATAAAGAAAATCGGTCCGAATACTCCTCCCGGCGCGCCGCAGTCGAGCGAAACCGCGCTGGTGAAGAATTTCGCCACCGCCAGCGCCAGCAGCATCTCCGCCGCGAGTTTTCCCTGCATCGCCTGATCGATCGCCGGGTAGCCGTCGGAAAGATTCCGCGGCAGAAAAATCGCGACCGCGCCGACCAGCAACAGGCCGCCCATCAGCTTGACCCACTGCGGCTGCTTGATCGCCCGCACATAGCGCCCGAGTCCGTGGAAAAACCGGATATACCCGGCGCCGACCGCGCCGAGCATCGCGCCCAGCAAGCCATAGCTGAGCAGCTCCCAGTAGCTCACCAGATGAAATTCCACAGGATGGAACATGGCGCCCGCCTCGCCCATCAGCGTGCGCGAGGTTACGACCGCGGTGAACGTCGCAACGATCATCAAGACCAGATTGGCGAGCTCCGTCTGTCCCATCAGGACGATTTCCTGCGCGAACATCAGGCCACCCATCGGCGCATTAAACGTCGTCGCGATACCGGCTCCGGCGCCGGCGGCGACCAGAACCTTGGCGCGCTCGACCCCCAGCCGGCGCACTTGCGCGACGGCCGATCCGATCGCGCCGCCGATTTGCGCGATCGGGCCTTCGCGTCCGACCGACGCGCCCGAGCCGAGCGAGAGTCCAGCGCCCAGCGCTTTCAGGACGATCCAGCGGCGCTTGATACGCGCGTTGCCGAGATTGACCATCTCGAGGAAATTCGGGAAGCCGTAGCCCAGCACGTCGCCGGGGAAAAAATAATTCAGAATCAGCATCCCGACGCCGCCGCTCAGCAGGATCAGCGGAATCAGGATTATCGTCCACGAGCCGTGATGGATGGCGAGCGCGCGCCATTCCAGTCCGCGGAAAATCCAGGAGAAGAAATCGATCGCCTGCCGAAAGCCGAGATTGCCAAGCGCCGCGAGCACTCCGACCGCGACCGCCAGCAAAATCGTTTCCAGATATTCGAGCTGGTCGATCCGCAACGAAACCGATTCAGGATGAACCAGCGGGTCGGGCGGCGCCGCGGCTCCGGCCGCTGAAGGTTTGACCGCCATCAGGATAGATCGAGAAATCGATGGATCACGCCAAGAAACTCGGTCAATTGATCGTGATGCACCCAGTGGCCGGCGTTTTTGATCGTTACCAGTTCCGCCGTGCGGAACGCTTCAAGCCGTCCGTCGCGCTCCCAATCGCCCGCCCATGACGAATCGCCGCGCACCAGCAGCGCCGGGCATCGGATTCGCGACCAGATCTCCATCGCGTCTTTCAAATTGAACAAATACGGCGACGTGGCGCGGGTATAATTATCGTATTTCCACGAAAAGGTGCCGTTTTCGTTGCGCCTGACGCTGTAAATCGTGAGATGGCGCGCCATCTCCGCGCTCAGATGCGGATTCGCCTCGCGCATGCGCTCCATCGCCTGCTCGATCGTCTGGTACTCGCGCGGCTTGCGCTGCGCCAACGCGAGCATATCGGTGACCCAGTGCTCCATCCGCTCGTGCGCCGGAGTTTCGCGGATCATCGCGCCCGGCGGCCCCAGACCCTCGATTGCGACGATCGCCTTGACGGCCTCCGGAAATACGCCCGCGCGCTGCAACACCACTCCGGCGCCCAGCGAATGCCCAATCAGCGTCACAGGGCCTTTGGGATCGAGCGCCTTCATCAACTGACCCAGATCGAGCACGTGATCGGTGATCGAATAGGCTCCGCCGATCGCCCAGTCCGAATCCCCGTGGCCGCGCAGATCCGGTACGACGATATGAAAATGCCGGCGCAAATCGAGCGCGACGAAATCCCAGTTCCGGGAATGGTCGCGGCCGCCGTGCACCAATATCGCCAAGGGCAGATGATGATTGCCCCAATCGACGTAATGCAGTTTAAGCCGCTGCGAGTAGAAAAAATGCGAAGTCGGACCGATTATGTCAGCCATCGCCGCCCCATTTGCGCCCGAAACGTTGATGAAAAATCTATCCGACCCGCGCCGCAAGTTATAGGGCTATCGCAACTCACAGCGAAAAAATCGAGGAAATTTTTTCGGCTGCATTTCCGATTCGATCGCGCCTGAATCCTTCACTGCGCCCGCGGATGCGTCTCGTCGAGCGCGGTCCGCAGATTCCGCACGATAAAGTCCACCTCGGCGTCGCCGATCGCGAATGGCGGCGTGACCATCACGCCGTCGCCGCCGGCTTGTCCCGCCATCCCAACCGTCGGATACACGAACAGTCCGTGCTTGAGCGCCGCGCCAATCACCTGCGACGTGACCTTCCGCGACGGAGCGTAAGGCGTCCGCGATGCGCGATCGCGCACCAACTCGACGCCCCAGAACAGACCCGTACCGCGAATGTCGCCGACCATCGGATGGCCCGACAGATTCTCTTTGAGTTGCGCGCCGAGCTGGGCGCCGATTTCGGCCGCATGCTCGACCAGACGTTCGCGCTCCATGATTTCGAGCACCTTGTCCGCGACGGCGCAGGCCAGCGGATGGCAGCTATAGGTGTAAAACATGAAGTCCGCGTGCAGCTTTTCGCATTCGGCGACAAGATTTTCGCCCACGGCGATCATGCCCATCGGCATGTAACCGCCGGTCAGCCCTTTACCGCCGACGAGCACATCGGGAGCCACGTTCCAGTGCTCAACCGCGAAACGCCGTCCGGTGCGGCCGAAGCCGGTCATCACTTCGTCCGCAATCAGCAGAATTTGATGCTTCCGGCAAATTTCGGCGATTCGCGGCCAATATTCCTTTACCGGCGGAACGGCGCCGCCCGTCGCGCCCATCATGGGCTCGGCGATGAACGCCGCGATCGAATCGGCGCCGTGCCGTTCGATTTCGGCCTCCAGCGCCTCGGCGCAGTCGAGACCGCATCCCGGATACGTCTTCCCCCACGGGCATCGGTAGCAGAACGATGGCGGAATGTGCGGCCAATCGAAAAGGACTGGTTCGTAGTCTTTGCGGCGGTTGAGGTTTCCTCCGACCGAGAGCGACGCAAGGGTATTGCCGTGGTACGAAGTCCAGCGCGAGATGATTTTCGTGCGGCCCGTCCGGCCCTTCACCTTCTGGTACATCAAGGCGAATTTGATTGCGGCTTCGACTGCCTCCGAGCCGCCGCTGGTGAAAAAGAAACGGTTCAGGCCCGGCGGCGTCCATCGCGCCAGGCGCGCGCACAGCCGCTCGCGGGCGGGCGTGTTCCAGATCGGAACGACATAATTGATTTTCGCGGCCTCTTCAGCCATCAGACGCGCAATCTCTTCGCGTCCCTGGCCGACGTTTACGACAACCGCGCCGGCCGCCGCATCGAGAATCCGCATTCCGTCGTTCGCATAGAGCCACGGACCCTCCGCCCGCTCGATCATCAGCGGTTCGTACGGCCCTTCCATGAACATCGCGCTCTGCCGATCGTCCGCCATCATCATCCTCCATGTTTCGCGCGCCGCCGCGCTTCGACCACGGTTGTCGGATTCGCCGCGGCCTATTTGATCGCGCCCTCGGCGCGCCAGCGTTCGATATCCGCGGCGCCGTAGCCAAGTCCGCCGAGAATCTCCTCGGTATGCTGCCCCAGCCTGGGCGCGAGCGACCGGATCGAACCGGGCGTTTCCGACAGTTTGACTGAAATGCCCACCTGCTTGACCTTCTCGCCGGCCGGCGTTTCAACCTCGACGATCATGTTGCGGGCGCGAATCTGCGGCTCGTCGGCAAGTTCGTCGAGCGTAAGCATCCGGCCCACGCAGATATCGGACTTGGACAGATACTCGAACCATTCATCGCGCGTGCGCGTCTTGAAGACGCGGGCGAAATGCTCGAGCATCTCGGTCCATTTCTGATGGTTGTGCTGGTCCGTGATGTACTGTTCGCAGCCGAGCGCGCGGCACAGGTTGGCGTAGAACCACGGCTCGACCGATCCGATCGTGATGTATTTGTCGTCCTTCGTTGCGTACAAATTGTAGTAAGGCGCCGCGCCGTCGGTGGAAGTGAAGCCGCGCTTGGAAAGCTTGCCGTTGGTGAAATAGGTCGACAGCGCCTGCGCGATCAGCAGCATCGTGCCGTCGAGCATCGCGATATCGACGTACTGCCCCCGGCCGGTCTGATTCCGCGCGACCAGCGCCGCCAGCACGCCGATCGCCGCGTGCAGGCCGCCGCCGGCGTAGTCGGCGAGCAGATTCAGGGGAATCGTCGGCGGCTGATCCTTGCGGCCGATCAGCGAGAGCGCGCCGGATGTCGCGATATAATTCAGGTCGTGGCCGACCTGATCCTTGTACGGCCCGGTCTGGCCGAAGCCCGTCACGGCGCAATAGATCAGCTTCGGATTGCCGGCCTTGAGCGTTTCGTAATCGATTCCCAGCCGCTTCGCCACGCCGGGCCGGAACTCTTCGACGATCACGTCTGCGTCGCGGGCGAGCCGCAGATAGATTTCCTTGCCGATCGGGCTTTTCAGATTGATGCCGATCGATTTCTTGTTGCGCGCGAGCGCGTTGGTCGGAACCGATCCAAAGCCCTCGACCCGCCGCACTTTGCCGGTCGCGCCGCCCTGCTCCGCGCGCCGCCCGGTCGGCGCGCCGGGTTCTTCGACCTTGATAATGTCGGCGCCGAGGTCGCCAAGAATCATCGTGCAATGAGGTCCCGGCGCGAGCTTGGTGAGATCGATCAGTTTGATACCCGTGAGCGGAGCGACTGCGGCCATCCTGGTTTCTCCCTTTGCGTGGAAAGCGGCATTCGGAGCCGGCGGGGTCGCCGATGCCGAACTTCCGGTATGTCTACTAATTAGTCGGTCGCCGCGCCGTTCGGCAAACGGGACGCGAATCAAACCGTCGCGGCGCGCACGCGCGCCAGCAGCGCCGCCAGCCGCCTGAAGCCGAGCGTCATGTGCGTTCCGTACCAATGCAGGTCGCGCCCGTCGATCAGAACGACGCGGCGGCTCAGCGCCGGCGGCAGCAGCGGCTTCAATTCGTCGGCGTCCTTCTGGCTGAATTCGTATGGCTCATTCGGCAACAGCACGAAATCAGGCCGCAGCGCGAGCGTTTCGTCGAGCGTCACGCGCGGATAACGCTCGCCCGCCGACGCGAAAATATTGTTGAAGCCGAGCATCCGCAAAACGTCATGAGCGTAAGTATCGGCGTTAAAGGCCATCCAGGGGTTTTTCCAGATCGGGCAGAACACTCTGAAGCGCAGGCGGTTCCAAACCCCCAGTCCGGTTTCGATTACGCTTACTTCGCGCACCACGTCGCGCGCGATCGCGTCGGCCTCGGCCGGCCGTCCGACGACCTGGCCGAGTTTGAGGATCGCCTCGACCGCGGACGCCACCGTGCGCGAGTAGGTCGTGAAGACCGCGACTCCCGCGGCGCGCAGCTTCTCGATATCCTCGCGCCGGTTTTCCTCCGCGTTGGCGATTACGATATCCGGCCTGAGATCGACGATCGCTTTGATGTCGGGATTTTTAGTGCCGCCGATTTTCGGCACGCCGGCGACGCGATCCGCCGGTTCGACGCAAAATCGCGTCAGGCCGGCGATTTCGCCGCCGGCGCCAAAGGCGAACAGCGTCTCCGTCCAACTCGGCACCAGCGAGACGATGCGAGCGGGCCGCTCGGCCAATTCCAACTTGAAACCAAGATCGTCAGTCGTCTGAAGAAAAACCATCGAATCCGAGCCGCAGGAATTCCGGGAAGCTCCGCCTGCCTCTCCGCCGCCCCATATTGCCCGACGTTAATCAAGCTTCCGCAACGGCTCAAGCGCTCGCCGCAATTCAAGCCGTATGGAGAAAAAACGGCGGGCGGCGCGCCGTCACGCCACCCGCCGTTATGCAATCCACTCAGCAGGCGTTATGCGCCCATCGTCGATTCAGCGATCAGGTCGGCCCGTCCGACGGCTTCGGCCTTGCCGTTGGAAAGCTTGCGCGAGCCGGGCTTGACCTCGAACGGGTCCGAGAGGCCCAGTTCCTTGCCGATTTCGCGCAACTGCGGCAACACTTCCTTGCCCAGCAATTCGACGCAACGGCGGCGATCCTTGAGCGGCGCCGGGCCGTCGAGCCAGAACGAGAAGATTCCTGGACGCAGCACTTCCAGCACATGGCGCAGTTTCGGAACGATCGTCTTCGGCGTGCCCGTGATCATCTGCGACTGCCGCAGCCATTCCGGATAGGTGCCGTAGAGCGCCTTCTTCAGCGACTGCAGTTCGGCGTCGCTTGTCGGATCGTGGTCGATCAGGCCGTGGCCGGGCAGATTCGGATTCGCCGCCTGCGCCGCGAGCCGGCGGGTCGCTTCCTTGGAGTTGTATCCCGGCGGGAACATCCATTCCGGCCGCGCGAAGTGCGAGAAGCCGCCGCCGAACAGGAAGTTCTTGCCGAGTTCCTCGGCCTTCTCCTCGGTGTCGGCGCAGAAGACCGGCTGCAGATAGCCGAAATTCTCGGGCCCGGCCTGATAGCCGAGATCGCCCGCGATCTTCGCGTACATGTTGAACATCTCGAGCGTCGGCTTGAGCAGCGTCGCCAGCGCGACGTATGGGTAGCGATGGTGCGCGCACCATTTGACCGTCTCAGGACTGATCAAGCCGGGGATCCAGATCGGCGGATGCGGCTTCTGCAGCGGCAGCACCCACGGATTCACGAAACGGTAGTGGAAATGCTTGCCTTCCCATCGGAACGGACCGGGACGCGTCCACGCCGCCAGAATCAGGTCGTGCGCTTCATCGAAATACTCGCGGTTGTAGGCGGGATTGGCGTTGTTGGCGAGCTGTTCGCTGCCTGCGCCGCGCACCCATCCGGGCACCAGCCGTCCGCCCGAGATCATGTCGATCATCGCCAGCTCTTCGGCCAGCCGGAGCGGATTCGCGACCGTCGGAATCGGATTTCCGAGCAACACGATTTTGGCGCGCTTGGTGGCGCGTGCGAGCACCGCCGCCTCGACGTCCATCACCGCGCCCATGCAGAACGGGGTGCCGTGATGCTCATTCAGCATCAGGCCGTCGAAGCCCATTTCGTCGCACATGATCTTCTCGTCGATATACTCGTTGAGAAGCTGCGAGCCTTTCTGCGCGTCGAAGAATTTGTTCGACACGCCGAAGAAACTGCGGATCTTCAGGACTTCGTCTTCCGGCACGGCGTGGTACGCCCGCTCGGTGAAAAACATAATGTGCATATCAAGACCTCCCGAAAAATCTTGGCCGCGTCAAAAGCCCGAACTTCACACCGCGGCGGTTGATTCATTAGACCTTAGCTTCAAGCATTATCAAACGCGCTACTTTCGAGCGAAACAAAACCGCAGGCGCGCGTCGTGCTAAATCCTTATCCCGCCGCCAACGCCTCCGGCGAGCCGACTCTTTCGGGCCGTCCGCTGGCCGCGAGCGGACGCGACCCGGGCGCGACCTGAAACGGATCGGCAAGTCCGAGTTCCTTGCCGATTTCGCGCACCGCCGGCAGCACTTCGGCGCCCAGCAATTTCAGGCACGTCATCCGATCGGCGCGCGGCGCCGGACCGTCGAGCCAGAACGAGAAAATCCCCGGCCTGAGCACTTCCAGAACCTTGCGCAGTTTCGGCATCACCGATTTCGGCGTGCCGGTGATTATCTGCAACGACTCCTTGGCGGTGTCATAGTTGTCGTAAACCGCCTTTTTTATCGCCGCGATATCGTTCATCGAATGGAGATGCTGCGGCACAAGGGTCTTGCCGGGCAGATTCGGATTGGCATAGAGGCTCGCGAGCCGGCGGGTCGCTTCCTTCGAATTGTACCCCGGCGGAAACATCCACTCGGGCCGGGCGAAGTTGGCGAAGCCGCCGCCGAACAGGAAGTTCCGGCCCAGCTCGTCGGCCTTTTCCTCGGTTTCATGGACGAAAATCGGTTGCAAATAACCGAAGTTCTCCGGTCCCGCCTGATAGCCGTGCGCCGCCGCTTCGGCGGTGTACAGGTCCCACATCTCCAGCGTCGGCTTGAGCATCGTGGCGAGCGCCACATAGGGATACTTGTGCGCCGCGCACCATTTGACCGTCTCGGGACTGATCAAGCCGGGGATCCAGATCGGCGGATGCGGCTTCTGCAGCGGCAGCACCCACGGATTCACGAAGCGGAAATGGAAGTGCTTGCTCTCCCATCGGAACGGGCCGGGCCGTGTCCATGCGGCCAGAATCAGGTCGTGCGCCTCGTCGAAATATTCACGGTTGTAGGCGGGATTGGCGTTGTTGGCGAGCTGTTCGCTGCCCGCGCCGCGCACCCATCCGGGCACCAGCCGTCCGCCCGAGATCATGTCGATCATCGCCAGCTCTTCGGCCAGCCGGAGCGGATTCGCGACCGTCGGAATCGGATTTCCGAGCAGCACGATCCGCACCCGCCTGGTGGCGCGCGCGAGCACCGCCGCCTCGACGTCCATCACCGCGCCCATGCAGAACGGGGTGCCGTGATGCTCGTTCAGCATCACGCCGTCGAATCCAAGCTCGTCCGAATAGATTTTTTCGTCGAGATATTGGTTGAGGAGCTGCGAGCCTTTTTCCGCATCGAAAAAAGAGTTGGGCACGCCGAAGAAACTGCGCCGCTTCAGAACCTCCTCTTCGGGCAGGTAATGATAGGCGCGTTCGGTGAACCACATTATGTGCACGGCCGGACCTCCGAAATTAATCAGCCCAGAAAACTTTCGATCGCCTTGATGAAATCCGCCGGCTTTTCGACCGCCGGCATGTGGCCGCAATTGTCGAAGGTCGTCAGCTTGGAGCCGGCGATTTTCTGATGATACAGCTCGCCCGCGCTGAGCGGCGTGACCGCGTCCTGTTTGCCCCACAGAATCAGCGTCGGCAGGCCCGATACGTTGGCCAGCAGCTCGGGCATGCTCTGGGTGTACATATACGGCGCCCACGCGATACGAGCGGTTTCGGCGCGCGCGTCTTCCCACGCCTCGAACTGCTCGGGGGTCTGCTCGCCGCCGAAGAGCTTTGCGAATTCGGGATTGGTGCGGGAATCAACAACATTGGCGTTGAGATAGCCGCGCGCGGTCATCGTGAACATATCCATAATTTCGCCGGCTGGCGGCTTAAGCCCGGCCGCGCCGACCAGAACCATCTTGCCGAACTGGGCGCTGTTCGCGACCGCCATCTCAGCCGCGAGCCATCCGCCGAGCGAAAATCCGATAACGTCGACCGGAGCGAGCTTCTGTTCACGAATAAACCGGGAATAGAAGGCGCCGAGATCACGCACGTTCATGATCCAGCTCGCCATCGGGGTCTTGCCGAAGCCCGGATGCAACGGAATCCAGATCGTGCGCTTCTTCGCCAACGCATCCAGCCATTGCAGCCATCCTGGAAAACCCAGTTCGCCGTGAAGCACCAGCAACGGCTTGCCCTGCCCGCCTTTGATTACGCGCAGTTCCGTCTCCCCAACGCGGAACGTTTCTTCCTTGTGATTCGTTTCAGCCATCTAAGTTCGTCTCCACCCCGAAAATTGGTCGAATCGGCGCTCGCTCGAGCGGCAAGTCCGGACATCCGCGATGACACCGCCGGGCTCGATCTTGGCGCGGCCCGAATATAACCCGAAACGACCGACAAAAGAAAATGATTGCTTGGCTTAATCGATCATTAGCCGGCGGCGTGAAGAATGTCCGAATCGCGCAAGGCGTCGAAATTTATCGGACAACGGTTGACTGGCGCGATGCTATGCTCGGCGACGGTTGGCCGATCGGTCCGGTCAACGTTCGGAAGTCCGGCTCGGGAGGCGGCGATCATGGCGGCGACTGCGATGGACTCCATATTGCTGGGAAATCTTTACAGCACCTCCGCGATGCGCGCTGTTTTTGCCGACGAAGCTCGCTTGCAGCGCTATCTCGATATCGAGGCGGCGCTCGCGCAGGCCGAGGCGCGCCTCGGCCTGATTCCGATCGCCGCGGCGGAGGAAATCGCACGGCAAGCCGTGGCGGCCAATTTCGATTTACCCGCCTTGCGCGAACGCACCGAGACGGTCGGAGCGCCGATCGCGCCGGTGGTCGATCAGCTGGCCGCGCGATGCGCCGGCGATTTCGGCCAATACTGCCACTGGGGCGCGACCACGCAGGATATCGCGGATACCGCGACAGTCCTGCAGATGCGCGACGGCCTCGCGTTGTTATCCGACGACCTCGCGGCGATCGCCGCCGCGCTTGCGGATTTGGCGCGGCGTTATCGTGACACGCCGATGGCCGGACGGACCAATCTGCAACAGGCGGCGCCGATCAGTTTCGGTTTCAAGGCCGCGGGATGGCTCGACGCGATCGAACGGCATTGCGCGCGCCTCGCCGAAATCCGTCCGCGGGTGCTGGTGGGCCAATTCGGCGGCGCGGTCGGAACCTTCGCCGCGATCGGCGCGCGCGGTCCGGAAGTCGCGACGGCCTTGATGTCGCAGCTTGGGCTGAACTCGGCCGAAGTCGCCTGGCACAGCCATCGCGATCGCATCGCCGAGACCGGATGCTGGCTGGCGATGGCCGCGGGCACGCTCGCCAAGATCGCCACCGACGTCAAGCTGCTGATGCAGACCGAAGTCGCCGAAGTATTCGAACCCTACGCTCCCGGACGCGGATCGAGCAGCACGATGCCGCAAAAACGCAATCCGGTCGCGTGTGATTTTGTCGTCGCGTGCGCGGCCCTCGTGCGGAATCAAGCCTCCGCCTTGCTCGAAGCGATGGTCGCCGATCACGAACGTCCAAGCGGCGCGTGGCAAATCGAATGGGCCGCCCTTCCGGAGATCTTTCTGCTGGCGTCGGGAGCGCTCGCGCATAGCCGCACGATGATCGCCGGCTTGACGGTCGATCCGGCGCGGATGCGCGCCAATCTCGCGGCGAACGGCGGGCTAATCATGGCGGAAGCGGTGATGATGGGGCTCGCGCCGTATTTAGGACGTGAGAATGCTCATCGTCTGGTGACGGCGCGGTGCCGTCAGGCGCTGGACGAGAGACGGCCGCTGCTCGACGTGCTGGAAGCGGACGCGGAAATCGCGCGCCATTTCGATCGCGCCGCGCTCGATCGACTGCTCGATCCGAGCAATTATCTCGGCTCGGCGCCGGCGATCGTTGACCGTATTTTGGCTCGTTATTTACCATCCTGAACGGATTTCCGATCCTTCGCGACGCCGCTATCAACAGGTATCCGCAGGCTCGACAAGCGGTTATGCTTATGTTGTGGATAAGTCAGGCGGCGTGGTGATGCGGCCATGGATTTGAACGCGGCGCGCGAACGGATGGTGCTGGAGCAGCTCGAACGGCGCGGCATCAATGACGCGCGCGTGCTCGATGCGATGCGCGCGGTCAGGCGCGACCGCTTCATCGCGCCTGAATTCGCGGAACACGCCTACGACGACGGCCCGCTTCCGATCGGTTCGGAGCAGACGATTTCCCAACCCTATATGGTCGCGTTGATTTGCGAAGTCGCGGCGCTGGCCGGGGGCGAGCGCGTGCTCGAAATCGGCACCGGCTCCGGCTACCAGACCGCCGTGCTGGCGCGGCTTTGCGCGCGGGTCTATTCCGTCGAAACGATCGCGGGGCTTCATCAGCGCGCCCGCGTCATTTTGGCCGCGCAACAAATCGACAACGTCGAACTGCGATTTGGCGACGGTTCCGACGGATGGCCGGAGCGAGCCCCATACAATGCGATCGTTGTCACCGCGGCGATGCCCGGAATTCCGCGGCCGTTGCTCGATCAGCTCTCGCCCGCGGGCCGGCTGATCGCGCCGATCGGCGAGGACGAACTCCAGACTCTCGTGCGCATCAGCCGGATTGGCGGCGCATGGCGGGAAGAATATTTTGGCGAGTGCCGTTTCGTGAAGATGACCGGCAAATACGGCTTCGGCGAATAGTTCCGATTTGCGGCGCGCCCAGACGGGCGGGCGGAGGAGCGGTGATGACGTGGCGCATCGACGCGGATCGAACGGTTCATTCCGGAAATTTCAATTAAAGATCGCGCTTGCGGCGGCGTGCGCAATTTCGGGATGCGCGGCGCAGGCGCCCGCGCCAACCGCCGCCTTCAGCCCCTCCTATCATTCCTATGAATCGCGCGGAGCGACGATTCACGTTGTTCGGCCGGGCGATACGCTCTACCGGATCGCGCAAGCATACGGCGTCAGCGTGGAGAGTCTGGCGCGAGCCAACCAGATTCCGGATCCGCGAGATCTTCGGGTCGGCGAAAGACTGACGATACCGTCAAGCGGCTACGCCGGCCGTTATGCGTATGGCAACGCTTTCGCAGGGACGAATCCGTGGAACGGCGTGCCGCGCGGTCCGCGCGAGTTTGCGTGGCCGGTCGCGGCGGGAACGCTATCGTCGCCATTCGGGATGCGTCACGGAACGATGCACGAGGGCGTCGATATCGCGGCGCCCGAGGGAACTCCGGTGCGCGCAGCCGGTTCCGGCGCGGTGATCTATTCAGGGCGCCTGCGCGGCTACGGCAATGTCGTGATTCTTCAGCACAGCGGCGGCTATACGACCGTTTATGCGCACAACGAACGCAATTTCGTGCGCGACGGACAGATGATCGAGCGCGGTCAGGTGATCGCTGAAATTGGCGAGACCGGCCGCGCCACCGGACCGAACCTTCATTTCGAAGTGCGCTATCATAACGAGGCCGAAAATCCGATGGCGTTTTTGCCCGATCCGAACCGATCCGCAGGCATCAGCTTTGCCCGCGCGAGCGCCGACTAGTATGCTCTGCGGGCGCGCTTTGGAACGGAAGTGCGCGTTTCGCGCATGAAACTCGAAGAAATCAAACAACTGATTCGTGACATTCCCGACTTCCCCAAACCCGGAATCCTGTTTCGGGACATCACTCCGCTTATCGCCGATGCGCGCGGACTGGCCGCCATCGTCGATCAGATCGCCGAGCCGTGGCTCGGCCGCGTCGATTTGGTGCTCGGCATCGAATCGCGCGGCTTTATTATCGGCGCGCCCGTCGCATACCGATTGGGAGTCGGCCTGACGATCGCGCGCAAACCCGGCAAGCTGCCCTTTCGCACGATCGACGAGACTTACGAACTGGAATACGGCAACGCGACCTTGCAGATGCATGAGGACGGACTCGCGGGTCATCGCCGCGTCCTGATCGTTGACGATCTGCTCGCCACGGGCGGCACCGCGATGGCCGCGATCCGGCTGGTGAATCGGTTGGGCAGCGAGGTGGTCGGCTGCGCATTCGTGATCGAGCTGAAATCCCTCGGCGGACGCGCCCGGCTTGATCCGGCGCCCTGCGCCGCGCTGGTCGAGTACGATTGAGGCGCGGCCCAAGCCGCTCCGGCCTGCGGCGGCTTTCAACTCCGCGGAGCCGGTTCTGAAAACGATGGAAGGGATCGATCATACCCAGGGGCTCGCGGGCGACAGGCGCCGGCTGCGCATCGTGCTCGGCGTAACCGCTGTATTTTTCGCGGTTGAACTGGTCGGCGGATGGTACGCCAACAGTCTCGCGCTGATGACCGACGCGGTGCATATCCTGACCGATATCGCCGCGCTCTGCCTGGCGCTGTTCACGCTGTGGATTTCGGGCCGCCCGGCCAGCGCCGCGAAGACCTTCGGCTACCTTCGCGCCGAAATTCTCGGCGCGCTGCTGAACGGCCTGCTCCTGTGGGCGATCGTGATTTTCGTGTGGATCGAGGCGGTCGAACGGATTCGCAATCCACCCGCGGTGCACGCTCCTTTGATGATGGCGATCGCGTGCGCCGGAATCGGGATTAACGCGTTTTCAGCCTGGATGACCGCTGGCGGAAACCGTGGCGACGGGAAGTCGGGCCTTGCGGTGCGGGCCGTTTTCATCCACGTGCTCTCCGATTTGCTGGGATCGGCCGGCGTGCTCTCGGCCGGCGCAATCGCATATTTTACCGGCTCGCGGATCGCCGATCCCACCGTCAGCATCCTGATTGGCGGATTGATCGTATACGGATCGTGGGGTCTGGTGCGCGACGGCGTGGACATATTGATGGAATCGGTGCCGGCGCATATCGATCTCGAGGAGCTGCGCCGCGATCTCCTTGCGGTCAACGGCGCCGAGGAACTGCACGACCTTCACGTCTGGTGCCTCACGCCGAACGAGTTGGCGCTTTCGGCCCACGCCGTAATCCTGCGCCAAGCCGACCACGACCGCGTGCTCTGCGACATGGCCGACGTGCTGGAACGGAAATTCAACATCCGGCACATGACCGTGCAGCTTGAACGGGATAACCGGCGCGAGTCCGAACCGGAACATTTCTGAGCCGCGCGAATCTCTATTGACGCCACCGGCGGTCACGATGCCGCGCAATGCCGCAACCCGCGAAATCGAACATACCGGCGACGTCGGAATTGAAGTTCTCGCCGCGACCCGTGAAGAATTGTTCGCCGAAGCGATCGTCGCGCTGGGCCGGATAATGTACGAGACCGACAACATCAGAGATCGCGAATGCCGAAAGCTGACGGTATTTGCCGACGACGACGCGGACCTGATGCACGACGCACTCTCGGCCGCGCTGAATCTGTTCCTGATCGATGCGTTCCTTTGGCGCGACGCGAACGTGATCGCGATTTCAGGAGGAATCGAGGCCGAACTGATCGGCGAACCATTCGATCGATCGCGCCACCGGTTGCACGAGGAGCTCAAGGCCGTCACCTATCATCGATTGGCCGTCGAACGGACGCCCTCCGGATGGCGCGCGGTCGTGATTTTCGACGCCTGATCCAATCCCAAGTCCGCCGTTCCATGCCGCGCGCTCGCAAGGCTACGCTAATTGGCGCAGGGACCGGCGACCATGGAGCTTAAGCAGGTCAACGAATTTCTCTGGGAGATTCCGCGCATCGGCGGGATGCGCGTGCCGGGGCGGATCTACGCCAGCCGGCGGATAATCGACGATATCCGCGACGATCCCTGTCTCGAACAGGTCGCCAACGTCGCCCATCTGCCGGGCATCGCCGGCTATTCGCTGGCGATGCCGGATATTCACTGGGGCTACGGTTTTCCGATCGGCGGCGTCGCCGCGACCGACGCGGAAGAAGGCGTCATATCGCCGGGCGGAGTCGGCTACGACATCAACTGCGGCGTGCGCCTGCTGCGCACCAACCTGCCCTACTCCACGGTTGCGGATCGCGCGGACGCCTTGGCCGATGCGCTCTTCGCAACGATTCCAGCCGGCGTCGGCTCGGAGGGCGCCATTCCGACGCTCGATCTGTCGGAAATGCGCCGGTTGGTGCGCGACGGCGCCGATTGGGCGCTGCGCCAAGGTTACGCCACACGCGCCGATATCGACCATACGGAAGAAAACGGCCGCCTCGCGATGGCGAATCCGGACGCGGTCAGCGCCGAGGCGTACGCGCGCGGACGGCGGCAGCTCGGCACGCTTGGCTCCGGCAATCACTTCCTGGAGCTGGGCCGGGTCGATCAAATCTTCCTGCCCGCCGAGGCGGAACGTCTCGGCTTGGGCCACGACGCCGTTACGGTGATCATTCATTCCGGCTCGCGCGGATTGGGCCATCAGACCTGCGACGACTATCTGCGAACGATCGGCAAGGCGATGGAGCGCTACGCGATCAAACTGCCGGATCGGCAGCTCGCCTGCGCTCCGATTCTTTCGCCTGAAGGCCAGGCGTATCTGGCCGCGATGGCCTCGGCGGCGAATTTCGCCTGGTGCAATCGCCAGATGATGACCCATCTGACGCGCCGGGTTTTTATGGAAACGCTCGGGATCAGCGAGCGCGATTTGGGCATGACGCTGGTTTATGACGTCTGCCACAATATCGCGAAATTCGAGGATCACGTTGTCGCAGGCCGCCGCCGGCGCCTATGCGTGCATCGCAAGGGCGCCACCCGCGCCTTCGCCCCCGGCCATCCCGCCCTGCCCGACGCGGTGCGCGCGATTGGACAGCCGGTGCTGATCCCCGGCGATATGGGCCGCTATTCATACGTGCTGATTGGCGCCGAAGGCGCGATGCGCGAAACCTTCGGCTCGACCTGTCATGGCGCAGGCCGCGTGATGAGCCGGGCGCGGGCGAAGAAGGAAGCGCGCGGCCGCGATTTGATCGCTGAACTGCGGGCCGCGGGCGTTACGATTCGCTATCAGGGACGCGCCACCGTCGCGGAAGAGATGCCCGCTGCATACAAGGACGTCGCCGACGTGGTCGCGGTGATGGAAGGCGCGGGCGTGAGCCGGCGGGTTGCGCGGCTTAAACCGTTCGCCGTAATCAAAGGCTAGTGCGGCGTCCTCTGAACAAGTTTGCGCTCCGCGTCGATCTTGCGCTCGGCGTGGATGCCCGGATCAAGTCCGGGCATGACCAACGCTGTTCGTCATTGCCGGACATGGATCCGGCAATCTCAGAACGCTTGGACACGACCGCCGAAATAGCAGGAACTCTGTGCGTCATTGCCGGGTCCAGACCCGGCAATCCATCCCTTGCGCCCCTGTCGCTCCGCGGTGGGCGGCTTGCGTGCCGAACTGACAAGGCATCAGGTGGAAGTTATTTGCGGGACACCACACCAGGCTCGCGCGACGGCGGGAGGCTTTGCGATGCGCCCTGAAACCACGCTTTTTTACGACGTCGATACGCAGCGCGATTTTCTGCTGCCCGGCGGTAGTTTGCACATCGCGGGATCGGAACGGATCATCCCGGCGCTGGCCGCGATGACAACGCTGGCGCGGCGATTTCAAATTAGAATTTTCGCCACCACCGATAGCCATCGCTCCGGCGACCTCGAACTCGAGCGCAATGGCGGCGCCTATCCCGACCACTGTATGAGCGGCACGCCGGGCCAGTTGAAAATCGACGAGACCGCGCCGCTTGACCCGCTCTTCGTCCTCGCGCGGCAACTTCGCCCAGACGAACTTGCCGCGGCCGTGGCGCATCGCGGCGAACTGGTGATCGAAAAGCAGGCGTTCGACGCGTTCGCGGGCAATTCCAACACCGCCGCGATCCTGCGCGAACTGCTGCGCGATCGTCCCGACGTCGTCATCTATGGCGTCTATACCGAAGTCTGCGTTAACGACGCGATTCGCGGTCTGCGGGCGCTGGGATGCCGGATCCATCTGGTCGCCGATGCGACCGCGGATATCGGCGCTGACGGACCCGGCTATCGCGAACGATGGGCGGCCGAGGGCGTCGATTTGACGACTGTCGCCGAAGTGATGCGGGCGCTGGCTGCCGGCGCAGCCGGCGCGGCCGTATAATTGCCAGAGTACGCCGAAGCGTTTAAGCGAGTCCGCGCAGATATTCGGTAGCGTCAAGCATCGTCGCGCGCCAGCGATCGGCGCCGTCACGCGCCAGCGCCTGGAGCGATCCAAGTTCGATCGCCGGGGTTGCGCCCGCCAGCGTCTCCGTAACGATCCGAATTACGCCGCGATGCGCCACGAGCAGCGCAAAACCGTTGTCCGATTGGTTCGGCGATTCGTCGATCGCCGCAAGCATCGCGCGGATGCCCTCTCGCACTCGCGCCGTGAAAGCCGCACGGCTCTCGCCGCTGGGGTAGGTAAAAGCGGGATCGAGACGGTCGCGGTTCCAACGCGCGAAATCCTCGGGAAAGCGCGCCGCGATTTCCTCGGCGGTCAGTCCTTCAAAACGGCCGAAATCAACTTCAACGAATTGTTGAATTTCGATCGGCGCAGGATTTCCGGCGATGATTGCCGCGCTTTCGCGCGCACGCCGCATCGGACTGCTCATCACCGGCGCGATTCTCGCCCCGGCGAAGCGCCGGCCGATCCACTCGCGCGCCGCCGCCATCTGCGCGCGCCCCAGCGCCGACAATTCCAGATCGGTGCGGCCGAAATAGCGAACCCGCGAATTTCCGACGGTTTCGCCATGCCGGACCAGCAGCAGGGTCGTCACGCGCCGCGGTCCGCTCACGCGCCGCCGATATCGCCGTCGTCGAGCGGATTGATCAGCAGCCCGGTGGCGAGCTTGGGATGAAAGTAGGTGGATTTCTCGGGCATCGTCGCGCCGGACGCGCAGACTTTTTCAACGTCCGCGACGGTTGGCGGCGCCATCAGAAACGCGCCGTCCGCCGCGCCCGAATCCACCGCGGCGAGCGCGCCTTTCGCGTCGATCGTATATTCGAGATTTCCGCCCGCGCGAATCGCGTCCGGCTTGAGTCCGAAGATCCGATCGAACACCAGCGCGTGAAGAATCGCTACGTCGAGTTCGCGCACCGGCGGCGGTGAATCCGGCAGCGCGGCGTTCAACGCCGCCCGATCGCGCAAACGAATCAGCCGAAACCCGCCGCCCTTCAGCGCGACGCCGAGCGCGCCGCGGCCCGCTTCAGCAACGGCCGCGCGCAGCGCATCCGCGTGCGTGATTTTCTCGACCGCGAAGGCCGCGCCCGCGCGCTCGTCGAAGGCGCCGGCCGCTACGGCATCGAGGCGGCGGGCCACGCGATGCGTTGGCAAAATCACCAGTCCGGGATCGTCGAATCTGACCAGCGCAATCATCACGTAGTCGAATCCGCGCGCATCCGCCGTACCGGGTTCCGCCGCACGCCGGCGGCGCCGGTATTCAAGCGCGGTCTCGTAGCGATGATGCCCGTCGGCAATCAGAATCCGGGCGTCGGCGAGCGCTTTTTGAATAATGCCGATCGCGCCCGCGTCAGCGATCGCCCGGACTTCGTTCCGCACGCCAAGATCGTCGCGCGCGGCGAAATCCGGCATGCGCCGCGCGGTCTCGTCGAGCAAATTGGCGAGCGCGCCGTCGCCAGCGGGATACAAACCGAAGATCGGACTCAGATTCGCGCGCGTGGCCTCAAGCAGGCGCAAGCGATCCTCTTTCGCCTTCGGAAAGGTTCGTTCGTGCGGCAGAATCGTTCCCGTGCTGAACTCGTCGAGGCGGATTCGCGCGAACAGTCCCGTGCGCGTCAAACCGCGTCCGTCCAGCTCGAAGGTTTGCGTGTAATGGTAAAGCGCGGGCCGCGCCGCTGGTTTGAGGATTCCATCCGCCCGCCACGCGGCCAACTCCGCCGCCGCGGATGCGTATGGATCGGCCGCGCGATTCAGCTCCAGCCGAACGACATTGTAAGGACTGCGCGCGTACAGTTCGTCCTGCCGGCGCTGGTCGATCAGATCGTACGGCGGCGCGATTAACGTTTCGAGCCGGCCGGCGCGATCGGCGTCATAAGTCAACGCGCGGAACGGCGCGATTCGCGGGGCAACTTTAACCATCGCTTAAATTTGCTCAGCAAGCGCGGCGGCGATCGCGTCGCGCGAAATCGCGCCCTCGCGGAGAATATCGAAACCGCCGGCGCGGCAGCGGACCAGCGTGCTCGGCGCGCCGCCGGGCAGCCGACCGCCGTCAAGCATCACTTTAATTTTGCCGCCGAACGCCTGCCGGACCGGATCGAGCGTTACCGCCGCCGGCGCGCCCGAAAGATTCGCGCTGGTCGCCGTGATCGGCGCGTCCAAAGCCAGCGCCAGCGCGGATGCGTACCGGTCGGGCGAGACGCGCACGCCCACGCCGCCGTCCGGACCGAGCAAAGCCTCCGGCAGGCCATCGCGCGCCGGCAACACCAGAGTGAGCGGCCCGGGCCAGAACTTCCGCGCGAGCCGCCGGGCGAGATGCGGAATCTCGCGCGCGATCGAAAACGCCATTTTCGCATCGGCCGCGATCAGCGCGATCGTCTTGGCGGCGTCGCGGCCTTTAAGTTCAAAAACTCTTTCGAGCGACTTGACCGAACGGGCATCAGCGGCCAGCGCGTAAAAAGTTTCGGTGGGACAGACCACCACCTCGCCGGCGCGGATCGCCGCGACCGCCTCCGCGATTCGCGCTTCGTCCGGATTTGGAATATTCGAGTCCGGGAGGCGCTGTCGGGCGGCTTTCATTTCACGCTCGCCAGCGCCCGCCGTCCGATATCGCGCCGAAAGTAGATGCCCTCGAAACGCACCATGTCGGCGGCCTCGTATGCCGCCGCGACCGCGCGTTCGAGACCGTCGGCCAGCGCGGTCACCGCCAGCACGCGGCCGCCGTCCGTCACCAGCATCGCCTCGCGCACGGCGGTCGCGGCGTGAAACGCCTTGATGCGCACTTTATCCAGCGCCCATTTGACTTTCGCAGGCGACGGTTCGGGGCCTTCGAGCCGTTCCAGCCCGGTGATATTCATCCCTTTGCGATAGTCTCCCGGATAACCCTGGGCGGCGAGAACGATCGTGACCGCGGATTGCGGCGACAGCCTGAAATCCGCTTCGTGCGCCTTGCCCTGCGCGACCGCGCGCAAAGTCTCCGCAAGGTCGCCGTCGAAGCGCATCATCAACGCTTCGCATTCCGGATCGCCGAAACGCACGTTGTATTCGAGAACGTTGATTTGATCGCCGTCAACCATCAGGCCGGCAAAGAGCACGCCGCGAAACGGCGCGCCCTTCGCGGCCATCGCATGCAGCGTCGGACGAACGACTTCGTCCATCACGCGCGCGGCGAATTGTTCGTTGTAGCGCGGCACCGGCGAATACGCGCCCATCCCGCCGGTGTTTGGCCCGCGGTCGCCGTCGTAGATCGCCTTGTGGTCCTGCGCGAAACCGAGCGGAATCGCGTCCTTGCCGTCGCACAACGCGAAGAACGATAATTCCTCGCCCGAAAGCCGCTCCTCGACGATCACCGCTTCGCCGGCGAGACCAAAACGCCGCTTGACCATCGCGTCGTCGATCGCCACGAGCGCCTGTTCAGAGCCATCGCACACGGTTACGCCCTTGCCGAAAGCGAGGCCGTCCGCCTTCACGACGCACGGCCCGCCGCGCGCGCGCACATGTTGCGCAGCCGCGGCCGCGTCGTTGAACACCGCATAATCCGCGGTCGGCACGCCCGCCGCGCGCATCACGGCCTTCGCGAAGACCTTGCTCGATTCAAGCTGCGCCGCTTCGCGCGTTGGTCCGAAGAGCGTGAGACCCACGTTCGCGAATTCGTCGGCGATTCCGATCGCCAGCGGCGCCTCTGGTCCGACAATCGTCAGATCGATTCGCTCGGCGATCGCGAAGCGCCGGAGTTCCTCGATATCCTCGGATTCAATCGGCACCGGCCGCGCAATCTGATTGATGCCCGGATTGCCGCCGGTGCAGTACAGGCCCCACACCGACGGACTTTGACTCAACCGCCAGCAGAGCGCGTGCTCGCGCGCGCCGTGGCCAACGACCAGGACTTTCATCGCGGCTTATTCTAACCGATTTTGAAACGCCGCGCGCTTAGTGGCGGAAATGGCGCACGCCCGTGAAAACCATCGCCATCCCGAGCTTGTCGGCGGCGGCGATCACCTCCGCGTCGCGCACGGCGCCGCCGGGCTGCGCGACCGCCGTCGCGCCCGCCTCCGCGGCCAGCGTCGGCCCGTCTGGAAATGGAAAGAGCGCTTCCGACACCAGCACCGACCCGTTCAGCCCGACGCCGAGCCGGGCGGCTTTTTCCCGCGCCGCGTAAACCGGATCGATTCGCGAAGTCGCGCCGCCGCCGACCGCCAGCGTGCGATCTTCGGCGACAAAAGCGATCGCGTTGGATTTGACGTGTTTGCAGACGCGAATTCCGAACGCCAGCGCACGCATCTCGGCGTCCGTGGGCGATCGTTTCGTAACCACCTTGGCCGCGCGCGGATCTTCGATCGCAAGATCCGGCGTCTGCACCAGCAGTCCGCCGACGACCTTTTTGAGGTCCAGTTCGGAGCGATCCAGCGCCTCTGGATGGAACCGCATCACGCGGCGGTTCTTCTTCTTGCGCAGGAACTCGAGCACCTCGGCCGGATAATCGGGAGCGATCAGCACTTCGGTGAAGAGTTCATCCACCGCGCGCGCGAATTCAAGGTCCCACGGGCGGTTGCTGATAATGATTCCGCCGAAAGGCGAATCGGGATCGGTCGCGAAGGCCTTGTCCCATGCGGCTTTCAGGGTCGGACCCACGCCAACGCCGCACGGCGTGTTGTGCTTCAGAATCGCGACCACCGCGTCGGAATAGTCGTGGAACTCGGCGATCAGGTTCACCGCCGAGCTGATGTCGAAGACGTTGTTGAACGACAGCTCCTTGCCGTGAAGCTGCTCGGCGATCTTTGGAAAATCTCCGTAGAGCGCTCCGGTCTGATGCGGATTCTCGCCGTAGCGCAGCATCTGCGCGCGCGGCAGCGACAGGCTGAAACTGTCGCCCAGCGCGCCGGATTCGCCGCCGGCGAAACGGCCGAGATAGTTCGAAATAGCGCAATCGTAGGCGGTGACGCGGGCGAACGCCTTGCGCGCCAGGCGCCATCGCGTTTCCGCCGAGATATGGCCGTCGTTCGCGTCGAGTTCGCGGATAATTTCGGCGTAATCCGCGGGATCTACGACGACCGTGACGTCGGCGTGATTCTTGGCCGCCGCGCGCACCAGCGCCGGCCCGCCGATATCGATATTTTCGATCGCGTCCTCAAACGTTACGCCGGGCCGCGCCACGGTCTTTTCGAACGGGTAGAAATTCACCACCACAAGGTCAATCGGTTCGATCGAGTGGTAGCCCATCTGCCGCTGATGCGACGGTTCGTCGCGGCGCGCGAGGATGCCGCCGTGGATCTTCGGGTGGAGCGTCTTGACGCGGCCGCCGAGGATTTCAGGGAATTCCGTGTAGTCCTCGACCGCGCGCACTTCGAATCCTTCTTCGCGCAACGCGGCGCGGGTGCCGCCAGTCGAAAGAATCTCGATTTGATTGCGTTCAAGCGCCGCGGCCAGCGCTTTCAGCCCCTGCTTGTCCGATACGCCGATAATGGCGCGGGTGATTTTCGCGTCTTTGCCGTTCATTGGGGGTTATCCTCGGTAGATGCGCGGCACGCGCCGGCCCACCGTACAGAGCATTTCGTACGAGATGGTCTGCGCCAACCGCGCAACGTCGTTCACGCTGATCATGCCTTCGCCGATTCCTCCCCACAGCACCGCCTCGTCGCCCACCGCCGCGTTCGGAACGTCGGTCAAATCGATCATCGTCAGGTCCATGCATACGGCGCCGACCACCGGCGCGCGGCGTCCGCGGACCATCACTTCGCCGCCCTGCTGCATTCCGCGCCGGTAGCCGTCGGCGTAGCCCACGGGCAACACCCCAATCACGCTTTCGCGCGGAGTGATGAAGGTATGGCCGTAGCTGACGCCGCGGCCCGCCGGCGTCCGCTTAACCTGCATCACGCGCGTCTTGAACGTCATCACCGGCCGCAACCCGACCTGTTCGCGCACGGCGGGCACCGGCGGCAATCCATAGAGCGCGAGGCCGGGGCGCATCAGATGGAAATGCGCGTCAGGCCGCAGCACGGTCGCCGCCGAATTCGCCACATGATTATTTGGCAGATCGAAGCCCGCCGCGCGCAGAGCGTTGAGCGCGGCGCGGAACGCCGCAAGCTGGCGATCGGTAATCGGACTTGCGGGATCGCCCGCGTTGGCGAGCAGCGTGCTCGCGCCCTCGAAGCGGAGCGCGCCGGCGCCGCGCATCCGCTCGATCGCCGCGCCGAGGTCGTCCGGCGCGACGCCGAGCCGCGTCGCGCCCGTATCGATTTCGAGGAATGTGTCTGTCGGAATGCGGCCGTGCGCGCGCGCCGCGCGGTTCAGCGGCTCGATCAACGAAATATCAAAGATGGGAGCCGTCAGATTGAGCGCGACGATTTCGTCCGCCTCGTCCGCGAAATAACCGGCCAGCAGGTAGATTCGCTCGGCGACGCCGGCGGCGCGCAATTGGCGTCCTTCTTCGACCGTCGCCACGCCAAAACTGGCGCATCCCTCCGCTCTGAGCGCGCGGCTGATTTCGACGGCGCCGTGGCCGTAAGCGTCGGCTTTCACCACCGCCATAATCGAGGCGCCGTTGGTGAATGCGCGAAGGGCGCGATAGTTGTCGCGTAGAGCGCTTATATCGATTTCCGCCACGGTCGGGCGCATGGCTGAGGTCATCTTTGCGTCTGGCCGTGGAGCGGCGTCACCGGAAGAAAATCGGCTCGCTCGGGCGAGCTTCATTTGAATCATCCACCGCGCGGCCGCCTTACGCAATCGAATAGCGGCTCAAAAGCCTCGTTTCATTCACAGGATTTTAATTTTTTGACAGGATCGAAGGCGTGGTGATATAGCTCGAAACGGCTGGGGGCGTGCGCAAGCACTGAGAGCTCGAGCGAGCACCCCTTGAACCTGATCCGGGTAATGCCGGCGTAGGGAAGCCAGGCCCCTCAAACCGAAAATGCGGAACGATCAGGGTTCCGCGGCAGGGCCGCTTCCCGGATTTTAACTGGAAGCGTCCCTTCGATGGCGATCGGTTTTCAAATCACGCTAAATGGCGAGCCGCACAAAATCGATGGAGACTCTTGTCTGGCGTCTCTAATCGACCAGCTCAAGCTGAAGCGCGGCCGGATCGCGATAGAAATCAATCGCTCTATCGTTCCACGCGCGCAATGGGACGCGACCGCCTTGAAAGCCGGCGACGTGGTCGAAATTGTCAATTTTGTCGGCGGCGGTTGATTTGCGACGGGGCACGCCAATGGGAGCCGTCCAAGCGGAGCAATTGATGAAAGACGATTCTTTCGAGCTTGCGGGCAAACGATACACGTCCCGGCTGATAGTCGGGACCGGCAAATACCGGGACTTCGCCGAAACCCGCGCGGCGATCGAGGCCAGCGGCGCTGAAATCGTCACGGTCGCGGTCCGCCGCGTCAATATTACGGATCGCGGCCGGGAAAACCTGCTGGATTATATCGATCCCAAACGCTGGCAGATTCTGCCGAACACCGCCGGATGCTTTACGGCCGAAGAGGCGGTCCGCACCTGCCGTCTCGCGCGCGAAGCCGGCGTCGGCGATTTGGTCAAGCTTGAAGTTATCGGCGATCAGCAAACCCTGTTCCCCGACGTACCGGCGACCCTTGAGGCCGCACGCATCCTGGTAAAGGAAGGCTTCAAGGTTCTTCCTTATATCACGGACGATCCGGTCGCCTGCTTGAAGCTCGCCGAAATCGGATGCGCCGCGGTGATGCCGCTGGCCGCGCCGATCGGTTCCGGACTGGGCGTTCGGAATCCGTACAATCTGCGCATCATCCTTGAGCAGGCGAAGTTGCCGGTCATCGTCGATGCGGGGGTCGGCACGGCGTCCGACGCGGCGTTCGCGATTGAATTGGGATGCGACGCGCTGCTCGTCAACTCCGCGATCGCCGGCGCGCGCGACCCGCTCGCGATGGCGCGGGCGATTCGGATGGGCGTGGAGGCAGGCCGCACCGCCTATCTGGCCGGCCGCATCGAGCGAAAACTCTACGCCACCGCATCCAGCCCGCTTGACGGTTTAATCCGCTGACGGATGCGGCCCCGACCGGCTTTTCGGCTCTATCTGATTACGGACCGGCGTTTGGCCGCGGCCAACGGCGGAATTGTTGACGTCGCCGCGCGTGCGCTGCGCGGTGCGGCGGAAGTCGCTCCGCCCGGCGCGGTCGCCATACAGTTGCGGGAAAAAGACCTTGACGCGCGCGAACTGGTGAATCTCGGCCGGGCGATGCGAAGCGTCTGCGCTCAATATCGCGCCCCTCTGCTGATCAACGACAGGATCGACGTCGCGCTCGCGATCGGCGCCGATGGCGTGCATCTACCGGCCGATTCATTCGATCCCGCCGACGCCCGCGCACTGCTGGGATCATCGGGTCTAATCGGCGTGTCGATTCATACCGTCGCGGAAGCGGCCAACGCTTCGTCCGCCGCTGATTTCGTCGTCTTCGGACCGGTTTTCGATCCGATTTCCAAAGCGGCGTACACGTCGGCTGCTGGACTTTCCGAACTTGCCGCAGCCTGCGCACGCTCCTCCCTTCCGCTTTACGCGCTCGGCGGCATAACGGCCGAACGCATTGGCCAGATGAGCCAGGAACTGAATTTCGGCTACTTGACGAAAATGGTGGGCGTGGCCGTTATCGGCGCTGTGATTGGCGCGGCCGATCCCGGCGCCGCCGCACGCGATCTATTGGTCGCGTGCGATTCCGCAAAATAAACCAGGCCGGCCGCGGCAAACATTTAAATTTAAACAATTACTTTAGATTCGACGCAAGACGGCGAACCACCGCCCGATACATTTATCGAGCGGCCTGTCGAAGGAGAGATCGGCGTACGCGGCCAACATCGTGAAGCGGCCCGAGGCGCGCGCCAGCAGGTCCATCGTTGGCGGCGTCGTGTAGCGCACCGGAATCAAATCGCGCGTGCGCACCGGATTGCCCGGAAATCGAATCGTGCATTCCAGCTCGTAAATCGAATGCATTCCATCATGCCATGCGATCGGCCGATGGAACTCGCGGACATCGACGCGCAATGAACCGATCCGCACCCGGCGCGAACGCCATAGCCGCCGCCGTTTCACCAGCGTAATGCCGTCGTGCCGATCGACGTCAATCACATAAATCGCGCCCCGTTTGAGCGCGCGTCCTACTGAATGCAGATGCGCGACCAAATCCTCGTTGCTGCGGATTGCCGGAAACGTCTCGGACATCAGAATCGCGGCGTCGAAAGGCCGTTCGGGAATCGAAAAATTGATTAGATTCCGGCGATAAAAACGTAAATTCGCATTCTCAAGCTCCCGCCGGCCCGCCGCGATCATCGAAGACGAACGGTCAATCCCGACAACCGTTGTCCCGGCGCGTGCGAGAATCTGCCCATGCGGCGAATTACCCGATGCGATGTCGAGCATCCGTGTGACGGGCGCTTTGCGATGGCGCCGCCAGATCTCCTTGATAAATTGCACTTCCGCCGGAATTTCGCCCGGCCGTTCCATATGGACGCGCCGAAAAATATCGGGATATTCGTAAATGCTCGGCTCCATGGACGCCGAGTTTACCCTTCGCTCGATTTGTCGCCCATCCAGCGCCGTGACCGGCTGGAGCCGGCCTCGCGGCGAAAATCGATACGCTTGAGGGTTGGACCCAAGCGCGTGATGATGCGCCCGATTCAACGGCGGCGTTCGGCATCGTGCGTCCGCCGTCAATGTTCAGAGGTGATCGAAAATGAGCAAGCCGCTCGCGGGCGTCAAGGTAATCGAAATCGCGCAAGAGATTCAGGGGCCGTTCGCCGCCCTCTTCCTCTCCGATCTCGGAGCTGAAATCACCAAGGTCGAAAACCGCGAAACCGGCGATTTGAGCCGCTGGCTGTTGGCCGGGATGCTGGGCGGGCCGAACGTCAAAAATCCAGAAGTTTCTCATTATTTCATTGCGATGAACCGCGGCAAACGCAGCCTCACGGTGGACTTGAAGAAGCCGCAGGGTATCGAGGTTGTCCGCCGCCTTTCCAAAACGCACGACGTCATCCTGACCAACTACCGCCCCGGCGTGCTGGATCGGCTCGGACTCGGCTACGATGAAATCCGCAAGATTAATCCACGCATCATTTACGCCCAGGCCAGTTCATGGGATCCGCGCGGTCCGTGGGTCTCGCGGCCGAGCCGCGATACGCTCGCGCAGGCGGCCAGCGGCCTGATGTCGAAGACGGGGATGCTGGCCGATCCGCCGTTGGCCGCGGGCGCCGCGATCGCCGATCAGGCCGGGGCGCTTACTTTAGCGAGCGGAGTGCTGGCCGCCCTGTTCGCGCGCGAGCGAACCGGCGAGGGCCAGCGCGTGGACGCCTCGATTTACGGCACGATGATCGCCGCGCAGGGCTTCGAGCTGAATTACACCTCGATGACCGGCACGGAGCCGCCCAAAGCCGGCCGCGGCCATCCATTCCTGCCCGGCGTATGGGGCGCATATCGGACCAGGGACGGCTATATCTGCATCGCGGGCGTCGACGACAAGCGCTGGGCGGATTTTTGCCGCGTGATGGGAATCGAGGCGATGCGGGACGATCCGGAGTTCGAGAACGTCACGCGCAATTTCCACGGCGATAAAATCGAAAAGGTGCTCGATAAAATCTTCCCGAAGCGCACCACACGCGAATGGCTCGACGATCTGACCGCCGTCGATATCCTCGTCACCGAAGTCGCCAGCCACAAAGACGTTCTGGCGAGCGAACAGGCGCGGATCAACGGCTACATCACGCAGTTGAACCATCCGGTGGTCGGCAAGATGGCGGTCACGGGATGTCCGGTGTCGCTGAACGGCGAAATCACGACCGAAGCGGGTCCGGTTTCCGAGCATGGCCAGCACACCGAGGAGATCCTGCTCGAGGCCGGCTATACGTGGGAGGAGATTGCGGCGCTGCGCGAAGCCGAAGCGATTTAAGCGCGGACGCCGCCGAGCGGCGCATAATTCAGAAGCGTCGGGCGCGGCGTATTTCAGTCGTCGCGCCGCGCGTGTTATATTGCCGCTCTCGCCTGATTACGCCCCGGTAGTGAAAAGGACATCACGGAGGTCTCCGGAACCTCAAGTCCGGGTTCGACTCCCGGCCGGGGCACTCAAACCGAGAAAAGCCCTTGCATTACAACGAGTTTCTCAGCCGTCGGCGGCCTCACTCGAAAATTCTTGGCAAATTCTTGGCAAGTTCGGCCGCGTTTTGGCCGCAAATGGCGGCAAATTCCGGATCGCTCTGAAGAACTCGTCGAGATCCAGTGGGCGCGCCGGAAGCTTGTGCGCATCCCTCCAGCGGCCGTAAGTTTCGTCAATCTTTGCCACTCCGCGATGGCCAAGCTGCGCGGCGATCCACTGCAGCGGCTTGCCTGCGGAAAGCATCAGGAAGGTGTACGTGTGGCGCAGGAGATAGAGACGCCGGTACTCCAACTCGGCGCGCTCCAGCGCCCGGCGCCAAGGATCGTCGTCCTGCCAGCGCACGTTGAGCGGCGAACCGTCTCGGTTCGCAAACACGAACTTCGTGCGCAGCCGATTTTTCGCCTGAAGGGCGGCAATCGCCGTTTTGACCGGCTCGAACATGGTCACGTTGCGCCGTGACTTTGGCGTCTTGAGCTGATCCGAAACCTTGCCGTTCTCCAGCACCTGCTGGTGGACGCGAAGCTCCAAGTTCCGCATATCGACGCTGTCCCAGCAAAGCCCGAACATTTCTCCCGGCCTCAGCCCGGTCAGCGCAAAGGCGACATAGAGCGCACGCTGCTGGCCTTCGGTGACGGCGAAGAGCGCCAGCAGTTCATCGGGCGTAAACGGGTTGGGTTCCGCGCTCTCCTGCCGCAAATTCTCCACCAGATCCATCGGGTTGACCGAGCGCGGAATGTCGCCGCGCTTCCAAGCGAGAGTAAGCGCGGTCCGAACGCGCGCCAGAATCTTGTTGACCGTGGAAGCTTGGATGAGCTTGCCGCCGCGAACTGTCGTCTGCCGCACCTCACCCAACCACTTTTTGATGTGGTTGTCGGTTAACTCATCCAGATGGACCTGCGCCAAAGCGCTCCCGAGCAAATGAGTTCTGAAAACCGCTTCGTACTGGCGACGAGTGTACTCGCCAACTTCGGTGCCCGGCAGGCTCTCAAGATAATCGCGAACCAAATCGCCCACGGTGGCACGCCTTTGAGCCTGACCGCAATCCGGCTCAGCTCCCTTGAGCGCGAAATGTGGAAAGTAACGGGCCAGGTCAACAATGCCCGTAAGACCGCCGTGCGTCTTTAGCAACTCTTCGTTGATCACTTCCAACCGTCGCTTCCACGCGCGCCGGCTCGCTCGCGAGTCTTCGAGGCCGGTTGATTCGCGATAGCGCCGTGGCCTCTCATCGCCCGGCCCCTTCCACAGGAACGAGACCAGCAAATACCTGCGCTCGCGATTATTCCTACGGCTCCGATATGGAACCGAGGTCTCGAAACGCGCATAGGTACGCACTCGCTTCTACTCCAAGTCGCCGCGTTCGATAGCTGCCTTCAGCGCGTTCCAGTCAATCAGCCGCCTTCGACCGACACGACGCAGCCCCTTTGCCGTATCGAGCTTGCCTCCGCTGATCCAGTGATAGATCGTCCACCGGGACATCTGCAGCCTGGCGGCGCACTGTTCAGCCGTCAGGAATATCGGTTCTCCACTGACGCTCGGGGTTTCCATAACAATCCGCGCTCCTTGGTTTTTTCGCGTCGGCTGGCCCACCGTCCCCGCACAAGCCACGCCTCCTCTCCGCCACGTGAAGCCAGCCGGCGCCACTCAAGAATAACGCCACGCCAATTGCTTGTCAAATTCCAGTATTCATCAAGATGGCGTCTTCGCCGCTTACTTCTCGACAATCAGGCTCAACTTGCTCAGCCGCACGCGCGCGGCATGCACCGATACATCACACCGTTCCGCTACACGTTTGATCAGCTCCGTGCCTCCAGGCGAGTCCGCAGGAAACGGCAATTTCGCTCCAAACTTCTCGGCGCACTCCGCCGCCCACGACCGCAGCGCGCTCGCCGGCATCAGAATCGCGCCGCTCACCCAACCGGCCTGCCACTCGACCCAGTCGGCTCTTGCCGCATTGACAATGTTATCGCGATGGCAGTTCCAAACCGGGCCGGCGCTGCCCTGACCGATACCGTGAGCCAACTTCGCGCCGGCTTCCCGCCACAATGGGGCGTGAAGCCAGACATGGCCAAATTCGTGCGTGGCGGTCGTTCGCACGCGATGGTCGCTGCGCGTCCGATAGATGCTCTCCGCGATCCTGACAATAGGACGGCGGTCATAAAACAGAAGCGTCTGCCCGTGAATCCCCTCGGGCAGGGCGGCGTAAGTGTCGACCTCCTCGGCGCGTTCTTCGAGCAGACGAATCAGCTCGTCGGTCGGAATCGGCAACCGGTAACCACCCGAACGGCGGTTCATGAACTCGCGCATGATCCCCTCACAACGGCGATCCAGCACCTCCGTTTTTAAGTAAAGCCACCGGATGGGTCGGCCAAGTGGGTCGCGGTAACTGCTCATCCCTTCTTTTTGCCGGACTTCGCGCCCGCAATCGCCTTGCGGAAGGCCTCGTAAGCCGCCTCGACCTGCTCATGCTCGACATCGCGCTTGATGTCGCTCGGCATGCGGCGCGCGTGAAAGAAGAGCACGTTCGCCGAAATCTCGATGATTTTGGCGAGCTGTACGATCAGGTAGTCCGGCGGCGGCCGACGCCGGTCGTGTTCGACCGCATTCAGATAGGGCGCATCGACTGGCCTTCCGTCTGGGCGCCTCAGGCGCTCGGCAACCTCCTTTTGGGTTAAACCAGCCCGCTTGCGGGCCTCCGTAAGTACCTGGCCGAAGGTCTTCTTCTTCATACGCTCGGGTCGGTGCTGCTCATTCCGCCTGCTCCTCTCGTCAAAAGCTCGGTTGTGCGTTCTCTCCCATAGGCTCGTTCCCGACTCCACCGGTGCCACACTAATTCCATAATGTCATAAGCGCCTGCCATTTGGCACTCCGTCTCAACATCCGTGCAGCAGACAAGTTCGCCAATGCGGAACAGGTCATCCTCAAACAGAACGCCCCGCGCCCGCTGCAGACGTGCAATTTGTTTCCGGAGGCCCGAGATGATGGCGCGCATGAAAGGTGGGGGCTGGCCCCGCTGGAAACTGGCCATGAGCACTAAGGCCACTGTCGTTGGACCAACGCCTCCTGTGTTACACTCCGTTCGGCCTTCCAAATGAGTGGGCGGGGGACGAAATGCTACTCGATCAAATTCAGAGAGAGATCCAATCGGATCCGTACTACAGGCAGAACTTCTCCAATGATGGCCAACGGTTCGTGGCCTGGTACTTGCGTCGCGTCCTGCTGCGGGACTCGATAGCAACCCGCGACGATATCACGGACGGTGCGAACGATAAGCAAATCGACGCGCTGATCGTGGATGATGAAGAGCGACGCGTCCTGATGATTCAAGGCAAGTTCATCGGCACCCGGCAGGTCGATGCAGAGCCGCTGCGGGAAGTCCTGGCGGCTTGGATACGTCTTCAGGATCTCTCGTCGCTGCAGCAGGACTGTAACGAAAAGCTAAAGCAGAAGCTGGAGGCTGTCCGCAGAGCGATCGAGGACGAATACTCCATCGATTTCGAGTTGCTGACCACCGGCACGCTGACAGAAGCGGCCCAAGCAGACCTGAAGGCCTTCGGCGAGCGCCTCGAAGAAAGCGAGGACTTCACGGCAGCCGTTCATCTGGTTGATTCGGAGGTACTTGAGACGCGCCTCTCCGAGGCCGAAGCGCAGGAACTCCCACTGCTGGAGCATACAATATCGCTCGATCCGTCAAAGACACTGATCACGACTCTGGGCGGAGCACAGACGGTTCTAGCGGTGTTGCCCCTCAAGGAGTGCTTGAAGCTTCCTGGCATTGTGGACGGTCGCTTGTTCCGGAAAAACGTTCGTCAGTCATTAGGGGCTACGAACAAGGTTAATCGCGCGCTCCGCGCCACGATCAACGGTGAGAGGGTTCGAGACTTCTTTTTCTACCATAACGGGATAACCGCCCTCTGCGATTCGATGAAACTAACCGAGGATCGGACGCAATTGGCCGTGCGGGGGTTGAGCGTCGTAAACGGCTGTCAATCCTTGTCGACGATCTACTCGGCTTCGGAGCGCGTCAGATCCCGCGAGGCAAGCGACGCATCTATCCTCTTCCGGGTTTACGAAATCCCTGATCGGGGTCTCGCAGACCGCATCAGCATCAACACAAATTCGCAGAGCGCGGTAAAGCCTCGCGACCTGCGGAGCAACGACAAAGTGATGGTAGGCTTGAAGAGGGCTTTCGAAGTTCGATACCCGGACGGATTCTTTATGACAAAGCGTGGGGAGGAGCGCCCTGCGGATAAGGATGCCGCAAAGACCATCGATGCCGCAATTCTGGCGAAGATGATCATGGCTTGGCACTGCCAGCGCCCGAACATCTCGTACAACGAAAAGAAGCTTTTCGATGAGCACTACAAGACGATATTCCGCACCGGCTACGATCCGAGTTCTATGATGGCTCTGCAAATGTGGCTGAACGCGATCGATCAGGCGTGGGCAAATCTTGCGCTGAACGACGTGTTGAAAGCGGGCCGCGCATACGTGAAGTTCCACGTTCTGTTCTCAATTTCGGCCCTCATCTCAACTGCTAACAGACAGCCGACAATGGTGATCGAGCCTCGCTACACCTTGCCTGCGGCCGAGAGCGCATTGCAGTTTTTACCCATGGCAGCCAATTGCGTGGAGCAGGCACTACAGACCGCGCTCAATCAGGCGCAGGTTGGTGGTAAGGTGTTTAGCCCTCAGAACTGGCTGAAGTCGAATGCCAGCGTGCAAGCAGAGATGCTTGTGGCTGGCACCATTGCCGGCATGCTCCCGAACTTTCCCAACGGATCGGTTCTCCTTGAAAAGATCACGGCACCGTTGGACGCCTTCTCGCCGCGCTGGTCCGCCGAGTAGCGGCCAATTGCGCAACGCCGCCCGAGGGGGGCGCCGCGCCGATGCGGTTTTAATTACAGGGTCTCACGTTCAGGACGTAATCGCACGCACGCTGCGCCTGGGCGGCGGCGTGAATGATGAATTTCCGATCATTTCTCAGGCGGGCCAACCAGCCGGCAAGGTAGGCGGCGGAATTGTCGATTGTGCGGTTTTCAATGCCGGCAATTCCGCACAGATAGGCGGCTGCCATCTCCGCGATGCACTCTTCAAGGCTGTACGTCGCCGATCCAAACGGCGCCGCTTCTTTGATCGAGTCGCGATTGAGCCGCTTCGGATGGCCGGTGGCGTGCCCGCCGCATTCATGCCACAGAGTCGCCCAGTACTCCCCGGCGCTCTCGAACAGGCCGCGCGGCGGCATCGTTACGCGGTCGGTTACCGGCGAATAGAAAGCCTTGTCGCCGGCGTGGACAATCTCCGGGGCATTCGGCATCCCGGCAAGAATCTTCTCGCACGCTTCGATCGGATCGTGCTTCCGCTGTTCGGGAAGCGCCAGCTTGTCGGCAACTGATGCGGGCAGATTGCATTGCTCGGTGTTAAAAACCGAAAAGTACCGCAGCACAAATCGGCGCTTGCCGTGCTCTTCTGCTTCCTGTGCCTCCGGCTCCGGTTCGCCGGCCTTCAGTTCGACGCCATCGACGTAAATCCGCCAGAAGACCACGGGCGTTGCCTTTTCGCCTTTGCGTACCGCTCCGCCAAGCTCGTTGATCTGCCGGATGGTCGCCCAGTAGGGCGACGTGTACCCCTGCACCGTGAGCAGCCAGACATTGATCCCGCGATAGAACTTCTTCGACACAAGGTTTCGCGGCGCACCGATGCTCCGCCACGGCTTGCGCCACGGGACGCAACCCGCTTCCAACTTCTCGATGAGCCGGTTCGTAATTACCTGATAGACATCCATCGCCATTCGCTCCTTTCTGGCGCCCGCTTTCCCGCAGGGACAGGGCGCGGCTTGGTTCGTAAAAACCCGAACCTTTTTCCGCCCTCCCGCTCTTCGCCCCAGACTGAGAGTGGGAGGGTGGAAAGGACCCGATGCGGAGCGAAGCGCAGCCACCCACGAGCGCGGCGAAGCCATTCAAGGCCGCCGTGACAAGCGCGAGCGGTCCCGTCAGGGATGGCGCGGCGGTCTTGAGCGGATGCCGCGCAAGGCGGGGTTGGGAACGGAGGCACAGGCCAATTGCATCGGACGGCTGATTTTGACAATGCGGCTTGGCCCACTTTGATATTCAGATTTGGCCCACCCCCTACGTTGTTTTTGATCGCTCCTCGTTTCGCGCTCTAAAAGTGATCCACCTTCCAGAGTTCTTACTTTCTC
>JAJXZF010000080.1 GCA_021780225.1 Deltaproteobacteria bacterium | reverse complement strand
GGCATGAAGCCGTAGGCGTTCTGATGATGCTCGTTGACGCAGATGCCGTCCATGCCGGCCTTGGCCGCGTAAATCAATTCGTCGAGCGTCCAGTTGTAGTACTGTCCGACTTTTTGCGGATCGGCCAATTCCCAAAACGGCGGGTCAACCCATACCGATTGATACCGCTTCTCGAAATCCGCGGGCAGCTCCCGATACGGCATCAGGTGAAACATTGAAATCTTCATGCCTGTCTCCTTGCGAAGCCACTCAGCAAGCTGATCGCGGAACAGCTCGCCGACCGAACGCGATCGCGGCGGCATTCCGGAACAACGGTCGTATGGCTTAAGTCCCCGCTTCGGTTCATACCGATTCGAACGGCGCTTCGCAACCCGCACAATCCTCAAAACCAATTGGCGTCAGCGTTCGCACTCTCCGGCCAGCGCTTTTAGCCTTGCCACGGCGGAATCGTCGCGCCAATAAAAGCCGTCACGCTGTTGTCTCCCGGATTGGTCACCCACACGTCGCCGAGCTGATCGATAGCGATACCGACCGGCCGATCGAGTCCGGTTCCGGTGAAGCCGCCAGCCGGAGACAGCGGAGCGCCCAGTTCGAGGGGGCCACGTACCTGCGGCCCTATGCGCCCATTCAATTCGGTGACGCTGTTGGCGCCTCGCGCGTGGTTCGCAATCCAAAGATTACCGGCGCCGTCGAAAGCGATGCCCTCCGGCTCCCTCAAGCCGCCGCCCTTGAAAGGCGAACCGGGTAGCGGCCGGCCAGAGCCGTCAAACGCCGATACGCTGTCGCCCGCGCGATTAGTCGCCCACAGCATCGCGTCATGCAAATTGTAAATTATCCGCGCTGGCCCCTTCAGGCCTGCGCCGCTGAGCCTGCCGACCAACGCGGCGTTTTCGCAGCGCACGTCAGGCGACCGCAGCATCAAGATTTCGTCCGCTCCGGAATTCGCGACGCAGGTGTCGGCTTGGGTCGTCAACGGACAGATCGTCGCCGCGGCTGGATTCTTCAACCCCAGGTTTTCCAGCGGCTTGCCACACGCGGACCCGTCCAGCATGAAGAAACTGACCCGATCCGCGCCAGCGTTCATCACTGCGACAACCTGATCGCGTGTCATCCGTCCATTGACGGAAGCGTAAACCAGGTTGTTCGGAGAAGTTGCGATCGCGGCCGGAGCTGAGAGGCCATTACCGGTTAGCTGATGCACGGCGCAGGTTTTTAGATTGACGACGCTCACGCTATCGTTGTCGCGGTTCGCGACCCACAGTGTCGGCGCGGTCGGCGCAACGTCTGGAACTTGGCCAGCATCGCCTGGGATAACGATCATCGCCGCCGGCCGGCTCATCCCAGGCAAAGCCAGGCCGTCTTTTGCACACCGCCGCGCGCCAAAACTGGCCGGATCGGTATCGAGTCCGACCAGGCGATTGTCGCCGGAATTCGCGATCCAAAGCGCATGGCTTCCGGGCTCCGCCGCGATGGCGGTGGGACGGCTAAAACCGCCCGCGAAGTTGACCGTGAACAGCCACGCGCCAGGCGCCGCCGCCAGCACCGGTTGATACGGCGGATTGGGCGGCATCATCGCGAACACCGCTGGGACGTTTGCGGCTGGATTAGCGAGAATCGCCCGAAGCGCCGCAAGCGTATCGCGGGGCGTCACTGGCTTCGCTCTGGACGGCGCCGCCAATGGCGTAATCGTCGCAAAGAGCTTGCCGCATCCCGGGAACGCGGGTGCGGCAGAAGTTACGCAGGCGGAAATTATGTCCGCCAGCGTGTCGACCAACGCGGGGCGGTTGCGACCCTCGCGCAAAATCGGACGCAGCTGGCCGGTTGCAACGTCAACAAATGCGCGCGCGAGTCCGAACGGACCCGGAGGGAGCGTTTCCCCGCTTTGGTCCAGAAATCTTCGACCCAGGGTAAACGCCGAAATTACCGTCGTGAGTTCATTGATAGTGACATGATCAGCGATCTGACCCAGGGCTAGCATCAGCTTGATCGACGGGTTCGGACCGTTGCCAACGTCGCCGCCGCTCGCGATCAGGTAGAGCGAGCCAGCCATCGGCCGCGCAAAGATCGTCGCCGGGCCGTTGCGGCCGGCTCCAGGCGGTTGCATCGCCGGCGATACCATCGGCTCCTCGACGCCGGCCTTGCCGACATCGATCGAAAACGCCCCGTTTGCGTCGGTGATAGCATGAGCGACCGCGGCGGAAACGCCCATGCAGGGATCAGGTACGCACTCGAAAACCGTTCCGTATAGCGACACGGTGGCTCCCGCGATCGGCGTGTCGCCGGCGACGACCCGCCCCGAAATTAGTCCGCTTGGCGCGGCAGCGGCGTACGATCGGTTGAGAAACGTTGCCATGACGAGCAAGGCGAACACCACCGCGGTCGTACGGCTGATCGCGTGCTTCATCGCTCTCCGTTTCGGCCCTCAGTTGCGCCCCGCCATGTTGCGCCGGGGTCTCTGCTCCGCCGCTGGTCAGGCACGGCCCGTTTCAAGGCAGTACAGCGAGTAAAAATACATCATTACGAGGGAAATTACGCTGAATAACGGTGAAAGATACAGACCAATTAACTCATGATTAAGTAGCGGAACGCGTCGCGCGGCGCGGGTCAGTGCGCGACGTTGAAGCTCCAGGCGTAGTCGCGTTCGTCGGTCGTGATCGCGACCTTGTAGACGCCGGGATGAAGCGGCGCGCGCGGAATCAGGATAATCGCGCCAAAGGTCGCGAGGATCTTGCGGCCGCGCCGCTCGGTTTCGGGATCGGGATTGACGTAGGTGGTAGCGTCGATCCCGCAGGCCTCGAGTGGCGCGCCATCCGCGGGCGTGATTGAGAAGCTCTTGAGCCGGGCGGGATGAAAATAGGCGGTCTGGAGCGTGATTGGCAGGCCGGTCGGCTCGACGTAGCCGG
>JAJXZF010000059.1 GCA_021780225.1 Deltaproteobacteria bacterium | reverse complement strand
AGGGCAAGCTCACGCTGCCGGGCCGCAAGCAGGTCTTCCGCGCGATCAACCCCAGCGACGGCTTTTTCGCCGATCGAATCGGGCTGGCCGAGGAGACTGCCGCCGCCGTCGCGCGCGAATTCCGGCCCGCGCCGACCAGCGTCGCGACGCTGCTTGAACGCCGCTTCCAGGCCGGCCGCCGGGTCGAGCCGCGCCCGACGCTGGCCGAATCGCGCGATCGCTTCGCGGCCGAGCTGGCGCGCCTCGATCAGCGTCACAAGGACCTCGAGCGGCCGGAGCGTTATACCGTCAGGCAGACCACCGCGCTGGCCGCGATGGTCACGGCGGAGAAGCTGCGCGCCGAAAGACGCCAGGATTAGCGCGGCGGACTATTCGAGCGCGCGCGCCGCCTCAAGCAGGCAGGTCTCCGTCGTCGGCCAATCGATACACGGATCGGTCACCGAGACGCCGTAGGCGAGCGCCTCGCGATTACGGCTGACGGGCTGATTGCCCGCGCCGATATTGCTCTCGAGCATCACGCCCATGATCGCGCGCGAGCCCCCCGCGACCTGATCGACCAGCGCGCGCAGCACGGCGGGCTGGCGCGTATAGTCCTTGGCGGTCTGCGCGTGCGAACAATCCACCATCACGCGCGGCTCCAGCCCGGCCGTTTCCAGCATCAGCCGGCATTCCTCGATACTGGCGGCGTCATAGTTCGAGGTCTTGCCGCCGCGCAGCACCACGTGGGTGTCGGGATTTCCCGAGGTGCGGATTATCGCCGCCGCGCCATCCTGGTTGATGCCGAGGAACGCATGCGGCCGGCGGGCGGATTCCACCGCGTTCACCGCGATTCGCAGATTGCCTTCGGTGGTGTTCTTGAACCCCACCGGCATCGAAAGCCCGCTCGCCATCTCGCGATGGGTTTGCGATTCGGTGGTGCGCGCGCCGATCGCCGTCCATGAAATCAGGTCCGCCGTGTATTGAGGCGTGATCGGATCGAGCATCTCGGCGCCCGCCGGCAAGCCCATCCGGTTGATTTCGAGCAGCAGCTTGCGCGCGATGCGCAGGCCCGCCTGCATATCGCAACTGTCGTCCATATGCGGGTCGTTGATCAGCCCCTTCCATCCGACCGTGGTGCGCGGCTTCTCGAAATAGACGCGCATCACGAGGAATAGCTGACGCTCGACCGCCGGCTGGATCCGCGCCAGCCGTTCGGCGTAATCGATCGCCGCCACCGGATCGTGAATCGAGCACGGTCCGACCAGGCAGAGCAGCCGGCGGTCCTCGCCGTGCAGGATCCGGCGCACCGTGGCGCGCGCGTCGACCACGGTCTGGGCGATCGCCTCGTCCACCCGGAGCTCTTCCTTGAGCAGGCGCGGCGCGATCAGCGCCTCGGTGTGGACTACATGCAGGTCCTGAATTTCTCGTATCGGCACAACCTGGAAATTTTAGCGCAATCGGCCGTTCCGGCAAACGGTGGGTTTTTCGAGCGTCCGGCGACGCCGGTCAGCGCGCGGATACGATCGCGCTCCGGGCGTCGGCCGCGGCGGCCGCGCGTAGTCCGGCGCGGTCAAAATCGAGCGCCAGGATCGGCTGGGTGAACTCCGCTGGATTAAGCGTCATGCCCGGGGCGAGAATTTGCGCATTTTTGCGATACTGGGCGTATTTATTGGTCATTTCGCGCAGCGCCGGCGCGGACGCGCTCAATCCCAGCGTTATGCGGCCCTCGCGATTCGTCCGCATCAACAATCCATTCACCATTCGCGGGCGATGTTGGTAGTTCGACGCGACCACGCCCGTGAGCCAGAGGCGCGGCAGCAGCCCAAGTCGAGCGGCTTGATCCAGACTCAGCCTGTCAGGAGCGCGTCCCTGCGCCAAATATTCGTCGGCGGCGCCGATCAGCGTCAGCAATCTATCTCTTGCCGCCGTCAGTTGCAGTTCGGCCGGGGTGTCGTGCGCGTACGCGCCGAGCCGATCGAGCGGCACGCGATAGATCGCCACTCCGCCGACGTGGATCGGCGCGGGATCGATCGGATCGAAAAACGCCTTGATCGCTGCGCGTTCGTCGGCGTTGAAAGGCCGCAAGCGCCAGGACGCGGGACCGTCGCCGTAAACCCATTGCCAAACGTGCGCGCCGCGATCGGGAACGATTATCCTGGTGACGCGCTTGTTCACGAGGAATGCCTTCAACTGCCGGTCGAGGTCGGGAATCTTGGCCAGGCTGTAGAGGGCGCTCACGATTGGCCATTCGCGATATCCGTCGGGCACGGCCGGAGTTATTCCCAGATAGCCGCCGGCCATCCGGAAATTCAAATCCGCCGCCGCCTGCCAGAGATCACTGTTCCCATTGGTTCCATAAGGAAGAATCAGGACATTATCGTCAGGCGACAAATATTCGCGGTAAGTATTATGCCGAAAGAAATCGGGCGTATCGACGTTCGTAGTCCAGAACCCGGCATTGGGATTTGGCGCGATTGAAGTCAATACTATCGCGGTTCCGACGATCCGCGTCGCCGGCCTATATGATCCGTCGCTGAGCCACAAAGCGACAATTACCCCGATACAGAGAAACGAAAACGCGGCGAAGCGCGCCGGCAGCGCGGCTTTGAGCAGCGGCATGCGGAGCAATACAATCCCCGGAATCGGCAGCGCGTGCCGGCCGCCAATGAACAGGATCGGGCCGAGCGACAGCACGGAAATGACGGCCAGCATCACGACCGGAAGTTTGACCGTGATTTCATCTCCTCGTCGATAGGCCATGAGGCAAACGACGAAAATCGCCGGCAATCCGATATAAGCGGTCATGTCGTAGAGATTGGTTTTCGCAGTGAGCAGTTGGCTGAACCCAAAGGCGCCCAATGCGTTGACGGGCGCGGGGATAATAAAATTCAGCGGATAGGCCGAGTTGATAATCGGATAGACTGGATGCATTTCAAT
>JAJXZF010000044.1 GCA_021780225.1 Deltaproteobacteria bacterium | reverse complement strand
CTCCACATCCCCGCCGCGCTCGCCGCGGCGGGCGAACACCGCTGAACCCGGCAACTGAGCCGCCCATCATCACCACAGCGGCGATCAAACTGAGTATTCAAACCCCTTCCTCAACAGCCTGCTAGGCAGTTGCGTGGTGGACCCGAATAACGACCCCTGTCCGATCGACGACATCCTGGTTCTGCCGACCGCTTCCGGCGCGGACATTTTCGTCGCGGTCGATGGCTTCGCGGCGATCAGCGGCGTGCCGGGCGTTTACATGTCGAGCGACTATGGCGCCAACTGGTCGGCGGTGCTGACCCGCGGCGCGTGTAATGGACTGACCGGTGGCTGCCCCGGCTCGATCGGCCGCATCAGCCTGGCCGGCGGCGGCACGACGGTTTACGCCATGTTCGGCAGCGCGACTTTGAATCCGTTCAATGCCTACACCGGTTTTTACATTTCCAGCAATCTGGGCGGTAGCTGGAGCCAGCAGACTGTGCCGTCGGAGTCCTTCATTAATCCTCCCAATTCAGTCACAATCGATGGGACCTTGCCTAGCAATGATTCGCAAGCGTTTTACGATCAGGCGCTGGCGGTGTCTCCGTCCAGCGCCTCCACCGTGCTCTTCGGCGGCGTCGGCCTCTATCAGAGCGCGAACGGCGGCAGCGCCTGGAGCTTTATTGGCGATCAGGGGGTGCACGCCGATCAGCACGCAATCGCTTACGATCCCTTCAACAGCAACAATTATTGGGTTGGTGACGATGGCGGCCTTTTCTATTGGAACGGCAGCTCGTTCACCGATCTCAACGGTGGTCTGAACTCGGCGCAACTTTATGGCGTGGCGATTAACTCCGGGCCGCCAGTCACCGTCTTGGGCGGTTTCCAGGACAACGGCACGGAACTTTATACCGGCGCGCCCGCCTGGGCTTAGACCGACGGTGGCGACGCCGGCGTGGTGAGCTTCGCGCCGATTGATCAGAATTACGCCTTCCATACCTATTTCAGCTTCGGCGGCCTGCCCACCTTCGCGTATTCGACGGACGGCGGACAATCATGGACCGACATCTCATCATTGCTGCAAGCGACAACCCAGACTGATCTGGCAGCGCCGTTGCCGCCTTTCACGGTCTCGCCTTCGACTGTCACCACGCATCGTGTGCTGCTCGGCGCGCATCAGGTCTATGCGCTCACTTTCTCCACCTCCGGCGCGCCGAACTGGACCATACAGACCAAGAAGAACCTGACCGGGACCAATTGCGTCGTGGGTAAGGGAAGCTGCGCACTCGAAGACATCGCCTTCGACCCCTACGACGGCAACGTGGCGTGGGCGCTCTCCGCCGCCAACGGCGCCGGCGCCTACCAGGTGTCGTGCAGCTTGCAGGCCAACTACAACACCGGAGCGGCGTGGAAAGACGTTACCGGTACAGGTGTCGGCAGTCTGACTTCGCAGACCGCTTCGCAGTTTCCAGCCAGCCTCGCCGTCAGCCCGTTCAAAGACCCCAGCAGCGGCCATGCCGTGGTGTACGTGACGATGTTCGCGACGGCCGGTTCGACCACGCCGACCGGGACGATTTTCAAGACCACCAGCGGCTGCGTTACAAGCCCTACATGGACGCTGCTGAGTTCAGCGCCGAGCTACAACGGCGAGCCGCTCTCGGTGCTGCGGCTGCTGGTTGACAACACCGATTCGACCGGCAACACGCTCTACGCCGGCACCGACATCGGCGTGTTCCGCAGCACCGACGGCGGAACCACTTGGAGCGACTTCGGGATGGGAATCGTGCCGGCGGTTCCGGTGACCGATATCGAACAAAACACGCAGGGAACCATCGCGATCGCGACCCACGGCGCGGGGTCCTACCTGCTGCCGGCGCAGGTGCGGTTCGTGGCCGCGACGGCGGGGGATTCGGAGTACTTCCCCTCCTGCAACACCTATCAGGCGACCGCGAGCATCGCGCCGCCGAGCGGCGTTACGAACGGCGACGTTATCGTGGCGCCGATAATCGTCGGCAATGAGACCAGCGGCGACACGCCGGCGCTGCCGCCGGGATTTGCGCTTCTGCCGCTGGCGAATCAGAACGGCGCCGACACGGTTACCGTGCCATCCGGCTTTTGCAATACCTACGGGCAGGCGTGGCTGGCGGCGCATACCTATAGGAGCGGCGACGCCACGCCCTACAAAATCGGGGCGTCGATTACACCCGTCGCTGGTAGCGGCGGTTCTTGCAGCGCGCAGTGTTATGGCGGAGAGGTTGACGCCTTTCTCGCGGCGTATCGCGGCGCGGATCAAAATCCGGCGGATTATGCAGCGTACCTTTATCCGAACCTTGACGCCACGGCGTCCAGTGCCGGCGCGGTGAATGTCGGCGGGCCGGACGAACTGGTCAATATCTTCTCCGGCCTCGCCGAAAAGGATGAAAGCAACCGTTGCGAGACGTTCAGCGCGCCGAGCGGCTCGCCGGCGCTGACGGTCGAGACGCCGCTGAATCCGGTCTGCACCGAGCCGCCGTATCTCGACGCCGACGTCTGGACCGACGCGCCGGGCGGGACCTTTGGTCCCTACAGCGTCACGCCCGGCTCGGTTTCGTACTTCGGCCCGTCGTCGTTGCCGGCGTATCAGGTGGTGCTGCCGCCCCTGCAATGAATGACGTCCGGCAGGCCGACGCGATTGTTGTCATCTGGGGGCAACCATTGTGACAATTCTTGCACACGCGGAAGCTTGGCGAGCATCGCGGCGGATTGCCCGGCGGCGGCCATCGCCGGAGCGCGGCGTTATTCGCGCTCCATGAAGCCTTCGAGATTGCGCGAGCGGCCGGTCTGGCGCAGCTTGCGCAGCGCCTTGGCCTCGATTTGGCGGATTCGTTCGCGCGTGACGGCGAACTGCTTGCCGACCTCTTCGAGCGTGTAGTCGGTCTTCTGCCCGATCCCGAAGCGCATCCGCAGAATCTGTTCCTCGCGCGGCGTGAGCGTCGCCAGCACCTTGCGGGTCTGCTCGCCGAGGTTGCCCTGAATCGCGGCCTCGACCGGCGACGGCGCCAGCTCGTCCTCGACGAAATCGCCCAGCGAGCTTTCTTCCTCGTCGCCGATAGGGGTTTCGAGCGAAATCGGCTCCTTGACGATTTTGAGCACGCGCTGAACCTTGTCCAGCGGCATCTCCATCTGCTCCGCGATCTCCTCCGGCCCCGGCTCGCGGCCGAGCCGCTGCACCAGCAGACGGGTGACGCGCAGCAGCTTGTTGATGGTTTCGACCATGTGCACCGGAATACGGATGGTGCGGCCCTGGTCGGCGATCGCGCGCGACATCGACTGGCGAATCCACCACGTCGCGTAGGTGGAGAACTTGTAGCCGCGCTGGTACTCGAACTTGTCCACCGCGCGCATCAGGCCGATATTGCCTTCCTGAATCAGGTCGAGGAAGCCCAAGCCGCGGTTCGTGTAGCGTTTGGCGAGACTCACCACCAGGCGCAAATTCGCCTCGGTCAGCTCTTTTTTGGCGCGGCGGCTTTTGTCCTGGCCGGACGCGATCGTTTCAATCGAGCGGGCGAATTCGTCGATCGGCGCTTTGACTGTCTTCTCGACCTCGCGAGTCATTCTCTGCGCATCTTTGATGCGCGCGGCGATGTCGAGCAGGTTTTCGCGGGTCCCGTTTACCTTCAGCAGATGGCGCCGGTCGGCGACGTCGGAGGCTTCGCGCATCAGCTGCGATTTGCTGCGGCCGGTCGCCTCTTCATAGTGCAGGATGAGATTTTGCGACCGTCGCGCCTCGCTTAGCATCCGCCGCATCCGCTCGATCACTTCGTCGTAAACGCGGCGCGAAAGGTCGAGCCCTTCAAGCTCCTCTTTGATTCCTTCGTGATAGCGTACGAGCGATTTGTCAAGTTTGGACTTGTTCGGGCCTTTGGGCTTTTCCTTGAGCTTGGCTTCGGCCTCATCAAGGCGCGAACGCAACGATTTGAGCTTTTTGACCGCGGCTTCGAGCTTGAGCAGATGCTTTTCGTTGGTTTCGGGGCCGCGCTCTTCTTCCGCCGATTCGGACGACGCTTCTTCGTTTTCCTCGAATACTCCGGTCAGATCCGCTTCGCCGGCTTCGACCTGCTCGCCCAGCGTGATGACGAAATCGAGCATCACCGGAGAACGCAACACTTCGTCCGCGACCTCGTTCTCGCCAGCCTCGATCCGTTTGGCAATTTCGACTTCCTGCTCGCGCGAAAGGAGCTGGAAGTTGCCCATTTCCTTGAGGTACAGGCGCACCGGGTCGGAAGATTCCGCAAGCGAATCCTCGGCCACCGGCTCAGCGGCTTCTTCGGGTTCCTCTTTGCCTTCCGCCTCGAGCTCGGTGTCGTCGCTCCCGGCGGGCACTTCGTCGAGGACCTTGATATCCATGTCCTCGAAGCTTTCGAGCGCGGCGCGCAGGTCCGTCGGCGAGGCGACGTCCTGCGGCAGGAAATCGTTGACCTGATCGAAGGTCAGATAGCCTTGCTCGCGGCCGAGGTCGACAAGACCCTGCAAATCCTTGCCTTCGTACTTGGATTTCATTCTATTTCGCGTCACCCTTGGCCGGCCTTAGAGCCGGTTCACGCGCCCCTGCGCGCATCGGCTAAAGGCAACCTAATCCCCCGGTGGGAATCGCACCCAACCGCCTGATATGAGAAATTGCCCTGAAGACGATAAAACTATTGCCAAAGTATCCCAAAATATAACATCAACCGTTCGGAGTCAAAACCCGCCCCCCGGCCGCTTCCGCCGCCCTTCTATAATATAAGGACGGTTCGATTGAAAATCGGCTTCAATCGAGTGTGATGTCTCGCAAATAACTTCCACCCGATGCCTTATCAGCTCGGCGCGCAGGCCGCCCACCGCGGGGCGACAAGGGGTGGATTGCCGGGTCTGGGCCCGGCAATGACGAACCGAGCCGGTCATGCACGGACTTGATCCGGACATCCACGCGGAGTGCAAACTTATTTGCGGGACGCCACACTAGCCGGCTGTTCAAAATCCACGGCGCGGCTGGTCCTGCCCGACCGGACCGGCTTGGCGATCCGCGCTTCGCGGACGATCGTTGCAAGGCCGCTCGATTGCGGTTTCGATCGCGCGCCCGATTAACCTAACCATCGCTCGCGCTGATCCATGCCTGATTCTTCCGCTCGAATTCGCCATTGTTTCGGTTGTCGGACGTTCATCGAAGGCGTTTCATGGGCCGGCTATCTCAGGCTTTACCGGGAACGAAAAAACGGGCGTCTCCGCGCGCATGGAGACGCCCGTTGCATTTAGATTCGCTGAATGATCGTTCCTACTTATTCTTCGACGCCGTGCCCGCCGGAGGCGGCGACGAAGGCGGAACGTACCAGAAGACCTGCTCTGGCTCGTTGAGGCCGGTATTGCTTCCCGCGACCGTCCGAATCGGCGCGGCATTGCCGGTCGCCGCGCTGGAGTAAACCGTCAGGCTTGAATCGGCAGAGCCCGCGCCGTCGTTCGCAACGATAACGACGTTGGCCGGACCGATTGTAATTCCTTCCGGACCGTTCAGCTTCGTTTTTGCGCCGGCGATCGTATTGGCCGGCGCAACGTCGATCAGACCCGTCGCGGCGAGCGAATTGGCCGAAAATTCGAGCACCTGGTCGGGCGCGGTCACGTATGCGTAACTGCCGGCGTCGGCGGCCCACAGGTTGCCGCTCGGATCGAACGCGATCGCGTATGGATAGGCCATCGTCGTCGTCGGGCCGTTCAGCCATGCGATCGGCGTTTGCGAGCCGGCGCAACCGCCGCTGGTCGCGGGAAATTCCCAAATTATCGGCATGTACGGATTCGGCGGCGTGCCGGGAACCGCAGGCGGGCTGGTCTGGAGTCCGAGGTCCGAAACCCAGACATTTTGCGTGTTCGGATCGATCGCGATTCCTTCGGGATTGACGAATCCTGTGAATGATATCGTGCAGGTCGGCGTGGTCGCGCCGGGAGCGAACTCGACCACCTGCCCGCCGCTGTATTCGCTCGGACCTTCTTCGACAACGTAATAGTTGCCGGCCGCGTCCAGCGCGATCGCCCCGCTCTTTTGATTCGGAATCGTCAGGGTCGGGCTCAAGTCCTCGGTCCCGGAGTTGAAATAGGGAAACGAAAAAACGCTGGTCGCGCCTTCGTCGCCAACGTAGATATTGCCGTCATCCGCGACGATCACGCCCTCGGGCTGATTGAAGCTGGCGCTGTTCAAGATCGCCGCGGGCCGCACGTTGCCGCTGGAGTTAACGCCAAACATCAGAACGTCCGGTCCGGCTGAATTGGCCACCAGCAGACGCCCTTTGGCGACGACCGGAGGCGGCGGCGCCACGCCGCCGGAACCGCTGTCCGAACCGCACGCGCCAAGCATCAGCGGAAGTGTCGCGAACAGCGCAAAACCAACCATCCGCCGGCTGAAGTTAGACAGGCCAAGAAATCGAAACCTCATGGAATCCTCCTCACCATGATCCGAAATTAGAAACAAACGCCTAAACGAATGTCAAATCGACCAAAAAAGAAAAACCCAGCTTATTAAGAGAAAACGGTCTATTTCGATCCAAAAACATCCGTTAGAAATCGATAATCGTGCATGGAATAATCCGCTCACAGACAACCAGCCTTCCCCCCCATCCATCGCCACTCGCGATTGGGCGCATACGATCCCCCTGTTGACAGAGGCCGGCCGTCTCCGCGATTGGCGCAACCGCGCTGACCGGTGGAGTTCCGCAGATCGCGAAATCCGCGTCTTACTGCTTTAATTCGGGCATCGCTCATGCTGATTCACGTACTGATCCTCCTGCTCAGCTTCGCCGTAATCTTGGTTGGCTCCGAGCTTTTCACCAACGGCGTGGAGTGGGTTGGCCATCGATTGGGAATCGCCGAGGCCGCCGTCGGCAGCCTGCTGGCGGCCGTGGGCACAGCGCTGCCCGAAACGCTGATTCCGGCGGTCGCGCTGCTGACGGGCCGCGACGACCCGGCCGCGCGTGGCGCGGTCGGAGTGGGCGCAATCGTCGGCGCTCCGTTGATGCTTTCGACGGTCGCTCTGCTGGTGATGGGCTGCGCGGCGCTGAGATATCGACGGCAACGCAAGAGGACGACGTTGCGGGTATCGCCGGTCGATGTCCGTCGCGATTTAAGCTTCTTCTTGCCGATCCTCGCGATTTTGTTGGCTGTCAGCGTCATACCGGCATCGACGGCAATCCGGCATACGGTCGCAATCGGTCTTTTGGCGGCTTATGTTTTTTATAGCCATACGATGCTGCGGTTGAAGCGGGCCGCCGGCGGCGAAATCGACCACGGACTCTATTTCGAGCGGATTTTTCGCGGCGACAAACAGGCTCCGCGCATATCTGTGACGACGCTACAGGTCGCAACCGGCACGCTCGCGATTCTGTTCGGCGCGACCCAGTTCGTGAATCAGATCATCCTGTTTGCGCATCACGCGAACTTAAACCCGGGCGTGCTGGCGCTGATCTTAAGCCCGCTCGCCACCGAACTTCCGGAAAAATATAACTCGGTCGTATGGATTCGCCAGCGCAAGGACCATCTGGCGATGGCCAATATCACCGGTGCGATGGTTTTTCAGACCTGCATCCCCGGCGCGCTGGGACTCGTTTTTTCGTCATGGCGGCTGTCGCCCGCGGAGATGCTCGCCGGCGCGGTAACGCTCGTCTCCAGCGTTTTATTGTTCCTGAATGTCGCTGACGGCGAATTGGGTGCGCCGACGCTGATGGTCGGCGGCGTGGCATACGCGGTTTTTCTGGCGGCGCTCGCCTGGCTGCGGACGTTTTGATTTTAGCGCGGCGCACGTCCCGCAATATTTCAAACGTCAAGCCTGTTTTGGTTATGCTGAGCGCGGCAAAGAATCCTTAATCCTGAAAAAATTCGGCGGACTTCGAGCGCGGGCCGCTGGAGCGAAAGCCCGCCTGGAATCTCTCAAAGGAATCCCGGAGCGGCGAAACTCCAGCCGTCGTAATCGCTGGCATGACACCGGTTTCCGACGGTTTCGTCCTGAAACGCTGGAAGAACCGGTATCAAGCGGCCGTGGTCAAGCTATTTGCCAATGCAGAATTCGCGAAAGATCAGGTCGAGCACGTCTTCGGTGGTGACGGCGCCGGTAATCGCGTCCAGCGCATCGGTCGCCGCCATGATATCGACCGCGACGATCTCCGGCGGCATCCCGGCGCTCGCCGCCACGCTCGCCGCCGTCAGCGACTCGAACGCGGATTCAAGCGCCGCGCGATGACGTTCGCGGGTAATTGCGACGCGGCCATCGCCGGCGCCCGGCGAATCCGCCAGCTCTTCGACCAGCGCCGCGAGCCGTTCGCGCAGCGGTTCAAGCCCGTCGGCGGCAAGCGCGCAAAATTCAATTATCGGAAGGGCCACTCCGCGCGCGCGCAACTCGCCGGCCGTCAGCATCCGCGGCAGGTCCGATTTGTTGAGCAGCGCGAGGCCGGGAAGCCGCGCGGCGAGCGCGATTACCTCGTCATCCGCCGGCTCCCATCGCCGCGACGAATCGAAAACGGTGATCGTCAAATCCGCCGCCGCCGCCGTGCGCCTGGTCCGTTCGATTCCGAGCGCTTCGACCGGATCGGCCTCGGCGCGCAAACCCGCGGTGTCGGCGAGCACCAGCGGAATCGGACCGATCGCGGCCGTTTCCTCGATTACGTCGCGCGTGGCGCCCGGGATGGGCGTCACGATCGCACGGTCGGATCCGAGCAGGAGATTCAGCAGGCTCGATTTGCCCGCATTCGGCTTGCCGATAATCGCCGCGCGGGCGCCGTCGCGCACGATCCGGCCGCGGCGGAAAGTATCGATCAGCGCGCGCAGATCCGCCGCGAGCGCGTCGGCGACGCGGGCGAATTCGGCGCGCGGCGGCAGATTGATATCTTCGTCGGAAAAATCGATTTCGGCCTCGAGCCGCGCCCGCAACCCGATTAATTTCGCACGCAAGCCCTCGACCCGGGCCGCGAGCGCGCCGCTCAATTGCGCGAGCGCCTGCGCCAGCGCCGCGTCGCCGCGAGCGTCAACCAGATCGGCGATCGCCTCCGCTTCGGTCAGATCGATGCGCCCGTTGAGGTAGGCCCGCCGGGTGAACTCTCCCGGCGCGGCGGGCCGCGCGCCGGCGTCCGCCGCAAGCGCGACGATTCGGCGCACGAGGTAACGCCCGCCGTGGCATTGCAATTCGGCGACGTCTTCGCCGGTCAGGCTGCGCGGCGCCGGGAAAACCGCGAGCATCGCGCGGTCAATCAGCGCGCCCGACTTCGGATCGCGGACTTCGCCGAGCCTGAGTTCGCGCGGCGGCGCAAGCGGCGCATCTTCGCGCAGCGGACGCCACAACAATCGCGCGATTTCGATCGCGCGCGGCCCCGACAGCCGCACGATCGCGACCGCGCCGGAGCCGGGCGGCGTCGCCGGCGCGACTATCGTATCCGCGACGTACATCGGAAGCGTGATTTTATCACGAGATCGGGAACGCCGGCCGCACGACAAGAACTACAGAGGCGCAATAGCGGCCGATTTCGCCGCTCGCGCGGGGCGCCGCTCACGCGCCGGACTAGAGGTTGCGGCCGTTGCGGCGCGCGTATCCGCGCGGGCGCCGTTTGCGCATCCGGTTCTTTTCAGTGAATTCGATCAGATATTCCTGGCATCCCGGAACGCCGTCGGCGCCGGCGCGGCGCACATAGGTCCCGTCCGCCCGCATCTCCCACTGGCATCGGTTCGGCTTCAGTTGCGCGTCGATCACGACTCGCAGTTCCTTGCGCAACTCCGGACCTTCGATCGGAACGACCACCTCGATCCGGCTCTCGAGGTTCCGCTTCATGCAATCGGCCGAGCCGATGAAATATTCCTCGGCGCCGCCATTGCGGAAATAGTAGATGCGCCCGTGTTCGAGAAACCGCCCTACGATGCTCACCACGCGGATATTTTCGGAAAGTCCGCAGACGCCCGGCCGCAGCCGGCAGGTGTCGCGCACGATCAAATCGACCTTCACTCCGGCTTGCGACGCCCGATAGAGCGCGCGCGTCACGTCAACGTCTTCGAGCGCGTTCATCTTCATCTGAATCAAGCCCGGCGACGCCGCGGCATGCCCGCGGATTTCACGCTCGATCCGCGCGATTAGCGCGTCTTTCAGAATCACCGGCGCAGGCAGCAATTTCGCGTAATTGCGCTTCGGACGGCATCCGCTGGTCAGATAGTTGAACAACTCGGTCAGATCGCGGCCAATCGCGTCGTCCGAGGTCAACAGGCCGAAGTCCGCATACAGCCGGGCGGTCCCCGGATGGTAATTTCCGGTGCCGATGTGCGCGTAACGGCGCAGGCCGTTGTAATCCTGCCGAACCACGAGGATCGCCTTGCAATGCGTTTTCAGGCCGACCACGCCGTAGGTCACATGGATGCCGAAATCCTCGAGCCGTTCGGCGTACTGGATATTCGCCTCCTCGTCGAAGCGCGCCTTGAGCTCGATCACCACGGCGACCTGCTTGCCGTTGCGCGCGGCGTCGCAGAGATAGCCGATGATGCGCGCGTCGCTCGACGTGCGGTACAGCGTCATCTTGATCGCGCGCACCTTCGGATCAACGCTCGCTTCGCGCAGGAAGCGCTCGACCGAAGTCGAAAAGGATTCGTAAGGATGGGCCAGCAGAATCGAGCCGGCGTCGCGCAGAATGTGAAAGATGTTCCGCTCCGCCTCCGCGGCGAGGCGCGGCTCGTCCACCGGATGATGAGGCGGGTCGCGCAGGGCGGGAACGTCAAGTTGCCCAAGCTCCATCAGGTCGCGCAACGCGAGCATCCCCTCAGTCTCGAATACGTCGGCGTTTTCGTCGAGGCCAAGCTCCGCCGCGAGCATCCCGCGATGCACCGGATCCATATTCGGCAGCACTTCGAGCCGCACGATCGGGGCGAAGCGGCGATCGCGCAGTTCGGTCTCGATCAATGCGAGCAGATCGTCGGCTTCTTCCTCGTCGCGCTCGGTATTGGCGTTGCGGGTCACGCGAAAGAATTCGCACGACGCGATTTCGACGCCCGGGAAAAGCAGATCGAGATTGCGCGACATGACTTCTTCAAGGCGCACGAAGCGGTTGCCCGCCCCGATACGGATAAAGCGCGGGATTCCCGCGCCCACCGGCGCCTTCACGCGCGCCATCGAAGGCTCGGACTCGCGCGGATCGCGGATCGTCACCAGCAGATTGAGCGAAAGATTGGAAACGAAGGGAAACGGATGCGCCGGATCGATCGCGAGCGGCGTGACCAGCGGAAAGATGTTCGCGTAGTAGTAGTCGCGAACTGCAGCGCGCTCGGCGGCGTCCAGCTCGTCAAAACCGACCACCGCGATTCCGTGCGCCGCGAGCGCTTCGCGCAGCTCCGCCAGAATCCCGCGCTGGCGCTGCTGCAATTGGCGCACGACCACGTAGCATTCGGCGATCTGTTGCTGGGGCGTGCGTCCATCGACGGTCAGTTCATGCACGCCGGCGGCGAGCTGTTGCTTCAGGCCGCCGATCCGCTTCATGAAAAATTCGTCGAGATTCGATGCGGTAATCGCCAGAAAACGCAATCGTTCGAGCAGCGGATTGCGCGGATCTTCGGCTTCGGCCAAAACCCGCCGGTTGAAGTTAAGCCATGTAAGTTCGCGATTGAGAAATAAATCGGGGGATTGCAGCAGCGGATCGATGGTCGGGTCGCCGGGCGCCTCGTCCGCGGAAATTGTCGCGCCGGAATCCGCTCCGTTGCTACTGAAGGCCGCCGAATCCTCTGCCGCACTGGATGGCGACGCTGAAACGGACCTCAAGCCGGCGGATTGAGTGGTTGCCATAGGTTTAAGAAATTCCGCGTGGTTGTTCCCGCCGGACGCGATTTTAAAGAGCGCCTCCGAGCGTTTTTCACGTTGGATATTAGCCGGAGTGATAGCGGCGGCGCTACCGCGTCCATCGCGCGATGATTACAGTTACAATTTTCCCCAAACTATAGCGTGAAATTGGCCTGAATTGCCCATTCGGAATCGCCGTTTCGCGCAAAAGTGAAATCACGCGGATCGCAAGCGGCGCTGGCGTCGGACCGCCGATGGGCGCTATCGTCAATCTTGCTCCCATGGCGCCGTGAATCCGGCCGGCTATTGGCGCCCGACTACAATGACCGCAAGAACCATCGCCGCGTGGTTGCGTTTTTAGGGCGGGCTGCGTGTACGCCGCGCGGAACCGGAACCGAATCGCGCGGACAGGCTCGCCCGCCGCTGGCAAATCGGGACCGCATATTTCTCTCGCGCCCGGCCGATGGGAAACCATCGGCGCAATCGCGCTCGCGGCGATGCTCGGCGTCGCCGTCGGATGCGCCAGCGGCCAACGTGCGGCCTCCGCCGCATCGGTTCAGTCCGCCGATGCCCCTGAAATTACGTCCGATCCGCAGGTCCGGCGGATTCTCGCCGAATCGTGCTTCGATTGTCACGCCGATACGCCCGCGTCCGCATGGTACGTCCATCTGGCGCCATCGCATTGGTTCGGCGCCTCAGCCCGGAAGGCGCTCGATTTTTCCAAATGGAACGAATACGACGCGGCGCAGCGAACGGAGGAAATCAACACGATCGCGCGGGTGGTCACGCGCGGCCAGATGCCGCCGTTCGACTACACTTTGTTTCATCGCGCGGCGCGGCTGACGAACCGGCAGAAAGACGCCATCAACGGCTGGCGGATGAAAAAAACCTCCTCACTCATTTCCGCGCATTGACGCGATTCGGCGCCGTCGCGCGCGGGACCCGCGTAATCGTTCGCGATCGCTACCCGTCGTAACGCATGAGTCGATACGGCGCGTTGATTTACCGAAAGTGCAATTCGTTATCGAACGGCGCGCGAACGTGGGCGAAATCGCCGGCCGCGCGAACTACAGCTTCGGGAGCGGCAGCGCGGGACGGGCCTGTTCGTAGGCGCCGGCGACGCGGAAAACCGTCGCTTCGTCGAACGGCCGGCCGACGATCTGCATCGACAGCGGCATCCCCTTCGGCGCCGTTCCGATCGGAATCGCGAGCGCGGGCTGGCCGGTGACGTTGAACGGCGCGGTGAAGCGCAACACGTCGGCGACCAGATCGACCGATGCGCCGGAGTCGTGCAGGGCGCGACCGCCCGAGGCGATTCGCGGCGCCGGTATCGCGGATGTCGGCACGGCGAGCACGGCGCATTTTTCGAGCGCGTTGAGCGCCTCGGCCAGCACCGCGGCGCGGGCGCGCTGGGCGCGGACATAATAGATCGCCGGCGTCAGCATCCCGGCCTCGAGCGTGCGGCGCACGTCGTTGCCGTAATCGTCCGCCCGCGTCCGCATCCACTGCTCGTGATACTCGGCCGCCTCGGCGAACATGATATTGGTGGCGACCGACGCGGCCATCGCGATCGACGGTACCGACACGTCGGCGACCTCGGCGCCGAGTTCGCGCATCTGATGCATCGCGGCGTTGAATCCGTGCGCGACTTCGTCGGAGAGGCCGATCGTCAGCTCCTTGATCACGCCGACTCGCATCCCCTTGATATCGCCGGTCAAGGCGGCGGCGTAGTCCGGTACCGGTTCGCCGCTGCTGGTCGAATCCAGCGGATCGCGGCCGGCGATCGCGGAGAGCATCAACGCGGCGTCACGGACGGTGCGGGTGATCGGGCCGGCGTGGTCGAGCGAATCCGACAGCGGCAGCACGCCGTAACGGCTCACGCGGCTCCACGTCTGCTTCATCCCGATACAGCCGCAAAAGGCGGCCGGAATCCGAATCGAGCCGCCGGTATCGGTGCCGATCGTCGCCGCGGCCAGCCGGGCGACAATCGCCGCGGCCGATCCGCCGCTGGAGCCGCCGGGGATGCGCGTGAGATCGTAAGGATTGTGGCAGACGCCCCAATGCGGATTGCTGTTGGTGGCGCCGCTGGCGAATTCGTGGAGATTCAGCTTGCCGAGCAACACCGCGCCGGCGGCCTTCAGGCGGGCCCACAGCGTACAGTCGTGATTCGGCACGAAGCCGGCCAGGATTTTCGATCCGCCGGTGGTCAGGATTCCCGCCGTGTAGCACAGATCCTTGAGCGCGACGGGAACGCCGTGAAACGGGCCGCGCCAATGCCCCGCCGCGATTTCGCTTTCGGCGCGGCGGGCGGCGGCGCGCGCCTCGTCGTGCGTCACCGTGATGTAAGCGACGATCTTCTCGTCAAGTTCCTCGATGCGCTTGAGATAGGCGTCGGCGACCTCGACCGGCGAGAGCTGGCGAGTGCGGAATTTTTCCGCCAGCTCGGCGACGCTGAACGCGGTCAATTCTTCGTGATTCGCCATGACGGCAACCTCGCGCGGCGATCAGGAGCGGGAACGGCGTAACCGCTCGGCCTCGACGATCATGGTCGGATAGCCGAAGGGCGGCTGGATGCCGCTCAGGCGGAGCCCCTCCATCCGGCGCGCGTAATGGCCGTTGGCACCGACCATCCGGGCCACGGTCTCGGCGGCGTAGGCGGGAATTTCGTAGTCGAACAGCTCGGCGGCGAAAAGCTTGACGGCGTTCGCGCTCAAACGGGCCATCGCTGAAAACCTCCGGCGGGACGTGCCAACCCAACCGCGGCTATCCTGGCGCAGCCGCGCCGCCGATCGTCAACGCGGCGGCGCGGCTGCGAAGAATTGTATTCGCTATCCGTCCAATCTGCCGAAGTGCCCGGAGGCATCAAATTTGCCGTGAGGCGGATGAACGTCGATCTCGAACTCATCAAGGCCCGACGAGTTCGCGATCGGCGTCACCTCGGCGACGCCCTTGGCCGGCGCGAGGCCGCCGGTCGAACCGATTATGGTTTGCGGATAGGACACGGGCGTGCTTGAGCTTTCGACCGGACCCATCGTGTCGAAGGCGCCGACCTTCTTTCCGCTTTCGATACGGAAGTGCCAAGTCACGAACGCGGCGTCATCAGGCTCGGCAAATTTCAACCCCCCAATTAAACCGCCACTGGCGAAGAAGGTGCCGATCGCCTCGGCTTCATAGGTCGAGCAGGAGGTGGCGGTGTCAGGGTTTGGAATCGTGCCGACGGGCACGATGACGCCGACGCCGACGAAGAACGTACTGGTAGTGTCGACTTTCACGTCGGTCTTGGGGTTGAGACAGACGTCGTAAACTCCCGGTTTGGACTTGGCGGGCTTCGCGAAGGCGCTCGGCGAGAACGCGCAAATCAATCCGATCATCAAAGCATAACGAACAAATTTCATGGCTACACCTCCCCATGTTCACAGTCCCGCATTACGCTCCAATGCATCGCAAAGTCAAACCGGGAGCGCAGGAGAATAAAATCGTAAGGCATAGATTCAGGACGTGCGGACTATGCGGTTACGGCGCAGTTCCTCGATTCGCTCGACCGAGTAGCCAAGCATCCCGGCAAGGATTTCGGCCGTGTGCTCGCCGAGCAGCGGCCCCGCGCGATCGACCACGCCGGGCGTCGCGGAGAATTTCGCCAGGATTCCGGTCTGCACGACCTTTCCCCATTGCGAATGATTCAGTTCGAGCAACAGGTCGTTGGCCGCGACCTGCGGTTCATTGAACAGATCGCCGAAGCCGTGGACCGGAACCGCCGGTATTCCCGCGCGACGCATCGCGGCAAGCGTGTCGGCGCGATCGCGGTTTCGGATCCATTCGTCAAGCGCGGCGGCGAGCGGTCCGTCGGCCGGTTCGCGCGCGGCCGCTTCGAAATCAACCGCGCCGGCGACTCCCGTTTCGCGGGCTAACGCGTCGTAATGGGCGCGCGCCGCTATATCAAGAAAGAGCCAGCGGCCGTCGCGCGCTTCATACGCCCGCGACAGCGCCGCTTTTCCGCGCCATTCGGGCGCGCCGTGCTCCAGATTCGGACGATTCGGATAGAAGATGAACTCGCCCGCCTGAAACGCCATCGAGGATTGCAGCAGCGAGGTTTCGCACATTTGGCCGCGGCCGGTGCGTTCGCGCGCATGCAACGCCAGCAGGCATCCGAACGCGGAAAGCATCGCGGCGCCGTAATCGCAAATCGCGCAGGTCAGATAGACCGGATGGTCGTGCGGGCCGCCCTGCGCGTGCATCACGCCCGAGCGCGCCTGCAGCAGCGGATCGAAGCCGGGCTGGTCGTGCTCGGGACCGCGATTTCCGAACGCCGTGACGGACATATAGATAAGCCGCGGATTGCGCGTGGCGAGCGTGGCGTAATCGAAGCCGTAGCGGCGCATCCGGCCCGGCCGCAGATTCTCGACGACGATATCGGCGCGGTCGGCGAGGCCAAGAATTATCTCGCGTCCGGCGGACGTCGTCAGATCGACGGCGAGGCCGCGCTTGCCCTGGTTCCAGCCGAGAAAGCCGAAACCGAAATGGCGAAAGGCGTCGCCTTCAAGGCTTTCGATTTTGATCACGTCCGCGCCCATCTGGGCGAGGATCATCGGGCCGTAGGAACCGGCGATATAGCTGCAAAAATCGAGCACGGTAACGCCGGTGAGCGGACCGCGAGCCAGCGATTTTCCATCCCCGGAATACCTGGCGAGGTTCGTGTGCGCGCGTTCCAGAAGCGCGGCCGCGGCGGCGGCGGAAGTCAATCCGGCGGCCGGCGCGGGACCGTGAATCTCGCCAGGCGTGTCGGACAGATTGACCGAAACTCCGGGCTGGACGGTCGGACCAAGCGCGGGGTCCTCGATTTCGCGGCGCATCGCGAGCGCGCGCGTCTGCGGATGGTCGATAAATTCGCGGCGCGTCATCACCGGCGCGCTCGGCACGTCGGCTTCGCGGAGAATCCGCAGCCATTCGTCGCGCGGGCGCGTGCGGATAATCGGTTCAAGAAAATCTTTCAGCGCCTGCCAGTTTTCCTTCGGGATTCCCCAGGGCGCGCCTTCGAAGCGCGGATCGGCCACAAGGCCGGGGCGCTCGATCGCGAGCGCGAATTTGTTCCAGAAGGTCGCGTTGCCGCAGGCGACAAAGAGGTAGCGGCCGTCGGACGCCTCGAACAATCGATAGCAGGGAATCGGTCCGAGCGGATCCTGCGGTCCCTGATACAGCGAGGTCATCTTTTCGTGCCGCATGATGCCGCCGGTTTGCAGCGAGAATGCGCCGGCCAGCAGCGAGACTTCCACCGCCTGCCCCGCTCCGTCGCGGCGTGCGAGCAGGCTCGCGACCGCGGCGGCGGCGCCCATCACGCCGGCGGAATAACCCGCCGCGGGAAAAACGAGCGGCACGGGATTGCCGCTGCGCGCCCACTGCGAACCGGAAATTCCGCTGAGCGCGGCGACCAACTCCTCCCCGGCGTCGAAATCGGCGTCCGGTCCGCGATTGCCGAACGGCGGAAGTTCCAGCGCGATCGCGCGCGGATTGAGCGCCGCGATTTGTTTTGCATCGACGCTCAGCCGGCGCGCGCGTTCCGGCGTGAAGCCGTGGACGACGATATCGGCGCGCCGAATCATTGTTTCGGCAATGGCGCGGCCGTCGGCCGATTCAGCATCCGCCGCAACCGAGCGCTTGCCGCGATTGACCACGTGGAAATGCGGCGTCAGCCGCGCGGGGTCGCCCGCCGGCGGTTCGATTCGGATCGCTTCCGCGCCATGCTCCGCGAGCAGCATCGCGGCGTATGCCGCCGCGAGATTCGAGCAGAATTCGACTACGGTGACGCCGTCGAGCGCTTTCGCCATGGCCGTATCATCGCCACATTCGCCGTGCGGTCAAGCGCGGATGCGCGGGATTAGTAGAAAAACGGATCGGCCGGCCACATCATGAAGTTCATCTGCTCCTGCTGCGCCGCATCCTCGTTCATCGCCGCGGCCATCTGCTCCTGATTGACCATCCGCTGCTGCAATCGCAGCCGCTCGTATGCGTCGTATGCGGCTTCGTTGCCGATATAGATGCAATCGCAATAGACCGGATCGGCGAACCAGTAATGAGGCTTGCCGTCGTGCGGGTAGTAGCGCACCTTGAGCGGCGTGACGTTCTTCAACTGCGCCTCGCGCGCCGAGGTGTCGGCCGGATGCATGTGAAAGCCGGCCGCGGCAAGCATCGGCTCGATGCGCTGAGCGCGCTCGGCGGGCGTTTCGGCGCATCCGGCGGCTAATGCAATCAGTGCGACGGAAAATATCGTCAACCCGAATTTTTGCATGCGCAATTTATACGGATACGGCATGCGAGCTTCCACCGATAATCGCGCAAAAGCGATGCGGAGCAAGTCCACGATGGAGCGCAAGCCGGCGCGCGACTACAATGAAGCCATGGCGTCTTTCTTGCGCTCCGCAAACCGCCGGCGGCCGCGCGCCGGCGTGAAACTGCTCGCGGCAATCGCGGCCTGCATGGTCCTGTTCGGGATCGCCATCGGCCGCGCCGCGGCGCAGGATTATACGGTCGACCAGCAACTCAGCGAGAGCCTCACCACGGATTTGCGCGGTCATTTGTTGCCGCTGGTGGGAGCGCAAGTCGGCAAAAACGCGGCCGGCGCCCGGCGCGTGGTGCTGTATGGCTACGTCGCGACGCAAAAGGGCAAGACCGACGCCGAAAGCCGCACGCTCGCCTATCTCGGATCGCCGGCGCCGGAGATCGTCGATCACATCGTCATTCAACCTGAGATCGCGAAGCTGCGCGCTCCCGCCAACACTACCGCCGGCGGCTCGGCGCTCGGCACGGCCAGCGACTATAGCGGTTACAGCGGCGGCGCCACGGCCGGCGAATCCTTCAACCAGGTCTATCAGCAGATCCAGCGCTACGGCCTGCATGCCGCGCCCGACGACTCCAATCCCGGCGCGCCTTAGCGTCTCGATACGAGCGCGCGATCGCGCCGCGTCATGCTAAAATCGGGTCGCGGTGGCCGATCGAATCATCCAGCTCAAGAAACTGCCGGAATCGGCGATCGACGAGCGCAAGTTCCGCATCAATTACCGCGAGGCGCTCAATGCGGCGCAGTTCGCCGCCGCCGCCCATCGCGACGGCCCGCTGCTGGTCGTAGCCGGGGCGGGATCTGGCAAAACCCGCACGCTGATTTACCGGGTGGCGCGGCTGATCGAAAGCGGCGCGCCGCCCGGCGCGATTCTGCTGCTGACTTTCACCCGGCGTGCGGCGCAAGAAATGCTGCGGCGGGTCGAGCGATTGATCGGCGAGCGCGGCGGGCAGGTCGCCGGCGGAACTTTTCATTCGTTCGCGAACACGGTGCTGCGGCGTCATGGCGCGGCGATCGGATTGAAGCCGGGATTCACGATCCTCGATCGGTCGGACATGGAGGACGTGATCAATCTGCTGCGCACCCGGATGGGCTTCGGGACCAGGGAACGGCGCTTTCCGAAAAAAGGAACGATCGCGGAAGCGATCAGCATGGCGCGCAACAAGAGTCGCGAACTCCACGACGAACTCGAGGCCGACTTCGCCCATCTGCTCGAACATGAGGCGGAAATCATCGCGATCGCCGCCGCGTACGAAACTTACAAGCGCGAACGCGGGCTGCTCGATTACGACGATCTGCTGTACCGGCTGGCGAGCCTGATGCGCGAGCACGAGGGCATCAGGAACCTTCTGTCGGACACCTATCGCCATATCCTGATCGACGAATACCAGGACACCAACGCGATTCAGGCCGAGCTTGCGCGCCTGCTCGCCGCGACGCATCAGAACGTGATGGCGGTGGGCGACGACGCGCAATCGATCTACTCGTTCCGCGGCGCGGATTTCCGCAATATCATGGAGTTTCCAAAGCTCTTTCCCGGCGCGCGGATTATCAAGCTCGAAGAAAATTACCGCTCGCTGCAGGGCATTCTCGATCTCGCCAACGAAGTGATCGATCGCGCCGCCGAGAAATACTCGAAAGCGCTGTTCACGGAACGGCGCGGCGAGTTCCGCCCGATACTGGTGCGCGCGCGCGACGAGCAGACCCAGTCGCGCTTCGTCGCACAGCGGATTCTGGAATTGCGGGAAGAGGGCGCCGGTCTGGACGAAATCGCCGTGCTGTTCCGCTCCAGCTTCCATTCCTTCGACCTCGAACTGGAGCTGCAACGCCGCGATATTCCGTTCGTCAAACGCGGCGGCTTCAAATTTATCGAGACCGCGCATATCAAGGACGTGCTCGCCCATCTGCGGGTGATCGCGAATCCGTCGGACGCGGTTTCATGGATGCGCGCGCTGACGCTGGCTCCCGGCCTGGGCGCGAAGCGCGCCGAGCGGATTATCGAAAGCATCGTCGCGCGCGAGCGTCCGGAAGACGCGCTGGCCGAGGCCGCCGCGCAATCGGGCGTGCGCGCGCAGGCCGCGCTCGACGGATGCGTGCGGCTGGCGGCGACGCTCGCCCGCCTGCGCGAAACCGGACGGCGGCCCGCCGATCAACTCGCCGACGTGATCGAATACTACGCGCCGCTGATGCGCGAGGCGCATCCCGACGACTATCCGAAACGCGAACGCGACCTCGAACATTTTCAGAATCTCGCCGAACGCTACCGCACGCTCGATTCGATGCTCGCCGATATGGCGCTGGAGCCGCCCACCGATTCGATCGGCGACGTGCTCGCGGTCGAACCTGAGGAAGGCCACGTGACGCTGAGCACGATCCATTCGGCGAAAGGTCTGGAGTGGCGCGCCGTGTTCGTTATCTGGGCGGCTGAGGGCCGTTTCCCCGGTCCGATGAGCGCGTCGCCGGAGGAGATGGAGGAGGAACGCCGGCTGATGTACGTCGCGGCGACGCGCGCGCGCGACGAACTATATTTGACCTATCCGATCCACATGTTCGATCGCTCGCTCGGCTACGTGATGGGCCGCGCGTCGCGCTTTCTGGAAGATCTGCCGGCCGAAGTGCTGCCAACCGCATTGCTGCAGGAAGAGGACGACGCCGCTCCCGCCTGATTCTTGGAGCTGACGCACCTACGGTAAATGCACTTTTGCTTTCTGAGCGGTTTGGACCGAAAAACCCCACTACCTCTAGTATTGCGCGAGCGATGGACCGCCCACAGGCGAGGCTGGCGTTCCATCAGGAACCGGCAAGAAGTCTGATTCCGGAACGATCGGCACGCCGTCGGGCGTCATCGGATAATCGTGATTGCCGATACGCATAGACCTCTTCACGGCGACGGGTGCCGTCGGATTTGAGGGAGATACGACAGCAGATTCGATGGTTGGCTTGGTATCCGGAATTTGTATGCAGACTCCGTTAAGAAAACACCCGCTGATGGAACCAGTGAATCGGTTTGTTCGATAAATGACCGCGCCTCTGAAGCCGATTCTCGATTCGTATATTCCGCCGAATAAAAATCCACTCGCGATGAGAGCAAGTGCTATTATAATTGCAGCTACAGTCATTTGGTTCGCAATCAAGAGCGCCTTTTTCATGTGCCGGGCTGCCCACGCAGGCAGCTTTGCGGTCGAAGTCATCAATGAGACATCCCCTCTCTGGAGCCGTCTGCGACGCCGAACTAAAAGCAACATCGGGATTCCCGCGCCCGTCGCGGCTTTAAGAACCTCTTGTCCTAAATCCGAAGGCATATCGAATATTCGTTCGACTCAAAACGCGCGGATCAATTGCCGCCGTATTGGTTAACGTAGGTATAACTTACGGGCGGGCGCGTTGCGGCGGCGGCGCCAATTTCACCAGCTGCCATCGCGGTGCCGGCGAATATAACCGCGGCAGCTGTCATGGCGCGATCAACGTTTTCCTGATGTTTGACTTCCGCTTGCTGCTCCTCGAGGTTTGCTTCGGCCATTTGCGCGTTCGCTTGGTCGCACCGGGACGGAATGGAGATCATCGTATTGCCGAAGGCCGTAAGCATCGCGCCCGCGTCAGCACGTTGTTCCGGCGTCCCGTGAGGTCCAAGTTTTCCCGCTTCGAATGCTCCGGCCATTTCTAGTTCCATTTGTCCAACTTGCGGCTCTGCTTCTCGACGTTCGGGCTCACACATTGCAAATATCGCCTGAGCGAAGCCGTCGTCGCTCTGGCTTCCAGCTATTTCCTGGAGTCCGCTGGCCACCTCCATAGCGGATTGCGCAAATGGGAGATAGACCGCGCGCTCCTGATCGGAATATTTGTCCATGTGGCTATAAATAGACGTTGCCATCGAGTTAATCAGTATGGCTTCGGCTTTCGCCTGAATTCGAATTTGATCAGGAGATCCCATATCTTCGGTGGCGGCAGCCGCCTCATTTTTCGCGGCCTTCGCCATCCACTCGGCGCGGTTTGGTCCACATCCGCAAAATAACGCGACGCAGAGAACCGCAGGAGCCAGCGGTCTGCAATCACGCCTTACGTTCGGAAAGAGAAGGTTCCAAACCGTTTTTTTGCTCAGTGATTTCAGGGATTTGACCATTTTCAACCCGAACCAGAAAACAACCGCCTTTAACGACGGATGAGTCTTGCGAATTCCATACGCGCAATTCTATTCAATCGCAAGCTCTCAAGAGTAAACGACTATGATATTGTGATATCAGTTCGTATATTCGGCCGGTTCTAACGCCGGAACAGACGAGATAGAGACGGTTTGGGATTTCTTCGGGTCTAAACGCCGCACGCGCCCGTTCAGATGCGGTCGCGGCGGTCGATCCATTTGTCGGACGGCGGAGCTTCGTAACGCTCGAATTGATCGAGCAGCGCGCCAGGATCGCCGCTGATCAAAATCGTCGCGCGATGGGCGGGTTTGACGAAGCGCTCGGCCACCGCGTGATCGAGAAAATCGGCGAGCCGGGAATAGTAGCCGTTCACATCGAGCAGTCCGCACGGCTTCGAGTGCAGCCGCAGTTGCGCCCAGGTGACCGCCTCGAAAAACTCCTCGAGCGTGCCCAAGCCGCCCGGCATCGCGATGAACCCGTCGGCCAGTTCCGCGACCGCGGCCTTGCGTTCGTGCATCGAGCCGACGATGCGCAGGTCGTCGAGCTCGGTCATCGCGACTTCGTAGTCAACGAGAAAATCCGGAATGATTCCGGTCACCGGCGCGCCGTGCGCCAGCGCCGCGCGATCTCTCCCATCAGGCCGACGTTCGCGCCGCCGTACACCAACCCGATTCCGCGCGCCGCGAAAGTTTCAGCCAAACTGCGAGCCGCGGCCACATACGCGGGATCGGCGCCCGGACTCGACCCGCAAAAAACGGCGATCCGCTTCAACCTGCCCATCGTCGATTGTCGCGCCGCGACGGCTTGCGTTGAATCCGCTACTCGCCCTATGCGGCCTGCGCTGCGCGATTGTAATGCGAAGCGATCTCGCGTCCGATCAATTCCATCTGTTCCGACCACGCCGCCGGCTCCGCGACCGGCCACAGCACGAATTTGTCGAGACCGACGTCGATATATTCTTTGAGGCGCGTGATTATATCGTCCGGCGATCCGAAGACCGTGCGCTGCAGGAAAGCCTCGCCGCCGCGGCCCATCGCCGCCAGCATCGGACGCATCGCCTCGAGCGCGCGCTCGCGCGTCGACGCCAATCGGCACAACAGGATCAGGCCGGATTCGATGCGTGCGTTGGCGCGGCCAAACTCGACCGCGTATTTGCGCACCGTCGCCATGTTGCGCGCGAACTCCTCGGGCGACTGAAACGACGCGAAAAAGCCGTCCGCGAAACGCGCCGTCCGTTTGAGCGCGGCGTCGGCTTTGCCGCCAACCCACAGATCGATCGTGCCGGAGTCGTTGTGCATCCGGGGCGCCGGATGCGGCTCGATGGTCACGTTGTCGAAATTGAAATACTTGCCGTGGAAGCTGAAATTCTTTTCGGTCCAGGCTTTGCGCAGAATGACGATGCCCTCGTCAAGCCTCCGGCCGCGGCCTTCGGTCGGGATGCCGCAGGCGGCGTAATCGGCCAGATTGGCGCCCGTTCCAACCGCCATCACGATGCGGCCGTGAGAAAAATAATCCAGCGTCGCGAAGGACTTGGCGGCGACCAGCGGATGGCGCAGGTTGAGCAGAAAGACGCTCGGCCCCAGCTTGATGCGCGTCGTGCGCGAGGCGATCAGCGAAAGCGTCGCGACCACATCGAGCTCCGCCGTCGGCGCGATCAAATGATCCGACAGCCAGAACGAATCGAGGCCCCAATCCTCGGCGCTTTCCGCCACATGCGCAATCGCCTCGGGAGTCGGCATCCCGAGTCGAAACAGGCCAAAACCCACACCAACTTTGATATGTTTCATGTTGCCGCTCCCGACTAGGTTCTGCTCTCGGGTGATGATATTAACAGTGGCCATGCGTAAATCGCCATTGAGGCGCGAAGGCCTCGAACTGACGATTTTGGGCGCCGGAGACGCCTTCGCGAGCCACGGCCGTTTCCAGTCCGGTTATATCATCGAAGGACCGAGCTGCCGAATCCTCATGGAAGCCGGCCCGACCGCCTTGTGCGCGATGAAGCGGATGGGATTCCGGACCGCCGACCTCGACATGATTCTGGTGAGCCACCTGCACGGCGATCATTACGGCGGATTGCCGTTCTTCATACTCGAATATCTCTACGAAAGCCCGCGCGACAAGCCACTTACGGTAGTCGGGCCGCCGCGCCTCGAAGACCGCACCTGGCGTTTGTTCCGCACGATGTTCCCGGGCGCCAAACCGGATCTTCCGCGCCTGCTGAAATATCTTAAATTTATCGAAATCGGCGCCGGCGAATCCCGCAACGTCGGTCCGGTGCGAATCGCCGCGATGCGGACGCCGCACATGAAACGCGATCTTTCGCTCGCCCTTCGCCTCGAACTTGATGGCAGAACTATCGCCTTCACCGGCGACAGCGGATGGACCGACGCTTTGCCGCCGTTCGTCGAAGGCGCCGACCTGTTTTTGTGCGAGTGCACCTATTTCGACAGCGAACAGTTGGATTTCCACATGAACTATCCCAAGCTCGCCGCGAATCGGGGGCGCTTCCACGTCGGGCGAATGCTGCTCACGCACGTCGGCCGCGAAGTTCTCGACCGGCGGCGCGAAGTGCGGCTGCCGATGGCGCGCGACGGGATGAAGATTTCGGTCTGAGCCGAGTGTTCGTCGCGGCGCGCCCCGCGCGCTAAGATTCATGCCGCGTAATCGATTCGCGCGGCCCGCGACCGGGTTTCCAGCGGCGCCCCGGATCGACTTGAGATCAAGGAGTCCCGCCCGATGGGCATAGCTGATGGAAAACGGGCGCTGATTGTCGGCGTCGCCAACGATAAAAGTCTCGCCTGGTCGATCGCGCGCGAACTGCACGAGCAGGGCGCATCGATCGCGATGACCTATCAGGGAGAAATCCTCGAGAAGCGCGTGCGCCCGCTGGCCGCCGAAATCGGCGCGCATGTCGCCGGCGAACTCGACGTGGGCGACGACGCGCAAATCGCGAGCGTGATCGCCGGGCTGAAGGAACTATGGGGCGGCCTCGACATGCTCGTTCACGCCGTCGCCTACGCCGGCCGCGAGGACCTGCGCGATCGTTTTCTCAACGTCAGCCGCAATGGATTCAGCCGCGCCCTTGAGATCAGCGCCTATTCGCTGGTCGCGCTGGCGCGCGCCGCCGAACCTTTGATGGAAGCCCGCGGCGGCGGCTCGATCGTGACGCTCAGCTATCTCGGCGCGGTGCGCGCGATTCCGAATTACAACGTGATGGGCGTGGCGAAGGCCGCGCTCGAAGCGTGCGTCCGCTATCTCGCGCTCGATCTCGGTCCGAAGAATATAAGGGTCAACGCGCTCAGCGCCGCGCCCGCCCGCACCCTCGCCTCTTCGGCCATCCGCGACTACCATACGATGGCCCACGAGGTCGGCGAACGCTCGCCGCTCAAACGCGCGATGCGTCCCGAGGAGGTCGGCAAGATGGCGGCGGTGATGCTGAGCGACTTTGCCACCGGCGTCACCGGCCAGACGGTTTACGTGGACGTCGGCTACAACATCATCGGCTGATCGGCGCCATTCCGCCGCGCGAAAAAAAACGCTGCGCGGGCGCGCCGATCAGGGAGGTTGCGATGGCGATCATTGCGGTTCCACAGCTCAGCGATAATTACGCGTATCTGGTCGTTGACGACGCGTCGGGCCAGTGCGGCGTGGTCGATTGTTCCGAAGCGGCGAAGGTGCTCGATGAAGTAAAGCGGCGCGGCTTGAAACTGGTCGCTGTCCTGCCGACCCACTGGCATTTCGACCATGTCGGCGGCAACGAGGATCTCGTGCGCGCCGTGCCGGGAATTCGCGTCTATGGCGCGCGCAACGAAAACGGACGCATCCCGGCGCAGACCGACGAGGTTGACGACGGCGCCGCCGTGCGCGTCGGCGCGCTGACTGGCCGCGTGATCGGCATCCCGGCCCATACCAACGGCCACATCGCCTACTATTTCACGGATCTGGAAGCGGTCTTCACCGGCGACACGATGTTTATCGCCGGATGCGGCCGCGTGTTCGAAGGCAAGGCCGAAACGATGGTCGCGTCGCTGGCGAAACTGGCCGCGCTGCCCGATTCGACGCGGGTCTATTGCGGCCACGAATACACGGTCAAGAATCTCGAATTCGCGTTGACGCTCGAGCCCAACAATCAGGCGCTCAAAGAAAAATACGCGTGGGCCAAAAGCGAGCGCGCCGCCGGCCGTTTCACGATCCCCTCGACGATCGGCGGCGAAAAGCAAATCAATCCGTTTTTGCGATCCTCAAGCGCCGAACTGCGCGCGAGCATAAAAAAGATCGATCCCGCCGTGCCGGACGATCCGGTCGCGATCTTCGCCAAGGCGCGCGCGCTCAAGGACAAATTCTGACGATCGCGCGGCTCAGCGGTTTTTGAACTCGGCGAGGAATTCCAACATCGCCGCGTTAACCTCGGCCGGCTTTTCCTGCTGCGTCCAATGGCCAGATCCTTTGATCAGGACCGTGCGCCGCAGGTTCGGCACGAACATACTCATCCCGCTGGCCAATTCCGGACGCAGCACCGGATCGAGTTCCGCCGTGATCATCAGCGCCGGCTGATTGACGCGATTTTCCAGCCCCGCGCTTTCCTCCCAACTGCGGTCGATATTCCGGTACCAGTTGAGTCCGCCGCGAAATCCCGTGCGCGCGAAGGTTTTGACGAACACGTCGAAATCGGCCTCGGTCAGGAACGCGCCCTGCGGACGATCCGGCAGCCGATCGAGGATGCCGCCGCCGGCCGGCCCGAACACTCCCGGCGGATCGGTCGAGGGAACTCCGCCGCCAAGGTCGGCGCCGCCTTGGTAAAAGCCGCGCAGCGAACGGCGCACGTCGCGCTCCAGCTCCGCTTCGGCCACGCCCGGCTCCTGAAAATAGAGCATGTAATGAAACTTGCCCTGCGCCATCAGCTTCATCAGATTGGTCGGCTTGACGGGGGTGCGCGGAAAGAAGGGCGTGTTCACGCCGGCCACTCCGACAATTCTTTCCGCCGCCATCATCGCCGCGTTCCACGCCACCGCGCCGCCCCAATCGTGCCCGACGATCGCGCATTGCGCGATTCCCAGCGCATCGAGCATCCCCACGATATCGCCCACCAGATGCCGCTGCGTGTACGCCTCGATCGGCGCGGGCGCGCCGGTCTCCCCGTAGCCGCGCTGGTCGGGCGCGATCGCGCGAAACCCGGCGTCTGCGAGCGCGGCCAACTGATGGCGCCACGAGTACCAAAGCTCCGGAAAGCCGTGGCACATCACGACCGGAAAGCCTGTGCCGGCTTCCGCGAGATGCATCCGAATCCCGTTCGTATCGACGAATTTATGCGTTATCTCGGCCATTATCGGCTCCTGATTATCCACATTGGCGGTCCCGCGGCGGCTTGCCCGGCCGCCCACGCTCCAACGATACCCCAGCCTTAGCCGACCGTTGCGCCGATGTCACTTGGTTGACATCGCTTCGCGAGCCGCTTTAGCCTTGGTTGAACAGACGAGTCCATTCACCCACGTGGGAGGAAATTCCCAATGAATCGCGATTTCCTTTTCCGGCAGCTGCTGCGCGCGTATCGCTCCGGAATCATCAGCGAAGAGCTGTTCGAGGCCGAAGTCGGCGAACTTGAGCGCGGTCGCGCCGCCAACGGCGACGGCGGCGGCGGCTTTCGCGCCTTCGGCAAGGTCTACCGCTCCGAGCGCGACGCGATCGTCAGCTTCATCGACAAGGCCCGCGTCGCCGAAGGCAACGCCGCCGAAGCCTTCGCCGCATGGGCGAGCGTCACCCCGACCGATTGCATCCGCAGCGGCCTCAAGATGATCGCCGAGCGCGAGGGCTACCACAGCCGCATCTTCGCGAACCGCCTGATGGAGCTGGGCGGCGAGGGCCATGCACAGGTCAGCGAGGAGAGCCGCCAGTTCGCGGCTTGCGCCGCCGACCCGTCGATGCCCGATAACGAGAAATTGCTGCGCGTCGCCTCTTCCATCCCCGACCCGGAAGCCGCCATCAGGCCGATTCTCGAGTTCGCCGAAAGCATCAAGGACGACCTCGAGACCAAGGAAGCGCTGCGCCTGTTCGCCGAGGATGAACTTTCGAGCACGCGATGGCTGCTGTATGCGTGCGGCGCGCTGAATCCGGCCGCCGGCGCCGAAGCATCCAGCGCGCGGTAAACCGCAACGGGAAATTCCGGCGGCAAGCGTCGTAATCGCGAACACGAAGGCCGGTACGGCATCCTGACGCCGTACCGGCCTTTTCATTCAAGTTCGCTTCCATGACCGGACTTGATCCGGCCGAACAATATGATTTCGCGGCCGGCCGATTCCGGCGCGATATGCCTACTCCGGAACCTTCGTGCTCGGCGGCGGCGCTCCGGCGCCCGCGGACGGCGCCGCCGGCTGACGCATCTCGCGCTTGGTGAAACCGGCGGGAACCGCGAAGGTGTCGGATGAAAGTTTTTTCGTGGTCACCTTGGTCACGACCGTCTTGGTGACCATCGGCGGCCGATTCGCGAGCATCTGCCGGATCTTCGCGGCCTGCTCCGGCGACATCCCGGGCGCGCTGAAATTGGTCAGCTTCGTCGTCGAGACCAGCTCCATCGGAATTCCGTTCGGCACCTGACCCTGCATCGCCATCGGCGTGCCTTTGACCTTATCCGCCATGGTCTTTTGAAATGCGTCGAACTCTTTCGCGCCCGGCGTCTTGGTCGAGAAGCATCCCGATACCGAATACTCATTTCCCATCATCGAACCCGCGCCCGAATATTGTTCGCACGCGTAGCCGAGGATGGTTTTTTTGCCGCCGCTCTTTTTGAATTGCAGCGTCGACATCTGATTGGTCATCATCCGCGCCATCGCTCCCTGTGGCGGAAAAGGCAGCTCCATGTATTGTTTCTGCGCCGGATAGATGATGAACAATTTCCCCTGATCGAGATCGGTTACTACTTCGATCCGGTTCGAGATCATCTTCTGCTTGTTCCCTTGAATCATCACGGTGCGCTGGCGGCTCGCGTTCTGGTTCGGCCCCTGCTGCATCGTCTCCTGCTCATCAACGATTACGCCGGCATGCGCGGCGCCAAGCGCCGCCAGCATCATTACGCCGGCGATCGCGGCGATCGTTTTCTTCATTGGCATTAGCCTCCCTGAACCCCCGAGATCTTTACTATTCCGCCGGCCGGATTTTCTCCTTCCGGCGCCTGCGCTTCGGTTATTATTCGATGACCCGCGAGCGCCGCCAATCCAAACAACACCCACGCCATCTCTTTGATCCGGCGCAGCAGGCCGACCGCGAAGCCGACGCCCGCGCCATAGCCAAGCGTCGCAAGAATCAGCGCCTTGCCGCCCTCCTGACTGACCAGTTTGCCCGGAATCAGGAAAGTCGCGCGCTCGATCAGCAATCCCAGCGCTTCGACCAGCAACGCCACCATCGCCGTCGGATGCGCTCCGAGAAGCGACAGCAAAATATAGATTTCCACCGGCCCCATGCTCCATGCCGCCAGATAGCACAGGGTTGAGATCGCCAGGCGGCCGCGCCGATGCTCATAAAAATCGAGCAGCACGCTGTCGGCCTCGTCGGCGGCGGCGCGAATTTCCGGATGGGCCAGATGGTCGAGGTCGAGCTTCGCCGCCGCCTTCCAGAGCATCGCAAATGGATGCTTCATCTGCACGTACAGAAATCCGCACGCCAGCGCGATCGCCAGCGTGAGGCCGCCGAGCGCCGGCCAAAATAGATGATGCACCCGGGCCGCGAACGGCAGCGTGATCATCAGCGCGCCGGCGATAAAGCCGATCTGACCGACCATCTCAGTCAGCGCCGCGATTATCACGGTCGCCAGCGCGATCGCCATCTCGAGTTTCCGCCGCACCATCAGCGCCATCACGAATTGGCCGCCGAGTTGCGCCGAAGGCGTAACGTAATCTACCGCCTCGCCCGCGATTCGCGCGACGAACATCTCGCCAAATCCGAGCGCCGGCGGACAATCGGCGATCGTCGCGCGCCAGCCGAGCGTATTGGCGATTCGCGCCACGCTCTCCAGCGCGATCGTCACGCCGAGACCCCATCCGACCATCCGGATATGGGCCAGCACCTGGGCAAAGCCGAAATGATGCAGAAACCAGGCGTAGAAGCCCAGCGCAATCAGCAGAATCAGGGTTTCAACGCGGCGCATGAAGTGGATCGGTGGGCAGGCGCGCCGTTAGCGGGCGCCGATCTGCAACATTGTTTCAGCGCCCGCCCCCAAGCGCAAGGCGGAACACATCGTGGCGACGCTCTCGCCAGTCGCGAATCGTGCGGCTGGCGCGCCGCCCAAACCGGCTTCGATCAGGTTTTGGCTTCGGCGGCGAAAATTTCCTCGCGGCTCACCCGGTATTCGCGCAGCGAGTATGCGCGGAGGATGAGCGTCGCGGCGCCATAGAAAACCGCCGGCAAAATACTGAGCGGCGACAGAACCGCGCGCGGATTTATCGCATTCCTGACGCCCAGATACGACGTGACCGCGGCCGTCGCCACAGCGTATCCAAAAATTCCGTAAGTGACGATGCGCAGCCACCGGGGGTTCGCGAAAAAGATCGTGGCTTTGCGAATTTTCCGCCCGATCCGAGGATTGAGCGCGCACAATCTGTCGAAGGTCGATAGCTCCGACAGAAGAATTTCCTGCGCGACTACGGCCGGTACAAATACAACGAACGCGCCTGCGAACGATCCGATTTCAAACGCGATCATCGTTCGGCCGCGCCATCCCAGCAATATCAGCACATGGACGACGATGCTGAATACCAGCCCCGCCTCCGCGGTCCTTGCGAGCGCTCGCGCGAAGCCTCTGCAGGGCAGACGTTTCATCGCTGCGTCTCCTACGACCTCAGACTTTGAATCGGATATGAATAATGTCGCCGTCGCGCATTACGTAGTCGCGGCCCTCCAGCCTAAGCTTGCCCGCCTCGCGCACCTTGGCGTCCGAACGCAATTCGGCGAAATCCTCGTAACCAACCACTTCCGCCCGGATAAAGCCGCGCGCGATATCGCTATGGATGCGACCGGCCGCCTCCAACGCCGTGGCCCCGCGCCGGAGCGACCATGCGTGCGCCTCCGGCTCGCCCGCGGTGTAGAAGGTCAGCAATCCCAGATGATGGAACAGGGCCGTGATCAGCCGCTCGCGCGCCGGACGATCGAGGCCCGCGTCGCGCAGCAGCTCGGCCTGCCCGGTTTCGTCGAGTTCCCACAGTTCGGCCTCGAACGCCGCCGCCAGCCGGAACACCTCGAGTCCGCGCGTGACCAGCGCCTGATGCTCCGTGTCGCTCAACGCGGCGGTCGCGGCGTCGGCGTCGCAATTCACGACAATCAAGGCCGGCTTGCGCGAAAGAAAGCCAAAGCTGGAAAAAGTTTGCAACTCCTGCGCCGTCATCTCCATCGTCCGGAGCGGCTTGCCCTCTTCGAGCCATTTGAGGCATCGCTCAAGCGCGGCGCGCTCGAAATCGACGTTGCCCTTTTCCTTCTTCAGACGCTCAAGGCGGCGCTCGGCCTGATCGAAGTCGGCGAAGACCAGCTCGCCCTCTACGCTTTCGACGGCGGGGATCAGCGGGGTTTCGCGGCCGGCGAATTCGGGAATCGCAATCAGCAGCGCGTCAAGGTCGCGAATCAGCGGCAACAGGCTGGGGTCGAGCGCGGCGCCCTCTTTCTGCTCGCGCGGATTGGGCGCGAAATCGACCACGGTCAGTTCGACCGGAATTTTCTTCTTCGAGCCGTAGGTCGCTTCGAGAAAATCCAGCCGCGAGTCCGCCACCTTGAGATTGCCGGGCCGCGCGCGATTTTTCACGTCGCCACCGCCGGCGATCGGCGCCAGTCCGGTCAGGGCGTGAAAGACGGTGGATTTGCCGGCGCCGCGCGCGCCGATTATGCCGCTTTTCAAATTCGCAACTCCAAAACTCAAAGGTTGGCATATCCCGAACGCGCAGGTAAGCCCCGCTGACTCCTCGGCGCCGCTTCGTGCTATGCAAAGCCGGTCACGGGAGGTGTACGGCGATGCCTCAGGCGCCTGCGGACTACCAGACGCGCTACCCGGTCGATTTCGGCGAGATCGATCCGCACGTCCGCCAAACGGTCGTGCAGCTTTATGCCGAGGACGGCGGCAAAGCGCGCGGCCTGCTCTACGAACCACCGGCGGGCCGGCCGCGCACGGTCGTGATCATGGCGCATCCGCGCGTCGATTTCGCCCAGCATTATTCGATTCCCTATTGGGTCGAGGCGGGCTTCGCGGCTTGCGCGCTGAATACGCGCTATCTGAACAACGACTCGACGATGCTGCATGAGAACCTGCTGCTCGATCTGGCGGCGGGAATCCGCTATCTGCGCGAGGAATGCGGCTTCGCGCGGATCGTGATGCTTGGCAATTCGGGCGGCGGCTCGCTCTTCGCCTATTACGACGCGGAGGCGCGCAAGCCGGCCGGATCGCGCGTCGCGGCGCCGCCGGGCGGCGGTCCGCCCGATTTGAACCGGTTCGCGATGCCGGCAGCGGACGGCTTTATCCTGCTGGCGGCCCATCCGGGACAGGGAATCGTGCTGATGGGTTCGCTCGACGCGGCGGTGGTGGACGAAAACGATCCGTTCGCGACCGATCCGGCGCTCGACATGTACGACGAACGCAACGGCTTCCGTAAACCGCCCGAGCCGTCGCAATATGCGCCCGATTGGCTGGAACGTTACCGCGCCGCGCAGCGCGCGCGGGTCGCGCGAATCGACGCGCTCGCGCGCAGGCGCGTCGAAGAGACCGCGATAGCGCGAATGGCGATGCGCACGCCCGATTTCGCCGATTGGCCGGCCACGACGCGCACGTTCATGGCGCGCCGTTCGATGGCGCCGCATTACATGATCGTTTATCGAACGCAGGCTAATCCGAACTACCCCGATCTATCGCTGGACCCGTCCGAGCGGGCCGTCGGATCGATCATTTCGGCCCGGCCCGACGTCGCGAATTATCACGCCTTCGGTCTTGGCCGGATCATGACGCCGGAGGCGTGGCTGTCAACTTGGTCGGGCTTGAGCTCCCACGCGCGGATCGAGCGCAACCTGCCGCTGGTGACGGTTCCGACGCTGGTGGTCGGCGCGGCGGCCGATCAGGATATCTTCGTCAGCGACGTCAAACGCGAATTCGAGCTTTCGGGGGCGGCCGACAAGCGTATCGAATTTATCGCGGGCGCCGACCATTTCATGCGCGCCGGCGGCATACGCAAAAACCTCGGCGATCCGCGTCCGCGCCTGATGCGCGTGCTGACGGCGTGGGCCGGTGAACGCTTCGCGCCATGATCGGCTGAACCGCGCAACGCCGCGCTGTCAGTCTCAGTCGTCGCCGGGAATTTGGATCTCCCCTTCGAGGAATTTTACCGCGCGCCCGCCGATTCCGACTCGATCGCCGCGATTCTCACACCAGATCTCGCCGCCACGCCGGGAAACCTGCCGGGCAAACAACCGCGACTTGCCGAGCCGACCCGACCAGTACGGAATCAGCGTGCAATGGGCCGACCCGGTCACTGGATCTTCCGGCACGCCCTGCGCGGGCGCGAAAAATCGCGATACGAAATCGCAGTCCCGCCCCGGCGCGGTCGCGATCACGGCGAAGCGATCGATCGCTGCCAGCCGCGCCATGTCCGGCGCGAGTCGGCGCACCTGCTCCTCGCTGTCGAAAACGCAAAGGTAATCGCGCGCGGCGAGGATTAGCTCCGGTTGCGCGCCGAGTCCCGCCACGACGCCCCGATCGGCCACGCATTCGGACGCCGGCCGCGAGGGAAAATCCAGCACGCAGCGATCGCCTTCGCGCTCGACCGCAAGCTCGCCGCTCTTCGATTGAAATATAAGGCGCGACGCCGACGATTCGCGCCGAATCTCCCAAACTATAAATGCGGTCGCCAGTGTCGCATGGCCGCAGAGATCGACCTCGACGGTCGGGGTGAACCATCTCAATTCGTACCCGTTCCGGCCCCGCGCGTAGAAGGCGGTCTCGGATAAGTTATTCTCGGCCGCGATCGCCTGCATGGTCGCATCCGGAAGCCATCGCGGCAGCGGGCATACGGCGGCAGGATTGCCCGTGAACGGCCGCGACGCGAACGCATCGACCTGATACAGCGGGACTTTCATCGCCAAAGCTTACCCGCGCGGCGCGTCGATGCGAAACGGCGTGAAATGTCGCCGCCTGCGGGCTAGCGGGCGAGGCGGCGTCTGAACGCCGCTTCGAGCGCCAGCGTAAGCGGCTTCCAATCGCCAACCAAACCGAAATTCGCACGCTCAAAAATCACGGCGTCAGGATCCGAATTGATTGCCACCACCGTCTCCGCGCGCTTGATTCCCACAGTATGGTTGGCGACGCCGCGGATGCCGACCGAAAAATAGAGCCGCGGCTCGATCGCCTTGCCCGTCAATCCGACCTGCAACTGCCGCGGAACCCAGCCTTTGTCCGTGACGCGCCGGGTCGCGCAGAGCGCGGCGCCGATCGTCCGCGCGAAGCCCTTGACCACATCGACGCCCTCCGGCCCGCCGACGCCCATCCCGATTCCGACCACGACCTCGGCGCCGTCGAGCGGCAGGAGCGAATGGTCGATGTTCGAATCGGAGCGAACCAGGCGCGACAAAGGCTGTCCGGGCGCGCTACTGACGCGTTCGATTTCCGCCTTCCGATGCGCATTCGGCTCGGCCAGTTCGAGCACGCCTTGGCGCACGGTAGCCATCTGCGGAAAGGTACGCGACAAAATCGGCGCGACGATATTGCCGCCAAAAGCTGGCTTTAGCGCAACCAATCGATGCTCCGCGTCGAGTTCGAGACCGATCGCGTCGCCCGTCAGGCCAAGCCCCGCCCGCGCCGCCAAACGCGGCCCCCAATCGCGCCCGCGCTCGCTCGCGCATAGCAGCAAGCCCCACGGCTTCCGATCCGCGACCAGCCGCGCGAAGACTGCGGCGAGCACCTCCGGCGAATAATGCGCAAAAGCCGGATCGTCGAGCAGAATCAGCCGGTCCGCGCCGTAGCTGGCGAGCAATCCGGCGTGATGGCTGTCGGCCTCGCCAATCCCGGCCGCGAAAACCGCGCCGCCCAGTTCTCCGGCCAATCGATCGGCCGCCGACAGCAGTTCGAGGCTGCCGAGCGTGATCTGGCCCGACAGGTCGTGCTCGACGGCGACCCACAGGTCGCGACCGGGCGCCGACTTGCGAATCGCGCCGCTGATCGGACGGCGGCGGCGCTCGCGCGGTTTTAGCGCTCCTGCCGCTTCAAGAGCGGCCACGACTTCTTCGGCGGCGCGCTCCGGGTCGCTCGCGTCGATCATCCGGCATGCGACCTTGGGCGAGGGTTGCGCGCGAACTTCCTGCACCCAGGTCGGCGATCCCTTGAGGCCGAACTGATCGAGGTCCGCGCCCAAGTCCGCCGCGGTGACGGTTTCGATCGAACGGGATTGGGCCGCCTCGCGCGTCGCGGGGTCGATTTTGAGCGGATTGATCAGCCGTTCGGCGCAGGTCAGCAGCGCCGGCATCCGGCATTCCACGACGTCGTGGCCCTCGTCGCTCTCGCGCTCGGCGCGGATCGAATCGCCCTCGATTTCGAGCTTGCGGACGCCGGTTATCTGCGCGATTCCGAGCAGTTCCGCGACCTCGGGACCGACCTGCCCGGTCTCCGCGTCGAGCGAATACTTGCCCATCAGGATAAGGTCGAAGCCCTCGCGTTTGAGCCACAGCGCCAGCGCTCGCGCGGTCGCCAGCGTGTCCGCTCCGGCGAAGGCGCGGTCCTGCAGATGGACCGCGCGATCGAGACCCATCCCGAGCGCGTCCGTCAACGCCTCGCGCGCCTGCGGCGGACCCATCGTGACCGCGCAGGTCTCCGCGCCGAAGCGATTTTTCAAGTCAACCGCCTGCGCGATCGCGCGCAAATCGTAGGCGCTGATCACGTTGACGCCGTCGCGCCGGATAGTGCGCGTCGCCGGGTCGAAATTGGCGTCTTCGATAAGCGGAATCTGCTTGAGACAAACGGCGATTTTGCGCACCGGAACCACCTCGCGGCTCGAAAGCTAATCGAGCCGGCGCGCGGATGCAAATCGCGCCGGTCGCGGGCGCGTCCTCTTAAGCGCTGAGCGCCGATCCGATAGTTTCGGCTGGTGGGATGGTGGCGCAAGCGAGGCTTTCCGGCGAAGCTGGCGGCGATCGTGCTCGTGATGGCCGGCGGCGCCATCGGATGCCAAAATCGGTCCGGAAAGACGATTTTTCAACCGGCTGAAAAGCCTGTCACAGTCCGGATTGTGGCGCTGGCGCCATCAGTAACGGAAACACTGTTTGCGATTGGCGCGGGAAACGATGTCGTCGGCGTCTCGGAGTATTGCGATTTTCCGCCCGCCGCCGCCCGCCTGCCAAAGGTCGGCACGTTCCTGACGCCGAACCTTGAAGCGATCGCCGCGTTGCGGCCGACGATGGTAATCGGACTGGGAAACTCCGCCGATGGGCGCGAGGTGCGCGCGCTCGATGCGATGGGTTATGGAGTGCTGATGGTCGATGAAGATTCGATCGCGGAAATTAGCGATAGCATCGCGCGGATTGGCGCGGCGGTCGGACGGACGGCGTCCGCCGACGCGGTCATCCGGAAAATTCAGTCGCGATTCGAGGCGGTCGAAACCGCGCTCAAGGGCGTACCGAACCGCCGCGTGCTGATGGTCGTGGGGCATCAACCGATGGTCGCCGTCGGTCGCGGAACCTATCTCGACGAACTGATCGGGCTGGCGCACGGAACCAATATCGCCGACGCCGATTCGCAAAGCTGGCCGCGGCTCAGCCTCGAATATATTATCGCGGCCCGTCCGCAAGTGATTCTAGACGGCCAGATGGGCGCCGACGCGAGCGCGAAATCCGATTTCTGGCGCCGCTATCCGGAAATTCCCGCCGTGCGCGACGGACGGATATATGGCTACCCCGACGACCCGACGCTCCATCCGGGGCCGCGCGTCGCCGAAGCGCTGCTGCTGATCGCCGACCGGATCCATCCCGAGGCGTTCCGCGCCGCCGCGACCGCCGCGGCAATCGGGCGGAAGTTCCCGGCCATGCCGGCGCGAACGGAGGCGAAAAATTGAGCGGCGCGGCGTCGCGGCAGACCCGCCGGTCGGAAGGCGCGGGCGAATCCGGCGTGTCCGTCCATCCGGAGGCGAGCGCGCACGATTACCTGACCCCCGCGCGCGTCGCCGCCGCGCTCGCAATCCTGGGCGCGATATTGGCCGCCACGATGCTTGCGGCGCTGGCCTGCGGCAGCGCGCATCTGAGCCTGGTCACGGCGATGCGCGATGCGGCCAGCCCGGACCGGGCGATCCTGATGGGCGTGCGGATGCCGCGCGTGATGATGGGCGCGGCGGTCGGCGCCGCGCTGGCCGTCGTCGGCGCGGCGTTGCAGGCGCTGGTGCGCAACCCGCTCGCCGAAGGCGGCATTCTCGGCATCTCGGGCGGTGGCGCATTCGGCGCGGTGCTCGCGATGATCCTCTTTTCGCGCTTCGCCGGCGTGGACGCGATCGTGCCGGCCGCCGCCTTCGGCGCCGCGCTGTTTTCCACCTTCGCGGTCTATCGGCTGGCGCAGGTGGACGGACGGCTGGAGCCGCTCACGCTGCTGCTGATCGGCGTGATCTTCAACGCCTTCTGGGGCGCGGCGATCATGCTGATCAACAGCGTGGTCAATTTCTATTTCACCCACAGCATCCTGTTCTGGCTGATGGGCAGCTTCGAAGCGCCGACCTGGCGCGAAGTCGCAATCGTGGCCGCGCTCGGCCTGGGCGGTTTCGCCATCCTGATGGGCCGGGCGCGCGACCTGAACCTGCTCAGCCTCGGCGACGAAGAGGCGACGCATCTGGGGGTCGAAGTCGATCCGCTGCGGCGGACCGTATTTGTCGTCACCTCCGTGATGATCGGGGCAGCCGTTTCGGTCAGCGGGATTATCACCTTCGTCGGCCTGATCGTGCCGCATGTATTGCGTTCGATGCTCGGCCCGGACCATCGCCTGCTGCTGCCGGCGGCGCTGCTCGGCGGCGCGGCGTTCACAGTCGCGGCGGACCTGATCGCGCGAATCGCGATCGCGCCGGCCGAGCTTCCGGTCGGCGCGATTACCGCGTTGTGCGGCGGTCCGTTCTTTATCTACGTGCTGCGCCAGGAGGGACGGCGCGCCGCCGTGCTCTGAGATGGCCGACCAAGCGACCGGCGAGACCACCGACGCCCGCGCAATTCGCGGCGACGCTTCGGAATGCCTCTCGGCGCCGGGCGAGGTCGCGCTGCGCGCGATCAAGGCGACCGCCGGCTACGGCGGACGCGCCGCCGTGCGCGAAGTTTCGATCGACGTGCGGCGCGGCGAGCTGCTGGCGATCGTCGGCCCGAACGGCGCGGGAAAATCCACGCTGCTGCGGGTTTTGAGCGGCGCGCTCACGCCGTGGAGCGGAACGGTCGAGATGGCGGGACGGCCGCTTGGGGATTACGACCGGCGCGCGATCGCGCGGCGGATGGCGACGGTCGCGCAGGAAAATCCGATCGCGTTCCGCTTCACCGTGATGGAGGTGGTGCTGATGGGCCGCGCGCCCCATCTGGGAGCGTGGCGCTTCGAATCCGCGCGCGATTTGGCGATCGCGCGCGAAGCGCTCGACCACTTCGATCTCGCGCCACTGGCGGGCCGCGCGATTCAGGAACTATCAGGCGGCGAACGCAAGCGGGTGTTTCTGGCGCGGGCGCTGGCGCAGCGGCCGGAGATCGCGCTGCTCGACGAGCCGTCGGCGTTTCTGGACATGCGGCACGTCGCCGAGATTTTCGGCCGTTTTCGCGAACTGGCCGAACGGGAACGGATAGCGGTCGCGGCGACGATGCATGATCTGAACGCCGCCGCGCTTTATGCCGACCGCGTGCTGCTGATGAAAAACGGCGCGGCCGCCGGTTACGGCCGTCCCGAAGAGGCGCTGACGGCCGAACGGCTCAGCGCGGTTTACGATACCGAAGTTTACGTCGGGCGGAATCCGGCGACCGGCGCGCTCGCGATTTTGCCGATCGACGCGGCCCGCCGGTCGAGAATCAATAACCCTCGGGATTAATTTGCGGCTGCGTTTCCGACCAACCGTTCGCGTAAAAGCTATAGCTTCGAATACCGGATGCAGCGAAGAACGGGATCGCATGGAGCCGCGCCGCGTAGCGCATACAGTCCATATTGGTTTCGCTGCCCGGCGTCATACATGCTTTCGGCAACGGTAAGGGCGGCAAGTTCCATACGGCAAGATTGCGATCGTGGTTCGACCATAGCTTGGGTTCCTTGTAAACCTCATTGAAGCGATCCTCGTTGGCGCGCGCCTTTCTGACGTCTTCCTGCAATTGGGCGGGCGTGAGCGCGGCGACTTTGTCGGGATCCGGAAATTGAGTGATGCCGCATCCGCTTGCCAGCGCCATTTCCAAAAGAACAACCATCATGACCGTAACGCGAAGCACAGACATCGCCGTTTCCTTTCCGGCCGCTTCGGTCATTCAGGACCGCCGCGAATCCTCCCGAGATTCAATCGGATACACGAAAATCAATTGTTTATAAGCGATATTTCAGTTGGAAATGAAATTACCGATGCCGTAACGTTCGCTAAGGAAGCTCCGCACAAGGCGGCGACCGGTCAGGGACATGGATGGCCGGGTCTAAGCCCGGCCATGACGATCAACCCTCCGGTCTTCTGTTGCTTCGTCATCACCGGGCTTGACCCGGCGATCCACGTCCGAGAAATTCGGGCCAAGCTCAACTTGTGCAGAGCTTTCCTGGCGGTAGGGACGGGGAAATTGCGCGGAGGGTCTGCGGCGCCTAAGCTAATTGTATGGACGTGCGCGCAGAGGGCGGCGAACTGAACCTGATTTTCGACGCCGACGACACGCTGTGGGAATCGAACGTCCATTTCCTTGAAGCCGAGGCCGAGTTTATCGCCGAGCTGGAGCGGGAGGCGGCGCGCCATCGCCAGGAAATTCAAGCAACGCTCCGGCGGCACGAGCTGGAAATAATCACAACGCACGGATACGGCCGCGGCGCCTACGTCGTCGCGCTGCATCGCGTGGCCCACGAGCTGACGCCGGACGAACGGCGGCCTCGGATGCGCGCGCGGACCGAGGCGATCGGCGCGCGGCTGATCGAGCGATATTGCGCCCCCCTGCCCGCCGTGCCTGAGACGCTGGAAGAGCTCGCGCAGCGCCATCGGCTGATACTTTTCACCAAGGGCAACCCCTCCGAGCAATTGCGCAAGCTCGAGCGGTCGGGCCTGCGGCGATACTTCAGCCGGGTCGGCGTGCCGCGCGAGAAAGATCCGGCGGCCTACCGGCTGCTGGCGGCGCAGGCCGAACTCGACCCGGCGCGCACCTTCATGATCGGCAACAGTCCGCGGTCCGACATCAATCCGGCGCTGCGGGCGGGGTTGGGCGCGGTCTTCATTCCGTATCCGCACACCTGGGAGCTGGAGCACGAACCGCTCGACCAAACGCATGAACGTTTTATTGAATTAAATGGCTTTCACGAATTGCGGCGCGTATTCTAGACTGATACGCCGATGTCCACGGCAAGCCTGAAAATATCCGAGGCGCCTGTCGGCGAAGCGCGGCCGCGGCGCCATCGCGGCGCTCCGCGCAAACCGCCGATCGCGCTGCGCCCGTTGCATCGGATGTGGCGGCGGACGATCGACGCGGTCGAGGTGGTGCGGCTGGATTTGCCGGTGCGCCGCTTGAGCGCCGGGCTCGAGGGCATCGTCGCATGCCAGATCAGCGATTTTCATGTCGATCGCGACGAGGATCTGGCGCGTTTGCAGGAGGCGGTGCGCACCATCAATCGAGAATCGCCCGATTTCGTTTTTTTGACCGGCGACTATTTTTCGGGACCCGACACGATGCGGCGCTATCTGCGCGAGTTCGAGCGGGCGCTGTCCGGACTTGCGCCGAAAGCGGGCGTCTTCGCGATCGCCGGAAATCACGATCATTGGTCGTCGTTCGGCACGATCGCGCAGGCGCTCAGGGATGCGGGCGCGCGCGTGCTGGCGAACGCGAACGAGCGCGTCGCGCTCCGCGGCGAAGAGGCCGTGATCGTCGGAATCGACGATTTATGGTCGCGCCGGGCGGAACCGTCGCGCGCATTCGCCGGCGTGCGGCCGGACGATTGCACGATTGTGCTGGCGCACAATCCCGACACCGCGCTCTACGCGCGCCATCTCGGGCCGGGCGTGATGCTGTCGGGGCATACGCACGGCGGCGTGGTGCGGATACCGTTTTACGGCTCGCTGATCAGGTCGGTCCTGCGCATCGGCAAGGAATATTACGCGGGGCTGAACCGCTACGGCGATTTCTATCTCTACACCAATCGCGGCCTGGGCACGTTCTGGGTGCGAATCAGAATCAACTGCCGCCCGGAGATTTCGCGTTTCCGGCTGATCCCGCTCGCCGACGGCGACACGGCTGCGATTGCGAAACCGAAACGCCGGCCGCGGCGCCGCAAGCGCAATTCCGCCTGACCGGGCCTGGTCAGTCGAAAATTTTTTGTCGAATGGGCGCGCGCGACGCGCTACTGTGGCGTCCCGCAAATAACTTCCACCTGACGCCTTATCAGCTCGGCGCGCAGGTCGCCCACTGTCGGGCGGCAAGGGATAGATTGCCGGGTCCGGGCTCGGCAATGACGAACTGAGTGTGTCATGCCCGGACTTGATCCGGGCATCCACGCTGAGCGCAAGATAGACGCAGAGTGCAAACTTATTTAGAGGACATCGCGCTACTCTTTTATCCAGCGGCGCACGGCGCCGCCCGCCGATGACGCAAACCGCACGACAAATTATCGCCGTGGCCGGCGGTTCCGGCTTTATCGGACGGGCGATCGTCCGCCGCATCGCGCAGGCGCCGGACGCGACCGTGCGGGTGCTCACGCGCGATCCGCAGCGCGCGCGGGCGCGTTTCGCGGGCGACGCCGCGAATATCGAATTTGTCGCGGCCGACGTTACGCAGAGCGCGCGGCTCGGCGAGGCGCTGGCGGGCGCGGCGGCGATCGTGAACGCCGCGCAGTTCGACGGCTATCCGATCGAAAATCCCGCGAAAGGATTGACCTTCCAACGCGTCGATTATGGCGGCACGGTCGCGCTGCTCGCGGCCGCGCGCGCGGCGGGCGTAGAACGATTCATCTATATCAGCGGCGCCGCCGCCGACGAGCGGTCCTCGACCGGCGCGTTCCGATGGAAAGGGCGCGCCGAACGGAAAATCAGGGAATCGGGAATCGAGTTCACGATCTTCCGGCCTTCGCTGGTATATGGACCGGAAGACCGGGTCGTGAACATGATCGCGAAAGCGCTCAAGTTCGCGCCGGCGATGATCGTTCCGGGCGACGGGAAACAACGGCTGCAGCCGTTGCTGGTGGACGATCTGGCGGCGTGCGTGGCGCTGGCCGCCGACGGACGGGGGCGCAACGGAATTTATGAAATCGGCGGGCCGGAAACGATGACGTTCGATGCGCTGGTGCGACTGACGATGGAGATCACGGGGCGCAGGCGGCCGATTATCCATATACGCGAAGCGGCGCTGCGCATGGCCGGCAGAATCGCGGAAATGGCGCCGGGGGCGCTGTTCTCGCGCGAGGCGGTGGACTTTCTGATCGCCGACAACGCCTGCGACCTCTCGCTCCTGCGCGCCGAGTTTCCGATTACCCTCACGCCGCCGCGCGAAGGATTGAAGTACCTGGCCGGGGGCTGACGCGAAAACGAACAGGGAGCGCGGGGCAGTCCAGCCGATGCGAAATGCCGGTCAAGCGGCGGACGCGACGCGGCGCCATCCGGAGCCTTCGTGGCCGAAGCGAAAAAGCCCGGGATGCAGAATTTCGGCGAGAATTTCGAGCGACTCGGCGATGCGCGGGCCGGGCCGGTTGAAATACTGATTGCCTTCGGCGAGAAAGACGCTCCCGTCGCGCACCGCGCGCAAATCGTTCCATCCGGGACGCGCGGTGATCGCGGCCAATTCGGCGGCCGTGCGTTCCATCGTGAAGCCGCACGGCGCGATCAGGATAACCTCGGGATCGGCGGCGGCCAGCGCGTCGAATTCGATCCATGAGGAATGCTCGCCGGCCTTGCCGAGCAGGCTGGCCGCGCCCGCGGCCTCGATCAGTTCGGGCATCCAGTTGCCCGCGCCCATCAGCGGATCGAGCCATTCGATGCAGGCGACGCGCGGACGGCGGTCCGCGGAGGCGGCGCGCGCGCGGATGCTTTCCATGCGGCGCTTGAGTCCGCCGACCACTTCGGCTCCGCGCGCGGATGCGCCGAGCGCGGCGGCGACGCGCTCCATATCTCCAAACACTTCGGCCATGCCCCACGGCGCGAGCGAAACGATTCGCGGCCGGGCGCCCGTCCATTGCGCGACCGCGTCTTCGACGTCGCGCAGGCTGACGGCGCATACGTCGCACTGGGCCTGGGTGACGATGCAATCGGGCTGCAACTCGCGCAGCCGCGCGGCGTCCACGCTATAGACGGCGAGCGCATCGGTCAGGATGCGCTTGACGCGATCGTTGACCTCGGCGCTGGCGCCTTCGGGATCGAAGCGCGGCGCGGTGAGCGCGGGCAGCGCGGCCACGCCGGGCGGAAAATCGCATTCGTGCGAACGTCCGACGAGTTGGTCCTGAAAACCAAGCGCGCACACGATTTCGGTCGCGCTGGGAAGCAATGAGACGATTCGAGGCATCGCGACAATTTCTGCGCGCCGCGCGGGCGCGGATCAAGAGGCGGGCGGGCGCGGGTCCGCGCCGAAAGACGCCGGCGCGATAGGCGAAACGCCGCGCGCTCCGCGAAGTGCTCGACCTGGTGTGAGGCCGATGCTTCACGCCATTCTCTCGCTGCGAGCTTTCTTATGTTGGACGGCACATCTAGCTAAATAGTCGAAAAAACTACATTGGAAACCCTACAGGCGCTTCGCCATTAACCAGCCACCAATATTTTACAAACAGTGATTGAAGTAATTCGATGCAGGGATCGACGCTAAGTAAACGAACCCAATCTTCTACGGAACCGGATTGCGGAGCCGGGCCTGACCCGAACAAGTCGTTGTGCGCAACTCGCCGGTTGGCAAAATTTTTGGCCTTGGCGCCCAAGTCTTTGAGTCTGTTGAGATCGGCACTCACATGCTCTTTGGTTAACCCAAACTGGCCGTCGCCAACGAGTTCGTCGAACCGCAGATGCGCGGCTCGCGACCACTGCGAAAGCGTATCTCTATCCGGAAGCCATGGACTCATGGACGCCGTCTTACCCGTGGGCAGCATGCGATTATCTGTCTGCGCTAAATATCTAAACACGAACTGTTCGCGGGAAATCTCCCCCGGATGATTGCGGATGTCGGTCAGGAGCCGGGCCATGGACACGCTTTGTGGATTCAAGTCCAACTCGCATCTCAACTTTATCGTCACGAAAAACTGATAGCTGATTCCAAGGCTTTTCATCGCATCCAGAGAGACGTGACAGTGTATTAGCGCCTCCGCAGCCTCTTCAAATCCGCGTCGAGATCGTGCGAGGTCGGACATGGAGGCCCAAAGACGATCGAGCAAGGAGCGCCACGTTTTTATGCGGTTCGCGTCGTGTTTGGCCTCGGATAGTCCGTCGCCCGTCATGGCTAGCCCACCTCCTTGGCTTTGAACATATCCGCTTGTCTTTCCTCCACCAAGATTGGGCGGGCGGAGATGTGGTTGCTGATGCTTTCGAGCAGCGAGCGCTCTTTGCTGCCAGCGGCAGCCGGTTCGATCAGAGGCGTGCCAGCCGTGCAAGCGCCGGCTGGCTTGTTCTCCGCCCTTGGTTGGGTCGAAGTCGGTCCCGATTCAGATCGCCCGCGGCCGGCGCGATAGGCGAAACGCCGCACGCGATGCTATACCACGGCCAGTAACGGACTGGAGCCGGCGATCGCGCGGGCCGCGGTGCACCGTTCACCCAATCAGGAGAGGACAACAGTGGCTGGATTGTTAAATGGGAAAGTCACGCTCGTAACGGGCGGAGGTTCGGGAATCGGCCGGGCGGCCGCGCTCGCGTTCGCGCGGGAAGGCGCGAAGGTGCTGGTCGCCGACGTGGTCGAGGACGGCGGCCGCGAAACCGTGAAGCTGGTGCGCGACGCGGGCGGAACCGCCGAGTTTGCGCGCTGCGACGTGGCCCAGGCGAGCGAAGCGCAAGCGCTGGTCGCGGCCGCGGTGAAGGCGTTCGGCCGGCTCGACAGCGCCTACAACAACGCGGGCGTCGCGGGAAAAATCGCGCGCACGGCCGACGACACGGAAGAGAACTTCGACCGCATCATGGCGGTGAACCTGCGCGGCGTATGGCTCTGCATGAAGTACGAGATCATCCAGATGGTCAAGCAGGGCGGCGGCGCGATCGTCAACACGGCGTCGGCGGCGGGACTCGTCGGATCGCACGGAATGCCGGCGTACACCGCGTCGAAACACGGCGTGATCGGCCTGACCAAGACCGCGGCGCTCGAATACGCCA
>JAJXZF010000037.1 GCA_021780225.1 Deltaproteobacteria bacterium | reverse complement strand
AATCATCAGCATCGCCCGCTGCCGCCGCTCCTCGCCGCGCATGCGCCCGTTCCTCCGCCGACTGGATTACTCATTTCGACGAACTATACCGAAACGAAATTCAGGCGTTTATCAACAGCCTGCTAGGTTGTACATAGTGCCGACCATCGAGATAACCCGCGGCGCTTTCGTGTCGGCGACGTGAATTTGGACCTGCAAATCAATGGCAAAGACGAAACCTTCCCGACTTTTCGCGTCGATCTGTTTTAGTTGTTTATCGAGATTGTGCGCTTGGGACGTGGCGTCGGCCCAATTGAGCGTCAGGATGGCGGTTGGAACGACTTCGGCCTGATAGCAGCGCGGATTGATCGGATACTTGCCGGTGCGAAGCGGCTCCTGCCAGATTCCGCGATGCCCCGGCCTCACTAACGACCCGAACTTGAAATCCACGCCGGACATGTCCTGCGTCGCCATCCCGACGTACGCTTTGATTACGGCGACCTCTCCCTGCCGAACGACGAGCATCGGCGCGATTTCAACGCGAATCAGGAACGGGTTGAGATTGTAAGCGCCGTACAGCAGAGGATCGTGCTGCAATCCAATGCGCCCGCCGTGATCGAGAAACGCCTGGAAATCCTGGTAATTGTTGTGCAGAAGATTTTTGCTGCCGAATATCGTTTCGATCACTTCCGAATCGGACGCGTTCGAACGTTCAAGCTGCTCAACGTCCTTGAATTCGCCCAGGCGCGATGCGATTTGACTGGAGGGCAAAGGGTCGCCTTCAAATACGGTGACGATGCCGACCGTGTCGACAACCGCTTCATTGTCCGGACCCCGCCGGGGCGCGATCCGAAGCACATTGAACTGTTCGGGTTCGAGTCCAAATCTGCCATCCTCGCCGAGAATATCGCGCGAAAGCGGCACTCCATAGCACCTGTCCTGCGTGACTACCAAAAACGCCACCGGATGAATCGGCAGAAGCGATCCCGGCGGCAGGACCGGGCGTTGCACCCCCTTCTGCCCTCCGCCGCGCACGAACGCGCTCAGATCGGTGAAATTTCCGAATTCAGATTTGTAAATCGCGGATTTTGCGCTGGTCGCAAGCGACGCGCCAATTTGCGCCACGACGACGCCGATTTCGCCTGCTGGAATCTGCACCCACGGATGTTTTTCGACCCTGTACAGCAGCCACAAGGCAAAGCGCAGACCCGGCATCAACAGCGACGCCTGATACCCGGCTTCGCCATTAAAGGCCACGGGACTGTCGTCCGTCAATTGAGCGAAGGATGCGCGTTTTATCAGAAGGCCAATTTCCGACGGGCCGATCCGGCGCAGCGAAGGCAAAACTACGATCGCGACGAGCGCCACGGCGTCAAATAGATACGACCAATCATTTGCCCAGAGCAGGGGAATCAAATTAGTCAGCAAGTCCATCTCGGATCGCCCCAGTTTCAAAGATTCTTCGGGATGGCCGCAGCCAGCGCGATTTGTACCCTCATTCCATTCATTTTCGCCAGATAAGGAAAGACCAATTCTTTGATTCCTCGAAATCGGACGCTTCAAGCGCGCTGAGGTTCCCATTCGTGAACGATTCCGCAGGACGAAGATCTTTCTGGCAAGCCGAAGGAAGAAGATGCAGAATCGATCCAAAGGGATTCTTCGCCGTTCAGGAAGATCTAAAGCGCGATGCCGGTAAATGTCGTAAAATCCTACGAAGACGAGATCGCATGGGAACGGGCCAAAGCGCGCGCCCGCGAAGAATATCCCGACGCCACGGGCGAGCGCTTCTACCGCATCGTCATGGCGATTTACAAGAAAATGGTCCATTACGACGAACGCCGCCGCGGCGCACGCTGATGCGCGAACGATCTCATTCCGCCGGCGCATCCTATCCAAATCCTTCCCGCAATTCCGGAAAGTTGAATGTTTGAAAGCGAATATCGGTCCAAGCTGACGACGGCGGCCGAGGCCGTCAAACTGATTCCTGCTCGCGGCAATCTCTCGATGGGCATGGCGATCAGCGAACCGCCGGCCTTGCTCGCCGCTCTCGAAGAGCGCGTCAAGCGCGGCGAGATCGAACGCCTCAATCTGTACTATTCGCATTCGGTCGCGGCGGCCGCGACAACGATACTCAAATACGAATATCTCGACGCGATCCGGCCTCATCCATTTTTTCCGACAATTATCGAACGAACGCTCGCGCGCCGCGGCGAACAGGAAGGCCGCCGCGTGATCGATTACATGCCGGGGAATTTCAGCGCGATGCCGCGCACGCTCGCAGCCATCGGAATCGACGCGTTCGTCCTGATGGTCGCGCCGATGGACAAAGGCGGATTTTTCAGTTGCGGCGTCAACGCTGACTACACGATTCCCGCCGCCCGCGCGGCCAAACGGCTGCTGGTCGAAGTCAATCCGCGAATGCCGCGCGTATTCGGGGACTCCGCCGTGCATATTTCGCAGGTTGACGCGATTGTCGAGAACGAGAGCACGCTGTTCAGCGTGCCGATGCGCGCGCCGAACGAGATGGATCGCAAAATCGGCGGACTTATCGCCGCGATGGCGCCCGACCGCGCCACTCTGCAAATCGGAATCGGCGCCGTGCCGAACGCGGTCTGCCTGCAACTCAAAGATCACAAAGACCTCGGCGTCCATACGGAGCTGATGATGCCGCCGGTGGTCGAGTTGATTCGCGCGGGCGCAATCACCAATCGATGCAAAAATATCAATCGCGGCAAAAACGTATATACACTGGCCGCCGGCGACGACGCTTTCTATGAATTTCTGAATGACAACTCGAGCATGGAGGCTTACCCGGTCGATTACGTGAACGATCCGGCCGTAATCGGCCGCAACGACCGGGTGATTTCGATCAGCGCTTTTCTTGAAGTCGCCCTCGATGGGGCCGTGAACTCCGAGGCGATCGCGGGCCGGCAGTACAGCGCGCCGGGCGGGCAGCTCGATTTCGTTCGCGGCGCCCAATGTTCGCGCGAGGGAAAATCGATTCTGGCCGCGTACTCGACCGCGAGCGGCGGCAAAATATCGCGAATCGCGCCGCGCCTCGGCGGTCCGGTGACCGATCCGCGCGCGGACGTGCAATACGTCGTGACCGAATATGGCGTCGCCGATCTGTTTGGGAAATCCGTGGGCGAGCGAGCCGAGGCGTTGATCGCAATCGCGCATCCGGATTTTCGCGGCGACCTGACGGCCGCCGCGCGCGAGTTGGGATATTTCTAGGTTTGAGGCGCCGCCTGCCGCGGCGCTTGCGCGCGCGCCGAAAGCATCTCGCGAGCGGACTCGATCGACGCCGCCGCTCCGGCAAGCGCCAGCGTATCGCCCTCGCGCAGAACTTCCGCCGCTTCCGGAATAATCACTTTGCCGCCGTCGCGGGATATCGCCACGACCATCGCGCCCGTCAGCGCGCGCAAGTCCAACTCACCGAGCGTGCGGCCGATCGCCCGGCTCTCCGCCGGAATTTGAAACGGAACCAACGGACCGGCCTCCGACGTTCGCTCGCCGGCCGGCGGAAGCGCCCGCGGCGCGACCGCTTCGGAAGGAGCGAACCGGCGCAAGAACAATTCCGCGGCGGCCGGCAACTGTTCGCGCAATTCCCGCGCGCTGCGCCAGATCAGCGTTCCGAGCGCGCCCGCTGCCGCGATCAGCGCGACCACGCCGTCGATCGGGCGAAGAAAGGGCGCGGTCAGCGCCAGCATGACGGCGATTACGGCGAAAAGTATCGCGATTTGGAGCATCCGCCCGAGGTCCGCGATCGTCGGTTGCTCAACCGCGCCGGTCTCGGCCGCGCGCGCCATCCCGCCGGCCAGCGATCGCGCCAATCCTTTCGTACCGCGCAAGATCAATCCAAAGATTGCCGCCGCGAGTCCGAGCGTTGCGGCCTTTACGGCAAGATCGGCGGAGTGCGGCGTGAATCCGGCGGCGCTCGCAATCATTGCGGCGCCGCTTTCACCGAGAAATTCGTAACCGATCACGATCGCCATGAACGCGGCCATCGCAGCTACAATAAAAATCTCGAACCGACGCGCCGTGGCCGGCGGCGAATGACGCCGCAAGCGCTCCATCCACGCATCGTAGATCGCCTGCAGCGCGCCGAGCGGCGCCGGCATGCGCGCGTCGATATATTTTCCGGTGCGGCCAGCCGCGCGGATCATGAACGGAGTGGTGAAGGTCGTGATCGCCGAAACCGCTATCGCCAGAGAATAAAGAAATTCGCGGGTCGCGGCATGCTGCACTCCCGCACCGGCGATGATGAACGAAAATTCGCCGATCTGCGCCATCGCCATCCCGGCTTCAACCGAATTGCGCGTCGAATTCCCGCACAGCAAGGAGGCGATCCCAACGCCGGCCAATTTCCCGATAATGACCACCGCCACGAGCGCCGCCAGCGCCGGCCAATATCGCGCCAGATCGGCGGGATTCAGCATCATTCCGACCGAAACGAAAAAAACCGCGCCGAAGATGTCGCGCAGCGGCGCGACCAGAGGTTCGACGCGTTCCCCCTCCCCCGATTCCGCAACCATCACGCCCGCCAAAAACGCGCCGAGCGCGACCGAGTAGCCCGCCATCTCCGCCGCCATCGCGAATGCGAAGCAGATGCCTACGGCGGCGACGATCAGGGGCTCGTCATGATCGAGGCGGGCGGCCAGGCGAATCGCGCGCGGCGCCAGCAGCATTCCGGCGCCGACCAGCGCCGCCAGAAACAGAACGAGCCGGCCCACCGTCTCGACCAGCATTCGCGCCGTCAATCCATCGCCGGTGGCGACCGCGGTGAGCACCGTCAGGATGATTACGGCGGCCAGATCCTCGAAAAGCGCGATGCCGAACACCAGTTCGGAGAGCTCCTGCCCGACTTTTTGCTCGGCGAAAGCCTTGGCGATGATCGTCGTGCTTGAAATCGACAGAATCGCGCCCGCAAAAACGCTCTCCAGCGTCGTCCAGCCGAATTCAAGACCGACGACATAACCGAGCCAGATCAACAGTCCGACCTGCACCACGGTGATAAAGCCCGCCGTCGGCGCGAGCCGCACCAGCTTGCGCACACGAAACTCGAGACCAAGCGCGAACATCAGAAGGATGACGCCCAACTCCGAAAGTTTGTGAATACGATCGAGTCCCGCCACCAGCGGAAACGGCACGTATGGCCCAACCATCAGGCCCGCCACCAGATAGCCCACCACGAGCGGCTGCCGCAGCTTTTGGAAAACGATCGAAACCACCGCGCCGACGCATAGCACGATCGCCAAATCTCCCAGAAAATTATGTGCGATCAGTCCGGGCAAACAGCTTCCTCCTGATGGCGCCGGATTGGATCGTGACGGCGGCGCCTTGGGCCAATCCGGATAAAGCCGTATCCGGATGCGGCGGTTGGCGCCTTTCCTACATGATTTTTCCGGTTATCGATCGCGGATCGCGAGGCGTCCAGCGGCCCGCTTCAACCTGATGAAAAAAATCAGCGAGCGTTTCGTTGAAGCGCGCCGGCTCCTCAAGGTTCACCGCGTGACCTGTCCGCGGCATCACGACGAGTCCAGCGGCGGCGATCGTGCGCTTCATCATCAGCGCCGGCTCCAGACATTGGTCGTCCTCGTCGCCGGACACGATCAAGGTCGGCGTCTCGATACGGCGCATCGCGCCAGTCAAGTCGAACAGAGACGGCCGCCGCATCTGCACTCCGCGCAAGGTAAGGGCCGCGCCAAGCGGCGAATGCTCCGCCAGATGAGTCAAGAATTCTTCCCATCCGCGCGAATCCTTGTTGAGCAATTGCACGCGCGACGGACCGAGCGCGTAGGCGCGCGCCGCTTCATCCATCGGCGTGGTTTCGAATCGTTGCGCGGCGGCTTCCGATTCGCGTGCGAATTGTTCGCGATATTCGGGCGCCGCTCCATAACCGCAGCCCACGATGACGAGCGCGCTCGCGCGGTCCGGATAGGCCAGACCGAAATGAAGCGTGGCGAACGCGCCCATCGAAACGCCCACGATATGTGCGCGCTTGAGACCGAGTCCATCGAGGATGGCAAGGATGTCGTCGCGCGCCCGCTGCTGCGAATATTTGGCCGGATCGGTGGGAACGTCCGAGGGCGGATAACCGCGGGCATTATAGGCGACGCAGCGGTAGCGCCGCCCAAAAAACCGCATCTGGGCTTCGTAGCTTCGGCAATCGCCCGCAAATTCATGAACAAAGACGATCGGGTGTCCCGCGCCGTTCTCTTCGTAATAAAGCTTCACGCCGTCGGGCGCGGAAATGTGCGGCATCGCGGCGACCTCGCTGTGGCCGAAACCACCAAGGATTTTGAAAAACTAGCGCAATGCCGCGATGCTGGCGACCCCGCGCCCGCCCCGGATCAGGCGCGCGGCATCGAAGCGAGATGGCCCGACGCCCGCGGAATCGGCGCCAGCGCAATTGCGGAGACGTTGGAATTCAGCCGGATATCCATCCGCGGCGAATTGCCCTTCACTCGGACGCGATAGTACACGCCTCGCCCGGAGTCTCTCAGGGCGAGGACGCGGACAAAATATTTTCCGGGCTGGACTCCGCTAATTTCGTAATGACCGTGAAGATCGGTCACGGCGCTCCCCCAAGTCTGGCCGAACCAATCGGTGAGCGAAATCTTGATTCCCGGCACCGGCTGCCCAAGCGGATCCGAAACCGTCCCGCTGACTACGTTGACCTGCGCCGCGGGCACGTTGGCGTCGGTGCGCGCTTCAGACGCAAGCACCAGAGCGAAAGAAAAAAAGACGGCATAAGCAAGAAAGATTGTAGCGGGTCGCATGACTTCACCGGCTCCTTTCCGACCAGAACAGGAAGCAATCCGCGTTCCTGAGGAGCTTCCTCCTAATCTGTAGTTTAATACCCTTAATTAATCAAAGACCAGCGCATGCCATACATCGCGATGGCGGCGGCAAAATTCGGCCAGTCTCGATAAACCGCCTCATCCGGCGCGCGTCCGTTTAGATTATGCCGATGCCGCCTTTGCGGATCAGTCGAACGCCGATCTTGCGCAGAAATCCCGTGGGCAGCTCGGCTCCGATCATCGCGAAGATGACGTCGTTTGCGATCTCGATTGGACCCGCCGTTTCAACTTCTGACGAATCAGCCGCGGCCGCGCGTTTGACTCGTTCGAGGACCACCTTGCCGGGCAAAATTCGCTTGAGCGCGGTCGCCGGCAAGATGGTGACGAAGCCGGCGCGTTGCAAATCACTGACCTTTTCGGCGTTTTCGCGCGAAATGTTGGTCAGCACCGGCGAGCGATACGAATACACCACATGATTGCCCAATTCCGGACGGGCCAGCGCCTGAACCACTTCGGATCCGGAATTCCCGCCGCCCACCACCAGAATTTGCTGCTGATGGAATTCGCCGGCGTCGATAAGATTGTAAAAGACCCGTCCCGGCTCTTCGCCCGCCATCCCAAGATGGCGCGGATTGCCGCGCACGCCGATCGCGAGGACAACAGCGCGGGCGTGGTAAACGTTGCCGCGTTCCGTGCGCACAAAAAAGCGCTCGCCGTCGGCCGCGATATCGACAACCTCTTCGCGATCCTTTATCCGCAGTTTCAAATCCGCGATGATTCGTTCCCACTCCTCGATCAGACGTTCGCGTGAATTGTCGCCCTCGAGAAAAAACGAACCGTACTCGGCGATATCGATCGGCGTCGCCTGCACGAATTTGGCGCGCGGATACGCACGCAAAGTGCTCGCCGGCGTCATTCGTTCGAGATTGACGTAATTCAACCCCATGCTTGCCGCCGTTGCGGTCGCGCCAAGGCCGGCGGGACCACAACCGACAATCAAGACATCGTACAGATTGGGATCGGTCGATCGCGGCGGCCGGCGCAATTCCGCCGCGATCGCTTCAATCACCTGCCGGCCCGACCGCATCGCGAGATTGATCGAAGCGGTGCCCGCCGCCTCCCCGACGACGTAAAGGCGCCGCACGCTGGTCTGAAAAGTATCGTCGAGCGCCGGCACTTCGCGCGTGCGCTGCGGCGCGACGCCCGCAATCGCCTCCGGCTCGACCGGCGCCTTCGGCAGAATCATGACCAAGCCGAAGACGCATAGCGCGGCGACCGCGAGGCCCGCGAGACCGATCGGCCACGGACGGACTGTTATGGTCCGAGCGGCCGACGGCGACCGAGCATAGCGATGCGCGCTTAAAGCCGGCAGTCGAAACGTCCAGACGATTCGCTTTTCGGCTCCCGGCAACCGCGTGAGCGCGGGTTTGGTGAAATCGTGCGACGGTACGGGACCGTGCGTGTGGAAAATATGGCAGGCGGAACAAGCTGTCACACGCTTCTCGGACGAGCCGCCCGCCGCGCCGTTTTCAGCCGCGAATGCTGTCGCGGTGAGTCCACCATGCCGGCTGCTGGCGATTTTTGCGGCCGCGGCTTGATGCGCATGGCATTTGAAGCATTGTTCGATCCGCAGCGATGGATCGTCGTCCGGCGCGACGCTCGACGCCATCGCGGAATGGCACTCGGCGCATGACGTGCGCAGATGGCCGGGGGAATGCGTAAAGACCGCATTGATATGCAGCACCCGCGACGTGTACGCGAGCGTCTTCGGCGACGTTCCGGCCGCGGCGGGCATTTCGATAAATGAATCCTGTGGCGCGATATGGCAGCCGACGCCGGCGCATCCGCTCCACTTGAGACTCATCTTTTCCGCTCCGGGCGGTTTGACCGGTTCGATCGAATGGCACGATTCGCAACGAAAGCCGCCGGGGATCGCCGGAGCGTGCGAATCTATCAGCAGCTTGTGCTCGTGATGGTTGAAAAGCTTGCGAAACGTATAGCTGGCCGCCTCATGCCGCTGCATGAACGCCGCCATATGCTCCTGCACGCTCTCGATCGACGGATGCTTGTGGCACCATTGGCAGGCGAAAGTGGCCGTCGCTTCGAGCTCGACATGCGCGCCCTGATGCTCGCTATGGCAGCTGCGGCAGGTCAATTCGTTGTCGGGCGTAACGAACAATTTCCGCCCCGCAACCAGGCCGTCGACGCTCGCGGACACGTCGAGCCCGCCGTGCGGATTCATGTCCTCGATCGATCCGTGGCAGGCGATACATCGCTCGTTTTGGACGCCGCGCCAGGGCGCGTGGCAGGAGGCGCAGCCGCCGGAGATCGTCTGATGCGCGGCGAGCAACGGCCCGGGTTCGTAGCTGCGATGCGTCGCAAGCATCGCGCCGACGAATGCGATCACGATCGCGCCGGCGATAAAAGCCGCCAGCCTCATCGCAGACCCACGTAATAAAGCGCGCCGGCGATATGAAAGACGACGGTGACGCTCAAAGTGGCGGCCAGCACGATATGAAAAACCAGCCAGGCCGCGCTCATGAGCAAGTTGAACCGATTCATCTCCAGCCGGATTTTGGTCGCGGCCAGGTCGATCAGCCGCTCGAACAACTCCCGATCGAGGGGCAAAGCGGCCGCCGCACGGCGGGCGCGGCCGCATGCGGCGGCGGCGGGATCGCGGCCCGTGAGCATCGCAAGAAACAAGCGCGCCGGCGGCTGCGAACCGGTCAGCAGCGGACGCACTTCCGCCAGATAAATCCGCACCAGCTCTTCCGAATGGCCGAGGATCGTCTCTTCGGCCTCGATATAAATCTGACGGTACGCGGTCTCGACGTCCTCCAGGCGCACCTCATAATCCGGCCGCTTGCGCATCGCCAGCGGCAACAGGTCGTGGATCAACAAGCCGCCCAGACCGCTCGCCACGATCAGAAAGACCAGCACGAGAATCAGCCGTTCGAGCGGCGTCGCGGGACCGGCGTCGGCATGCCACCAAAACGGCAGCAGCGCGAAAATTCCGAGCGCGATGTGGATCGTTCGCCAGGTTTCAAGCCGATCGATCGTGACCATCCGCCGCGCGATCGAACGCGGCAGATGCGCCGCGGCGCGCAGCCATCGCACGGAGAACCAGAGCGATCGTTTGCGCGCGCTGTAAAGCGCCGCGAGCAGGAATACGCCCAGCGTGATCAGACCGGTGCGGTAGGATCCAAGCCGCGGCCCGACGCCGGAGGTCAGCGCGTGAACTGCCGCGACCGCCGCGGCGCAAATCGCGGCCCACAAGGTCACCGACGCCACCGGAGCGGTATGACGCCGATCAGCGGCCTCGCCTATTCGCTCGCCCACCCTGCTCGCTCAGCCCGCGGCTTAATCGCTGCCGCCGCGCGCTTTGCGCACGCGCGACCCTTCGCTGATGGCGCCGGTCTCTTCGAAGAGTTTCGCCGGATCGATCCTGATCGCGGCGCCGGTCGGACAATTATGCACGCAGCCCATGAAGGGCAGGCCGTCGCAGAGATCGCATTTGATCGGAAACGCCGGCGGCGTATGTTCCCGCACGCCCGCGGCCCGCGCCGGTTTGCGTTTGGAGCCGCCGCCGCGCGGCGCGCCGAACAGCCGCGACCAGAGTCCCGGCTCGCCGATATCGTGCGCCGCGGCGGGAAACGGACGGTAGAAATTGGCGTCATTCATCGTTCGCGACTTGCGCGCCTGCGCCCGATCGAACGTCGGCGCGTCGATCATCGCGATATTGTCGTAAGGACATGCGATCGCGCAATTGCCGCATCCGATGCACATCTCGTATTGGAAATAGATTTCGCCTTCGGGCCGCCGCTTGATCGCGCCGGTCGGACAACTGTTCATGCATTTCGGATCGTCGCAGTGGCGGCAGGCGCTCGGCACCAAATAGTGGCCCAGCTTGATGCCGTTGCGGATCAGGCGGCTGCGGCCGTGTAACGCTTCGCAGGCTTTGACGCAATTGTCGCAGTTGATGCACAGGTCGAGGTCCATCACCAGCAGCGCGTCGGCCTGAATCACTCCGAGCTGGCCGCTGCGTTCGAGCAAATCCGAAAGCTCCGCGGTCACGTTGCGTTCCTGCTCGCGGCGGCGCTCGATCGCCTTGCGCGCGCTCTCTTCGACCTGCGGAAAGCGCCGGCACAGATCGAGGAATTCATCGCGATGGATTTTGATCAGCTCGCATTTGCCGGCGGTGAGCACGCTGGCCCAGCGCACGCCCGTTTCGAACAACGCCATCTCGCCGAAATATTCGCCCGCGCGCAGATAGGCGAGCACGCGATGGCTTCCGTCCTCGCGCCGGCGCGCCACCTGCACGAAGCCGTCGCGCACGATATAGAGGGCGTCGCCCGGTTCGCCCTGCGTGACGATCGGGATGCCGCGCAGATCGTAGCGCAGAATTTCGCATTTTTCCGCAAGTTCATCGATGCGTTCGAGCGGCACGCCGCGGAACAGCTCATTTTCGATCGCCGCGATGCGCACGGCGCGATCGCGATAGCGCCGCGCCAGCGCCTCGCGCGCGTATTGATTGATCTCGACGTGCTTCAGGGCGTGGCGCGGAATGTAGAAAATCTCGGTTTCCTCGCGCGCGACGACGTCAACCGTGCGCGGCAGGCCGCCGATCGCGCCGAGTTCGCCGAACAGATTGCCGGCTTTAAGCGTCGCGACGAAATGCGCCTCCTCGGGACCGCTGTCGTCGCGCAAATCGACGCCGCCGGTCAAAATGCAGCACAGGTCGAGTTCGTATTCGCCCTTGCGGCAGATTATCTCGCCGGCTTTGAACTCCCGCGTCCGCATCGCGGAATCCTGTTCGTACGCCTTCAGGAACGTGTCGCGTTGTTCGTCGCTGAAGCGGCTGAAAATGTCGAGCGCCGTAAGCCGCCGCCACAGCAGCCACGGCGGAACGCGCTCATTCGCAGGATCGTTCGCCACCAAACCGAGTAAGCCTTGGCGCTTTTTGGATGTCAATCGCGCGAGCGCGCATAACTGCCGCCGATCGAGCGGCCGTCGCTTTCAATTCGCGCCGCTGCCGCCGGTTCATTTCGAAAATGACCTCAACGGACCACAGAACACGACCCGTCGCCCATGATGGATATTTGGCGGTCAAAAATAGATAATCCAATATATTTCATAATCGGAATGAATAAAGCTGACTATGGTTCAAAATTCGCACTTATTTCGGCGATAAAAACCAACTGACGACAATGGCCGCAAAATTAGCTTTGACACAATTCATACCTACGCTTAATATCTCGTGCTCAGATTCGACCCGTAAAGTTTTAGGACGGTTTCCGCCCGCCCGCGCAGCCTGCGAAATGTGAAGAATTCGGATTTCAGCGCCGAAGAACTCAAGCTGGTCGCCGACACCGCACGGCGGCTCCAGCCAAACCTTGAATCCCTCGCCGAACGCTGGGCGCAACGATTGCCGATCGATGCGCCGAAGGAAAAACGCGAGGCGATTCGCGCCACGGTCGCGGCGATGGGATTTGAATTTCTGCGCTCGCTGTTCGAGCGGCTCGCGAACAGCGACCCTGAGGGAGCGATCGCGCAGTACGGCCGGATTCTGGAGCGGCAGATGCGCGATCGGATGCGTCCCGCGCCCGCGGGACGCGCCAAAATCGAAGATCTGTATGATTTCTCGAAGAGCTTGCGCGACGAAGTGCGCGAAGCCCTGCTCCAGGTCCTGAGCGGTCCGCCTGAAGCCGTGCTCAAGGCGCGGCTCGCTTATGCAAGGATCTGGAACGAAACCGCGGAAACGCTGACGATGATCTATGCGCGGCTGTACCGCGAACAGGTTGCGGAGTCGGAGCGAACTTTGATCGCGGCGCGCGACGCCGCGCTGGAAGCGTCGCGGTTGAAGTCCGCGTTCGTCGCCAACGTCACGCACGAAATTCGCACGCCTCTCAATGTGATTCTCGGCTATGCGGATCTGATGGCCGAACGGCTGGCGGACTTGCGCGACGAAAGCGGCGCCCAGTACGCCGACTCGATCCATCGCGCGGGCAACCGCCTGCTGGCGACGATCGGCGCGATCCTCGATCTGTCGCGAATCGAGTCGGGCGCCTACGAAGTCCGGCCCGCTCCGATCAGGCTGGCGGCCGTGGTCGAACGTCACGTGCGCGACCTCGGCGTGCTGGCCCGCAAAAAAGGGCTCGAACTGGAACTGCACGTCGAATCGCCCGACGCCACCGTGATGTTCGACGAGCAATGCCTGTCGAACACCATCACCAACCTGCTGCAGAACGCGATCAAGTTCACCGATTCGGGCTATGTCGCACTGCGAATTTTCAGCGAAACCGGCAACGCGGTCTGCCTTGAGGTCGCGGATACCGGCGTCGGCATCGATCCGCTCTATTTGCCGAATCTGTTCGAGCCGTTTTCACAGGAGGCCGCAGGCACGACGCGGCGATTCGAAGGAGCCGGGCTGGGCCTTGCGTTGGTGAAGCGCTACGTCGAGTTGAACGGCGCTCGCGTCGAGGTGGTGAGCGAAAAGCGCGCCGGCACGATCTTTCGCGTGCATTTTCCAACAATCGTCAACGAATAATCAATGGTGATGGCGGCGCTGTCTCGCTGTGGACAATCCCTTGCGCGCGGCATACATTAGTCGGGGTAATTGTCCGGACGCACTTTTCATTTAAACCCGCCTTGGGTTTTTCTGTCTCGCGCGCTTCCCGGCTTTGATCGAAGGAGGGGCAATAGATGCCCACGAAATTGTATGTAGGCAACCTCGCCTACTCGGTTACCAATGACGACCTGGAAGCGTTGTTTTCGCAGGCAGGAAAGGTCGACAGCGCCACGGTGGTGGTGGACAAATTCTCCGGCCAGTCCCGCGGTTTCGGCTTCGTCGAAATGGCGGACTCCAACGAAGCCGCCAAGGCGATCGAAGAGTTCAACGACGCCGAACTCAAGGGCCGCAATATCCGCGTCAACGAAGCGCGTCCGCGCGAGGCCGGTTCCGGTCCGCGTGGGGGTGGTTTCGGCGGCGGCGGTGGCGGACGTGACCGTCGCGGTGGCGGTGGCGGCGGCGGTCCGCGCGGCGGCGGCGGTTTCGGCGGTGGCGGCGGCGGCGGACGCGATCGTCGCTGGTAGTTCCTGACCGAAACAGAACCCGGAGCGCGCCAGTTGACGCTCCGGGTTCTTTATTTTCCACTCGCTCAGATATGCGGGCCGCGGCTCGCGCGGTTGACTGCGGCCTGAATCAGGCGCCCTGCCTGGTTCGCGCTGGCGGCCAAGCCGCGCCCGGCGACCAGCATCGCGCGATTTGCCGCGCTTTTCCCCACTTTGCTATAGGTCGTAAGGTTGTCGGGCTGTTATCCGCCAAACGAAACAGACCAGGAGCATTTCAAGTGTTAAGCGCCGCCGAACAGATCGATCATCTCAAATTGTCCGCCCAGCACGCCGGTTTGAACCTGGCGCAAGTCGCGTTGCCCGAATCGCATCATGTGGTTGTCGGGCGGATGCGGCTGCATTATCTCGATTGGGTCTCCAAAGAGCGCCATCCCATACTCTTTTTGCACGGCGGCGGGCTGAACGCGCATACGTGGGATCTCGTTTGCCTGATGCTGCGCGAGCGCTATCACTGTATCGCGCTCGACCAACGCGGCCACGGCGACAGCGAATGGGAGCCGGCCGCCGAATACAGCTTCGAAAGCCAGGTCGCCGACCTCGAAGGCTTTATCGAAAAGCTCAAACTCGTGCGTCCGCTGATCGTCGGCCATTCGATGGGCGGATTCGCGGCGATGGGCTACTCGATTCGCCATGCGGACAAGATGGCGGGGCTGGTGCTGGTCGATATCGCGCCCGAAATCGCGACCCAAGGCTCTCTGCGGATTCGCAACTTCATCAACCAGGACCGCGAGCTGGACTCGGTGGAAGCGTTCGTCGAGCGCGCCCTGAAATTCAATCCGATGCGCAACCGGGAGCTGCTGCGCCGCAGCCTGCTGCACAATCTCAGGCAGTTGCCGAACGGCAGATGGACCTGGAAGCACGATCCCAAGCGCATCTCGCCGAATTTCGAGCAGGAGCGCCACGACCGCGTCACCCGCATCAACGACAACGCGGCGAACATCGTCTGTCCGGTGTTGGTGATGCGCGGCGAGCGCAGCGACGTGCTGACCGACGAAAGCGCGGAGAAATTTGCGAAATCAGTGCCGCGCGGCCGATGGATGCGAATCGCGAACGCCGGTCATACGATCCAGGGCGACAATCCCCGCGCTCTGCTCGACGCGCTCGAACCGTTTCTCGCCGAAAGCGGTATTTAGACCGCACGGAGCCGGATTCGATCAGGTCTCGCCGCGGCGGAGCACGCCGCGCGCTTCGAGATCGCGCACGCGTTCGTCCGTATAGCCGAGCAGTCCGGTCAGCACTTCGCGGTTATGCTCGCCCATCAGCGGCGCGTCGAGCGCGAGCGGCTCGGGGAAATCGGAGAAACGCAGCGCGAATCCGGGAACGTCGAACTCGCCGAGGATGCGATCGCGAATCGTTCTGACCGTGCCGCGCTCGCGCAGATGCGGATGGCGCACGGCTTCCTCCACCGACAGCACCGGCGCCATCGGCACACGCTGTTCGCGCATCGCCGCGATCGCGTCGTCGTCGCTCGGCATCGAGCGAATCCAGCCTTCGATCGTCTCGATCAGGGAATCGAGATTGCGGAGCCGATCCTCGTTGGTGGCGAAGCGCGGGTCGTCGGCCAATTCCGGCCGCCCCATCGCCACGCACAATTTCCGCCAATGGTGCTGGAGCGGCGCGATAATGATGATGTAGCGCTCGCGGCCGCGAAAAACGCCGGAAGGCACGGCGTACCACGAGTGCAATCCGGAACGGGTCGGCCGGATTTCGCCGCGGCTCAGCGCATGCGTTTCGACACCCGCCTCGTGGTAGTGGAAATAAGTATCGAGCAGGGAGATGTCGAGATGCTGGCCGCGCCCCGTGCGTTCGCGGTAGAGCAGCGCGGCGCAGATCGCGCCCATCGCGTGCACGCCGGTTGAAACGTCGCCGATCGCGATCATCGGAATATATGGCGCGCCATCCCGCTCGCCGCCCATCGAAGCGATCCCGGCGTACGCCGCGCCGAGATAATCGAAGCCGGGTTCCATCGCGAGCGGCCCGGTCCGGCCGAAGGCGGAAATCGAGCACATCACGATTTTCGGATTGATCGCGCGCACGGCCTCGTAGCCGAGGCCGAGCCTGTCGATCACGCCCGGCGCAAAATTTTGCACCAGCACATCGACGCGCGTAACAAGCTCGCGCAGGATCGCGCGCGCTTCCGGATTTTTGGGATCGATGCAAATGCCCTTTTTGCCCCGGTTATGCTGCACAAAATAGCCGCTGCGCTCGCCGATTCGCACGGGGCCGAGACGCCCCGGATCGCCGGCCGGCGCGAGTTCGACCTTGATCACCTCCGCCCCCATTTCGGCGAGCATCAGCGTCGTGGTTGGTCCCGCCACCACCTGTGTAAAATCGAGTATGCGATAACCTTCGAGTACGTGCCGGCCAATTCCCGGATTCATCGTCGCCTCCCCAATATGTCGTGAAGTCAAAATTTACGGTCAGCGCTCGCCGCGATGCAGCACGCCTTTCGCTTCGAGCGCCCGGACCTGCTCGGGCGCGTAGCCGAGATGGCGCGCGAGCACCGGCTCGTTGTGCTCGCCGAGCGTCGGCGCCTGCAGTTCGAGGGTCCGCGGAAATTCCGAAAAGCGCAGCGGAAAGCCCGGCACGTCGAATTCGCCGAGCATCCGGTCGCGCACCCGCCGCACGGTGCCGCGCTGGCGCAGATGCGGATGGTTCATCGCCTCTTCGAGCGTCAGCACGGGAGCGAAGGGCACGCGATGCTCGCGCAACGCGGCCATCACGGCGTCGTCGCCCGGCAACGATGCGATCCATTCCTCGATCAGCGCGACCAGTTCGTCCAGATGCGCGACGCGGCCGGAATTGTCGGCGAAGCGCGGATCGTTGGTGAGCTCCGGACGGCCCATCGCGGCGCACAGTTTCGCCCACAGATGATCGATTTGCGCGAAGATGACGAAATAACGCTCGCGGCCTTTGAAGATGCCGGCCGGCGCCGTGTAGGTCGCATGGCTGCCCATCCGTTTCGGCCGGATCGCGCCGGCGCTCAGGCTCTGAAGCTGCACCGGCGCTTCGTGATAGTGGAAATAGCTGTCGAGCAGCGCGCAATCGATATGCTGGCCCTTGCCGGTGCGCTCGCGATAGAGCAGCGCGCAGGCGACCGCGCCGAGCGCGTGCACGCCGGTCGAAACGTCGCCGATCGCGATCGTCGGCACGATCGGCTGGCCGTCGGGCAGGCCGATCATGTGCAGCGTGCCAGCATACGCGGCGCCGCTCCAATCGAAACCCGGCTCGTGCGCCAGCGGCCCGCTCTGGCCGAACGCCGACACCGAGCACATCACGACCCGCGGATTGAGCTTGCTGACGACGTCATAACCAAAGCCGAGCCGCGCGATCACGCCGGGCGCGAAATTCTCGACGATCACGTCCACTTTCGCCGCCAGCTCTTTCAGAATCGCCAGTCCTTCGGGACTTTTCGCGTCGAGACAGAGGCTCTGCTTGCCGCGATTATGCTGCACGAAGTAGCCGCTGCGGCCGTCTTTCTGGACCGGCCAGACGCGGCTCGGATCGCCGGCCGGCGCGACCTCGATCTTGATCACTTCGGCGCCCATCTCCGCCATCATCAGGGTCACCGTCGGTCCAGCGACGAATTGGGTGAAATCGAGGACTTTGTACCCTTCCAGAACGTGAATCGGATTCGCTGCGCTCATGCGGTCTCCCCTTGACCACGGCCAGGTATTTCGATGCGGCCGTCCGCCCCGTTTCTCTATAGCACTTCGGACGTGTAATTAGATGCCGCCATCGATCGTTCAATCAATTTCTAATGCATCACCGCGTCGGTCTTGGTCCCGCCGCCGACCCGCTTCAACAGAAAACACCAAGGCGCGCAAAACAAAGCGATAATCGCGAGCATTCGATAGACGTCGTTGTACGCCAGCAGCCACGCTTGCGCCTGAATCATGTTGTAAACCATCCCAAGCCCCCGCTTCTGGCCGGTTACTATCTGATGCAGGAACGAAAAACTCGGACTGCCCGGCATCAACGGCGCGCCGCCGCTCACCCGCCAGGCGTCGAAAACCGAAAAATGCTGCACCAGATAGGCCTGATTCACCTGTTCGCGCCCGGTCAGCATATTGCTGACGCTCGAGATGCCGATCGCGGCGCCGGTATTGACCATCATGTTGAACAGGCTCGACGCGAAACCCATCCGTTCGGGCTGAATTTGGCTCAATCCGGCGGCGGTGACGGTCGGAAAGACGACGCCGAGTCCCAAGCCGAATAACAGTATCGGCCAGAGCACGGCGCGCTCGCTGACCTGCAGGTTCCAGTGCGACATGATCCAGATTTGCGACGCCGCCAGCAGAAATCCCGCGCCAATCAGCGGACGCATATCGTAACCGCGCCGCGATAATTGCCCGACCGTGACCAGCGCCACCACCACGCCCAAACCGCGCGGCGCCACTACCAGTCCGGCCTGCCAAGCGTCGTAGCCCAAAAGTTCCTGCGTGAACAGCGGGTTCAGCAGGTTGATGCTGAACAGCACCAGCGATTGCAGCGAAATCAAAACGATCGCGAGCGTGAAGCCGAAGATCTTCACCATCCGCAAATCGAGAATCGGATCGGGAAAGCGCAGCTCATGAAATACCAGCGCGATCAGCGCCAACGCCGAGGCGCCGCTGAAAATCCGCACCCAGGCAGCCGCGAACCAATCCGCCCGCTGGCCCCGATCGAGCACGATTTGCAGCAGTCCCAAGCCAAGCGCGAGATAGATGATACCGAGATAATCGACGCGCCCGCTGCCACGCTGCTTGTGCAGGTAGGGCGGAGCGTGGACGAACGCGTAAACCATCATCGCCGCGACCGCGCCGGCCGGCACGTTGATATAAAACGTCCAGCGCCAGTTCCAGTTCATCGTGATCCAGCCGCCGAGCGTCGGTCCCGCGATCGGGCCGACCATCAGCCCCAGCCCGAACACGGCCATCGCCAGCGTATGCTCGGCCGGCGGGAAGGTTTCAAAAAGAATCGCCTGCGCCAGCGGCATCATCGCCGCGCCCTGCAGCAGCCGGAACACGACCATCTGATCGATCGTCCGCGCCACGCCGCACAACGCGGACGAAACCATGAAAAGCATCACGGACACGATGAAATAGCGCTTGCGCCCATCCGCGCCGCGATCCATCCCGTCATCGGAATCATCACGCCGTTCGAGACCAGAAAGCTGGTCACCACCCACGTCACTTCATCGACGCTCGCAGCAAAGCTGCCCTGCATGTAGGGCAGCGCGACATTGACGATCGAGGTATCGAGAACTTGAAGAAACGCGCCGAGCATCACCGCCGCCGCGATCGCCACTTGTGCGTGCGCTGGGATTCGGCGTACGGAAGCGTCGCGGTGATAGTTGATGCCGCCATCGAGCGGTTTTTCTTTCTCCTTGCGGCCGAAAGGCGTTCCCCAAGCGCCGGAACGGGCGCCGCCGCAACCGCTCAATACCACGGTCGCGGCAAAAGCGTATCGGGGTGCGCCCGTCATCGCGCCGATTAACGCTGATTCGCGATAATTCGTGCGTTGACGCGACCCGCAATCGCGGCGCAGTCTCGGAATTGCGCCAGCGCAGGTCGCGCCGCCGATGCAATTGCTCGGCCACAACCGAATGTCGTTGAAAGTCCCGTCGGCCTCGGCGGCTGATTTGCGGCGGTCGCAACCACGCCCACAGCTCGCGCTCCTGCTGTTCCTGATGGAATTCGCCGCGATGGGCCTGTGCGGATGCGCCGCGTTCAAAGCGCCGCCGTCGAAAGCCGCCATCGACGTGTCGGGCGTATGGCGCGGCGAATCCCTGCTGACGCCCTGCGGATGGGCGGCGCATTCCGAGAGCGTCTGCAACGCGATGAACTTGATCACCTTCACTCTGATTCAGTCGGGTTCTCAGCTCAGCGGCCGCTACGCCTGCGCCTACGGAAATTACCTTTGCCGTCATGACGGCATGGACAGCGCCGGCTACGTCGCGTCCGGCCTGGTGAGCGGGCGGCGGCTGACGATGCGCGTGATGATTCCAGCCGACGTTTCAAGCTGCATGTTTTATGGCGACGCCGGCGAGCGGCGGATAGTCGGCCGCTATATCTGTTACGAAGGCGGCGGCATCACTGAAGAGGGCGACTGGCGCGTCGCCCGAGTCTATTGAGCACATCCGCGGCGGATCGCCCCCGAGGCGGCCGGCGGCGGCGTTGTCGGTACGGACGCGCGATCGCTCCCGGCGAGTGGTCTGGCTTTCCCGGAGCGGCTTGATCCGTCTATATGCGCCCAGCGCTGCCTGTCGCATCCCATAAAGCGAGCGCTCGTTGGGGCGTTGGACAATCGCCGCGCCCCTTTTGTAACATCGCCGCGCCAGATGGGGCGTTTACCAGGTTTCCGTAGGTTGCGCGGCGGGCAGTCACCTAATCCACGGACTTCACGTTCGATCATTACGGCCCGATCCGAAGGCGAATCGGCGCGTATGATCGGCCCCCTGCGCCAGCGTCATTTCAAGGAGGACGTCGTGAGGCCATGATTGTTGGGGTCCCGAAAGAGCTCTATCCAGGCGAACGGCGCGTGGCGCTCGTGCCGGCCGTAATCCCGACCTTCACCAAGGCGGGATGCGAAGTGCTGGTCGAAGCGGGCGCGGGCGTGGCGGCCGGGTTCCTCGACGCCGCCTATGTCGAAAAAGGAGCCAGGATCATCGCCGATCGCGCCGAATTGTTCCGCTCGGCCGGCATGATCGTCCAGGTGCTCTGCCACGGCGCCAATGACATGAATGGAGCCGCCGACCTTGCCCTGCTCCGTCCCGGCCAAATCCTGATTGGTTTCATGCGGCCGCTCGGCTCGGCCGAGACGCTCAAGCAAGTCGCCGCCACCGGCGCGATCTCGTTCTCCGTCGAGATGATGCCGCGCATCACGCGCAGCCAAAGCATGGACGCGCTTTCGGCGATGGCGACCGTATGCGGCTACAAGGCCGTGATTATCGCCTCCGACCTGCTGCCGCGGTTCTTCCCGATGCTGACGACCGCGGCGGGCACGATCACGCCAGCGCGCGTGCTGGTGCTGGGCGCAGGCGTGGCCGGCCTGCAGGCGATCGCGACTTCGCGGCGGCTCGGCGCCGTGGTTTCCGGCTACGACGTGCGGCCGGCCGCCAAGGAGCAGATCCAGAGCGTCGGCGGCCGCGTCGTCGAGCTGCCGCTGGAAGTCTCGAACGCCGAAGACGCGCGCGGCTACGCGCAGGCTCAAGACGAATCCTTCTACCGCCGCCAGCGCGAAGTGCTGGGCCGCGTCGTCAGCGAAAGCGACGTGGTGATTTCCACCGCCGTCGTGCCCGGAAAACGCGCGCCGGTGCTGATCACCGCCGAGATGGTCAAGACGATGGCGCCGGGATCGGTGATTGTCGATCTGGCGGCCGAGCGCGGCGGCAACTGCGAACTGTCGCATCCGAGCCAAACCGTGATCGAGCACGGCGTGACGATCGTGGGCGCGTTCAACCTCGCCAGCACGGTGCCCTATCACGCCAGCCAGATGTACGCGCGCAATCTTGCCGCCTATGTGCCGCATCTGCTGAAGGACGGCGCGCTGCATATCGATCCCGAGGATCAGATCGCCGGAGATACCCTGGTCACGCGCGATGGCCAAATCGTCCACAAGCTGGTGCTCGCCGCGATGGCCCCGGCGGCCGAGCCGGCGCGGAGCGCCAATCCGTGAAGCGCCGCCGGGCCTGCGGTCCCGCGCCCGGCGCGTATTCTCAAACCGCGCAAACCTAGTCATTCCAAGGAGCAATCCGTGCCTACCGGATTTATAACCAACCTCTACGTTTTCGTACTGGCCGGTTTCGTCGGCTTCGAAGTGATTCGCCGGGTGTCGCCGCTGCTGCATACGCCCTTGATGGCGCTGACCAACGCGCTCGACGCGATCGTCGTGGTCGCCGCGATCATCATCGCCGGCCGCCAGGGCACCGCGCTCTCCGCCACGCTTGGCGCAATCGCCGTGGCGGCGGCCTTCAGCAACATGGTCGGCGGCTTCCTGATCACCGACCGGATGGTGCGGATGTTCAAACTGAGCGGACGGGAAAGGAAGCAGTCGTGAGCACAGCGCAATATCTGCCGGACTTCGTCTATATCGCGGCGATTGCGCTGTTCGTTCTGTCGCTCCGCTGGCTGAGTTCGCCCGCGACCGCGCGGCGCGGCGTGCTGGCCGGGGAAATCGGCGCGGCCCTCGCCGTGGTCACGACGCTCTTCAATCCCGAGCTGGTGCAGTACAAGTGGATTATCATCGCGCTGGCCGGCGGCGCCGCGATCGGAATTCCGCTCGGAATGGTGCCGATGACGGCGGTGCCGCAACGGACCGCGATGAGCCACGCCTTCGGCGCGCTGGCGGCGGCGCTGATCGGAATTTCCGAGTACTACATGCGGCTGCCGAACATCAACAAGTTCGAGATGACGGAAATCGCGCTCGAGGTGATTATCGGCTCGCTCAGCTTCACCGGCAGCCTGATCGCGGCCGGCAAACTGCAGGAAATCCTGCCGCAGCGGCCGATCGTTTACAAAGGCCAGAACTACGTCAGCCTGTCGGTGCTGGGCGCGGCGATCATCCTCGCGCTCATGCTCATCTTGAACCCGGTCCATACCGCGGTTTTCCTGCTGATGGTGGTCATTTCGCTGTTTTTCGGCTTCCTGCTGGTCATGCCGATCGGCGGCGCTGACATGCCGACCGTCATCTCGCTGCTCAATTCCTACGTCGGCTTCACCGCGGCGCTGCTCGGCTTCGTGCTCAACACCAAGGTGCTGGTGGTGGCGGGCGCGCTCGACGGCGCCTCCGGCTTCATCCTGTCGGTAATCATGTGCCGCGCGATGAACCGCTCGTTCACCAACGTGATGTTCGGAGCGTTCGGCCAGCTCCAGACGTCGGCCGCCGCTCAAGCCGAAGAACGCAGCGTGCGCACCGCGACGCCCGAGGACGCGGCGGCGATTCTCGAAGCGGCGAATTACGTGATGGTCGTGCCCGGCTATGGAATGGCGGTCGCGCAGGCGCAACACAAGGTGCGCGAATTTTACGACGCGCTCACCAAACGCGGCATCGACGTGAAATTCGCCATCCATCCGGTCGCCGGCCGGATGCCCGGCCATATGAACGTCCTGCTGGCCGAGGCCGACGTGCCTTACGACAAGCTGATCGAGATGGAGGACGCCAACACCGAATTCCCGCAGGTGGACGTGGCGCTCGTGATCGGCGCCAACGACGTCACCAATCCGGCGGCCCGCACCGACAAGGGCAGCCCGATCTACGGAATGCCGATCCTTGAGGTCGAAAAGGCCCGCACCGTGATGGTGATCAAGCGCGGCATGAGTCCGGGCTTCGCCGGAATCGACAACCAGCTCTATTATCTGGACAAGACTTTGATGCTGTTCGGCGACGCCAAAGGTTTCGTCGGCAATATCGTGCGCGAACTGACCGGCGGCGGCCACTGAAGCGCCGGCGCGCTCCGCGCCCGCGCGCGGCGAAAAATATCCGCGAAAAAACAACGGCCGGAGCCAGCGCTCCGGCCGTTTCATTTGCGTCCGTGGAAGTAACCTAGAGGTTTACGCGGCGGGCGGCACGATCGCGATCTTGCCGCCGACCGCGTTCGTTTCCATCAGATCCTGCGCTTCGCCGAGATCCTTCAGGTCCATGATTTTGCCGACCACCGGCTTGATCTGGCCCGACTCGACGAACCGCATCGCGTCGATCAATTCGCCTTTGTTGCCGAGATGCGAACCGAGATAGTTCTGCTGCTTGTTCCAGAGCAGGCGGATATCCATGTGCGCGTCGAAGCCCGAGGTGGCGCCGCAGGTCACGATCGTGCCGCCCCACTTCAGGCACTGCATCGAAACCGGCCACGTGTCGGCGCCGGTATGTTCGAAGACGATATCGGCGCGCCGGCCGTCGGTGATGCGCCGCACTTCCTGAAAAATGTCGTGCTTCTTGCGGTTGAGCACGAATTCCGCGCCCAGTTGCTTGCACAATTCGAGCTTGTCGTCCGACGACGCGACCGCGATCGCGCGCGCGTTGAACAGCTTCGCGACCTGAATCGCCATCACGCCCAACCCGCCCGCGGCGCCCCATACGAGCACGAAATCGCCGGCCTGGACGCGCGCGCGCGTCACCAGCATCCGCCATACAGTGACCAGCACGAGCGGAATTGTCGCGGCTTCCGGAAAGGTCAGATTGGACGGCTTCGGCAAAGCGTTCACCGCCGGCACTTTGCAGTATTCGCCGTGGCCGCCGTCGAGCGGCCCGGTCTGAAAGCCCCAGATTCTGAAATCGGTGCAGAAGTATTCTTCGCCGCGCGTGCAGTAGTAGCACTGGCGGCACGAAATGCCGCAGTGCACGACGACTTCGTCGCCGACCTTGACGTTGCGCACTTCGCTGCCGGCTTCGACCACCACGCCGGCGACATCGGACCCCGATATGTGCGGCAGGATGATTTTCATCCCCGGCAGTCCGCGGCGCGCCCAGATATCGTTGAAATTGCAGGCCGACGCCTTGACCTTGATCACCACGTCGTTGGGACCCGCCTTGGGCTGCGGAGTATCGCGATATTGTAGAACTTCGCGGCCGCCATGCCCCTCGAATACTATCGCTTTCATCTGGAACCCTTTTGATGTGCCGCGCTCCACCGGTTCGGCGGAGACGCGCAGGAGTGCGAAGAGGTTATAGGTTGCCGGGAGCCATGACAACTAATTAACCAGAATCACAAACAGACGCTTGCTTTGGTTGCTTGACGCAACCATCGCGGTCAGGCTAGGAAAAGCCGCGCGATCGGGTCGCGCCGGCCGGTCCTTGACGATTCCGCCCGCGGCGCTGGCCGAGCGCCGCCAAGGCCGGTTAGAATCGCGCGTGGCGGAAGCTCGCCCGGCGCGCCTGCCATGGGCCGCGTTTCGCAAGTTTTGAAAACGGAGAAAGTTCAAACCCATGTTCGTGTTGGAAAACGGCAATCGCATCGTCATCCCGCGCACCGAGATGACCTATCCGGGCCACAGCCTGAAGCTGCATCAGAACGCCGCGGATCCCGTAAAGTCGCCGGTCGATCATGTGATGGCGGATTTCGAAGACGCCTGCCCTTATGAGTTCAAAGGGGAAAAGAGCCGCAAGGTGATGGTCGAGGCGCTCAACACGCTCGACTTCGGCAAAAAGGTCGTCACGATCCGGCCGAACAATATCCATTCGCCGTTTTTCAAGGGCGACATGGAAGCGATCGTGCTGGGCGCGCCAAATCGCTTTCACGGCATCATCCTGCCCAAAACGCGCGGACCCGAAGAAATCAAAACCGTGGCGAAGCTGCTCGACGATCTCGAAAAGCGCGCCGGATGGAAATACAAGATTCAGATCGAATCGCTGATCGAAACGCCGCACGCGCTGATCAACGCCTACGCGATCGCGACCGCGTCGGATCGGATGGCCGGCCTGATTTTCGGCATCGCGGACTACGCCGCCAATCTCGGCATCCGCGAGATCGTCGAGAACCAGAACCAGAATTTTCATTACTCCAAGCAAGCCGTGGTGGTCGCCGCCAAGGCCGCGGGCCTGCACGCCGTCGACAATGTCTATCTGCGGCTGTGGCGCAAAGAGGATTCGCCCGAACGGGTCGCGGAACTACAGCGGGGCCTGCGCGAAAAGAACGAGGGCGCGGCTAATCTCGGGATGGACGGCACGTGGGTGATCCATCCGCAGCAGGCGCCGATTTGCAACGCCTGCTTCACGCCCAGCCAGGATCAGGTCGGCGAAGCGCGCCGCGTCATCAAGCTCTACCACGAGAAGGGCGGCGGCTCGATGGCCGATCCGAAGACCGGCGAGATGATCGACGAAGCCACGATCAAGATCGGCCTGATGGACCTCGCCAAGGGCGCGCAAGCCGGAATGGTGAGCGGCGAAGAATTAAGCGAATGGTCGCAAAAGAGCAAAGCCATCACGGGCTATGACATTCTGGAACTGATGCGCCGCACGGCGTGATTATCCGGCCAGCGCGGCGTCCGGCCGCGTCGCGATCGCGAACGCTTTGAATTCGAGGCGAGAGGCGGAGGCTAAATGCCCCCGCCTCTCGCTATTTGCGTCTAAAAATAGCCCAAAGTCGATCGCCCTCCATCTTCCTGTGCGATACATTCAGCGAATTGAAAATCAATTGACACATATCTGGCTTTTATAATAGATATTTGACGACTCCAAAAACGCAAAAAAGATATTAAGAAATATTGCTCTACTATTCCTTTCAGTTATTATTCAAAAAGTCTCAAAAGAGACATTGAAAAGGAGAAGTTCGCATGAAGAAGTGTGTGGGGATGCTGGTCGCCGGCGTGATCGCGTTCGCGGCCGTGGGAGCGGCCCGCGCGGGCAGTGGCCCGGCAACCAAGCCCGCGACCGCGATAATCAAAGGAACCGCGGCTCCGGCGCCAAGCAATGACATTGACGTTGTTACCGGCGCCTGCAACGTCTCGGCTTGGGTCGATGTATGCCCCAGCGGCAGTTGTTCCTGCCTCGAAATTCAATCGCCGACGATAGGAGCCAGCGGCAAAGGCAAGCTGACTGCCTCGAATTTCTTCGTTACGACCGACAAAGGAGTGAATCCGGCCACCGAACCCGCCGTCAACGGCGGCCCAGATCCGCGATGTAATTTTATGACCGGCGTGGTCGATCTTGCCGATAACCAAGGCGGTTCGTTCACAATCAACATTATCGGAACGAGTTGCAAACACGTTATCGGCATCTCGGCGAAGAACCCTACGGGAAAGCATGATCAGGACCTGATTAGCGGCGGATGGGGAATTTCGGCCGATCCGGCGCCCAATCCCCCGGAATCCGGCTGGGGCACGTGGACAGGTTCGGCAAAAGCCAGCACGCAGGCGGTCCTCATTCATCTATCAGGGTGGATCAGCCATTAATTTCGAGTGATTCGCGAGGCTCGGAAACGAGCGGCCAAAAAAGATTGTTTGACAGCGGCGAGGGGTCAAATTGGCCCCTCGCCGCATTTTCAGGTGGATTGAAACGTCAATTTCCGTCTATCCGGCAGGGCTGCTGAAATTCCGATCATGAATGAAATATCCTAATATCGCTGGTTAAAGTTTTTCTGGAAGGGCAACATTTATTAAAAGCGATTTGCCGCTAATAACGCCTCGTTATGGCTAGAATCGATATCTTTTCCGTAAAATCGCCGCAGCAAATTCCTGCTAACAAAGGATGAATAAAATAAGGCGCGAAGGGTTAGCGCTTGACTGCTTATCAACGCTAGTGATAATTCCTGACCAAGCTCGACACTTCACGCTGTGAACGAATAACATTCCGTTAGGCGGCGCGTGTCGATGCGACGGATCGAAAAGGAAAACTCCGTTCTCCGTTGCGGTTGCAGGAGAACCTGCGGTATGACGCGGATCCAAGCTCGTACACGGTTCCCGCCGAAACGGGTCAGCGGACGCATTCCCGGCTGTAGAAGACCGGCGCAAAAGTAGCGAGGTATCAAAACTGATGAAACGCGCGGTTTCGAGGATCCTGACAATTGTCGTTTCGGCTGGATTGATTTCGTCGCAAGCGATGGCCGCCACGGTCTGCGGTGTTGCGCAAAGCCCGCAAGGAACGCCGCTCTCCGGTGCGACCGTCACGATCAAGGATGCATCGGGCAAGGTTCTCGGCTCCGGTGTGACCGATACCAAAGGCAACTACGCCATCGACAATGTATCGAACGGCACGCTCGATCTTTTCCTGGATACCGGCAGCGCCACGCTCAAGGACGGCTCCGGCGTATTGAATCTTTCGGGCGCGACTCAAGCCGTCAACTGGGAAGTTTCGAGCAACGCCAACGCGATCGCGTCACAGGGCGGGAACTGCGTCGATCCTCCGGGTCCGCTGACTCCCGCTGAATGGGCGTCGATCGGCGTTCTCGGACTGGGCGTGGCCGCCGGCGGTGCGGCAATCGGATGGGCCGAAAGCGGGAATCGCAGCGATCACCAGCATCCGCCGTTCGTTCCGCCTCCTGTTATCTCGCCGGCCGAATAGTCTCGGTTTGCCGGCTTAAGCGAGCGCGAAGCGGGCGCAAGTCCGCTTCGCGCGTCACTTGCGGCTGACGCGAAAACGCTTTAGGCGCCGCTATCTGGAATTTTTCGGCGCTGCCGACCTTGACAGAAACCATTACAGAAAACTTCCGCACGCGCGCCGCTTCCTCATCCGCGGCCGCGTTGGGTTTGAGGCTCTTCATGGGCCTGCTGATCGCGGCGGGATCGCTCCTTACGGGATGCGGCAGCAGCGATCCGATGCACGTGGAGAAGGCGGACGTGACCGCGAGCGCCGCCGCCGCGAGTCAGGATGCGCCGCAACCGGACGATCCCGATCTGGACAAGCTCTGGGCCGCGCGCACCGCGCAAATTTCCTCGAACGACGATTATCCGATCGGCCCCGGCGACGTTTTAACGATCACTGTTCCGCAAGTTCCCGAAATCCAGGATTTGAAAGTTCGCGTGACCACGGCTGGAACTTTCGAATTGCCACTGATCGGCGCGGTGCAAGCGGGAGGGCTTTCGGAGGAACAACTCGAAGCGGCGCTCGATCAGAAACTCAGCGCGTACATGTACAGCCCGCAGGCTTCGGTGTTCGTCAACGAATATCACAACCGCGAAGTCGCGGTGATTGGCGCGGTCAACCGTCCCGGTCTGGTGACGCTGGAAAGTCCGGACGAAACGATTCTTGACGCGCTCACTCAGGCTGGCGGCCTGGTTTCGTCGGCCGCGGACGAATTGATCCTGATTCCCGCGCAAGCCGGAACCGGGCTGAACATGGCCAAACAGGTCTCGATGGTTGCGTACAATTCGGCGCCCGGCGCCGGAGAACCGCTGCCGTCAGCGTCCGGCGAAGGAACCAGCAACGGCGCTCCGCCGCCGGCCGGACAAATCGCGCCGCATCACGCGGGCCGTGAAATTCCCGGCGGCAACGCCGCGCTCAACGCCCACGCCCAGCGGATTAACGCCGAGCAGCATGCGTCGCTGGAGCCGGATATCGCCGCTAATGCGCTCCGGCTGTTGCCCCCGAACGCGCATCCGCTAACCATCAAAATCCACAGCACCTCGCTCTCGGGCGCGGGGAAATATATCAACATGCCGCTCAGGCCCGGAGATGTGATCGTGGTGCCGGGGGGCGGCAACGTGATGGTCGTCGGCTGGGTGCAGACGCCGGGTTATTTTTCGGTCGGCTCCGGCCTGACGGTGATGGGCGCGATTGGCGCGGCCGGAGGCCCGATGTACGCCGCGGATACGGCCGACATCACGCTGATTCGGACAGACAAGGACGGCGCCAAGAAAACTGTCGCCATCAATCTGGCCAAGATCACCAACGGTAAAGAACCCGACATTCCTGTCAAAGCGAATGACGTAATCGACGTGCCCTACTCCAACGTCAGGATCGGTCCCTACATTTTCTACCAAATCCTGTCGCGGATGGGCGTCATGGGACCTGCGGTGCCATTCTGATGGAACCTTCGCGCTATTACATCCGGCGCTCCGGCGATCTGCCGGCCGAACCGCCGATCGAAACCGAGGCTTCGCCGGTATTCGTCGATCAAGGGCAGCCCCTGATCGATATCAGTCAATACTGGCGAATCGTGGTCAAACGTCATCGCCTGATCATCGCGATCCTGGTCGGCGTCGTGATGCTCGTGATGATCAAGACGATGACTGAAACGCCGATCTACACCGCCGAAACCACGATCATGATTCAGCCCGCCGGCGTGGGTAACAGTTCCAACACGCTGGAGGACCTCGTCCAGATCGAGGCGGCGGCGAACGATACCGATCTTTACTACAAAACCCAGTGCGCAATTTTGCAAAGCCGCGCGCTGGCGGCCTCGGTGATCAAATCGCTCGGCTTGCAGCAAAACCCGGCGTTCGTCGGCGCTCCCGCCAAACCCGGCATTTTCGACCGGGTCATTTCGCGTATCGCCGGCGGCTCCGACGCCGCTTCCCATCGCCATAAAAACGTCCGCATCGGCGGGGAATTCGACAACGATCTCGGCGTGCCGGCCGGCCTTGTGCACGCCTACCAGGGATCGATGTCGGTCAAGCCGCTGCCGGACACGGATCTCATCAAGATCTCTTTCAGCTGGTCCGATCCCGTACTCGCCGCGCATATCGCCAACGCCCACGTCCTTGCATATGAAAGACAGGACGCCGAGATGCACGGCCAAGCCAACGAAGAAGCCCAGCGCTACCTGCAGGACAAGTTGCTGGAGGTCAAGGACCATCTCGAAAAGTCAGAGGCGGCGCTCAACGACTACCGCCGCGAAAAAGGCATCATTCCCGGATTGATTTCGCTCGATGGCAAAGACGCCGTGGTCCTCGACCGGCTGACGGCTTTGAGCGGCGATTTGACCAGAGCGCAAGTCGCGCGGATCAGTCTTGAAGCGCAAATCGCATTAATCCGCAGGCGCGACTACAACTCGCTGGCCGCGGTGCTCGATGACCCGGAAATTCAAGCCGCCGACAAGGAGCTCGACGGACTGTACACGCAGCGCGCGGCGCTGGCGAACCAGTTCAAGGACAACTATCCGCCGCTGGCCAAACTCGACGCGCAAATTCGCGAGATGCAGGCGCGCGTCGCGCTCACCGTGCAAAAAAAGGTCGCCGCGATTCAATCCCAGTACGATGAAGCGGTCGAAAAGGAAAAAGACCTGCAGGCCGAGATGGACTTGCAGCGGCAGGAGACTTTAAAGCTCAACGACTCCGCCGCGCAATATGCGATCCTGCAGCGCGACGTCGACACCAACCGCGAGCTTTACAACGCGATTCTCAAACGGGTCAAAGACGTCGAGGTCTCCGGCGACACGCGCAACAACGACGTTTCGGTGATCAATTCGGCCGAAGCGCCGGGCGCGCCCACCAGTCCCGACAAATCGCGGAATTTCGCGGTTTCCATCTTTGGCGGACTCGGACTCGGTCTCGGCGCGGCCTTTTTGCTCGAAATGCTTGACAATACGCTTAAAAATCCGGAGGAAGCGGAACAATATCTGCACCTTCCCAACCTTGGCGTAGTGCCCGAATTCTCGAGTATCAATGGGAAGAGCGCCTACGCTCCGCGCGATCTGCCGCAAGGCTTCGGCGCGGGCGGCGCCGCGGCCGTGCTGCCGCCCGGCCGCGAACTGGTCACCACGCACGGCACTTATTCGCGCGTGGGCGAAGCCTACCGCAATCTGCGCACGGCGCTTCTGATGTCGCGCGCGGGCGGCCCGCCCAAGGTCACGCTGTTCACCAGCGCCACCAGCCGCGAGGGCAAAACCGTCACGTCGGTGAATATGGCCGTGATGCTCGCGCAACTCGGAGGCCCGGTGCTGCTGGTTGACGCCGATTTGCGGCGCGCCCGGTGCCATCGCGTGCTCGCGGTCGACAATCATCTCGGTCTGACCGAAGTGTTAACCGGCGCGCGGGAGCCGCAGGAGATGATTCGCGCGACGGAAATCGAAAATCTCTACTTCCTCGGCTCCGGATCGGTCCCGCCCAATCCGACCGAATTGCTCAACTCGAAACGGATGATCGAGCTCGTCGGCCAGTTGCGCGGGAATTACGAATATATCGTCATCGATTGCGCTCCGGTGCTGCCGGTGAGCGACGCGATGGTGCTCGCAAAACTGACCGACGGCGTCGTGGTCGTGGCGAACGGTTCGGCGACGCCGCGCCAGCAGGTTCGAACCGCCTGCGCGCGGCTCGAATACGCGCGAGCGAAAATTCTGGGCGTCGTGCTCAATAAGATTAAATTGCACAGCCACGACTACCACTACTATTACCATCAGGATTACTACGCTTACGGCGCCGACCAACGCGCAGACGAAGACGAATACGCCTGAGTAGATTGGATCAATTCGCCGGCCGCTCCGGCTCCGCTTCGCAAGTTGGCCGCAACGCCATGATTTCAGGCGATGCGGCCAACTTGCGCTGGTGCGATGCGCTCGTGGCGGCGGGAGTCCTGGCCCTCGCCGCATTCGCCGCGTTCGCGCTCGGCGCCGTCCACAAATGGGCCTACACGACGGTCGAAATCTGGGCCTTTGCGCTGTTCATTTTCTGGATGGTTCAGATCTGGATGGAAGGCGCGGCGCCGGCGCGGGTTAGCGTCGCCCGTCGCGACCTCCGGGCAATCGCCATCCCCGCCCTCGCCTTCGCCGGATTGATAGCCGTTCAAACCGCGCCGATTCCGCCTTCGTTCCTGAAGGCCATTTCGCCCGCGACCTGGAAGTTCTACACGATCAGTTTCCCGGGATGGCCGGCGCAATCGCCGTTCCAGGCTTTGCGTCCAGCCTGGAATGTCACGCCGAATCCCCATGCTCCGGTAATTCGCGTGGTGCTGCCGCCGGTTGGAAGTTCTCCGCGGACGCGCGCCGAGGCCGCCGCGCCGGAAAACGCCACCGCCGCCCGCCCCGTCCCCATCGACAAGCTCGGCGTCATGCCGCTCGGCGGCCTCGGGGCCTGGCGCTGGAAGCCGCTTTCGATCGCGCCCGCCGTGACCTTCGCCAGCTTGATCGAACTCCTCGCCTGCGGCGCGATCTTTTTTCTCGTCCTCGGCTTTCCGGCCGGATTTCCAGGCAGCGAACGCGAGGCCAACGCGCGCTTCATCAACTTGATCGTCACCGGCGTGATCGCGATTGCGGCGGCGATGGCCCTGCTCGCGATCGCCGAGCGCGCATCGTGGAACGGCAAAATCCTCTGGATGTTCATCCCGCACGACTGGGGCGTTCCGGAATTGGAAAATGTGCGCGCCAGCGGCTCCTTCGTAAACCCGGATCATTTCGCGGACTTCCTGGCGATGGCGCTGCCGCTTGCCGTTGTCGGCGCCGTTTTCCCGCTTTATTCACGCCGCGGCCGGCGGGATCGCAGAATGGAATGCGCGATCGCCGCTTTCGTGATCGGCGCGGCGCTGGTACTGAGCCTTTCGCGCGCCGGATGGGTCGCCGGAATAATCGGAATCGCGATCGCTCTCGCAATAAGCTTCGGGCGCGCGCCCGATCGCGCGCCGCGAATCCTGCGGCTCAACCGCCGGCGCGCGGCGCCGATCGTCGTCGGAGCGATGGGCGCGGGAATCGCGCTGCTGCTGTTCGCGATCGGTCCCGCCGCGCGCAACGCCGCGTCCCAGCGGCTGGACACGGTCGCCGGAATTTCCGGCCAATTCGCGTACAAAGAAATCGCGTGGCGCGACACGCTTCCGATGATCTTCGACTTTCCGCTGTTCGGCGTCGGGTTGGGATGTTGGCCGGAGTTGTTCCCCCACTTCCACGAACCTCCGTGGCTGGAATTTTTCTATCGTCAACCCGAAAACGACTATATTCAGATGCTCGCCGAAACCGGCCTGGCAGGCGCCGCGCTCGCTCTGTCATTCGCCGCGATCGTCGCGATACGAATCCGGTCGGCGGCGCGCGGGCTGAGCGAACGTCATTGGCCGATGGCGGCCGGACTCATCGGCGGCGTCGCGGCCGTGCTGTTTCACGAAATATTCGATTTCAGCCTGCATACCACCGCCAACGCCGTGCTCATGTCGGTGATTCTCGCGACGCTCGCGCGCCTCGTGCTGACCCATCGCGAGGACTCCGCGCGCAAGCCGCGGATCGTCGCCGAACCAAGCGCGATGACCTGGATTGGCTCGGGCGCACTCGCCGTGTTCGCGGCGGCGATGATCGCGGCCGCGATAATTCAGGCGCCCGCCAATTTTCCCTACGATATCGGCCGCGCGCGCACCTTCGCCGCCGCCGAACGAACCGTCGCGGCGCATCCCGCCGTCGCCAGCGCTCATCTTGCGCTTGCCGCGCTGATGCCGGAAGGCGCGCCGCTCGCGCAGCGCCAATCGCAACTGCGCGCGGCGGTCTGGCTCGACCCCAACGATCCGCTCGCGCGCGACTTGTATGCCCGCAGCCTTTTCCTGAGCGGCGACAAGCCGCGGGCGCTGCATGAGATAACGCTCTCGGTCGCCGATTCGCCCAGCACCGACACCCATTTCTATCTGGCGTCGCGCATGATCCCGTGGCTTCTTCCCGATGAACAAAAGGCCATCTCCTCCGGTTATCGCCGGGCGATCGCCTCGGGCTACCCCAGCGCCGTGCCCGCGCTCGCGACCTTTTATGGAGCGCTTGGGCGCTACCCCGAAGCCGGCCAACTTGCCGAACAGGCGGCGCGGGCCGCGTCCGACGATACCGAGCGCCAGAACGATTTGATCGAAGCCGGCCGGGACTACGCGCACGCGCTCGACTATCGCAGAGCCGCAAATGACCTTCGCGCCGCGATCGCGATCGATCCCGCGCAGACCGATCCTTATCGCGCGATGATCGAAGCCGTGATGGGTCCTCAGGGCGATATCAAAGCGGCGCGTGAGCTTGTGAACACGGGCGAAAACGCTGGAGCCGATCCGATCACGCTCGATTACGCTCTCGCCGACGCGGCGGAGCAGGCGAAGGATGACGGCGCGGCCGAACAGGCGCTGGCCGCGGCGGTGAAAGCTGACCCAAGTTTCGACCCAACGATGCGGCTCGGGGGTTTTTATATGGCCGCGCGCAAATTCGATCAGGCGACGCTCGCCTATCAGCGCGCCGCCGGCATCAATCCCGATTCCGCCGAAGCGTATTTCATGCTCGCGCAGGCCGAGCAAAGCGACTTCGATTACGCTTCAGCCAGCCGCGACTTCGCACACGCGATCAAGCTTGCCCCGTCCAACGCCGGCTATCGCGCGGCTTATCGCGATTTTCAAAACCATACCGCCGAAGCCGCCCGTCCAACGCCGGCCGCCATGAGCACCCCGCCAGCCGCCGCCGCATCCGACGGTTCGGCCGATGAATCTGCTGTTCCTTAACCCCGCCGGCAGTTCCGGCGGCGCCGAACGCGCCCTGCTCGACGTGATGGCCAGCCTTGCCGAAGCGCGGCCCGGATGGCGCCTGAAGCTGATTGCCGCGGCCGATGGCGCGTTGGTCGAAGAAGCGCGCGCGATGGGCGTCGGCGCCGCGGTGATCAAATTTCCGCGCGCGGTCTCCCAGTTGGGCGACGCCGCGGCCGGCGGACCCGCGGGCGATCACAGCAATCCGCTCGCGGTCGCCGGCCGAGTCGCCGCGGCGGCTCCCGCGATCGTCGGCTACGCGCGCGCGCTCAGGCGTGCGATCGTCGATTGCGCTCCCGACGTCATCCATACCAATGGTTTCAAAATGCATGTCCTGGGCGCATGGGCGGCACCGCGGACGACGCCGCTGGTTTGGCATCTGCATGACTACGTGCGGGCGCGCCCGATGATGTCGCGCTTGTTGAAAGCGCACGCCCGGCGCACCGCCGCGATCGTCGCCAATTCGCACAGCGTCGCCGGCGACGCGCGCCGCCTTTTCGGCGGCCGCGCGACCGTCTTCGCCGTCCACAACGCGATCGATCTCGAACGATTTTCGCCGGCCGGACCTGCGCTCGACCTCGATCGCCTTGCGGGTGTGCCGCCGCTCGGCGAGGGCGGAGTGCGCGTCGGCCTGATCGCCACGCTCGCGCGCTGGAAAGGCCATCGCACGTTTCTGCGCGCGCTCGCCGCGCTCCCGGCGGATTCGCCCGTGCGCGGTTACGTGATCGGCGGCGCGCTTTACGAAACCGCTGGCAGCCAGCATGCGCTTTCCGATTTGCGCGGCTACGCCGGCGCGCTCGGACTGAATAATCGGATCGGATTCACCGGCTTCGTCGCCGACGCGCCCGCGGCGATCCGCGCGCTCGACGTCGTGGTGCACGCGAGCACGGCGCCGGAGCCATTCGGCCTGGCGATCGCCGAAGCGATGGCGTGCGGAAAGGCCGTCATCGCCAGCGCCGCGGGAGGGGCCGTGGAACTCTTCGCCGATGGCGTGGAAGCCCTTGGCCATCCGCCGGGCGACGCGGCCGAGCTGGCCCGCACGATCGCGCGGCTCGCCGCCGATCGCGATTTGCGCGCGCGCCTGGGCGCAGCGGCCGCAATCGCCGCCCGCCGCCGCTTCACGCGCGAACGCCTCGCGAACGAATTGATTCCGATTTATGAAGGCGCCGCGGGAGAAACCCGCGCGCGGCCGGCGATCTGAACGCCACGCTTTCACAACCATTGCGGATTTTGCACGTTCATAGCGGGAACCTGTTTGGCGGCGTGGAAACGGCGCTTTTGTCGCTGGCGCGGGAAAAAGACCGCGCGCCGCGAATCGAATCAGTGTTCGCGCTTTGCTTCGAGGGCCGTTTCGCCCGCGACCTGCGCGCGCTTGGCGCGGCGGTCAGGATGCTTGCTTCGGTCCGGGCGCGCAATCCGCTCAGCGTGATGCGCGCGCGGCGGCGGCTGGCCGAGGTTATCGCCACCGAACGAATCGACGCCGTGATCTGCCATATGGCGTGGGCGCACGCCATCTTCGCTCCCGCCGTGCGCGGCGCCGGGCGTCCGCTGATCTTCTGGTTGCACAGCGCGGCCAACGGCCGTCATTGGGTCGAGCGCTGGGCCGCGCGCACGACGCCCGACCTCGCCATCTGCAACAGCCGCTTCAGCGCATCGACGTTAGTGAAACTCTTCACCCCTGCGCGAATCGAAATTCTATGCTTTCCTCTTGAAACAGGCGGACCGCGCCTGTCGCCGCCCGAGCGCGCCTTCGTGCGCGAGGAATTGAGCGCGCCGCCGGATAGCGTCGCGATTTTGCAGGCAAGCCGAATGGAGCCTCTAAAGGGCCACGAATTGCATTTGCGCGCCTTGGGAATGTTGCGCGACCGGCGGGATTGGGTCTGCTGGATGGCGGGCGGCGCCGAGCGGCCGCCCGAACGCTCATACGTTGAGCGTCTTAAGACTCTTGCGCGCGAACTCGGAGTCGATGACCGCGTCAGGTTCCTCGGCCATCGCGGCGACGTGCGCCAATTGATGGGCGCGGCTGATATCTTTTGCCATCCGAACGCCGCGCCCGACGCATTCGGATTGGTTTTCGTGGAAGCGCTCGGCGCGGGACTGCCGGTGGTTGCGACGGCGATGGGCGGCGCGTGCGAAATAATCGATGAGCGCTGCGGAATCCTGACGCCGCCCGGCGACGTTCAAGCGCTGGCGCAAGCGCTGCTCGGGCTGATCGAAAATCCGCCGGAACGGGTTCATCTCGGAAGCGCGGGACCGGCGCGGGCGGCGACGCTCTGCGATCCTGCCGCACGGATGGCCCAGTTCCAAGAAATTCTGCTCGGCTTGTCAGCGAGTGTGCTTTCCCCGGCGCCAATCCCGTTAACTAATGACCGACGAACGTCAATCGGAAACTAATTTTGCAATCGCCTGAATCTGAAAAGACCGAGATTATTCGCGAAGAGTTGACCCTGCCCGGATTGCATGAGGATCTTATCGAGCGAATTGTCGGACTTCCGTCGATTCGCTTCGACACGCAAATCCTTGACCTTGGGTGCGGGTCCGGAGCGTGGCTGGCTCGATTGGCGGACAGGGGATTCAATAATTTAACGGGAATTGACAACGAATCTTTCGTTCGGTTTCAACCGCACGCGAAGATCCCAATCGCCTTCCATCATGCGAGCCTCGACCGCGACATCGGGATGGGCTCAAAACGATTCGGATTGATAACGGCGATCGAAGTGATCGAACACCTCCTGAATCCTGGATTGCTGCTTGAAAACGTGGCCAAACATTTGGAGCCGGGTGGTCTTTTTTTGATGACGACGCCGAATGTCCACTCGCTTCGGGCGCGTCTGAGGTTCGCGCTTTCGGGTAAATTGGCCGGATTCGATCCTACCAACGTGTCCGCCGAGCCGACGCACGTTTCCCCGGTTTTCGTGACGTGCTTCGAGCGGATGCTGTCTCGTTACGGCCTTACAATTCGTTCCCGATGGACTTTTCCGGCAAAAAGCGGAAACGGCACAAGACTGACGCGGAATATCGCGACCGCTCTAACCGCATTGTTTCTCAAAAACGATCTGCCCGGAGATTCCCTCTGTATTCTTTCCGAATGGCGAACCGATGCCGCGCGGCAGTAACGCAAGGCGGGCTTTCGCTCCGCCACGCGCTGTTCAGAATGACCAACAGGCTTGCGGGAGCTTTCCCAAGATTTGCGGCGCGCCAATTACGTCGATCGAGAACCAGCGCTCAGAGAATTCCATTTCGAGATCATCAAAGTTCCAGAGAATAGATTGTCAATTCGTCTAAAAAATCCGCCATCTAACTGGCGCGAATTTCTGCGAGATCAAATCGCGTGATCTCGGCGATTCTTTGTGCGGTTGCGCTGATCGCCGGCTTCCTTGCGGGGCGGCGCTCGCTCGCCGCCGGCCTGATCGCCACGTCGATCGTCGGCTATTTCTATGGCATCGTGCGCGCCAATCTGCCCGAAGCCGCCTCGCACTTCATCTTCGACGCCGCCTCGATCGGCTTCGTCCTTTCCCTCTTCACCCGCGTGCTTTCGCCCGCAGAGCGGATGAAATTGCGGCCCGTGATGCCGTGGATAATCGCGCTTTTCGCGTGGCCGACGATTATGCTGCTGCTGCCGCTCCAGAATATCTTGATCGAGTTGGTCGGCTGGCGCGGCCAGATCTTCTTTCTCCCGTACCTCGCGATCGGCGCCATGGCCGACGGCCGGACGGTGCGGCGGTTCGCGATCGGCCTCGGATGGCTGTCGTTCGTCGAACTCGGTTTCGCGCTTGCGGAAATCCATTGGGGAGTGCCGCGATTTTATCCGCGCAACGCGGTGACCGAGCTCATCTACAAGAGCATGGACGTCTCCGTCGGTTCGAAATTGGCCTACCGTTTGCCCGGCACTTTCGTGCAGGCCGCCGCGCTCGGAGGCCAATCGGCTTTCGTGATTCCACTGCTGCTCGGCGCGATGTTGCAGGAGCGGCGCGGCTCCCGCGCGCGGACGCTGTTGCTCGCCGCGCTCGGCGCCTCGGCCGTATGCGTGTTCCTTTCCGCGTCGCGCACCGACGCGGTCCTGTTGTTCGTGCTCGGAGCGGCGGCGACTTTCTCCGGACGGGTGCGCAATTTCCCATGGGCCGGATGGGTGGCGCTGATCGCGGTGGTCAGCGTATTGATTACGATCTCGCCGCGGATGCGCCGCTTCGTCACGCTGGAAAATACGCAGTACGTCAAAACGCGAATTCACGGCAGCATCAACGACAGCATTTTCAAGCTGGCGTTCGAGTATCCGATGGGCAATGGGCTGGGCGGCGGCGGCACCAGCATTCCGTATTTTCTTCAGCCGCTGCTGAAAAATCCGGTCGAGATCGAAAACGAATACGGCAGGATAATGCTCGAGCAGGGGTTGCCCGGACTGGCGCTCTGGATCGCATTCATCGTGTGGACGCTCACGCGCGCGCTTGCGAGCGAGCGCGATCCGTGGCAACTGGGCAAATGGCTCGCCCGGATTGAACTGGGTTTTATGTTCGTGATCGCGCAGACCGGGCTGGGCCTGCTGACCGCGATTCCGGGCACCGCCCTTCTGCTCTTTTATGCGGGATGGATTTCGGCGCCGCACGTCCGCGCCGCGTCACCGGTGCGGCGCCGATCCGCATCCGCAGCCGCACCGCTCGGCCATACCGCATGAGCGCCGCAGCGCCGGCAAATCCATTCGCGGCGCCGTGGACGATCGTCTGCGGCGGATTCCATCGCGACGGCGGGATGGATCGGGCCAACGGCGAACTCGCGCGCTATTTGGCCGAGTCCGGCGCGCCGGTGCATCTGGTCGCGTATCGCGTCGATGAGGAATTCGCGGCGTTGCCGAATGTCCGCGTTTATCTCGCTGAGCGCCCGGCGGGTTCGTTTTTTCTGGCGCGTCGCGGACTCGCACGGCTGGGCCGTTCAGTGGCGGCGCGCGTCCTCGCGGATTCTCCCGGCGCCCGCGTTGTCGTCAACGGCACGAATTGCGATTGGCAAGACATCAACTGGATTCATTATGTGCACAGAGCGTGGCGCGGCGGCGCGGCCTCGGGGCCGCGATGGTTCCGCATCAAAAACCGTATCGGCCACGCCCGCGACGTCTCGCTTGAGCGGCGACTGCTGCCGCAATCGCGCTTTTTGATCGCGAATTCGGAGCGCACACGCCGCGATTTGATCAAATTGTGCGGCGTCGCACCCGAGCGCGTTCGCACCGTCTATCTCGGCTGCGAGCCTGAATGGCGCGCCGTCACCGCCGAACGGCGCGCCGCCGCACGAGCGGCGTTGGGCGCGCCGATCGACGGCGACTTGGTCGCGTTCGTCGGCGCATTCGGCCACGACCAGCGCAAAGGTTTCGATACGCTCTGGACCGCATGGCGCGATCTCGCGCGGGATTCGTCATGGGATGCGACGCTGATCGCGGCGGGCGGCGGACGCGACCTCGAACGCTGGCGCGCCATTATCGCGCAGGCCGGGCTTGCAAGCCGCGTGCGCTTTCTGGGCTTCACGCGCCAGGTCCCGGAAGTGATCGCCGCCGCCGACCTTTTGGTAAGTCCGGTGCGTTACGAATCGTACGGCCTGAACGTTCATGAAGCGCTATGCTCGGGCGTGCCGGCGATCGTCAGCCGCGCGGCCGGAGTCGCCGAGCGCTATCCGGCTGAGCTCGAAGACCTGCTGTTGCCCGACCCGAACGATTCTAGGGACCTCGCGGCGCGCCTGCTGCGGTGGCGTTCGCGGCAGGACGCCGTGGCTCGGCAGGTCGCGGCGCTCGGCGCGCGACTGCGCGCATACACCTGGCGCGACATGGCCGCCGCATTTGTCGCCGCCGTCTCAACAGCGCCCGCCGATGCGATTGGATCGGACTCGGCGATCAGCTTTGATAAAGCTTCAACCCGATGAAGGCGCTGCGCCACGAAATTATGGAAAGCCCGATGACAACGGAGGAAGCTCCGCCGAACGCCGAGACGCCGCCATGCGGCGCGGCGGCTTCAGCCGCCGGCAGCGCTATCGGCGCGCCGCGCGTTCCTACGCTGGTCATAGAAGGTGGCAAAGCTCTTCGCGGTTTTGATTTCCGCGACCTCTGGGCGCATCGCGACCTGCTCTATTTCCTCGCCTGGCGCGACGTGAAAGTCCGCTACAAGCAAACCGCGATGGGCGTCGCGTGGGTGATTCTGCAGCCGCTGCTGACGATGGCGATCTTTACCGTGCTCTTCGGGCGGCTCGCCAAAGTGCCGTCCGACGGCGAGCCGTATCCAATTTTCGTTTTCGCCGGGCTGCTGCCGTGGACCTATTTCAATCAAGCCGTAACCACCGCGAGCAACAGCTTGGTCGGCAACGCCGCATTGATCACGAAGGTCTATTTTCCGCGGCTGGTGATTCCGGCCGCGGCGGTGTGCGCCGGCCTCGTCGATTTCGCTATCTCGGCGTCGATCATGTTCCTGATGGCGTTTCATTACGGCATGCCGTTCGGCGCGAGCCTGCTGCTGATACCGCCGCTGATGGCGCTGACCGCCCTGTTCGCGCTGTGCGTGGGCATGTGGATGTCGGCGTTGAACGTCAAGTACCGCGACGTGCGCTACGCACTGCCGTTCCTGCTGCAAATCTGGATGTACCTGACGCCGATCATCTATCCGCTCAAGTTCATTCCGGAACGCTGGCGCTGGCTGCTGGCGCTGAATCCGCTGAGCGGAATGATTCAGGCGTTCCGCGCCGCGGTCTTCGGCCGCGCCATCGATTGGAGCGGCCTTGGATTGGCGTGCGCAATGACCGCGGTTTTTCTGATCGCCGCCGGCTGGTCGTTCCGCCGGATGGAACGCCAATTCGCCGATATAGTATAGCGCCTATGCGTTATTCCACGGCCAGTCTTCCGACAGCACATCTATTTCGCGACGCGTGCCGGCGCGGCCTCTCGGTCGTGCGACCGCTTGCGGAGGCGGCGAGAGAGCGCGACGCCGGCGGATGGAATTTCGGCCGCGGATGGCCGCCGTCTTACGAGGCTTATGGGCGCATGCGAGCGCTCACGACGCTGAATCTGGCGGCCTCGCTTAAACCGCGGCGTCTGCTTGAAGTAGCGGCAGGCGACGCGGCGTTGAGCGCATCGATCATTGGCGCCGGCGCGTCCGCATGCGCGAACGATCTGCGCGCCGAGGAGTTGCGCGAAGCTCTGGCGCACTTTGAAAACGGTCCGTTGATTAAGGCGTTGCCCGGCAACGTCCTCGATCTTGATCCCGCGCGAACCGGCCTGTTCGATCTGGTGGCGGCCTGCGAGGTGATCGAACACGTTGCGCATCCGGTTGAACTCTTGCGTCATCTCAAGCGTTTTCTCGAACCGGGCGGGCGGATTCTTCTGACCACGCCGAACGGCGCGTACTTTCGCAATTTCTTGCCTACCTACTCGCAAATAAAAAACGAGTCCGATTTGGAAGCGCGGCAATTCCGCCCCGACGCGGACGGCCATCTGTTCCTGATAACGCCCGGCGAACTCGCCGCACTTGTTGCACGGGTCGGCCTCGAGGTTGAGCGTCTCGAATTGTTCGCCACCCCGTTCATCACCGGACATTGCGGGTTCTCGCGGTTGCGGGGAACGGCTCCAGTCGCTATCTGCTACGGCGTCGAAAAGCTCAGCCAGCGGCTGCCCGCGGCGCTGAAGGAAAAATTTTGCTTCGCGATGTTTGCGATATTGCAACGACCGACCGAGGATCGGTGACGCGCCGCCCGCGCCAAGCAAGCCGATGCAGCCGATAATCCGCGTCGAAAAACTGGGCAAGCGCTACGCGATCGGCCGTCGCGAGAATTTCGTGACGATTCGCGACATGGTCGCCAGCGCGGCGCTGGCGCCAATTCGCGCGCTGCGGCGCCTGGGCAATCGCTCGGAGGACCGTGGAACCGAAAATTTCTGGGCGCTCAAGAACGTAAGTTTTGAGGTCGCGCCGGGCGAGGTGCTCGGCGTGATTGGCCGCAATGGCGCGGGCAAATCGACCCTGCTGAAAATTCTCTCGCGCATCACCGAGCCGACCGCCGGCCGCATCGAGCTGCACGGGCGCGTCGGCAGCCTGCTCGAAGTCGGCACCGGCTTCCATCAGGAGCTGACCGGACGCGAAAACATCTTCCTGAGCGGCGCCATCATGGGGATGCGCCGCGCGGAAATCATCCGCAAATTTGACGAGATCGTCGCCTTTGCCGAAATCGACGATTTCATCGACACTCCGGTGAAGCGGTATTCGAGCGGGATGTACGTGCGGCTCGGCTTCGCCGTCGCGGCCCATCTCGACCCGGAAATCCTTTTGGTGGACGAAGTGCTGGCGGTCGGCGACATCGCGTTTCAGAAAAAATGCCTCGGCAAGATGGGCGAGGTGGCGCGCGGCGGCAGAACCGTTCTGTTCGTAAGCCATAACATGGCCGCGATCGAGGCGCTCTGCACGCGATGCGTGATGCTGAGCGGCGGCGCGCTCGCGGCGAGCGGCGATCCGATGACGGTGATGGCGCGTTACGTGGCCGAAGGCGCGGCGCCGGACACCGGCGCCGCCGACCTCGCCGCGCATCCGGGACGCCGTCCGGGCGATACGCCGACGATGACGCGGGTTGAGTTGCGGAGCGGCGACGAGAAACCCAGCGGCGCCATACGGCTGGGCGATCCGATGGAGATTCGCGTCTCGTATCGCGCAACGCGCCCGCTGCGCCCGGTGCTCGGTTCGGTAATCAAGACCAGCTACGGCGCGCCGGTCTTTTGCGTCAGCGATCGCTTCTGCTCGCAGCTTGCCGAATGCGCGCCGCTGGCGGAGGCAACGATCATTTGCCGGATCGAGCGGCTGATGCTGATTCCCGGAACCTATTCGATCGACTTGTGGCTGGGCGACGCGACCGGCGACTTCGACGTGATTTTCGACGCTATCGGCTTTGAAGTGCTGCCATCCGACTTGACGGGCACCGGTCGCTTGCCGCCGCCAAACCTTGGAGCAGTTTTCTGTGAAGCCAGTTGGAGCATCGACGACCGATGAGCGAACGGCCTGAAGCTGAAATCCGGGTTTCGACCATAATCCCGGTATACAACGGGGCGGCGACGGTCGCGCGCGCGATCGACAGCGCCTTGGCGCAGGATTTCGCGGGTCAGGAAATCATCGTCGTCAACGACGGCTCAATCGACACGACCACCGAAGTTTTGGCGCGGTACGATGGCAAAATTCGCGTTATCCATCAGCCGAATCGAGGCATATCGGCCGCTCGCAACGCCGGGATCGCGATCGCGCGCGGCAAGTACATAGCTCTCTTGGACGACGACGACGAATGGCTTGCGGGTCATCTTGAGTGCTGCGCAAAGGTGCTCGATTCGATCCCGGAAGCGGTACTTTGCTTTTCGGCCATCATTGAGATTGGCGCCGACGCGACCGAGAGTTTGACCCATCCGCCGGATTTGATAACTCTTCAGGACCTTCTCAGTGGGATGCATTATGTACTTCCAAGCGCCACCGTAATGCGAGCCGCGCAATTGAAAGCGACAGGCGGTTTTCGCCTCGAGCTTAACGGCGGTTCTTATGAAGACATATTGCTTTTTCTTCAAATGGCAAGAATTAATCCGCTACGTTGGAGCGGCAAGACTACGGTACGTTACAGATGTCCGGGATTTGATTGGATCGGATTCAAATATGCCCGTGGATTCAGACAGTTTGCCCGCATCGCGCCGTTGGAGTTCGGCGCCATGGTCGAGCCGCTTATCGAGCTGAATCGCAAGGACATTTGCGTTTCACTTTTAACGCGCGCGTTAAGATTCGCGGATGGCGGGGAGTTCGGACCCGCCTTAAAGGCTTTCTGGCGGCTGAACCTATGCGACCCAACTTTTCTCTATAGATGCGTTAGTCCACGGCGGCTGTTTTCCAGGCACAACCTTGCGAGATTGAAACGGCTGTTGTCAGGGGCCCTGGAAACCCGAAGTGCGCGTACGCAAACGGTGGCCAAGAGCCGCCTTGCAAACGTGCCGACCGGCAGAAAATCCGAATAATGCAATGCCATTAGTATCCACGATCATTCCAGTCTTTAACGGGGAGACGACCATTCGACGAGCGGTCGACAGCGCGCTGGCGCAGGATTTCGAGGGTCAGGAGATCATCGTCGTCAACGACGGCTCGACCGACAGCACCGCCGAAGTGCTGGCCAAATACGCGGATAGAGTACGCGTTATCAATAAACCAAACGGCGGCGCCGCTTCGGCGAGAAACGCGGGCGCCGCTGTGTCTCATGGCGAATATCTGGCTTTTCTAGACGCCGACGATGCCTGGCTAACCGAAAAACTTTCTAGAGTCGTTCCGGTATTGGAAAGAAATCGGCAGGCTGTTCTCGTCTTCTCTGATTATCTCACGACCGAGAGCGGCGAACCTGTACGAATGTCCGCTTCGCCCGCCAGACGAGGTCCTGAGTTTGACGAGCTTTTCGACCCAGGATGGAAGATCGTTCCGACCATGGTCATTATGAGGAGGTCAGTTTTTAATTCCTGCGGCGGATTCTGCGAAGAGTTCCCGCGCTGCGGCGGAGAAGATCCGTACTTATGGTTGCTCGCGCGCGAGCACGGTCCCTTCGAGTATGTAGCCGAAGCGCTCGTTACATATCATGATCCCGATATCGCCGATTTCGCGGATAAATATGGGCCAAACGCGGCGATTTTCGAGAGGCTGGTCAGAAAACGGTACGGCCGCAGAGCAAAACGATTAATCAGATCGACGCGAACTTATATCGCTCATGGATTGCTCATCAAAGCCCTGCGCGAAATCGACCATGGCGAATATCAGAATTCGTTTCGCACGTTCGGCCGGTTGATAGCCTATCATCCTCAGTTTCTGCTGAGGCCGTACTTCTTTTCCAGGCTATTCGACACCCACAATCTGAAACGGCTTTCCGCAATAATAAAATCGGCGTCTTGACTTCAAAAATCCTGAACCTCGGGTGTGGGCGCAAACGATTGGACGGGGCTGTCAATTTGGATCGCGTGTCGGACGTGAACCCCGACGTGGTTCACGATCTCGACACGCTGCCGTAGCCGTTTGCGGAGAATCAATTCTCGGAGGTCCATGCGTACGACGTGATCGAGCATTGCGCCGATCTGGTCGCGACGATGAACGAAATTCATCGGATTGCGGCCAACGGCGCTGTTCTGCATATCACGACACCGCATTTTTCCTCCGCGAATTCGTTCATCGATCCAACTCACAAGCATCATTTGAGTTATTTCAGTTTTGACTATTTCACCGGCGACGACGAATTCGGCTTTTATACCAACCGGCGTTTCCGAAAACGGCGCGCGCAAATCGTTTTTTATCCCACGTTGGCGAACAAGTTATTGTGGCGTTTGGCCAATCGATATCCGCGCGCATACGAGCAACGATGGGCGTGGCTCTTTCCCGCATGGTTTCTGAGCGTGGATCTCGAAGTTGTAAAGTAGTTCGCGCGGCAAAGCGGTTCTGATGCGGGTGGCGCATATAACGCCGGCAACGTTCGGCGAAGACGGCGTATGGGGCGGCGGCGAACGCTACGCCCTCGAACTCGCGCGTCACATGGCCGACGAAACCGAGACCGTCCTGATCGCCTTCGGCGCGCGCGACCGCCGCGAACGGATCGGCAATCTCGAAATCCGCGTGATTGGCCAACCCTGGCATGTGCGCGGCCAGCGCTCGAATCCGATCGCGCTCGGGATGCTTGCCGCGCTGCGCGGCGCGGACGTCGTCCACTGCCATCAGCGTTATCTGGTGGCGGCGAGCGTCGCGGCGATCGCCTCGCGGATGGCTGGGCGGCGGATTTTCGTATCCGACCTCGGCGGCGGCGGTTGGGACATCTCGGCGTGGATACCGACCGATCGCTG
>JAJXZF010000071.1 GCA_021780225.1 Deltaproteobacteria bacterium | reverse complement strand
CTCCACATCCCCGCCGCGCTCGCCGCGGCGGGCGAACACCGCTGAACCCGGCAACTGAGCCGCCCATCATCACCACAGCGGCGATCAAACTGAGTATTCAAACCCCTTCCTCAACAGCCTGCTAGGTCACGATTGACCATGGATGTTCTACTTCGGGCGCTCGGCGCATCGATTCGGCAAACGCGAGCGGAAACGAGGCACGCCTAAGGCAGCCACATTGGTTCACATGGATGCGCGCGAAACAAACGGAGCTTTGGGCGACGATTCGCTACTGAGGGTCGCCGAAGTGAGGGCGCTGATCGGCTGGCCGTCGCGCTCGACCTTTTGGCGCTGGACGGTTAGCGGCGCGTTTCCGGCGCCGATTCGATTAGGGCTGCGGCGACCTCGGTGGCGTCGCAGCGCCGTCGAATTTTGGCTGGAGGAGCGATCCCGTGAGCATGATTGATGATCTCATCGCGGGAGCCGCGCTGGACGCGCTCAGCGACGCCCAACTTGCGGCACTGCTGGCTCGGATCGCAGCGCGTTTGGCCGCGCCGCCCGCGCAGAATTTAAGCGATGATCGGCTTTTGGAAGCCGACGACGCCGCGGCGCGTCTGGGTGTGGGGCGATCGTGGTTATATCGGCGTTCAAAACTGCTGCCGTTCGTCGTCCGGCTCGACGGAAAAATCCGCTTTTCGTCGCGCGGGATCGATCGGTTCATCGCCGCGAAGACACGCCGATGATCGCGACCGCGACCGAACCGAATTGCGCCGCGGTCGAGAATCGACCGCTCGTCGGACTAGAGCCCGGTCGCCTGGCCTGGGTAATCGACGAGGCTGAACTGCACCTGGTCGCGACGCATGGGCGATGGAAGCTTTATCAGCGCGGCGGCGCTCTCGTCCGAATCGGGAGAGCCAACGGCGCGGAGAAAGATGCGCGCCGAGCCGCCGGAGCGCCAATTTTGCAGGCGGCGACAGCGCCGATGTTGCTGGACATTTTCAATCGGGCCATCGATTGGCGGCGCTTACGCGCCGGCGAGCCGCTTGGCGCCGCAGCTCCGGTTGATTGTCCCGCCAAAATCGCGAACCTTTATTTGGCCCGCGCGGGCCAATGGCAATTACCCGCGCTGACCGGAATTGTTAGTGCGCCGATCCTCCTCGACGACGGCAGCATCCTCGATCGGCCGGGTTTCGATTTGGCGACCGGTCTCTATCTGGCGGGCGATGGCGAGTGGCCGAGGCCACCGGCTCCGCTCTCCCGGGAAGCGGTCGAATCGGCCGTTCGCACGCTGCTGGAGCCGTTCGGCGAATTTCCTTTTCGCGCGGAAGCCGATCGGTCAGTCATCGTCTCAGCGATCCTAACTCTAGTGCAACGTAGGCTGCTGTTTTCCGCGCCGGCTCACGCGATCGATGCGCCGACGCAGGGTTCTGGCAAGTCGCTGATCGCTGACTGCATCGCTCGAATCGCGACGGGACTCGATGCGCCCTCCCTGTCGGTCAACCGCGACGAGGACGAATTACGCAAAAAACTCGTTTCAATTTTGATGATCGGCGATCCTCTCGTCGCCCTGGATAACATTACACGTTCGCTCAACTCCGACGCGCTAGCGTCGATTCTGACGCAACCGGTCTATCAAGATCGGCTGCTCGGCACCAATACGACTGTCCGCGTACCGACCAATACGCTTTTTCTCGTCACTGGAAATAACCTGACCTTCTCCGGAGACATGCCAAGCCGCATTGTCGTGAGCCGCCTTGAACCCGAAGTCGAGCGGCCCGAGGAACGAACGTTTGCAATTTCGAATTTGCGCGACCACATCTCTCGGAATCGACGCGATCTGGTTTGCGCGGCGCTGACGATTCTTCAAGCCTTTTTTATCGCCGGGCGCCCCTCGCAGCATTTGCGCCCGTTCGGACGGTTCGAGCAGTGGTCATCGGAAATTCGAGAGGCGATCGTGTGGGCTGGGCTGCCCGACCCGTGCCTGACCCGCGAAGAGGTCATCGACGCGGATCCTGAACGTGATTCGGCGCTCGCGGTGTTGTCAAACTGGCATCGGGCGGACTTGGGCGAAATCGCTCTACGGAATTTGATTGAGCGCGCCGAGCAATTTGCGGACCTCAACGCGGCCCTGCTGGACGTCGCCGCGGATACCAGTCGGCCGGGCCAGATATCGGCGCGTCGCTTGGGCGCCTGGCCCGGAGCCGCATCGGTCGGGTCTTCGGCGCTTACAAGCTCGTTCGTGGGCGCGGGAATTCTCACGAGGGCATCAAGACCTATGAGGTCATAGGCACAAACACCGCGGTGATTGAACGGGATCTCGCATGACACTGGAATTGCAAGACATCGAGACGATTGAGGCGGAAGAACGGGTGGAGTTCATTTTTCGACGTGAAAACGACGCGATCAGCGTCCGCGGCGTCGAGGGCGCCGTAGAACGAGCGCTGGCTCGGATCGCGGATCACCGGGACTCAGTTGCGCGCATCCTCCGTCAACGCCAGGGGCTGCCGGAGCCGGATGAAGGGATTGTCGAGCGCGCGATTCCGGTCGACGTCCCGTCCCTCGACTCGCAGCGCGAGGCGTATGAGAGATGGCTATCGGCGAAGCCGCGATACTATCAACCGACACGCGCCGAAATAGACACGATGTGGGAAGCCCTTCAAGACGGCGATCGCATATTTTTCGATTTCGCCCGATCGGTGACCGTAGTCCGGTCGAGCGGCGAAATCGTCGCGATCGACCGCAAAGGCCGCGTCGCAGCGCCGAGTCCCTATTCCCCAGCGGTCCGCGATTGGCAACGGCGGCGGGCCGCCAGCTGCAATCGGGGGATACTCATTTGACCCAATGTTTCGCATGCGGCTCGCCGGTCCCGCCGCAGCAAGTCTATTGCGACGACTGCATCGCGGCCGATCGCCGGCGTTGCTACCTATGTCGGCTAACATACGTTGACGCATTCGATCACATCGGTTGCGCCGATTGCGAACCGAGGACGCCGCGGCCGTCCGCGGTCGAACGGATGCGCGCCGAGATCGAGAATAATCAATCCGTTCGCGCGGAACTCAGGCTGCTCGCGGAATTCGGCGTGGATTTTCGCCGCCGCCGCGGGAACAGGCTTCCGTGGCTGCTTGAGTTGGCAAAATCAAACTGCTGGTTCATCTCCAAACGCCGCGATGTCGCGGCCCTTTTGGCGTCGGGCGATTCGGGCGCTGGCGTAGTCTCGCGGGCCGAAATTGAGAATATCCTTTTGGGGGTGGCGCTGCACGAAGCGGCGTTGGTCGTCGGCGCGGAACGTATCCGGCGCGCGGCCGACTCGAAACTTGCGGGGCACGCCTAAAACCCCGATATTAATAAGCGAGCCGTCATGCTACCCGCGACACCCAAAGTTGACTTAGTATTTGCCGACTGTATTTCGCAAGTAGAAAGTCTTACAGTTCTCCCAACTGAGATTTCCGCGACGGCGCGCGAGCGGAGGCTCGAATTCTAATGTTGACGGCCGCTCAAGCGGCGCTGATTGCGCCGCCAAAGAACACCATCCCGACGCCGCCATCCGCACAATTCATTCCGTACACGACGGTCGAGGGGGACCGCTGGGATACGCTCGCATGGCGCTTTTATGGCGACCCCACGCTGATTTACCCGATCGTCCAGACCAACCCGAGCGTTCCAATTACGCCTGTGCTTCCCGCGGGTCTCTCGCTCGGCATCCCCGTGATCGTGATCGAGGCAAATCAGCAATCGACGGCGGACCTACCGCCTTGGAGACAATCGTGATGGACTATTTTGAAAACCTTTCGCAACGCCTAAGCCAAATACCCAGTCCGGCTCAATTTGTCGTCGCCAGAGTTCGGGCGATTCTCGAACGCGCCGGCCTGTCGGCGGATGATCCGCGCGTCGCGCCTGAAAATCTTCGCCGATCGCTGCGCTGAGTTGATCGGCGCGTTCAATTACGCGGGTCTACAGGCCGAGATCGAGAAGCTCGATCGGATGCTGCGGGAATTGCCGGCGGCCGACCGCAATGAAGATAGGACCGCCGCGCTCAAAGCTTCGGTTCACGCCCGCGCGGCAAGGTGCGGATGGTCGTCCGCGGAGATCGACGCGCTGCTCGCCATCGTCGCGCCAGCTCATATCGCAGCTATCGCGTGGCAGGGAGTCGGGACCGCAGACGGACGCGAAATTTCGCGCGAATCGATTCGCACGGGGATGCGCAGCGCGGCGTTTAGCGACGCGGGCTGGGCGAAACATCTGGCGTCGATGCCGAAAATCGAAGCGCCTGGCGAGGCGTCGCGAGATCGATGAGCGCGCGCCGGCTCGAAATGTGGCGCTACCAGATCGGCATGGGCGACCCGGTAGCGATCGAGGACTGCATCGATCGACGGATAAATACTCAGTCATCTACTCATACTCATAGTGAGACAAGTATGCTTGGCGAAACCCAACGGAAAATTATTTCTCAGTTTTCGCGCGTCAGCGAACGCGACTACATCGCACAGGCGGCCCGAAACGCGGCTCTGCGGACCGCGCGAAACATGAACAACGGCGGCGTGGATTCGAACGCCAACGAGCCGTTTCCGGCGGCGATGCGGCGGATTGCCGCCTCCGATCAGGATTTTCGCGACGACGAAACTCCGGACGACCTGGTCGACCGCGCGCTTGGCCACCTGGACGCATACGACGCCGGTTCCGGTGATCCCGACGGGCGGCTCGTCGCGGCCGCGGCTAATTTGCTGGCGGCGATCGAGCGCCTGGCGACAGGCGCCACGGCGTCGGCGCAGTCGTCGCGGCGCCTGGTGGTCAAATTCCAGAATGCATAAGTTCCCGCGCCGGCGTCCACGTTGAGGGCGCGCAACATAGGGTTGTGAGCGGATCTGTGCATCCGGCCGGCGCGGGCGGTCTAATACGATGGAAAAAAAATCTCAAAGTTCGCCGGGGGTGTCCGACCTAGCGTCGGACCTGGGCGCGGACGGATCGCGGCTCCCGTCGCGCCCAGCCCCGGCGCCTCATTCGCCCCGCCGCAAGCGCGATCAGCGGGTTCGCCGGTTCCGTCGCGAATTGCTCCGCGTAGTCCCGGAGCTCGCAGAGGCGCGCTTCGGGCCGCTCACGCAAACCTTCGCGCGGCTGTCCATTCTCGCCATCGAAGCGTTCGACCACTTGCGCGCGTCGGGCCTGCTCGATGAAAGCGGCGAGTTGCGATCGAGCGTCGAAACCTTCCAACGGTTGGCGAACGCGCAACTCAAATTCGCCACCGCGCTCGGTCTCTCGCCCGCGGCTCTGGGAAAGTTCAAACGCGAGAAACCCGTTGACCTGGCCGCCGCGCTGGCCGACGCGGAGGTTGTCGATGACGGCTGACCGGGCCGGCAAGTTCCGGCGCTGGCGACGCGACCCGGTCGCCTTTATTCGCGAGGTCCTTCGAGACCCTGAGACCGGCAAACCCTTCGCGCTCTACGCGGCGCAAGAGCGATTCTTGCGCGAAGCGCTCATGCTGGCGGCCGACGGTCGATTGCCTTACCCCGAGTTGCTTTTTAGTGCGCCAAAGAAGAGCGGAAAGACGGCGACCGCGGCGTTGATGATGCTCTACACGGTCGTCGCGCTCGGCGGCCCGTTTGCGGAGGGATATTGCGCGGCGAACGATTTCGACCAGGCGCAAGGGCGCGTCTTTCAGGCGGTCACCCGAATCATCGAGGCGTCGCCGCTACTTCGCGACTCGGCGAAGATAACCGCCAACCGAATCGAATTCATCTCGACGGGCGCGACGATAACCGCGATAGCTTCCGATTATGCCGGCGCGGCCGGAGCGAATCCGACCATCACGGTGTTTGACGAACTCTGGGCCTATACCAGCGAGCGCGCCAACCGTCTGTTCGACGAATGCGTACCGCCGCCGACGCGCAAAGTCGCGACGCGGCTGACGGTGACCTACGCCGGTTTTGAAGGCGAATCCAAGCTGCTCGAATCGCTCTACAAGCGGGCGATGACAGGCGAGGAAATTGCGCCGTCGCTCTTTCGCGCGCCGGGATTGCTCGCGGCTTGGCATCACGAGCCGGTTGCGCCGTGGCAGACGCCCGAATGGATTGAACAGATGCGCGGGCAGCTCCGGCCCAATGCGTTTCTCCGGCAGATCGAGAATCGGTTCGTCACGAACGAAAGTGGTTTCGTTCCAATCGACCGGTGGGATGCGTGCGTCAATGAGGAGTTTTCGCTGACGCTGTCCCAACCCACGCTGCCCGTGTGGGTCGGCGTCGACGCGAGCGTTAAACGCGACTCAACGGCGATCGTGGCGACAACCTTTGAAGGTGGAAAGGTGAGACTCGTATGGCATCGAATTTTTCAGCCGTCGCCTCAAGACCCGCTCGACTTCGAAGCGACGATCGAAAAGAGCCTGCTCGATCTGCGCTCGCGATTCGACGTGCGCGAGGTCCGGTATGATCCGTACCAGCTGATCGCCACAGCGCAACGGCTCACTGCGGCCGGCCTGCCGATGATCGAATTTCCGCAGTCAGCTCCGAACCTAACTGAAGCTAGCTCGAATCTCTACGAGCTGATCAAAGGGCGCAACTTGGCAGTCTACGCGGACGCGGATCTGCGGCTGGCGGTGGGCCGGGCGGTCGCGCTGGAAACCTCGCGCGGCTGGCGCATCGCGAAAGAAAAAGTCTCGCACAAGATCGACGTTGTCGTCGCCCTAGCGCAGTCGGCGCTGGGAGCCGTCCAGCAAGGGCAAGCGCCCGAAAAGATCGAATGGACGCCGACGCCGCGGCGACAGCGGACGACTTTCGACGCGCCGGGCGGCGCGAATCGACTGTACGGCGACGGCGCCCAACTGGCGCGCGACGAAGACACGGCCGCCGTAAAACTTGCGTCGCGATGGGGAGGCCGATGGCGCGGATTTTGACGGCGACCGATTTCGCGTGCTGCCCGGTCTGCCGGCGGCGCTTCGCCGTCTCGCTCGCCGAATGTGAATACTGCTCGCTTCCCGCGTTCCCGGGCGCCTGGTGGCGATTGCCCGTGCAGCTCTGGCACATTCGCGCCGGCCGGATTCAACCGCCAGAGCATACCCCACTGCCGAAAAGGAGCCTCCGATGAGGCGCAAATCGCAGCCGCTCAGCCAGTCAACGGGCGGCGTGAAATTTCCCTGCCCAGGCGTCTACGCCTGCCCGACGTGCACGCGGTTGAGCCGCGCGCGCGTAGCGCAAGACTGCCAGATCGCGGAGTGCCCGGGGACACTGGCGCCGGCGCCGACGGACGCGACGAGTTGGAGTCTCTTTATCGAGCGCGCCGCAAAATCGCGCCTCGTCAGACGCGAGCGCGCGACCGTCGCACCTGACCCCTTTGAGAAATCGCCCGCTTAGGCTCGTGGTCCGCTAGATGTTCGTCTCAAACCAAATACCGCGGCGCCCGCTTCGCGGCCCGGATAAAGGGCCGCTTTGCGGCCCAGACGCTTAAAGGGAAGGCCGGCGCTGGCGATCTTCACGGTCTTCCTTCGCGTTGGGCTGGACGGCGCAGAGGCGATCGGCGAGGAGCGGGTTGATCTCGCCAGCGCCGTTCCCTTCCTGCCGGCACTCGTTGGCCCGACGATCGCTACCTTTTTTCGTGAAAGGAGCGCGAAGGGGGGAAACGGACGGAACGGCCGAAGCGGACCGCGCACCGAGCTTCCAGCACTGAAAACGCGCGGCCGTGCTGGTCGTGGCGGCTGTGATTCCGGCCCCTGAGAAATTTGTTTACCCGCGCGGGCTGCCGGTTCTGCGGTCGTGGCGGTCGTGATTTCCACTCCCGCAAATTTGTTATGTTCTAATCCGAAAAACGCTATTTGAAATCTGCTATTCGAGCGCACCTGTACAATACCTGTACAATTTCACCATCCGTAAAGGAACGCGACCAACATCTCCGATCACGACCCGCTCTAAATATCTGAATTTATTGAAGAATTATGGTGCCGAGGGCGGGACTTGAACCCGCATGTGCTTGCGCACGGTGGATTTTGAGTCCACTGCGTCTGCCGTTTCGCCACCTCGGCGTCAGTCAGCCGTCCGGCTTCCAGAGGGAGATTCAGATTCTCCGCGTCAATACTGACAGAGCAGTCCACGCCTTCCAAGCGTTCGCGCAGGACAGGCTCGGGCAAGAAAAGCGCCGGCCTGATTTGCGCTTCACGTTGTCGGCATCTCCGGATAACCCCCGAAGATCCGGCGATCTGCGCGAAGCCGCGGAACTCGCCGCCCAGAGCGATCGATTCTGTCCGGGCGTTATTTCTTATCCGGCTCCCAGAGCCGTTGCCACGCGCGCAGCCCATCCTGAAGCGTCTTTTGCACGGCTTCGGCCTGTTTGCGCGCCTCGTCACCCCATCCGCCGACGTTGCCGAACGCCTCCGTCGCGCGCCGCCAATTTTCCGCCCAAACATCCGCCGGATTCGATGGTCGTTCGCTGCTGGCGCCCCGCGCCATCGCGGCCGTCCGGCGAATTTCGCGCTCCCAGAGTTCGAAGCCCTGCTCGAGCGCGGTAATGACGCCGTCTTTGCTCATCCGGGCGACGCGGAGCCAATTTTCAACCAATCGATCGCGATCGGCGCCCGCGGCCGAACCGGCGACGTCCTGTAACGCCTTGCCGACCGCGGAGAGCGCGTCGGCATAAGCCGCCGCGGCTTTGCGGATCGCCTCGCCAATTCCTGCTAGAGTGTCATTCGCCATGGGATCGCCTCCTGTCGGGAGCGCCGCGAAACGCGCGAGAATTTCAGCCAAGTCGGCGTGTTCCGAACCCGATCGAACGCTCTCGCGACTTACATATCGAGCGGAAGCTCCAAGTGCTCATGATAAATGAAATCGCGATGGGCGAGCAGATGCGGCGACATCGCGGCCCTCACCGTCGGATCGGTGCAGACATACATTTTGCGAAATCCCGGCGCCATCGGGCATAGCTCCTGCGGCAGGGGTTCGAACAACGCCGCGAACGCCGCCCAATAGATGTCCAGCGCGCTTAATCGTTGTCCAATCATATAGCGCGAGCCACGCTCCCGCTGAGAGGCCAGTTGCCGATCGAGCGCCACGACGATTTCCGCAACGCGCCGCGGCGCCGCTTCCGCCGGCGCAGATGCGTAACCGTACTTGGCGCCCAGGAAGCTTGCGAAGCCCTTTGCGTCCTCTTTCGCTGATGGATTTGAAAGAGTCCCATGCAGCATCATCAGCCGCCGCGCCCATCCGAAGCCGTTTTCGCCGCAAATCTCGTTGGCGAGGCCGAACATCCGGATTCGGTCGTCGACGTCCGCCGGTATCAGCGACGGTTCAGGCTGGAGGCGTTCAGCCTGAAAAAGCTGATCATTCCACAAAGAACGCGGCCTTTCATCGTTATAGATAAAGACCGGCGCCGTCGTCTGACGGGTCCATTCGAGGAGCGGGAGATTCGCGCCGCCGAGCTCTTGGCGCACCTTGACATAGGGAATGCGCTTTACGTGCAGGATTCCGCGTGCGGCTTCGGTCCACGGTCCGGGGACCGAGGGCGTGAGAACCACTCTCAGCCCGCTGATGGATTTCGCCTCTTCTACTTCAATGTACTCGGCCATTTTCCGAATCCTCCGGCTAAAGCACCGAGACGTTCGTCACGGAACCAAGCTTGCTGGGAGCAACCCTTACTGCAATCGATCCACGATCCGCTGGTGTGACGCCAAGGTTTAATTTGCGTGGCTTTGGCTTCTGGTCTCAATCTACCGCGATCGATCTCACGCCGACTGTACTGGGAGGTCAATCAAATGGTAATTATCCCATTACTGTAGAAATAATTAAGGCTCTTTTATGAATACTCGCATCGGATGCGGTGAATTAGAGCGAAATCCAATAGGGATGGGAGGCGACCAAGCTGTCGAATCGTTCGATTACGTCATTGACCGCCCGAAGGATTGCCTTGAGCGCATCCCGAACTGGGAAGATTTGATCAGAGGCGATAATTCCCCGCTCAAACGCTACATCGAAGGTAAGCTTTGTGTTCACATGCACTTGAGGGTCGGCGCTGCCAGCCGGGACGGGGAGCTGGATTGTGGCGATTATTGCGTCGTGGTCGGCTCTGCCATCAGAGGAGAACGCGCCGTGCGTCGGTTTCATCCCTGGGGGAAGTTCGGTTTCGATCATGCCGCTGTCGTTGAACATGTAGCTGAGTGTGAGCAACTTGTGTTTATCGCGCGCGTCAAGGTTCTGAAGCACCCAGAAAAAATCTGTCTGCGGGTTCGGTCTGTTATACGGCTGCAACATAGCGATCTCTGCGACCGCCTCATGATGGAGCTTCCACAATCGGTCAAGTCCCCGCGCTCGAAAGCCGACTGCGGTCTCGAAAATAGGCCACATGGTGTTGCGGTCAGCGAGATCGGCGCCAGCGAGCCTCCAAGCGATATAATCAAGGGCCGTGCGAGCGTTATGGACACAATCTCCTATCATCAGCGCCCAATGAGCGGCAGGCAGCGGTCGCTGATGCCTGATTCTGAAAAGATACCGGGACTGTTTAGCATCGTACTCACGGAGAAGGAGGTAGGGCTTGCTTTCCAGGAATGTGGCGATTTCTTCGTCAAGGCGTTTAAGATGTTCCTGAGCACGACCCAGTTTATGCCGACTTTCGATTAGGGGCGATTCGGCCATGAAAAGAACTCCCACGACAGATGCGACGCAAAGGACGTTGGCGCCGGAAGAAAAGGATCGGATCGAAATACCGATTCCGACACGGGCGACCGTGATGCGTAGTCTAAAGAAAGCGGCGCAGCCGCTATCGCCGCGCCGCTCGAAGAAGAAGCGTTCGGAATGACGATTCCGAGTCGTTCCGATGGTTGTAACGCCACGCATATTCGCTGAGATAGGACTGAAGGTGCTTGCTGGATACGGAGTGATAGACTCCATCGATTCCACGCTTTATAAGCGACCAGAAGCCTTCCAGCGAGTTAATATGAACGTCACCTTCGACGTACACCTTGGCGGCGTGATGGACACGCTTATGCCCAAAACCCATGCCAGTGAGCGGGTCGTATGCCGCCGCTTCGTCGGTATAGACCATCGAACGCGGCATGACGCGCTCGATCACGTGCGGAAGCAAGGTACGCTTCGTCGTATCAGGAACGACGCGAGCAACGACACGGCCGCCGCGTTCCATCGCTCCCCACACGGGTTGTTTCCCAACCGCTCCGCGCCCGCCCCCGAAACGTTTGTTGGCGTGCTTGTTCTTCTCTTTGCCGCCCATGAACGTTTCGTCCGTTTCGATGGTTCCGGCCAAGTCGCGAATATCCTCTTCAAGCAGCGAACGGATTTGCTGGAACATCCGATATGCGGTTTTGTAGGTGACGCCAAGTTCGCGCTCAAGTTGCTTGGCGGAAATCCCGCAACGAGTGCTTGTCATCAGATAGATCGCGTAAAACCACAAATGAAGCGAAGTCGAGGACTTGTGGTAGATGGTGTGGGCCGTCGGATGAAGATGACGCCCGCACGCCGTGCATGTCCACGATTGCCGTTGCTGCTTAGTCGCGTACCGTTCAAACACGCGCGAAGTTTTGCATTTCGGGCAATCCGCATGAACGCCGTCCGGCGAGAAGCGATCACGCCAGAGTTGTTGCAAACATGCTTCGTCATCAGGAAATTCCGCCATGAATTCCATCAGGGAATATCGCGACTCCGAGGACGCACGACGCGACGGTGATTTGCGGTCCCTCATCTGCATGAAAAAAGCGTAGCATGAAGAATCTATACAGTCAAGGGATAATTACC
>JAJXZF010000084.1 GCA_021780225.1 Deltaproteobacteria bacterium | reverse complement strand
CAGGTTGTCCACGTGTTACTCACCCGTGCGCCGGTGTACTCGCCGGGTTGCCCCAACTTTCTCCCACGACTTGCATGTCTCAGGCACGCCGCCAGCGTTCGTTCTGAGCCAGGATCAAACTCTCCATAAAAGCTCAATTATCACTTTCGCCACGAGCATCCGAAGACGCCCGGCAGCGATGGACTGACCGCTGTTAAACCAAAGAATCGGTCGGGCATCAGATCTCATTCGATCCCCGCCGCCCGATTAAAGGCATGCGCTACTATTCAGTTTTCAAAGACCCGCGCCCTTTAGGGGCAAACGGAAAGCCTATCGCGCGCCTGACTCGCTGTCAATCGTCCGCCGCGTCCATCATTCGCCTGGCTCGCGGGGCCGTTCTCGTTCAGCGGATTTGCGGTTCTTGGCGAAATGAACCGGATGAGCGCGCCGACTCGGCAGTGACGAAGAAATCTGCCCGAAGCGAATTCTTAATGCAAGCGGAGACGCCGCCGCATTTCGCCGTCGAGCGCATTTATCCCAACGGAGCCAACGAGAAAATCACTCCAAAAAAATTTTCGCGCGGTCTTGCGCGCCGCCGGTTCAGTCATGATCGCCTCGCCCGCCGCCCGCGGCGAATACGATAGCGCCCACTGCGCCAATCGCGCCCGCCGCGCAAAACATCGCCGGATATCCCGCCGTGTGCGCCAACATCCCAAGCCCAAACGGCCCGGCCATCGCACAGATATCCCCAATCGACGTGTAGATCGTCGACGCGCGCCCGGACGCGCGCAACGGCGTATTGCGAATCACCAACGCGCTCAATGCCGGATAGGCGACGCCGTGCCCAAGCCCGCCGATTACGGCCGCCAGCTCAAGCATCGCGAAATGACCCGTCGCGGCGACCACGCCGACTCCGACGCCAAGAATCGCGAGCGCCGGGGCCAGCAGCCGATCCAGGCCGATTTGATCGAAGCGCCGAGCGTTCAGGCGCACGAAAACCGCGACCAGCCCATAGACCGTGAAATAGACGCCGACGCTGCGAATGCCGCGCGCGTACGCAAACGGCGCGATAAAATTCGGCCGCGCGGAAATCGCCAGCGAGAACGCGACCGTCGCGATCCACAGCGGCGCCAGGGCGCGGCCGGTCAGCAGCTCCCAGTAGCTGGCCACAGGCGCCCCAGCGGCGCCGTCGGACGCCGTCTCGGCGTGCGGACCCGAACCGGCGGCCGGATCGTCCGGCGCGACCAGCGCGACCAGCGCGGAGGCCACGAAGGTAATCGCGGCGGCGCTCAAAAACAGGCCGGTAAAGCCGAAAAAATGCACGATTAGCTCGCCGAGCAGCGCTCCGAACGACGCCGGCCCCTGCCCGCTCAGACTGAAAATCGCCATCGCTTCGCCGGCGCGTGCGGGCGGCAGCAACGGGTAGACCATCGTGAACAGCGCGACCCTCACCGCACCGTTCAGGCAGCCATTGAATGCGACCGCGGCATAAAGCGGCCAGCCCAACGACGCGATTGGCAGATAAAGGCAATTTCCGATCGCGAGCAGCAGCAGAAACCACATCGCCGCCCAACGCCGACCGCGTCGTTCGATCGCCACCGACGCCGCCGGACGCATCGTCAGCGCGCCGAAACCTCCCGCCGCCGCCAGCACGCCGATCGTCGAGGCGCCGCCGCCCAGATGCACGACGAAAACCGGGAACAATACAAGTAAATTAGCCGCCGTGTTGAGCGCCGAGGTGGCGATAAACACCAGCCAGAAATCCCGCGTGTAAACGCGAGCGCCAGCGCTTGCGGACGGCGCGCCAGACGGCGCCGCGCCGCTGATTTCCGACGAATTATCTGCCACGCGACAACCGCGGTCCGGGGCGCCAAGTCATGGCCGGAGGCGCCCGCACGCACCGCGAACGCGGCCCAGCATAACCACGCCGCCCGACCGGCGGAAGCGCCGCGCTAGGCTCAAGCCTTACGGTTGCGGGGATGGCGCTGGCGCCACGCGATGTGTCCGCGTTTGATGCCGCGCCGGATGGCGCCGGCGACGCCGGCCGGCCGCAAGCGTCTCCATCCGCACGATCGCGCAAGCCATCGCGACCGCCAGCGCCATCCCCGCCATGGCCCGCCAGAAACTCCTCCGCGAGTACCACGGCGCACCTGTGGCCGCGCCGCGCGCCGGCGCGGACGGCGAATTGGGAATCTGGGTCGCGTCGTCCATGATGCGATCGATCGGCTATAAAACTGCGCGCGAAAGCATGCAAGGTCCAAGGCGCCGGCAGGCGGTCGCGCACAAATGCGCTGGCCAGAAGCACGCCGCTCGATTATGAATTTTCGCGTTTAATGGAGTCTTATGGCCAAGTTTAAAGCGAAATCGTGCGGATCGATATTTGATCGCCAAAGTCTCGCGGCGTTCGCGATTTATCTTGGCCTGTCGCTGTTCTTCTTCGGCCGCCGGCTGATGCCTACTCTAATCACAGAACCCCAGCGCTCAGGCGTCAATCAATCGTTTCTCGTCGCGCCGACGCTATCTGTCACCGTTTTGCCGTATCCACTTTCGCCTCGGCTCCAAACCAATAGAGGGCATACGCCCGGAACGTTGAGGTTTACGAAAGCGCACAATCTGTGTGAAAGCGTATTCGCGCAATTGGGTTGGGCAAAGGCATGATCTCGAACGATCCGCAATCTAGTATCTTTCTCGACGAACGGCGCGCGACGGTTTTCCCGCTTGCCCTTATACGCGGCTTCGTTAATCTCTATTTCGATCCTCCCGGCGCGAAAAAAAGCAGCGCCATCCTTCCCGAGCGACTTCGTGCTGATTCCGCGCTCTCGCAAACCTATCGCATGACGATGTCCGTGCTGGGCTGGAAATTGATTTACACAGTCCCCGGCTCCGCGCTTTTCGCCAAAAGCAATTCAGCCGCGGCACAGCTCGCAGGCGTTCCGGTTCTCGGCCACGTGCCGGCGAAGGAGTATCTTCCATGATAATTACGGCTAATCCCGAAATAGCCAGTCCAGATAC
>JAJXZF010000008.1 GCA_021780225.1 Deltaproteobacteria bacterium | reverse complement strand
ACGCGGCCGAGGCGGGCGCGGATATCGCGACCCTGCCGCCCGACGTAATCAAGCAGATCCTGCGGCATCCGCTGACCGACGCGGGGTTGGAGAAATTCCTTTCCGACTGGCGCCAAACCAAACAAAAAATTTAGCCGCCGACCACCGTGGCCCTGTTCGATTCAGCGACCGACCGGCGCATCCGCGAGCCGTCGCAACCGGCGATCGGCTGACTCGTGTTTTACGTCACGGTTTTCGCGATTCCGGCGCTGTTCGTGTTGGTGATGGGACTGTTTGATCGAATCGTCAACAGCGGGCCGTGGCAGGATTGGATTACCGACCTCGGCTGGGATTGTCAGGTGCTGGCGTGGGGAGCGCTGGGCGGCGTCTTCTCGAATGGCAATATCACCAACTATTTCGTGCTCAAGGGCGAAGCGGAGGCGGCGGAATTACTCTGCGTTGGAATTTTGCTACTGACGGCGATCGCGATCATGGCGTTGCGACGGCGCAAGCCGCAGGTCGGATGGAAGGCCCTGCTTTCGCTGGCCGTGGGAGGATTCGCGCTGGTGGTTCCGGGCGCTATCGCCTTCCGGGCGCATATGTGAAAATGGACTGCAGGGGCGAGCCATGATTTTGCTGATGATGCATATCGGGCTGGGCGGAATGGTCGCGGCGCTTGGCGCGCTGGCGGGTGGACTGGTGTTGATCGCGCTCCGCATATTTCTCAGCGCCCACGCCCGCGCGCTTCAGGCCGAACGGATTCGGCAGATCGGCATCGTCGGCGCGGTGAAGCAGGCCTTGTTCGAGGTCGATCAGCCGGAATTGGATTTTCCTTCGCACAAACCGATCGCCGGCTAACGCCGCTCGGCTCACGCTCAATCAAGTCGATCAGGAAGGAAATTCTGGGTGCGGCCGCTTACGATCCTACGTTCATGGCTCCCACGAGCGATCTGAAGAGTTGGTTCGATTCGATTTCGATCGACGACATCAATCGTTTCGTCGAGGACGGCCGCGAGGAAGACCTGCACCTCGATTTCAAGCTCCTCGTTGATCCCAATCTGAAAAGCCGTGACGATCGCAAAAACTTCGCAGCAGCGGTTTCCGGGTTTGCAAACTCTGACGGCGGCCTGATCGTTTGGGGCGTCGACTGCCGCAAAAATTCTGACGGCGTTGACTGCGCGTGCAACGCTCCGGGTATCGATGGCCTTAAGAAATTCTATTCGCATCTGATGGAGTTCTCCGGATCGGCGGCGAATCCTTCGGTCACGGGCGTTGAGCACCGGGCGTTATACATTCCTGGCAAGGACGACCACGGATTCGTGGTTACACATGTTCCGGTCTCCGACGCAGGACCGCACATGGCTAAGCTCGGCGAAGATCGATACTACAAGCGGTCCGGCGCGAGCTTTCTCAAGATGGAGCATTTCGAGATTGCGGACATGTTCGGCCGTCGCCCCCATCCGAAGCTGGCGATCAGCTACAAAATAGCGAAATGGGGTCTCGGCCGCCCTGGCTCGTGTCGGATTAGCTTGCTTTTGGAAAATCACGGCAAAGGTTCGGCACAGGCGCCCTACCTAACGATCAGCTATCCACAACCGATGGGGTTCGACGATCTCGGAATGGACTGGACTGAAAATCATGGACTGCCGCGCCCTCTAAGCACTATCGCTCAATCCTTTCGCTTCGGGGCCTCGCGGTTGGCGGCGCCTCTCCATCCGGGCGTCTCGCTTCTTGTCGCCAGCCTATATTCGCAAAATGCGTCGGAGCTATCCATACTCTACGAAATCGGTTGCGCCGATTTGCCGTTGCAGACGGGTACTCTCGTGATTCCAGCCAGCGAACTGCAACCCCCCGGATAGCCAGAAGTTCCGCGACCGATTCCGAATCAGTGGCGAGAGATGATCGCGACCGAATCGGGCGGGAGTGCGATTGCGGAGCCATCGGGAGTGATACCGGGTTCGGACGCGAGCAGGACGCGGCCGGCGAACGGCAGCGGGACAGTCTGGAGCCGCGGCGCGAGATTGCAGGCGACCGCGATCGGTCCCCGCCCGACCACGATCCATTTCGCGTCCTCGTCGAAGCGCACATCGACCTGATCGAGCCGGCCGTCGCACAGCGCCGGCGTCGCGGCGCGCAGCCGAATCAACTCGCGATACCATTCCAGCATCCCGCGATACGGCTCGCGGCCAGGCTCGCTCCAATCGAGCTTCGAGCGCATAAAGGTTGCGACCGCCTCGGGATCGGGAACGTCCTCGGGCTTCCAGCCGAAGGCGGCGAATTCGCGCCGGCGACCCTCGCTGACCGCGCGCGCCAGCTCGGGCTCCGGATGGCCCGCGAAATACTGAAACGGCGCCGACGCGCCCCACTCCTCCCCCATGAAGAGCATCGGGATAAACGCGGAGGTCATCACGAGCGCCGCGCCGATCTTCGCCCGTCCGAGACTCATCAGATGGGCGCCGCGTTCGCCGCGCGCGCGATTTCCGACCTGATCGTGAGTTTGCAGATAGCCGAGAAACTTATGGCCGTCCAATCCGACCGGCGGACGGCCGTGGCGGCGGCCGCGGAAACGCGAATAGCGGCCGTCGTAGACCCAGGCCGAGCGCAGCGCCTTGGCCAGATCGGCGATCGCGCCGAAATCCGCGTAATAGCCCGCGCGCTCGCCCGTCAGCACGGTATGCAGCGCATGATGGAAATCGTCGGACCATTGCGCGGCGATGCCGTAGCCGCCAATTGCCGGCGGACGCACGAGGCGCGGATCGTTGAGGTCGCTCTCGGCGATCAGCACGAGCCGGCGGCCGAGCCGCCGTTCAAGCGCGGCGACTTCGGCCGCGAGCTGCTCGATAAAATGGAGCGCGGACGTATCGAGGATCGCGTGAACCGCGTCGATCCGCAGGCCGTCGGCATGATAGTCGCGCAGCCAGGCAAGCGCATTGTCACAGAAGAAACGGCGCACCTCGTCGCTGCCGGCGCCGTCGAAATTGATCGCCTCGCCCCACGGCGTCGCGTAGCGCTTCGTCAGATAGGGGCCGAAGCGCGGCAGGTAATTTC
>JAJXZF010000043.1 GCA_021780225.1 Deltaproteobacteria bacterium | reverse complement strand
ATGGCAATCGGCGAACGGCTCGTCGCGATTAACGGCGTTCAGGCCGGCCAGACGGCGGCTGGCGATCGCGCCGCCGTCGCATTTCTGGGCGTGCTTTTTCCACGGACCCTCGAGCTCGTCGACGATCGCCTTGAGCGCCTCGGGATGGGTCGCGGCTTCGACCAGCCGGCGGTTCATCGCGGGAATTTCCAGCACGGGGGATTGTTCGAGCGTGCGCCAAGTCGCCTCCAGCACGCGCAGATCGTCGTAGACCGTGCCGAAGCCATGCTCGCCGCGAGCGCCGCCGTCGCCGCCGATCAACGCTGTCAGGTCGCGATCGGCGGGAACGAGAACGATCGCGCGCGCGGCGCGGAACGGCTCCGGACGGTCGCGCGGATGGCGATGCAATCGGCCGATCCGCTGTAACATCACGTCGAGCGGACAAAGATCGGTGAGCATCAGGTCGGCGTCGAGATCGAGGCTCTGCTGCACCGTCTGGGTCGCGGCGAGTACGCAGGGCGCGGCGGAATTTTTGCCGAAGCGCGCCGCGAGCTCCGCGTCCAACCGCTCGCGATCCGCGCGGGCGAAGCGCGCGTGATGGGGCGCCGGCAGGCCGTCGAGCGCGAACAGCCGATCCGTCGCATTCCGTTCGCGCGCGATCCGTTCGAGCGCAAGCTGCGTCTCCACGCAATCGCGCACGGTGTTGCGCACGATCAGCACGCGGGCGCCGGCACGCGCGGCGTCCAGCGCCACGATCGCGGCCGCGGCGAAGTCGTCCGCGGCGGGCATGATTGCGACGTTCACGGTTTTGGCCGGCGATTCGCTCATCAATTCCTCGCGCGCAGGATAGCGATCGCCTCCGACAACGGTTGTCACGTTCGGATACGGGACGCTGATCGCGTTGGCGAGCGGCGGCGTCTTCGGCCGACTCGATTGCGCCGCGCCGGCCAGTCCGGCCGCGGCGTGCGCGCCGAGCGTCGCCGACAAGAGCAGCGCGTGTCCGCCGGCGGCCAGATGGAAGCGCAGCACTTCGCGCAGAATCGTGGTCATGTAGGCGTCGGAAGCGTGCACCTCGTCGACCACCAGGAACTGGCGCAGCAGCGAAGTCGCGCGCAGATGCGCATGCGAAACCATCAGCGCGGAGAGGAGCGCCTGATCGACCGTGCCGACGCTGATCGCGCCGGCGAGATAGCGTTTCGGATGCTCCCCGGCCCATCGGCGAAAGCGAAATCGCGCGGCCTCGTCGTCCGGATGGAGCGTCTCGAACGGCGCCAAGCGACGGTCGCCGGGCGCGTCGTCAAGGGGCAGATAGCCCGGCACGGCAAGCGTCACTGGCGGCCGAACCGATTCGTCGGGAAAGGCGCGCGCCACCGCGTTTTCAATCCGGCTATGCATCTGGACCGCCGCAGTACGCGTCGGCAGGGCGAAATAGAGTCCGTCGACTTCGCCCGCGTCGAACAGGCGAAAAAACCGCGCGAGCGCGGCTTCGGTCTTGCCGGAACCGGTCTCGCTCTCCAGGATCGCGAGGCTGCCGCGGCCCGCCGCGATCGGCAGTTCGAGCATCCGGCGCTGCGCTTGATTCGGCGCGAAGGAGAAAATCTCGGGGAACTCGTGTGGCGCGGCGTGGAATAGGGCGCGCGCGGGCGCGGAGTCGAGGCCAATGTTGCGCAGTACGATCGGCGCCACTTGGCGGGCGAAGTCGATCCGGTCGCCGTCGCCCGACTCGCTGAAGCGGAAGACCGAACGATCCGAGCCGATCCAGTCGGCCAAGGTGACCAGGCCGCAGAAGGCGTGCTGGAACGGCGGCGACGAAGGGAGCGGCGCGGCGTGCGCGTCGAACGCGGCGGGAAACCATTCGCTAACTTTGGCGCTCAGTCGTGAGATTCCGGCGAACGGATCGCGTCTGTTGGGTTCAGCTTGCCAAATCTCAACATTCGGACCGGAACCGCCGCCGGGCTCGACTGGTTTCCCGTGATGCGCGATCGCGGCAATCAATAATTCAAGGCCTGAGGACTCGTCGGCCCAAGTCTGGATTTCGGTAAGCGGCATGGATTGGATCAGCCGCCGGCATTCCTGACTGGCGTCGGCATCCAGAACCTTCAGGAGTTCGCCGACGTGGCCGGCCGGCGACGGTTTGCGGCGCGGGTCGGCCTTGTTCTGGAAGCCAAGATTGAATTTGCCGGCATCGTGGAAAGCCGCGAGCGCTGAAAGCCGCTGGATATCGGCTTGGCCAAGATCGTCGCGACCGCCAAGCCGCGCCATCCGGATGCGAATCAAAGAATGCGTTAGCAATGCTTCGCAAACGCTGGCGACATCGGCGCAATGGTCGATCAATGGATGCCATTGGCCGGACGCGTCATCGAGTTTGCCCCAGAAGTCGATTATTTCCCCATTCATAGTCACCCCGACCGCGCCTGCCTTACCTAATGGCGGCGGAATAAGATTTGTTGAGGCTTTGCTATATACAGTTCTTTATTGAGTTCATCAAAACCGCAAACCTGCGACGGGCGAAACGAGCTATGGGGGGGGGCCGTTCGAATTTAGTAAAATGACGACGAACAATTTGGGTTTATTGACCCCGTTCGCTATGCGGTGCGGCGCGTGGCAGCGCCTGCGCGGCGGCGTTCAGGACCGCCGCGCGATCCGTAAAGGTTCGCTAACCTGTAAAGATCAAATTAATTGCGCGGCGAAGAGCGCCTGAGGCAGGTTAGAGGATTCTATCGCGGAGAGACGATCGCAAATGACGCTCTTTTCGTATAATATCGCAATCGAAAAAGAGGGTCCTCGTACTGCATGCCGCTTTGGCGGTTCTCTTAAAGTTGCCATTGCAACATGAGAGCGAAGCGGCTTCGAGGCGCGCTGGTTTGCCGCCGTTCCTACTCACTCTTTGCACTCTTTTTCGAGCCGTTCGGCAACAAACATCTTGTGCATTGACTTATAAGTTACGTCGCGTTTGTTCGCGACCAGCCGATGCTCGATCGCCTGAAGCTTCTCGCGAACAAACGCGGGACCGCGTCGGCCAGCGCGCGGCGTCCCGATGACCGCGGCCTCCGCCCGGCCAATT
>JAJXZF010000026.1 GCA_021780225.1 Deltaproteobacteria bacterium | reverse complement strand
CGCACGCTCGGCCCCGACCGCGAGGCCCTGCCGACCTATGCGCAGGTCAACCAACTCGGCTACCTCAATCAGATTCTGAAGGAGACGCTGCGGCTGTGGCCGACGGCGCCGGCCTTTTCGCTCTATCCGCTGGCCGACACCGTGATCGGCGGCCGCTACGAAATCAAGCGGGACTGGCAGATGATGGTGCTGCTCCCGGCGCTCCATCGCGACCCGGAGGTCTGGGGCGAGCGCGCCGAAGTTTTCGACCCCGACAATTTTGCGCCGGCGGCCGAGGCCGCGCGTCCCGCCGGCGCGTACAAGCCGTTCGGCAACGGCCAGCGCGCCTGTATCGGGCGTCAGTTCGCGATGCAGGAGGCGGCGTTGGTGCTCGCGACGGTGCTGCATCGGTTCAAGCTGATCGATCACAAGCGCTACCAGCTTAAAATCAAGGAAACGCTCACGCTCAAACCGGACGGCTTTACGATTCGGGTGCGTCCGCGCGAAGCTCGCGAAGGTGGCGCGTCGGCGCCGGGCGCGCCGGCTGTCGGCGGAGAATCTCAGATCGCAAAGGGCGATGGCGCGGCGGCGCCGGCCGCGTCATCCGCCGCACGGCACGCCCGGCCGTTGCTGGCGCTTTACGGATCGAATCTCGGCACGGCCGAGGAAATCGCCCGCCGCATCGCGCAGGACGCCGACGCGCGAGGGTTTTCGGCGTCGTCCGCGCCGCTTGACGATTACGCCGGCCGGCTGCCGGGCGACGGCGCGGTGATAATCGTGACGGCGTCATACAACGGAACGCCTCCCGACAACGCGGCGAAATTCTGCGCATGGCTCGGCGACGGGATGGCGTCGAATGCGCTGAGCGGCGTGCGTTATGCGGTGTTCGGTTGCGGAAACCGCGATTGGGCCGCGACCTTTCAGGCGATACCGCGCCTGATTGACGGCGCCATGGAGTCGCACGGTGCCGAGCGAATCGTCGCCCGCGGGGAAGGCGACGCGCGCGACGACTTCGACGGTCAGTTTCAGGGCTGGTCGCGATCGCTCTGGCCGGCGGTGGCGGAAAAATTGGACGTGGCGCTGGAGACGGCCGCCGCCGCGCACGCGCCGCTCTACGCGGTTGAAGTGGTTCCGGGCGACGGCCGCGGCGCGCTTGCGGAGCCGCTGGCGGCGCGCACGATGCGAATCGTAGAAATCCGCGAACTTCACAACCGGGCGGGCGAGCATCCATCCGAGCGCTCGACGCGGCGGCTCGACGTCGAACTTCCGGAGGGCGTCGGCTATCGCGCCGGGGACCATCTGGGAGTGTTGCCCCGTAATCCGGAGGGGGCCGTCAGGCGCGCGGCTAATCGATTCGGTTTCGCCGGAGACGAGACGATCCGGCTGCGCGCGGCGTCGCAGCGGCGCACGCCGCTGCCGATCGATCGGCCGATCGCGGTGTTGACGCTGCTGCGCGATTTTCCGGAACTGCAGGCGGTCGCGACCCGTTCGCAAATCGAAATCCTGGCGGCGCATACGCCGTGCCCGCCCGAACGCGCCCGCTTGACGGCGCTGACGGGCGACGACGAAGCGGCGGCGGCGCATTATCGCGATGACGTTATGGCGCGCCGCAAATCGTTGATCGATCTGCTTGAAGAGACTCCGTCCTGCGCGCTGCCGTTCGCCGTTTTTCTTGAGATGTTTTCTCCGCTCGCGCCCCGCTACTATTCGATATCATCGTCGCCGCTGGCCGATCCCCGGCGATGTTCGATCACGGTTGGAGTGGTGGCCGGGCCCGCGCGTTCGGGGCATGGCGAGTATCTTGGCGCGTGCTCGAACTATCTGAGCGCGCTTGCGCCGGGCGATGCGATCGCCGCATTCGTCAAGGACAACCATTCGAATTTCCGCCTGCCCGACGATCCGGCGCAGCCGATCGTGATGGTTGGGCCGGGGACTGGCATCGCGCCCTTTCGCGGATTTTTGCAGGAGCGCGCGGCGCTCAAACGCGGCGGCGCGGAGATCGGTCCGGCGATGCTGTTTTTTGGATGCCGGAGGCCGGATCAGGACTTCATCTATGCGGAGGAACTGCGGCAGTTCGAGCGCGACGGCGTCGCGCGCACGATAGTGGCGTTTTCGCGGCTGAACGCGAGCAAAGCGTACGTTCAGGACAAAATCGCGGAATATCACGATGACTTGTGGCGGCTGATCGAAAGCGGCGCGATCATTTACGTCTGCGGTGACGCTTCGCGGATGGCGCCCGGAGTGCGCGCCGCCTTCGCGGCGCTCTATTCGGCGAAAACGGGAGCCGGCGCCGCGGCGGCGAGCGCATGGATCGACCGGATGATCGCCGCAGGACGTTATCGCGTGGACGTATGGTCGGCGAGCTGAATCCGCGGGCCGAAATTGTCATGCGCGCGGCGCGCCAATAGACTGAATTGTACGGCCCTTCGATGACCATGCGCGGGGAGATGCGCGTCGATGGCCGCACCGATTTGATGCCTGAATTTCGCACAGCGGTATGGCGCGGCGGGCCGGCTCCGCTCGGCGCGGTTTGGGACGGCGCGGGCGTGAACTTCGCGCTCTTTTCCGAACGCGCCGAGAAAGTCGAACTCTGCCTCTTCGACGCGGCCGGACGGCGCGAGACGGAACGGATCGCGATGCGCTGGCAGACCGATCAGGTCTGGCACTGCTATCTGCCCGAGGCCCGCCCCGGCCTGCTTTACGGCTATCGCGTCCACGGTCCATACGATCCGAAACGCGGACTGCGGTTCAATCCCAACAAGCTGCTGCTCGATCCGTATGCGCGGCAAATCGTCGGCGGCGTGCGCTGGAGCGACGCGCTCTTCGCCTATCGAGCAGGCGGCGCGAAGGAAGACTTTGCGCTGGACCGGCGCGACAGCGCGTCCGCGATGCCGAAGTGCCGGGTCGTCGCGACCACTTTTCCATGGGGCGACGATCGTCCGCCGAGAATTCCATGGAGCGATACTGTGATTTACGAAGCCCACGTCAAGGGGCTGACCGCGCGGCATCCGGAGGTCGCTCCCGCGGCGCGCGGAACCTACGCCGGCCTCGCCAGCGACCCGATCGTCGAGCATCTGCAACGTCTGGGCGTGACGGCGATCGAATTGATGCCGGTACATGCGTTTATCGACGAGCGGCGGCTGATCGATCACGGTTTGCGCAATTACTGGGGCTACAATTCGATCGGTTACTTCGCGCCCGATATGCGCTACTCCGCCACCGGCTCGATCAATGAATTCAAATCGATGGTGAAACGGCTGCACGCCGCCGGCATCGAAGTAATTCTCGACGTCGTGTACAACCACACCGCCGAGGGCAATCATCTTGGGCCGACCTTCAGTTTTCGCGGCATCGACAATGCCTCGTATTACCGATTGGCGGAGGCGGATCCGCGCTTTTACGTCGATTTCACAGGATGCGGCAATACCCTCAACATGACGCATCCGCGCGTCCTGCAACTCCTGATGGACAGCCTGCGTTATTGGGTGTGCGAAATGCGCGTTGACGGATTTCGCTTCGATCTGGCGTCGGCGTTGGCGCGCGAGCTTTACCAGGTCAATCGGCTGAGCGCTTTTTTCGACGTGATGCATCAAGATCCCGTTCTGTCGCAGGTCAAGTTAATCGCGGAACCATGGGATTTGGGCGAGGGCGGCTATCAGGTCGGTAATTTCCCCGTCGGCTGGACCGAATGGAACGGCAAGTACCGCGACTCGATTCGCGCTTACTGGAAGGGCGAGGGCGGTTTAATCGGCGAACTGGGATATCGACTGACCGGATCGAGCGATTTGTACGAAACCAGCGGACGCCGCCCGTATGCGAGCGTCAACTTCGTCACCTGTCACGACGGCTTCACGCTGGCCGATCTGGTCAGCTACAACTCCAAGCATAACGAAGCCAATCTCGAAGAAAACCGGGATGGCGAAAATAACAATCAAAGCTGGAATTGCGGCGTCGAAGGGCCGACGGGCGATCCCGCGGTCCTCGCGCTGCGGGCGCGCCAGCGCCGCAATCTGATCGCGACGCTGCTGCTCTCGCAGGGAGTGCCGATGCTGCTGGCCGGCGACGAACTCGGCCGGACTCAGCGCGGGAACAACAACGCCTACTGCCAGGACAACGAAATCAGCTGGCTCGACTGGAATCCGCAGCCGCAGGATCGCGAATTTTTTGAATTCGTGCGCGCGCTGGCGGCGTTTCGCAAAGACCATCCGGCATTCCGGCGCATCACGTTCTTTCAAGGCCGGCCAGACCGCACGGGCGGAATCAAAGATATCGTTTGGCTGGCGCCCGACGGCAAGGAGATGACCGATTCGGAGTGGAGTCATGTTTTCGCCCGGTCGCTCGGGATGTTTGTGGCGGGCAAGGCGATCGCGGAGGACGACGCTCGCGGCCGGCCAATCGTCGACGACGATTTTATTTTACTTTTGAGCAGTCACAATGATGTCGTTCCATTTATGATTCCGTCGTTGCCAAATGCTTCGACATGGACAGTGGTAGTCGATACCAGTTATTCCGATTTACGCGCGGTTGACCATCGCCGCTACCGCTCCGGAACCCGATTTCCGCTGCAGCCGCAATCGCTCGCGTTGTTGAAGCGCGCCGAATCGATCGGGGATTCGATCGATTCGCGGCCAGCGCCGGCGTTGGAATCCAAAGCGGCGGCGCCGGCCAATTCCAGAATCGTCGCACGCCAGAGCGGATAGGCGCGTCATTTCGATCGAATTCAGGCCGGGGTCGCGAGATCGCACGAAGCGTGATACGATTGGCGTCGCCTGAACGATCAGGCGGCGGGAATGCTTTCCGCGTCGATTCGAGTTTCGACTTCCGGCGCCGGTAGCGCGCCGCAGGCGAGCACAAGCCACTTTCGAATATCCAGGATGCGCCTGACTTCTAGGCGGATGTAGCCGCTCAGCGGATTCGCGATGACGCAAAACCTCAAGCACGCGGACGCCCGTCGCGCGGATTCGACGACTCATTCCGTCCGTCCTCGCATACATCTCGAAAGGCATATCATTGAGGCGATTTCGCCGGTGGTCGACGACGGCCGCTATCCGGTGAAACGGATCGTCGGCGAACCCTGCGTGGTTGAAGCCGACGTTTTCCGCGACGGCCACGACGTGATTCGCGCGGCCGTCAAATGGCGCCGCGAGCGCGAAAATCGGTTCAATGAAGCGCCGATGACGCCGATTGGCGACGATCGCTGGCGCGGCGCGTTTCCACTCGAGGCGAACGACGTTTTCGTTTTCACGATCGAGGCCTGGACGGATCGGTACGCAAGTTGGCTTGCGGATTTTCAAAAGAAATCCGCGGCTGGGAAAGCTGTTTCCCCGGACCTGGATGAGGGGGTCGAACTGCTTCGCGATATCGCGGCGCGCGCGAGCGTGACCGATCGTGCGTGGCTGATCGAGATGATCAACGACGTTGCGCGACGCTGTCGTGGCGATCTGATCCGGGCGGCGGAGGCGTTCTCTCCGCAGAGAATACAGTCGATCGCGAGCGCGTGCGGCGAACGGTTCGAGCGCACGATTCATCCCGGGCTGTTCAAGGTGGTCGCCGATCGGCGGCGCGCCCGCTTCGGCGCCTGGTATGAGATGTTTCCGCGCTCGCAAACGCCGGAGCCGCCGCGGCCCGCCACTTTGCGCGAGGCCGAGCGGATGCTGCCCTATATCGCGGATCTCGGTTTTGACGTCGTCTATCTGCCGCCGATCCATCCGATTGGAATCGCCAACCGGAAGGGGCCGAACAATTCTCCGAACGGCGGAAAACATCATCCGGGCAGCCCGTGGGCGATCGGTAACGGCGATGGCGGACACGACGCGGTCGAGTCCGGACTCGGAACCGTCGCGGATTTCGATCATTTTCTTGAAGCCGCCGCGCGTCAGGGGCTCGAAGTCGCGCTGGATTTTGCCGTCCAATGCTCCCCTGACCATCCGTGGGTCGAAGCGCATCCCGAATGGTTTCGCCATCGGCCCGACGGCACGATCAAATACGCGGAGAATCCGCCGAAGGAGTATCAGGACATCTATCCCGTCGATTTTTCGACGGAGGATCAGACGGCCTTGATGGCTGAACTGCGCCGCACGCTGTTCTTCTGGATCGGGCGGGGCGTACGCATCTTTCGCGTCGATAATCCGCACACCAAGCCGGTCCGCTTCTGGGAGTGGCTAATCGGCGAAGCGCGCCGGGCGCATCCGGAGACGATTTTCCTTGCCGAGGCTTTTACCCGGCCGAAGATGATGAAGGTTCTGGCCAAGTGCGGATTCTCGCAATCGTATACCTACTTCACCTGGCGCAACGCCAAAGCTGAAATCATCGAGTACCTGACGGAACTTGCGCATACGGAGATGCGCGAATATTTCCGGCCGAATTTCTTTACCAATACGCCGGACATTCTGACGCCGATTTTGCAGACCGGCGGTCCGCCCGCGTTTCGGATGCGGCTGGCGTTGGCCGCGACGCTCGCGCCGTCCTATGGAATCTACAGCGGCTACGAGCTGTGCGAGAACGACGCGGTTCCCGGAACCGAGGAATACCGCAACTCGGAAAAATACGAGATCAAGCCGCGCAATTTCGACGCCGACGGAAATATCAGCGAGTTCGTCGCGCGTATCAACCAGATTCGCCGCGAACATCCGGCGCTCGAGCGTTTCGATAATCTGACGTTTCTGCCGGCCGACAGCGATCAAATTTTGTTCTACGCTAAATCCGATCGCGAGCGCGGCGACGTTATCCTGGTCGCCGTCAATCTCGATCCGGTTAATTGGCATGAATGCACGGTGACGACGCCGCTCGAGGTCATCGGGGTCCCGCCCGGAGCGGCTTACCGGGTGACGGACTTGCTCACCGGCGAAGCGTACGTATGGCGCGAGCGCAATTATGTCCGCCTCGATCCGAATCATCAGCCGGCGCATATCCTGCGATTGGATGGGCCAGCATGAAGCGCCGCGCGGTGCAGCCGAGCGATCCGCTCTGGTACAAGGATGGCATCTTCTATGAGGTGCGCGTCCGGTCGTTTTTCGATAGTTCGGGCGACGGTATCGGCGATTTCGCGGGGTTGACCGCAAAACTCGACTACCTGGTCGATCTGGGCGTCACGGCGCTCTGGCTGCTGCCGTTTTATCCGTCGCCGTTGCGCGACGACGGCTACGACATCTCGGACTACATGAGCACGCATCCGGATTGCGGTTCGCTGGCGGATTTCAAAACGCTGCTGCGCGAAGCCCATCGGCGCGGACTTCACGTGGTGACCGAACTGATCATCAACCATACTTCCGACCAGCACCCCTGGTTTCAGCGCGCGCGGCGGGCGCCCAAAGGAGACAAGCTGCGCGACTATTACGTTTGGAGCGATTCGCCGGACCGGTTCCGCGACGCGCGCATCATCTTTCAGGATTTCGAGCCGTCGAATTGGACCTGGGACACGGTCGCTAAATCCTACTATTGGCATCGATTCTACTGGCATCAGCCGGATTTGAATTTCGACAATCCCGCGGTGCGGCGTGAAGTTGTCCGCGTGCTTGATTTCTGGCTCGGGATGGGCGTGGACGGGCTCCGGCTCGACGCCGTTCCCTATCTTTTCGAGCGCGAAAACACCGACTGCGAGAACCTGCCTGAAACCCACGCTTTCCTGCGCGAGCTGCGCGCGCACGTCGATCGAAAATACCAGGATCGGATGCTGCTCGCGGAGGCGAATCAGTGGCCCGAGGACGCCGCGGCCTACCTTGCCGAAGGCAAGGAATGCCACATGGCGTTTCATTTTCCTCTGATGCCGCGGATCTTTATCGCGGTGCGGATGGAAGATCGGTTCCCGATCGTCGATATCTGGTCGCAGACGCCGCCGATCGACGACAGTTGCCAGTGGGCGCTTTTCCTGCGCAATCACGACGAATTGACGCTCGAAATGGTCAGCGCCGAAGAGCGCGACTATATGTTCCGCGCATACGCCCGTGAGGCGCGCATGCGCATCAATCTGGGCATCAGGCGGCGGCTCGCGCCGCTGTTGGGCAACAATCGGCGCTCGATCGAGCTGGTCAACGGTCTTTTATTGTCGCTTCCGGGCGCACCGGTGATTTACTACGGCGACGAAATCGGGATGGGCGATAATATCTATTTGGGCGACCGCGACGGCGTGAGGACGCCGATGCAGTGGAGCGCCGATTTGAACGCCGGATTTTCGTCGGCCGACCCCCAGCGGCTGATCCTGCCGGTCATCATCGATCACGAATATCACTATCAGACGATCAACGTCGCCGCGCAGGATCGCAATCGCCATTCGCTGCTCTGGTGGATGCGGCGGGTAATCGCGCTGCGCAAACAGCACAAAGCCTTCAGCCGCGGTTCGATCGATTTTCTCAATCCGGAAAATCCGCGCGTGCTGGTCTTTATCCGGTCCTGGAACGACGAACACATTCTGGTGGTGGCCAATCTGTCGCGATTCGTCCAATACGTCGAAATCGATTTGTCGCGATTCAAAGGCATGACGCCCGTGGAATTGTTCGGCCGCACCAGGTTTCCGCCGATCGGCGAGCGGCCATACCTGATGACGCTCGGGCCGCACATGTTCGATTGGTTTTCGCTCGAAGACTCCGGCGGGCGCGCGGCCAGCTATTCGGCCGCCGACGACTTGCCGGCGGTCGAGATCGGCGAAAGCTGGGAGCGTTTCATGCTCGGCGAGGAGCGCGAACGGCTTGAACGCGTGTTGCCGGACTATATGTCCGGAAGCCGATGGTTCCGCGCGAAAGCGAGCGGAATGAAGAGCGCCAGAATCGTCGATGCCGTTCCGCTGACCGACGAACGGCCGGAGGCGTTTTTCACGCTGGTCGAAGCGGAACTGACCAACGGCGAGCCTGAAACCTATATCATCCCGCTCGGATTGGCGGAGCGCGGCCGATACGAAGGCAATGGCGGGCGGCTGGATTCGCCCGCGATCGCGGAACTGCGGCTCGCCGGGCGCGATCGGGATGAGCGGCGGATCGTTTTCGATGCGGCGGCCGAACCTTCGTTCGCGCGCGCGGTTTATGAACTGATGCGGCGGCGGCGGCGGATTCGCGGCCGCAAAGGCGAACTGTTGGGAGCGCATACCGCGGCCGAGATGTTCGCGGGATGTGAGCAAACGATTCCCGATTCGCGCTTGCTCAGGGCCGAGCAGACCAACTCTTCGGTCGCATTCGGTGAAGATTTCCTCTTCAAGCTTTATCGGAAAGCCGAGCCGGGAATCAGCCCCGAAGTCGAGATCGGCCGCTTCCTGGCTGGGCGCGGGAATTTCAAAAATACCCCGCCGATGGCCGGATGGATCGAATATCGCAACTTCCGCGGCGGCGCCTGTACGATCGGCGTGATGCATCAGTACGTGCAAAATCAGGGCGATGCGTGGGCATTCACGCGGCACGAGCTGGCGCGATACTTTGAACGCGCCGCTGCGCGCGGCGAAACCGCGGCGATCGCGGAATTCGATCTGCTCGCGCCGGCCGGGCCGGACCCGGATGTTTTGCGCATGATTGGCGCGTATCTGGATGCGGCGCGGCTGCTGGGCGTGCGGGTCGCCGAGATGCATCTGGCGCTTGGCGCCGGAGACGACAGCGCGTTTTCCCCGGAGCCCTACTCGCCCTTCTGGCAGCGATCGGAATATCAGTCGATGCGCAATATGGCCGGCCTTGCGAACCGGCTGGCGCGCGCTCGCGAAGCGGCGGTCAATCCCGATTCGGCGCGCCGTTTGCGGCATATAACGGAAAAAGCGGAAAGCGTGCTCGCCCGCTTCAATTCGTTTCTCAAACTTCACATCTCGGCATTGCGCATACGCGGCCACGGCGACCTTCATCTCGGCCAGGTTCTCCACGCGCGCGGCGATTTCATGATCATCGATTTCGAGGGCGAGCCCGCGCGGTCGCTGGAAGAGCGCCGCCGCAAGCGGCTTGCGATTCGCGACGTGGCCGGAATGCTGCGCTCGTTCGACTACGCCGCATCGAGCGCGTTGCTCGAGGGAATCGGCGCGGGCGCGTTCGGCAGAAGGGATTTCGCCACGATGGAGCCGTGGGCGCGGATGTGGTCGAACTGGGCCTCGTGGGCGTTGCTGCATGCGTATTTGGAGCGCGCGAAGGGGGCGCCGTTCCTGCCCGCCGGCCCGGACGAGCTGCGCGTCATGCTCGACGCTTTCATATTGGAAAAGGCGCTTTACGAACTCGCGTACGAACTGAACAACCGCCCCGATTGGACGGATATTCCGCTGGGCGCGATCGAACGGATTATTGGAGCTTGACTGGCTGATGCGGTTCGAGGCTGAAAAGACCGAAGGCGGAGCGATCGCCGAGGAAGAGCTCGAGCGGCTCTTTACGCTGCGGCATCCGAATCCGCATGCGATTCTCGGCGCGCATCCGACGCCGGCTGGCGTCGTGATTCGCGCCTTTCGTCCCGGCGCGCGGCATGTTTCGGTGATTGCCGACGGGGCGCATCCGTGGCGCATGGGCAGAATCGGCGTTTCTGGTTTGTTTGAAGTGCTGATCGCCGACCGCGCCGAGGTTTTCCCGTACCAACTGCGGATCCAGTACACGGAAAGCGACGTCGTGACTGTCCGCGATCCTTACACATTCTTGCCGACGATCGGCGATCTCGATCTTCATCTGTGGAACGAAGGCCGGCATCAGCGCGTTTATGAGAAGCTCGGCGCCCATCCGGCGGCGATCGACGGCGTCGCCGGCGTCGCGTTCGCGGTATGGGCGCCGAATGCGCGCGGCGTCAGCGTGGTCGGCGATTTCAATGAATGGGACGGCCGGCTGCACATGATGCGCGAGCTGGGGTCGTCAGGCGTGTGGGAGCTGTTCATTCCCGGGTTGACGCCCGCCGCCCGTTACAAGTTCGAGCTGCGCACGTGGAGCGGGAACCTGACGCTGAAGGCCGATCCTTTCGCATTCGCGGCGGAAGCCCCGCCGGCGACCGCCTCGATCGTTCATCAAAGTTCCTACGAGTTCGCGGATCGGGCTTGGATGGAATCGCGCGGCGAGCGCGACGCGATCCGGGCGCCGATCGCGATCTACGAAGTTCATCTGGGTTCCTGGCGGCGGGTGCCGGAGGAGGGCCATCGCCAGCTTACCTATCGCGAAATCGCGCCGATGCTGGCGGATTATGCGAGCGGGATGGGCTTCACGCATGTCGAACTGATGCCCGTGATGGAGCATCCGTTCGCCGGCTCGTGGGGCTATCAGGTCACCGGATATTTCGCGCCCAGCGCGCGCTGGGGCGGTCCGGACGATTTCAAATTCCTCGTCGATCATCTTCATCGGCGCGGGATCGGAGTCATTCTCGATTGGGTGCCCGCGCACTTCCCCACCGACGCGTTCGCGCTCGGCCGGTTCGACGGCACCGCTTTGTACGAGCATCTGGACATGCGCAAGGGATTCCATCCCGAATGGGATACTTACATTTTCAACTTCGGACGCAACGAAGTGCGCAATTTCCTGATCGCGAGCGCCTTGTATTGGCTGCGCGAATATCATGCGGACGGCCTGCGCGTTGACGCCGTCGCCTCGATGCTCTATCTCGACTACGCGCGGCGCAACGGCGAATGGATACCCAATGAGTATGGCGGGCGCGAGAATCTCGAGGCGATCGATTTTATCAAGGCGCTCAACGAAACGGTTTATGCGAACCATCCGGGCGTCATGATGATCGCCGAGGAGTCGACCGACTGGCCCGCCGTGAGCCGGCCGACTTATCTCGGCGGGCTCGGCTTCGGCTTCAAGTGGGACATGGGCTGGATGCACGACACGCTCGACTATTTCGCGAAAGATCCGATTTACCGCCGCTATCATCATCGCGACGTTACGTTCGGCTTCCTCTACGCATGGACTGAAAATTTCATCCTGCCCCTGTCGCACGACGAGGTCGTGCATGGGAAGCGCTCGATGCTCTCGAAGATGCCGGGCGACCGCTGGCGGCAGTTCGCCAATCTGCGGACGCTTTACGCGTACATGTGGGCGCGTCCCGGCAAGAAGATGCTTTTCATGGGCGGCGAGTTTGGCCAGTGGCGCGAATGGAACCATGACGAAAGCCTCGACTGGAACCTGCTCGAACAGCCCGAGCATCGCCAGTTGCAAAGCCTGGTTCGCGAATTGAACCGGATCTATCGCGCCGAGCCGGCGCTCTGGGAGGCCGACGCCGAACCGGAGGGATTTCATTTCGTCGATGCCGACAACGCCGACGACAACGTGATCGCATTCATCCGGGTTGCGCCGAAAAGCCGCCGCAGGATGCTCTGCGTGTGCAATTTTTCGCCCGTGGTCCGCCGCGGCTATCGGGTCGGCGCGCCGGCGCCGGGCGAATGCCGCGAAATCCTGAATACCGATTCGGAATTTTTCGGCGGCGGTAATGTCGGCAACGGCGGCGTTTTACGGACCGATCCGATTCCCCATCACGGTTTGAACCATTCGCTCGAACTCACGCTGCCGCCGCTCGCGGCGATCTGGATCGAGCTGCCGCGCGAGTAGCGCGTTCGGATGCCGGATGGTAGAACCGCGCGCCACCTATCGCCTGCAGTTCCATCAGGGCTTCGCTTTCGACGACGCCGCGCGGCTCGCCGGCTATCTGGCCGAGCTGGGAATCAGCCACGCTTATTGTTCGCCTTTGCTGCAGGCCTCGCCCGGCAGCGCCCACGGTTACGACGTGGTCGATCACAGCCGCGTCAATTCCGAGCTGGGCGGCGCCGAGGGGTATGCGCGGATGTGCGCGGCGCTGCGCGCGCGCCGGCTGGGCCAGGTGCTCGACATCGTTCCCAATCACATGGCCATAGTCAGTCCCTACAATCCGTGGTGGTGGGACGTTTTGGAAAACGGGCCGGCCAGCAATTACGCCGCCTATTTCGACGTCGACTGGGACACGCCCGAGATGCGCCTGCGCAACGCCGTGCTGTTGCCGGTGCTTGGCGACCAGTACGGCGAAGTGCTCGACTCCGGCGCGATTCAGGTGGAGCGCAACGAAGCGGAGCTCGTCGTAAAATATTTCGAGCATCGCTTTCCGGTCGCGCCGCGCTCGCTCGATACGATTCTGGCCGCCGCCGCGGCGCGCTGCGGCTCGGACGAACTGGCGTTTCTCGCCGACTCGTTCGGCCGGTTGCCGCTGCCGACCGCCACCGATTTTGAAAGCACCCGGCGGCGCCATCGCGACAAAGACGTGCTGCGCGCGCAGCTTGCCCGGCTGATTCGCGAAGCGGAAAACGTGGCGCCCGCGATCGATCAGGCGATCGCCGGCGTAAATCAAAATTCCGCCGCCCTGCACGCGCTGCTCGAACGGCAGAATTATCGATTGGCCTACTGGCGCGCGGCGTCGCGCGATCTCGGCTACCGCCGCTTTTTCGACATCAATACTCTCGTCGGCCTGCGCATGGAGGACGAGCGGGTCTTCACGGATACGCACGCGCTCGTGCTGCGATGGCTCGCGGGCGGCGTGATCGACGGCGTGCGCATCGATCATATCGACGGCCTGCGCGACCCGGAGGATTATCTGGTGCGGATGCGCCGGGCGCGCGCCGGCGCCTGGCTCATCGTCGAGAAGATTCTCGAGCCCGGCGAACGGCTGCGCGAAACCTGGCCCATCGATGGAACCACCGGCTACGATTTCATGAATCTGCTGGGCGGAACGATGATCGACCCGGCCGGCGAAAGTCCGCTGACCCGGCTCTACAACGATCTGCTCGGCGAGCGCGCCGATTTCAACCGGATGGCGCTGGAGCAGAAAGACCGTGTGATGCGGGAGGTGCTGGGCAGCGATCTGAACCGGCTCACCGCCCTGTTCCTGGAAGTCTGCGAGAGCCATCCGCGCCGCCGCGACTACACCCGCCACGACGTTCACGAGGCGCTCTGCGCGACGGTCGCGCGCCTGGGCGTCTATCGCACTTACGTCCGGGCCGGCGCGCCGGTTCATCCCGACGATTATGCGCGCATCACCGCGGCGGTCGAGGCCGCAAAGCTCGACCGGCCCGATATCGATCGCCGCTTGTTCGAATTTTTGGGCGACATTCTTATGCTCCGCGTCAACGGCGCGCTTGAATCCGAACTGGCGATGCGCGTGCAGCAGTTCACCGGCCCGGTGATGGCGAAGTCGATCGAGGACACGGCGTTTTACCGGTACAACCGGATGGTCGCGCTCAACGAAGTCGGCGGCGACCCCGGCCGGTTCGCGATCTCGCTGGAAGAATTCCATCGCCGGATGGCCGAAGCGCAGGAACGCTGTCCGTTGGCGATGCTTGCGACCTCGACGCACGACGCCAAACGTTCCGAAGACGTGCGCGCCCGTCTCTGGCTGCTCGCCGAAATTCCGGCGCAGTGGTCGGCGGCCGTGCGCGGATGGGCCGAGATGAACCGTCCGTGGTGGCGCGGCGGTCTTGCCGACGCCAATGCGGAATATCTCTTTTACCAGACGCTGGTCGGCGCCTGGCCGTTGGGGTTCGAGCGCGCCCGCGAATACATGCTGAAAGCGGCGCGCGAAGCCAAAGTCCAGACCGCCTGGCACCATGCCAATCCCGAGTACGAACGCTCGCTCGACGGCTTTATCGAAGGGGCCTACGGCAACGCCGAGTTTGTCGCGGACCTGGAACGTTTCGTCGCGCCGTTGATTTGGCCCGGGCGAATCAATTCCCTCGCGCAGACGCTGATCAAGCTCACCGCGCCCGGCGTGCCGGATTTCTATCAAGGTTGCGAGCTGTGGAATTTGACGCTGGTCGATCCGGACAACCGGCGGCCCGTCGATTACGCCGCGCGCCGGCGGATGCTCGAGGCGGCGCGCCGCGCGAACGCTGCGGAAGCTCTCGCCCGCGTCGACGAAGGCCTGCCGAAAATCTGGTTGATCCGCAAAGCTTTGGAATTCAGGCTCAGCCGGCCGGAATTATACGGCGCGTCCGCCGCATATCAGCCGCTTTTGGCGCGCGGCGAACGCGCGGCCCATGCGATCGCCTTCATGCGCGGCGGCGCGGCGATCACGCTGGCGCCGCGTTGGCCGCTCAAGCTGGCCGATCGGTGGGACGGCGCCGAAATCGACCTTCCCGACGGGCGCTGGCGCGACGTATTGACCGGCGTTACGCATCGCGGCGGCGCGACGCCGGTCGCGACGCTGCTCGCGCGGTTTCCGGTCGCGTTGCTCGAACGCGAAGCGCGCGCCGCATGAAATCTCGCTTAAGCGGCAGGCCGGCTTGATGGAGATTCGCGTTTGGGCTCCGAACGCCGCGACGCTGGAGCTCGCGATCGCTGGCGAACGGCTCGCGATGACGCACGCCGACGGCGGATGGTGGTCGATCGACACGCGGTTGGCGGTTCCGGGCGCCGATTACGCCTTCATTATCGACCGCGCCGATCCGCCGCTACCCGATCCTCGATCCGCGTGCCAGCCGTATGGCGTCCACGGGCCGTCACGGATTGTCGATCACTCGGCCTTTCGCTGGACCGACGCGGGCTGGAACGCGCCGCCGCTCGAAGACGCGATCGTCTATGAGCTGCACGTCGGAACCTTCACGCCGGCGGGAACTTTCGCCGCCGCGATCGAACGCCTCGACCATCTGGCCGCGCTTGGCGTCACGCATGTCGAGCTGATGCCGGTGGTGGAATTCTCGGGCGATCGCGGATGGGGCTACGACGGCGTCGATCTCTTCGCGCCGCATCACGCCTACGGCGGTCCCGACGGACTCAAATCATTGATCGACGCCTGCCACGCGCGCGGCCTCGCCGTGCTGATCGACGTCGTTTACAACCATCTCGGCCCGAGCGGGAATTATCTCCCGCGCTTCGGTCCCTATCTGACGAAGCGCTACGCGACGCCGTGGGGCGACGCGATCAATTTCGACGGGCGCGGCAGCGACGAGGTGCGCCGCTTCTTTTGCGACAACGCGCTTGCGTGGCTCCGCGATTATCACGCCGACGGACTCAGGATCGACGCCGTCCATGCGATCCTCGACGCCTCCGCGATTCATTTTCTCGAACAGCTCGCGACCGAGGTCGCCGCGCTCGAAAATTCCATCGGCCGGCGGCTGGCGTTGATCGCCGAGAGCGACCTGAACGATCCGCGCATCGTTCGGCCAGTCGCGATCGGCGGCTACGGAATCGACGCGCAGTGGTCCGACGATTTCCATCACGCGCTTCACGCCGTACTGACCGGCGAGCGCGCAGGCTATTACGAAGATTTCGGGACGTTGGCCGGCTTGGCCAAGGCGCTGCGTTCGGCGTGGGTCTATGACGGGCGCCACTCGCGCCATCGCGGCCGCCGCCACGGCCGTCCGCCGTCCGGACTAAACGGCGCGAAGTTTTTCGGCTACCTGCAGACGCACGATCAGGTCGGGAATCGGGCGCGCGGCGATCGCGCGTCTCATCTGATGAGCCTCGGCCGGGCGAAAATCGGCGCGGCGCTGGCGCTGACCGCGCCGTTCATCCCGATGCTCTTCATGGGCGAGGAATGGGCCGCGTCGAGTCCGTTTCAGTATTTCGCCGGCCATCCCGAGCCGGAATTGGCGCGCGCGGTCAGCGAAGGGCGGCGGCGCGAGTTCGCCGCGTTCGGCTGGCAGCCGGAAGAGGTTCCCGACCCGGAGGCCGAAGCGACTTTCATCCGCTCAAAGCTCGATTGGAGCGAGCTTGAGCGCGAACCGCATCGCGGGATGCTCGAATGGTATCGGGCGCTGATTAGACTGCGCGCGGCGACGCCCGAATTGCGCAACGGCCGTCTCGATCAGGTTGACGTCCGCTTCGACGAAACGGCGCGATGGATGGTCGTTACGCGCGGTCCGATCGCGATCGCCTGCAATCTCGCGCCTGCGCCGCAGTCCGTTCCGCTGCCATTTTCCAGCCGCGTGATTCTCGCTTCGGAATTCGGCCTCGCCGCGTCCGGCCCGTCGATTTCGCTCTCCCCCGACTCGGCCGCCATCCTCACGCGCGAGTAAACCGCGTCCTATACATATTCGCCGTTTTCAATTTTAAGCCCGATTGAGCGATTCATCATTTATAGATAAAAATCGCCCAGTGCTGGTTAAGCGCAATCGAGCGAACGGCGTCTTCAACGCAGACTTGCAACTTCCGTTCGAGTTGCGGCGCGAGGATTTCGAGCTCGCGATGCAGGATGTTTATGATTTCTTTCACGACGTGAATCAGACGCTGCTGGAAAAAGGTCTTGGCCGTATCGAGGACATTCTCGAAAAGCGCAAGGCCACGCTTTCAGGTCTGCTTTCGGACTTTCTCAGTGCGAGTCTCGCGCGACATTCGCGCGCTTTGACGGAGAACCGATGGCCGAACGGACATCCGGATTTGATTGTTCGGGGACGCTATTCCGGCGATGCGGTGAAGGCTGGCGAGCACGGAATCGAAATCAAAACGACGAAGAACTCAAACGCGGCGGTCGATATGCACGGCGCCCGCGACCAATGGCTCTGCGTATTCGTTTACGAGATCGATAGCGCAACCGAACCTGCCACGGTCAGGCGGCCGTTAAACTTCAGCGCGGTCTATTTGGCGCAAGTGCGAACAACTGACTTTCGGAAGAATCCTCGCGGCGAATTGGGGACCCGCACAGCGACTCTCCATCGCGAAGGAATAAAGATGCTTCGTCGGCAATGGGTGTACCGGGGATCGCCAGGCGCGACAGCGCTGGAATAGCCGTGCGGGCGATCTCGAAATAGTGCGGATCGTGCTCGATCCCGACGCTCTCATAGCCGAGTGCGTTGGCCGCCGCCAGCGTCGAGCCGGCGCCCGCGAACGGATCCAGCACAATGCCTTCGCCAAAAGGCAGCACGGCGCGCACAATCTGGCGCATGAAAGATTGAGGTTTGAGGCTCGGATGCGGCGCCAGGGCGCGTTCAGCCGGGCGTGTTGGATGTGACGCGATAACGTCGCCGAACGGCTGATGCCGTGAAATACGACGAAGCGCCCCCGTCCGCCATTTGCGCAGGTTGTCCTGAACCCGGCCTTCGAGCGGTTTGCGGAACAGCAGCCACGGCTCGAACATCGACCGCGGCATTACAGTCACGTCGCAGAACTCTTGATGCGCGTTCTTCGGCCGATCGCCGCCGCGCAGCGTCGTCACCAGCCGGATAATTTCGCCGCGCCGCTCGAAGCCGGCCGCGGCCAGCGGCCGCGCGAGAATGTGCGATACGAGCGGATTGCTCGCGACGACAATATGCGCGCCCGGCACCAGCACGCGCATCAGGCTTGACGCCCATCGCCCAAAAAAGTTTTCCAGTTGCCGCAAATCACTCTCTGTCAGCGTGGTGAAGCGCGGCAATGGCGAGCGCTTGTGGCCGTCGAAGGAGGGCGGAATCCGCCATACGCCGCCGCGTCCCGCCCGGAGCTTCGCCTGTTCCCGTGTGCTGTACTCGACCAGACCGTAGGGCGGATCGGTGACCACGGCCTGCGCGCTTGCCGGATCGCGTTCGGCCAGCCAATCGAGACAGTCGGCCAGCGTCAGCGTCGCGCGGTCGCATGAATATGTCTGGAACTGTTCCACCGTCAATTGGAATTATGCCGCATCGACACGGGAAAATCGTTCCAATGAGTCGGCCGCGGCCGCTAGATTTTCTGTTTGGTTTGGCGCCAGTCCGAAAGGAATTTTTCCAGGCCGGCGTCGGTCAGCGGATGCCGCAAAATCTGCTTGATCACGTCGGGCGGCAGAGTCGCGATATCGGCGCCTGCTTCCGCCGCGCGCAGCAGATGAAGCGGCGACCGAATCGAGGCGACCAGCACCTCCGCCGGATAGTCGTAGTTGTCCATGATGTGCACGATCTGATCGATCAGCAGCATCCCTTCATGGCCGATGTCGTCGAGCCGGCCGACGAACGGCGACAGGAACGAGGCGCCGCATTTGGCCGCCGCCAGCGCCTGCAACGGGCTGAAAATCAGCGTCACGTTGACGCGGATGCCGCGATTTGAGAGCGCCCGCGTGGCCTTGAGGCCTTCCAGCGTCAACGGGCATTTGACGACGATATTGCGATGGATTTTCGCGAGTTTTTCGCCCTCTTCGAGCATCGCGGGCGCTTCGGTCGCGACCACTTCGGCGCTGATCGGGCCGTCCACGATATCGCAGATTTCGCGCAGCACTTCCCCGTAAGGGCGGCCGCTTTTGGCGATCAGGCTCGGATTGGTGGTGACGCCGTCGGCCAGTCCGAGATTGGCGATTTCACGGATTTCCGCCGTATCCGCCGTATCGACGAAGAACTTCATCGCGAAGCAACCTCCCGCTTGCGCGGCCGCGGCCGAAGCAGGTCGGCGCGCGCCAGTGTGACCCGCTGTGGCGATTTCAGGCCGGCCAGCAGATCGGAAATTGAGACGTTGAGTTTGGGATGAATCAGCGCCGGCGCCAGCTCCGTCATCGGCGCGAGCACGAAGCGGCGCTCGTGCAGCCGCGGATGGGGCGTCGTCAGATTCCGCGTTTCAATCATTTCCTTGTCAAAAAACAGCAAATCCAGGTCAATCACGCGCGGGCGATGCCGCGGCCGTTTGGCCGCTTTGCGTCCGGCCGGACGCTTGCGGCCCATCTGACGCTCAATCAGCAACATCCGCCGCATCAGCGAGTCCGCCGGCAAATCGGTCTCGATCTCGATCACGCCATTCAGAAACGCGCCTTTGAGGTCTCCGACCGGTTCGGTTTCATATACTGACGATTGACGCACAATTCGGGTTTGGGGCAGCCGTGCGATGCGCGCAATCGCCTCCCGGTAATAGCCGGCCCTGTCGCCTAAATTCGAGCCTATTCCGATGAAGACCCGATGCGGCATTCCTTGCCGTCACAAGCGCAACGCCTTGATTCGTGCCACCGCCACCTGCAGACGTTCGCTTGGCACCGTCAGCGAAAAGCGAACATAGCCCTCGCCGCCTTTGCCGAATCCGGAGCCGGGCGTGATCACCACTCCGGTCTCCTTGAGCACCCGCTCGGTAAAAGAAACCGAGGTGTAGCCTTTGGGCACGCGCGCCCACAGATAAAAAGTCGCGCGCGGCGGGTCGCATTCCAGCCCCAGCCCCCTCAGCGCCGCGACCATCAAGTCGCGCCGTTCCCGGTAAATTTCGCAATATTTGTGGAGATATTCGTCCCCGCCCTCGAGCGCCGCGATCGCCGCCTCCTGCACGCCCTGAAAAACTCCCGAATCGACGTTGGTTTTGACCGCGCCCAAGGCGCCGACCAGCGTCGCATTGCCGACCACGAAGCCAACCCGCCATCCGGTCATCGAGAAAGTTTTGGAAAGCGAATGGAACTCGACCGCGCAATCCCGCGCGCCTTCGATTTCGAGGATGCTCGGGGCGCGATAGCCGTCATAGGCGACTTCGGAATAAGCCGCGTCGTGGCCAAGGATAATGTTATTGCGCAGGCAAAAAGCGACCGCTTCACGCAAAAACTCAGGCGTCGCCGTGGCGGCCGTCGGATTGTTCGGGTAGTTCAGCCACATCAATTTCGCCCGGCGCGCCACCTCAGCAGGAATCGCCGCGAGGTCCGGCATGAAGCCGTTTTCCTTGCGCAACGGCATGAAATAAGGCTCGCCGCCGTTGAAGACGCATCCGGAGTAATAAACCGGGTATCCGGGATCGGGAATCAACACGATATCGCCGGGATCGACCACGGCCACCGGGAAATTGGCGATGCCCTCTTTCGAGCCGATCAGGGCGCATACTTCGCGCGCCGGGTCCAGCGCCAGATTGAAGCGGCGCCGATACCATGCGGCGGCGGCGGCGCGAAAACTGTCCAGCCCCTGATAATCGGGATAGCGATGGTTGGCGGGCGCTTCCGCGGCGCGCTGCAAAGCCGCGACGATATGCGGCGGCGTGGGCAAATCGGGATCGCCGATACCCAGGCTGATCACGTCCACGCCGGTCGCGGCGACTTCGCGTTTGAGCCGATCAAGCTCCGCGAACAGATACGGGGGAAGCAGACTCAACCGCGAAGCTACCTTGATTTGCACCTTGTCCAGCGCGCTCCAATCGAGAACTTGCAAATTAATTAACATAGTTCCGAAAGGGCCGAAACGGGGGCCGGATTGCGGTTTTGCACATGCCTTGCGCTGGCTACGATTGTCCACAAGGAGCCGGATCTTTCGCCGCAGAGCCGCTTTCCGGCGTCAAAGCGCGCTTGCGGCGGCACGGCGATTCAAATCGTTTGCCGGTTGGGAAAATTACGCGAAATCCATAAATTTCGCTTGCGACGGAGCCAGAGCGATGTTAGTAATTCTTTCGTTTGTGGTCCGCCAATGACGCCTCCCCCTGTGCATAGCGACGAGCCTTCGCCGCGCGGGTTGACCTCGCGCCGCGATGCTTGTTACTTGTGCCGACGCCCTGTCGCAGGTTCCGTCGCCGAGGCCGCGCCGTGCGGCCGCCGCGGGACAATGGACTGAGCCGAAATTGAAATGGTGAATCGAATACTGATCTCTCTCGCCGTGCTCCTGTTTGTGGTCGGCGTGTACACGGTTGCGGTTTCCGAGCGACCGTGGGCGCCACGCTCCGATATCGAACAACCGATTCCATTCAGCCATCGCATTCATGCGGGGGTCAACAAAATCCCGTGCCAGTACTGCCATGAATATGCGCGGCGGTCGGCCAACGCCGGTGTGCCGCCGGTCGAACGATGCGTAGGATGTCACGGCAGCGGCCTGCTGGGCGGCATCAAGCCGGTGACCCAGCCGTGGACGGACGAACATCAGCCGCCCTTCGAAATTCAATGGAACCGGGTTTATACCCTGCCGGATTTCGTTCGCTTCGTGCATAAGCCCCACATCTGGGCCGGCGTGCAGTGCCAGGAGTGTCACGGGCCTGTCGAGACGATGGACCGGATCGTGCCGGTGAAAGAAATCAACATGGGATTCTGCGTAAGTTGCCACGAGCAGCGCGGCGCCACGCAGGACTGTTTTGTCTGCCACCACTGAGGCGAGGAAACGAAATGTCAGACGGGCTGTCGAGGCGGTCGTTCCTGAAATTAGCTGCCACGGCGTCGGCCGCGGCGGCGATACCGGGATGCGAACCGGCCGCCAGAAAGCTGATTCCATACGTTGTTCCGGACGAAAATATCGTTCCGGGCGAGCCAACCTTTTTCGCCACCGCTTGCAGCGAATGTTCCGCCGGATGCGGAGTCGTAGCGCGCGTCATGGAGGGGCGGGTAATCAAGCTCGAAGGCAATCCCGCCGATCCGATTAGCGCCGGCGCAATCTGCGCGCGCGGCCAGGCGGCCTTGCAGGGGCTCTACAATCCAGACCGGCTGGCCCAGCCGATGCGGCGCAAGCCTGACGGATCGGAGGTTGCAATCTCGTGGGATGAGGCGACTCGCGAGTTTCACGACAAGCTCGCGGCCGCAGGCAAAGCCGGCGCCGGCCGGGTCGCCTTTGTCGGCGCCTCGATGGGGCCGACGCTTGACGCGATTACGCTGGCTTGGGCCAAGGCTTTCGGTTCCGATCGCGTGGGGTTTTGGGAGGCTTTCAGCGAAGAGCCAGCGCGCAAAGCCGCCGAAGCGTGCTTCGGCAAGCGCGATCTGCCGGTTTACCGGCTCGACCAGGCCGAAACGATCATCTCCTTCGACGCCGATTTCCTTGGAACCTGGAATTCGCCGGTCGAGTTCGGACGCCAATTTGCATCGTTTCGCGCGCCAAAGCAGCGCAACGGCAAGCTGAGCATCGGAAACTACGCCTACTTCGGGCCGCGGATGAACAACAGCGCGGCAAAGGCCGACGAATGGGTCGCGGCGAATCCGGGCAGCGAAGGCGCGGTTGCGATGGCGGTGCTGAACGTCGTCGTGAATCAAGGCTGGGTGGCCGCGAATTCGGGCGTCGATGTCGCGGCGGTAAAGACTTTCGTCGCCGACTACGACCCGGAAAAGATCAGCGCGCAGACTGGAGTTCCCGCGCAGACGATTCAACGGATCGCGGCTTGGTTTGGACAGGCGACCGAAGGCGCTGTGGCGCTGGCCGGCGCGGCCGATCCGCAGGCCCATATAGCCGCGTATCTGCTCAACGCCGTGACCGGCAACCTCGGCAAGACGATGGTTTTTCTGGCCGATACGCCGCCTGAAGCGAACAGCCAGCCCGAGCAGGTCAAGGCGGTTATCGACGCCATGCGCGATGGGCAGGTCGATGTGCTGGTGATCGCGGGCGGAAATCCGGCCTATTCGATGCCGCCGACCTACGCCTTTCGCGATGCGGTCAAGCGGGTTGGGATGGTCGTCTGGATGGGCGACGCGCCCGACGAATCGGCCGAATTGGCGAATTTGCTCCTGCCGGCCCATCATGCGCTCGAAAGCTGGCGCGATACGGCTCCGCGCGCGGGAATCTACGGTCTCGGGCAGCCAGTGATGCGGCCGGTCTTCGCCAGCCGGGCGGTTCACGACATGCTGATCGAAGCGGCGCATTTGGCCGCCGGTCAGGCTGGTCAGGCGATCCCGTTCGAGAACGCCGCGGACGCAATCAGCACATCGTGGTCGCAACTGCAGAGTAAAATCGGCGTCAGCGGAACGCCAAAGGAATTTTGGGATAACGCACGCCGGACCGGCGGCGTCTATAGCGAGGCGAAACCGGCGGACGCCAAGCTCGTCGCGACGGTATGGAAGGAAAGTTCTCAACTTCCGCCAGTCCCGGCGGGTCTGATGGTCTGGGCGTTTCCACATCCGTTCCTCTACGACGGACGCGGCGCGAACAAATCGTGGCTGCAAGAAACGCCGGAGCCGGTCAGCCAGATCGTTTGGGATAGCTGGGCGGAGGTTCATCCGGATACGGCGGCGCAGCTCGGAATCCAAAAAGATTACGAGCAAACGCGCTTGTTCGCCGGATTGAACGTAATCGAGATCTCCACTCCGAACGGGCCGGTCGAATTGAGCGTCAATATTTCGACCCTGGTTCGTCCGGGCGTGATCGCGGTGCCCTTCGGCCAGGGCCATACGGCGTATGGACGGTACGCGAAGGGAATCGGCGTAAATCCTTTCGCTTTTCTTCCGGAGGGCCTGCGCAGTATTTCGGTCAGCGCGAAAAAGACCGATAAGACCCACAAACTCATCACTCCGCTTGGCAAGAGCGACATGATGGGCCGTGCGATCATCGAATCGATGAGCATGGATGATCTCGTCCGCGGAGTCGAGCCGCAATACGGCGAGGAGCCGATCGATCAGCCGTACGAGATGTATCCGCCGATCGCCTATACCGGCCACAAGTGGGGCATGACGGTCGATGTAAATTCCTGCAACGGATGCAGCGCCTGCGTGATCGCCTGCTATGCCGAGAACAATGTCGCGGTGGTGGGCAAGGACAACGTCGATCTCGGCCGTATCATGTCGTGGATTCGCGTCGAACGTTATATCCCGACGCTGGAGGAAGCCGGCCGCGGACCGCTGCTGCAAATCGCGCCGATCATGTGCCAGCAATGCGATCACGCGCCGTGCGAGCCGGTCTGTCCGGTGTTCGCTTCGAGCCATACGCGCGAGGGCTTGAACGCGCAGATTTACAATCGTTGCATCGGCACGCGCTTCTGCGAGAACAACTGTCCGTACAAAGTGCGGCGCTTCAACTGGTACGAGCCGGAATTTCCCGAGCCGCTCAATCTCCAGCTTAATCCGGACGTAACCGTGCGCGGCATGGGCGTGATGGAGAAGTGCACGTTCTGCATCCAGCGGATCACCGCGGCCGAAATCAACGCGCGAGTCGAAAACCGCGCGGTGATGGACGGCGAGATTGTTCCCGCCTGCGCGCAGGCCTGTCCGGCGCGGGCGATCACTTTTGGCGATATCAACGATCCAAAGAGCGCGATGATGAAGCGGCGCGACGACAACAAGGGCCGCACCTATACGATGCTGCCCGGGTACAATGCGCTGCCCGCGGTCACTTATCTGCGCGATCTTTATCAGGAGAAGGGGAAAGCCTAAATGGCAGCCGCCGTCGGACAGGGTGATTTTCCGATAAATTATATCGACGTCGACCGCACCGCTCAGCGGGTGATGAATCCCGCCGGCCTGAAATATTGGCTGTGGGTGGCGTTCCTCGCGTTCCTGGTCGCGGTCGGCGTCAGTTACTGGACCCGCCAAATCTACGTGGGCCTGGGCGTCACGGGATATGGGCAGCCGAACTACTGGGCGGTCTATATCACGAACTTCGTTTTCTGGGTCGGTATCGCGCACTCGGGAACGCTGATTTCCGCGGTGCTGTATCTCTTCCGCACCCGATGGCGAACGGCGGTCTATCGCTGCGCTGAGACGATGACGATCTTCGCGGTCGTGACGGCCGGCCTCTTCCCGATCATCCATCTCGGGCGGCCCTGGTACTTCTATTGGCTGTGTCCGTACCCGAACGAGCGGTTCTTGCAGCCCAATTTCCGCTCGCCGCTGACTTGGGACTTCTTCGCGATCAGCACCTATCTGACCACCAGCGCGCTGTTCCTGTCGATGGGGCTGATTCCGGATATCGCGAACCAGCGCGATATCTCCACTGGATGGCGCAAGAAGTTCTATACGATTCTCGCTTGCGGCTGGCAGGGCACGGATCGGCAGTGGCGCAACTTCTCGATGGCGTATCTGCTGCTCGCGGGTTTCGCCACGCCGCTGGTGCTCTCCGTCCACAGCGTCGTCTCCTGGGATTTCGCGACGATGCAGACGCCCGGCATGCACAGCACGATTTTCGCTCCCTACTTCGTCGCGGGCGCAATTTTCTCGGGCTGCGCGCTGGTCATCACGCTGATGGTGCCGATGCGCAAGTGGCTGCATATCGAGGACTTGGTGACGGTATGGCACATGGACAACCTGTCGAAAGTGGTGTTGTTCACGTCGCTGGTCATTACATACTCGTACCTGACCGAAGCGTTCGTGGTCTGGTATTCGCAGGATCCGATCGAAATGATGACGTTCCATCAGCGTTTCTTCGGATCGCAGGCCTACCTGTTCGGCGGCATGATTCTCTGCAACTGCCTCGTGCCGCTGCTGCTGTTCTCGCCGCGCATCCGCACGAATATGATCTGGCTGTTTGTGATCTCGATCTTCGTGAATATCGGGATGTGGCTGGAGCGCTTCGTGCTGATCGCAGGCTCTCTCTCGGTCGCGCAGACGCCTTCGCAGTGGCGGTTTTACGTGCCGAAGATCACTGAAGTGGCCATCACGGTCGGCAGCTTCGGCTGGTTCCTGTTCAATTTCTCGTTGTTCACGAAATTCCTTCCCATCGTCTCGATGACCGAGTTGAAGGAAGGGATCACTTGGCTCCGCAAATCCATACGCGAACCATATCCATATCGGAAAGCGGCATGAGCGGCGAAATCGAAATAATTGGCACGTTCACGAGCGAAGACGAATGCGCCGCGGCGATCGAAGGGTTGCACAAGGCGCACGTCCATGACTTCAACGTCTTCTCGCCCTTCATGAGCGAAAAGATCAATGAAGCGGTCGACGAAGTCCGCCGTTGGGGCCGCAGCCCGGTACGGAAGTTCGTGCTCGCTGGAGGTTTCACGGGGGCGTTCACCGGCTTGATTCTGACCGTCGGCACCTCATGGGAGTGGAATATAAACGCGGGCGGGCGTCCGATCGCCGCGATCGCGCCCTATATCATCATCATCTTTGAGTTGATGATTCTCTTCGGCGTGTTGAGCGCGGTCTCAAGTTTCTTCCTCACCAGCAGCCTTCCGGCTTTCGAGTCGGCTCCCGGCTTCCGGACTCGATTCGGCGCCGACCGGTTCGGTCTGGTGGCGCGGGTCGCCGAGAGCGACGTCTCCAAAGTCGAAGCGATGCTGCGCGACGCCGGAGCCGAGGATGTGGCGCGGGCGGCCGCTTGAACCGCGATGCGCGAGAATGACAAGGCCTAAAGGAAAATGAGCGCTAAGCAACCTGCATCGTTGGGGGCCGCGGCGATCCGGCCGATTCATGAGCCGGTCCGCCTGAACTGGGGCCGCCTTACTTCGATTTCATTTCTTCTGGTGGCGCTCGGCGTGATCGGCGTCGTGTTCGGACTGGCCAGCGGCCATGCGCAGCGCGTGTGGTCGAGCTGGCTGGTCAACTGGCTGTACTTCACCGGTATCGCCGAAGGCGGAGTGGTCTGCTCGGCCGCCTTCTATCTGACGCAAGCGCGCTGGGCGGGAACCGTGCAGTATCGACTGGCCGAGGCGTGGTGGCGCTTTCTGCCGCTCGCGTTCGTGCTGTTTCTTGGGGTGTTTATCGGGCGCGACCATCTGTTTCCCTGGATCGCCCATCCGAATCCCAAGCAGGCGATGTGGCTGAATGTGCCGTTCTTCTTCGCGCGCGATTATCTGGCGCTCGCGATCGTCACATTGGTCGCCTCGTGGCATATCAGCGCGTCGAGTTCGCGCGAAGCCGAGGAATGGCATAGCCGGCCGGAAACGATCGAAATGCCGCCGAAAGCGCTGCGGCGTTTGGCGCCTACCGTCGGCATCCTGTTCGCGGTGGTATGGACGCTGTTCGCCTTCGATCTGATTTCATCGCTGTCGCCGCGGTGGCACAGCACGTTGTTCGGATGGTGGTATTTCGCGACGGTCTTCTGGTCGAATATCGTGGCGATGGCCTTCACGGCGGTGCGGATGCGCAAAGCGCTGCCGTCGGGCAACACGTTCGATCGCGGCAAGGTGCGTCACGATCTCGGAAAGATGATTTTCGCCTTCTCGATCTTCTGGATGTACCTGACCTTCGCTCAATACATCGTGATCTGGTACGGCGATCTTCCGGCGGAAACTTTCTTTGTCATCGCGCGCTGCTGGCACCATCCGTGGATGTTGATGACCTGGATGGCGCCGGTGCTTCTGTGGGTTGTTCCGTTCTTCACCTTGCTGGGCGTCAAACCGAAAAAGACGCCCGCGATTCTAGGTACTGTGGCTCTGCTCGGTCTGGTCGGCGTTTGGGACCTGAATTATATTCTGGTGGTTCCCTCGCTCTCGCCGAACAAGCTGCCGCTCGGATGGATTGAACTATGCGTTACGGCCGGATTTCTCGGAGCCTTTCTACTGTGCGCGACGCCGGGGCTGAAGCTTTTGGCCAACGTGGCGGCCGCGGACGCGACGGGAGGCGAGCGATGAGGCCGAAGCTGTTCGATCGCGCGCGGGCCGGATTTTCAGGCGTCGCGGCGGCGCTGTGCGGCGCCGCGTTGTCGGGATGCGGCGGCGGTCCGTATCCGATGGACACGCTGTCGCCGCAATCGGATTTGACGCGCGCGTTTACCTCGCTGTTCAAAGAAATCACCATCCTGGACTCGATCGTTCTGGTCGTCGTGATCGTCGCGATGATCGGCGCCATCTTCATCTACTCCAGCCGCGAGGGCGATCCCGGCGAGCCGTCGGCGATGCATTCGGACGTGACGCTGGAAATGCTCTGGACGGTCATCCCCGCATTGATTCTGGTCGCGATTACGGTGCCGACCGTCCATACGATCATCAAAACCCAGCCCGACCAGTGGCCGGCGAACGCGCTCGAAGTCCGCGTGATCGCACATCAGTGGTGGTGGGAATTCCGCTATCCGTCGAGCGGCGTCGAGACCGCCGACGAAGTGCATATTCCCGAGGGCCAGGTGATCCATTTCTCGATGGTGTCCGACGACGTCATTCACAGCTTCTTCATGCCGGCCATCGGCGGCAAGCGCGACGTTGTTCCGGGCCAGGTGAATCAGATTACCCTCACCGCGGACAAGCCGGGCGAATATTACGGGCAGTGCACGGAGTATTGCGGCACTTCGCATGCGAACATGCGGTTCCGCCTGTTCGTCGATACTCCCGAGCAGTTCAAGGAATGGACCGCGCATCAGCTTGAGGGTCCGTTCAAGCCCGCCGGCGGAGCGGCGGCGGACGGCGCGAAAGAGTGGGCGAACGCGCCGTGCGCGATTTGCCACACGATCAAGGGAGTTTCGGGATTCTCCAAACAGTATGCGTTCGGATTTCGCGGACCCGATTTGACGCACTTTGGCAGCCGCACGACTTTCGCCGGCAGCATCATGGATAATACGCCGGCCGACGTGGCGATGTGGATCAAGGATCCGGAGGCCGTCAAGCCGGGAGCGCATATGCCGAAGCTCGGCGTGCAGGGGCAACAACTGACCGACCTGGTCGCATACCTCGAGAGCCTTAAGTAGGAATTTTCAAATGGCGGCGCAACCAAAACCATTACATCTCGAACAGGCCAGCTATCTTGAGGGCGGCGGCATCTACGGATGGCTAACCACCATCGACCACAAGCGCATCGCCGTGATGTACGGCGTCACGGCGCTGCTGCTGATGGGTCTGGGCGGAATGGAGGCGATGCTGATCCGGGCGCAGTTGATCGTTCCGGACAATCATTTCCTCACCGCCGATTTCTACAATCAGATCTTCACGATGCACGGCCTGACGATGATCTTCCTCGTGGTCATGCCGCTGGAGACGGGATTCTTCGGCAATTTTCTGATTCCGCTCCAAATCGGCGCGCGGGACGTGGCGTTTCCGCGGCTGAATGCGCTCAGTTTCTGGATCTTCCTGCTGGGCGCGCTGGTGCTGAACTTCGGATGGATTTGGGGCGGCCTGCCGAACGGCGGATGGTTCGGTTATGCGAACCTCACCGAAGTGTACTATTCGCCCGGATTGAATATCGATTACTACGATATCGGCCTGCTCATTCTTGGCGTGTCTTCGGTGATGAGCGCGCTGAATTTTTTCGTCACGATCGTGAATATGCGCGCGCCCGGCATGACTTTCATGCGCATGCCGATGTTCATCTGGGCGCTGCTGGTCACGGTGATCTTGCTGCTGCTGGCCTTCCCCGCATTGACCGTCGGCCTGATTTTCCTGTTCGCCGACCGTTACTTCGATACGCATTTCTACCGCGTAATCGCCGGCGCGACGCCGATTTTGTGGCAGCATCTGTTCTGGATTTTCGGCCATCCGGAAGTTTACATCATGGCGCTGCCGGCCTTCGGAATGATCTCCGAAATCCTGCCGGTGTTCTCGCGCAAGCCGCTGTTCGGCTATCCGATGATGGCTTATTCGATCATTCTGATCGCCTTTCTTTCCTACGGCGTCTGGGGCCATCACATGTTCGCGACGGGCATGGGACCGGTCGCGGACAGCGCGTTTTCGATCACGTCGATGCTGATCGCGATTCCGACCGGCGTGAAGGTGTTCTCGTGGATCGCGACCGTGTGGGGAGGGCGATTGCGGTTCACCACCGCGATGCTGTTCGCGCTCGGCTTCATTCTTGAATTCACGATCGGCGGCCTGAGCGGCGTCATGCACGCCAGCGCTCCGGTCGATATGGAGCAGACCGATTCGTACATCATCATCGCGCACTTCCATTATGTGCTGTTCGGCGGCGTGCTGATGGCGATCCTCGCCTCGTTCTACTATTGGTTCCCGAAGATCAGCGGCCGGATGATGGACGAGACGCTTGGCAAATGGCATTTCTGGCTGGTTACAATCTTTTTCAACTTCACCTTTTTCCCGATGCACTTTCTCGGCGAGCTCGGAATGCCGCGCCGCATCTATACCTATGCGCCGGGAATGGGATGGGATTTCTGGAACTTCTTCGAGAGCATTAGCGCATTTTTCCTCGGAGCGAGCTTCCTGATCTTTTTCTTCAACGTCGCCTACAGTTGGTTCAACGGCGAACGCGCGAGCGCCGATCCGTGGAATGCGCGCACGCTCGAATGGATGACGCCGTCGCCGCCGCCGATCTACAACTTCGTCTCGGTGCCGGCGATTCATTCCCGCGACGCCTTCTGGGTCGAGAAATACGGCGACGTTGAAGCTTCAGGACTGGGCGAGAAGCGTTTCAATGTGGATTACCTGCCGCCGCCGTCGGCGGAGGAAATCGCGGGAATCCATATGCCCGAGCCCTCGCTGTATCCGCTGGTTATTGGTGGAGCGATCTTCCTCGCCGGTCTGGGCATGCTGGTTGGTTGGTATCGACTGGTGTTCGGCGGACTGGCGTTGCTCGCCTTTACGGCGATCGCGATGTCGTTCGAATACATCAACTGGGGCGAGGACAATCCTCACCAGGTCGGCGAGAGCTTCCTCGGACTGGACAACCGCAAGCTCGGCCTCTGGGCCTTTATCGGTTCGGAATGCGTATTCTTCGCCAGCCTGATCTCGACGTACATGGTCTACAAGTCGCGGAGCATCGGTTATCCTGACGCCCAAATACTGAACATTCCGTTGACTTCGTTCAGCACGTTCGTCCTGCTGATGTCGAGCTTGTTGATGGTTCTGGCGCTGGCCGGCTATCAGCGCGGCGATCGGTTCTGGGGAACCTTCTGGCTGTTCGGCACCGCCTTCTTCGGATGCATCTTCCTGGGCGGCCAGGTCTTCGAATTCCACGACTTCTATGCGCGTGGAATGCTCTACAACAGCAACCTGTTCAGCCAGTGTTTCTATACGCTGGTTGGTTTCCACGGCTTCCACGTGTTTATCGGCGTATGCTGGTTGATCACGATGGCGATCGCCGGGTTGCGCGGCAAGATTGGCAAGAGCCGCGCGCTGTCGGTCGAACTCGCCGGTCTTTACTGGCACTTCGTGGATATCGTGTGGGTTGTCATCTTCACCCTGATCTATCTGATGAGGACGATTAAACACGCATGAGCGAGCACGCAATCGATCACGCGCACGACGCGCACGCGATCGTGCATGATGAGCATCCCGGACCGATGGTTTACATCGTGGTGGCGGTGGTGCTGTGTATCCTGACTGGAATGGAAATCGGCGTTTTTTACGCCGCCGCGCTGCAATCGGTGCTGGTGCCGCTCCTGATTGTCCTCGCGATCGCCAAATTCATTCTGGTCGCGTCTTTTTACATGCATCTATGGTACGACAGCACGGTCTTTTCTATTTTCTTCGTCTTTCCGCTGATGTTGGCGGTGTTGATCTGCATATCGTTGATGCTGCTGTTCACATATCTGGGCCATCATCAATTCATCATCAGAATCTAGTACGGTGAGTGGACGGTCCGGGAGCGCGCGATAGGCCATGTGGGAAGCAAAGCCTGATGTGATCATATCGATCGTCGTGTTCGCGGCGGCCTATGTCGGCGCGGCGTACATGACGGGCCGGCGGCCGCGTCAGCGCCAGGAGATGGCGTTCGGCTTCGCCGTTCTGCTCCTTTTCCTCACTCTCACCGGGCCGCTCGACGAGGCGGCGAAAGGCTTCTTCTTCGCCGCCTACATCTTTCAGCAGATGATTCTGGTGTTCGTCATCCCGCCTCTGATCCTCTTGGGGACGCCGGACTGGATGCTGCGGCCGATTATCACACGGCGCGCTGTCGAGCCATTTTTTCGCATCCTGACCCGGCCGCTGGTCGCGTTTCTAATCTTCTCGATGTTCTTCGCGCTGTTGCATTATCCGGCTCTGTGCGACCGGGTGTGCCACGTGAAGTCGTATTTCGGCGGAATACGGCTGGGCCTGCTGACGGTCGGAGTGCTGTTGTGGTGGCCGATCGTCAGTCCGGTGCCGGAATTCCCCCGGTTGTCCTATCCGCTGCAGATTCTCTATCTGTTTCTTCTGATGATTCCGATGACCGCGGTGGCCGCTCCGATTACGATGGCGGACTCGGTTCTCTACATGTACTACACGATGGGGACGCATCCGCTGGGACTTACGCCGCGCGCCGATCAGGTGCTGGGCGGACTTGTTATGTGGGTTGGTCAGGGCGTGTATATCATGTTCGTCTTTAGCGGAATTTTCTTCCGCTGGGCGCAACGTGAAGATACCGAAATTCCTGCGATCAATCGCAGACCCGCGCAGATCCGCCCACTCCATCCGCACGGCCGCGCGACCGTATAAATAGAATAGCTCCGTATATCCGCGCGGCAGCGCCGGAGGCGCGAAACCGGAGCGTGACGTTCGACCGATAATCGATTTTGCCCGGCGAATGTCGGTCGATCTTCGGATCGCCGGCCGCACGACTAGTATGGCGTCCCCTGAACAAGTTTGCACACTGCGTCGATCTTGCGCTCGGCGTGGATGCCCGGATCAAGTCCGGGCATGACCAGCTCTGTGCGTCATTGCCGGGCCCAGACCCGGCAATCCATCCCTTATCGCCCCGCAGTGGGCGACCTGCGCACCGAGCTGATCAGGCGTCAGGTGGAAGTTATTTGCGGGACACCACACTAGCGCCTATACGCGAAGCTCAGTGCGCGCAGCGTCGATAGCGAATAGACTACGCCCCCCCCCAAAGCCGTCAAGGTTGCGCCGAGCGTGGCCAGCAACGGTTGGGAGGCGAGGACGCTCGCGCACAAGATGGCAAGTCCCGCGTTATAGCTCGCAAAAATCAGCGATCGGCCGATTGGCGATTCAATCTCGGCGAGTTTCATGGCTGGTTTGCGATTTGTGGATCGGGCGTGCACGACCGCGCCGGGAAAAAGATGGTACGATATTCCGATTATGAAGTTGCCGAACCATCCGAGCAGGCCGGCCGCTCCATACACGACGGCGACGTGCGATCCTATAACGCTGTCGCCGCCCAGCAGCATCAATGCTAGTCCTGAAGCGACGGCCGCCAGCGCCCAACCGATGCCTGCGGCGACATGCGGCAAGGTCCAGCCCGCCGTCGGACGCCGCCTCGGAATCATCGAGATTATCGTAATTACGAATGTGACAAGCGATAGCGCCGCCGCAATCGCCGTCACGATAATGATTGGTTCGCGCTGGAACAGCAGCGCGGCGGCGAGCATGAATGCCGAAGCCCCGAGCGCATAAACCAGCCATCGCCGGCCGTCAAAATCGATCGCATCGCCGCCAAGGAACGCGGGCAGCGTCCGGTAGGAAAGCGCACAGACCGTGATTGCGATCCATCCGATCGCCGCCAGATTCGCATGAGCCGCGAGGTTGTCGAGCAGACTGCCGCCGATGATTCCGACCGACTTGTCGAGCGCCAGCAGAAAGCCCATCGTCGCGGCGGCCAGCAGGAAACAGACCGCGAACGTGATGCCGGTTTGCGCCATGCCGCGTCCGACCCCGGCCCATACGCACGGCACGATGTTGATCGCGAACAGGATTAGGCTAGCGATAAGTACGAGCGCCGCCGACCAGACGCCCGACCACGAACCGAGGGCAAAATGGCTGATTACGCCGCTCGATCCGATCAAAAATAAGATCAGTTGCGGCATCAACAGGCGCGGGCGGGGCAGCGGTTTGTGTCCGAGCGCGGGCGCGTAGCGGTAGAGCACGCCGATCATCGCGGAGGTGATCCATCCGATCGTGAAGGTATGAACCAGCGCCAGGATTGAGGGCTGATAGAAATAGTCGAGCATCCGCGAGGTCAGCCACGGCAGCGCCGCCATTCCGCAAATCAGATAAATCGTCGCGATTACGAAATAATCCACCGCGATGCGGGCCGCTCGGATTTTCATGCGCGAATAGCTGTCAGTTCGTGTTTTCCCAATTGTTCCATCGGTGCGGTCGTCCATCGAATTCAGCTCCTTTTCCACTCACCGCCAACCGCTTCCGCCGCGGAACGGATTATCCATTAACTTGAGAAAACCAGGCAGCCGCCGGAAGGTTGAGCCGCCGGCTCGCTGGCCGCGACTTGCCGTGACGCCGTTATTGGCCTAATAGGGATCAGAGATGAGGATAGCCGCCGCACAGGCGGCCGCAAGCGCGCACCTCCTCATGCCAGAACCTGATTGACCGACTTCACCCTCCGCAGCGAGCGCGCCGAGGCGCCTGACGGCTGTTCGCGGGTATGAAAGGAGGTCGCCATGAAGTCAGGTAGGATCCGGACGATCGTTGATGGAGCCGTCGCCGGCCTGATCGGTGGGGCGGTGATTGCGCTGTGGTTTTTGGTCTTTGACGCGGCGCATGGCGAACCATCGCGGACGCCCGAATTGCTGGCCGCCGCGCTGCTGCACGGATCGAGCGTTTCAGTGCTGGGCGGGGCGGGATGGACGCTCGTCGCGCAATACGCGGTCGTGCATTTTGCGGTTTTCGCGCTGATCGGCGTCTGCGGCGCGATGATGCTTTCCGCGGCGGAAGGCAACCCGGACCTGTTTCCCGCGCTATTCATTTTTACCTGCGCGTTCGAGGTTTTCTTTATTTTCGTGCTGATGCTGTTCGGGCCGGCCGCTCAAGCCGCGACGCTTTGGTGGAAGGGCTTGATCGGAAATTTCATGGCGACGGCGGCGATGTTGGCCTATTTTTTCTGGCGTCAGCCGGCGCTTGCGGAACGGCTGCTCGGTCCCTGGGTCACCGTGGTTCGCGAGGGCATTATCGCGGGAATTATTGGCGGCGCAATTGTCGCCGCGTGGTTCTTTGTCTATGACCTGGCGACGAGCGAGCCGTTTCGCACGCCGGCGCTGCTCGGAACGATGCTGCTCGACGTGATGCATGAGCCAAGCGGCTATGCGGTAACGGCGGCGAGCGTGCTCGGCTACACCGCCCTCCATTTCTTCGCGTTCATCATGTTTGGAATAGCCGCCTCGGTCCTGATGGCGGTATCGGAGCGCGAGCCTCTGATCGCGCTCGGCGTGCTGGTGCTGTTCGTATGGTTTGAAATGTGTTTCGCCGGGTTTGTCACGTTCCTGGACCAGACCGCTATCGAAGATATCGGATGGTGGAACATTATCGGCGGAAATATCCTCGCGCTTGCGGTGATCGTCGCCTGGTACGAGCATCGTCATCCGCGAGTCGTGCCGCGGCTTTTCGATCGCTGGGAGGAGTTGAAGCACGAAGGTTCCGCGAAACCCGAGCAGGGCGCGATGCGACCGCATATCGTGCCGCGGCGCGGATGATATGGCGCGCGCGACGGCGCCGGCGCCCGCGCGAAAAAAACTCTCGATGGGCGGCGCGCCTGTGGCGCCGCCCGATGATTTTACGGAATCGTGACTACGAGCGCCGAGCACTGCGCCGCTCCAATTGCGGCGTAGGAATGAGCGATCGTCGAGTCGAAATATATCGCGTCGCCGCGCTGCAGCAGGTTCTCATCTCCGCCGACGGTTAGATTCAACGATCCTCCAAGCACGTAAAGAAATTCGACGCCGTCATGTTGATGGGCGGATTTGCGGTCCGCCGCGCCTTTGGGAAATTCCGCCAGAAACGCGTTGAGGTTGCGTTCTTCGGCTTTGAAATCAAGGCACTCGAAGCGATAGATCGTTTCGTCGCCGTCTAATTTCTCCTCGAAAACCAGCCGCTCTTTCTTCCGCGTCACCGCCATCACGCGCCGCCGCTGTTCGCTGAAGAAGTAGTCCAGGCCGACGTTGAAAACCATCGCGATTCTGAGCAGGGTCGGCAAAGTTGGGAACAACCGCCCACGTTCGATTTTCGAGAGCAACGCGGCCGACAGAGCCGTATGGCGGCCCAATTCGACGAGGCCCATCTTTTTGCGGAGCCTGAGCGCGCGCAATTTCTCGCCGATCGCGTACTTTTGCAGCCCTTCCTGAAGCGTGTCGGATAGCATGGTTCAGCCTTGGCCTGGCGAGATCAAATCACGAATCAAAAATTGAACCAACAGTCAAAATTATTTTCAGTTGAGTCCCGGCGTCGATTCCGGCAGGTCCCTGCGAACTGAGCCGGCGGCTCGAATTCGCCAATCGCCGATTGTCGGAACTGGTTCGGTCTTTTGCGCGATCGCGATCGCCGCAAGCGGGCCGGGCCATAGCTCGCCGGCTAATTTATAATCGAGCGATGGCGCGTAGTCTCGTCACAATCCGAGCACGTCGCGCATCGAATAAAGGCCGTTCGGACGTTGCTCAAGCCATGCGGCTGCGCGGATCGCCCCGCGCGCAAGCGCCTCGCGGCTTTGCGCCCGATGCGTCAGTTCGAGGCGTTCGCCCTGTCCGCCGAAAATAACGGTATGGTCGCCGACCGCGTCGCCCGCGCGCATCGCGAGCACGGCGATATTGCCGGAGGGACGCACGCCGGTGATGCCTTCGCGTCCGTAAACCGCATTCGCGCCGAAATCGACCGCGCGCGCATCCGCGATCGCCCGGCCGAGCGCCAGCGCCGTTCCGCTCGGCGCGTCAACCTTGGTGCGATGATGAATTTCGAGGACTTCGGCGTCGAAATCGGCGAGCGTCCGCGCCACTTCCGCGACGATTTTCATCAGCACATTAACGCCCACGCTCATATTCGGCGCGATTACGGTTCGGGTGCGCGGTCCAAGCTCTCTCGCACGCGCTTCCATTTCCGGCGTGAATCCGGTTGAGCCAATCACGATCGCGGCGCCATTCGCGACCGCGGTCTCAAGATGCTCCAGCGAAGATTTTGCGCTCGTAAAATCGAGCGTGACCGTGTCCGGCCGTGCGATCGTCTTGTAGTCGGCGACAATCTTCACGCCGAGCGCGCCCGCGCCCGCGACTTCCCCGGCATCAGCGCCCAGCGTGGTGTTTCCGGGAGCCTCAAGCGCGCCGGCCAGACGATGCTCGCGCTCGCGCGCGATCAATGAGACGATCATCCGGCCCATCCGTCCGGCCGCGCCCGACACGACAATGTTCGCCATCGCTATTCCTCGTCAAACTGGAACGCCGCCCGCATTGCGCCGGCGACGCTCGATTCCGGGCCGGATTATCGAAGATGCACGGTGCGCGCCGCGCGTTAATCGCGCTCGCGAGGACGCCAAATCGACGTCAGGCGCTGGCTGCGGCTGGAGCGGCCTCGGCGGCTGCGGCTTTGCCGTGTGCGGCGGTCCAATGCTCTTCGCATAGGCTTCCTTTGAACCGCTTTTTCCGGCAATTTTCGCCCGTGCACGTCTTGTAACGCGCTTTCGGCATCTCGCCCGCTTTCCACAAGCGGTAATGCTTGCGGCAATATCCCTTCGCGATTACCTCGCGTTCGCATTCGTTGGCCTTGCAGCCGCCGTTGTTCGCCATGAACCTGTTCGTCTTGCTCCTCTTAGAATTCCGCCTTTAATTCGCGGCTAAGCAATTCTTCGACCATAGCGGTTGCGGGCGCTGCTTCATAGAGCACCCTGCAGACCGCGGCGACGATCGGAGTATCGACATTATATCGCGCGGCCAGCGCACGGACCGCACGCGCATTCACGGCGCCTTCCGCGATCTGTCCGTCATCGCCGGGCGCCGACCATGGCGCGCCCGCGGCAAGCCGCAGTCCGAGCGCGCGATTGCGCGAGAGCGCTCCAGTGCAGGTCAGCACGAGATCGCCAAGCCCGGCCAGCCCGGCCATGGTTTCGGCGCGTCCGCCGGCGGCGACGGCAAGGCGCGTCATCTCGGCCAGTCCGCGCGTGATTAGCGCCGCGCGCGCGCTCGATCCCAGATCGAGGCCGTCGCAAATGCCGGCGGCGATTGCGATAACGTTCTTGATTACGCCGCCCATCTCGACGCCGATAACGTCGGTGCTGCGATAGATTCGCAGCGTGGGCGTCGCGAAGAGTTGCTGCACGCGCCGCGCGACCTCCGGATCCGCGGCGGCCGCCACCAGCGCCGCCGGTTTGCCGCGCGCGACCTCGGCGGCGAAGCCGGGTCCCGACAGCGCCGCCACCCGGCTCGCCGGCGGCGCCAGTTCCGCGATCATCCGCGTCATCGTCATCAGCGATTCAGGCTCAATGCCCTTCGTTACGCTGACGATCGTTGCGTCGGGCGCGATCGCCGATACAACGGACGCGAACGCATCGCGCGCCATCCGCGACGGTACCGCCATCACTACCGTCGCGGCCGGCTTGACGCCGGCGCGCCAATTATCAGTAAGAGCCAGATTCGGCGGAATCGCGACGCCGGGCAGGTAGGCCGCATTTTCCGCCGCGGCGCGGATCGCTTCGAGCTGCTCGCGCCGGCGGATCGCAAGCGTCACGTCGCGGCCGGAACGCGCCAATGTCACGGCCAGGGCGCTGCCCCAGCCGCCCGCTCCAAGGATTGCGATTTGGCTCATCGTCGTCCTCCGCCCGGCGGATCTTCAGACGACCGAACGCAAGATTCGATACAGCGGTTCCAACTCGCGGAACGCGTCGATCGCTTCCTCGCGCTCCAGCCGGATCGCTTCACGCAGATTCCATCCGAAACCGACGTCGATTCCTCCGGTCTTCTTCTCCAGCGCGTCGGCCATCGCGCCGAATGCGGCCGCCGATGCGGGCTCTCCCGCCGGCAGCGCGGCGAAGTTCCATTTGTCGTATCTGGCGAGGCGCGCGCCTTTGAAATCCTTCACCAGCCGGGGCGTGAGATCGCGGATTCGCGCCGCCATTTCGCCGCGCCGATCCGCCTCCGATTTCACCACCGCGCGCGCATGCAGACCCGCCGCCGAGATGCACAGCGCGAGATAGCCGTAACGTTTGTACCCGCGCGGCGACGGTCCAAACGCCGCCCAGGTCTCCGGCGGCGGATTCACGGTGCGGCGCGCATGTTTGGCGACGTGCGGGAAGAACTCCAGATGCTGCGCGCGGGCCAATTCCGGCGCCAATTCCTCGCCCAGACGGATCAGCCGGGGACGCACGCGATCGTAAATCCGCTCCATCCGCTCGCTGAATCCCTCGATTTTGAAAACCGCGAAATCCTCCGCACGAAACCCCAGCGTCGCCACTTTCAATTCCTTTCATGCGCCGATATCGGCGCGATTGAACGATGCCCGGAGTCTAGCGCGATTCGCTTCTCCGCGCCGCAAGCGGCGTCTACAACGTTCCTCCGATATGCGGTAGAAATGTCCTTGGACGATCTGACGGAGCGACGGAGGCCGGATGGACCTGAGCGATTCGCCAAAAGAAGCGGAATTTCGCGCCAAGGCGCGGCGCTGGCTCGAAGCCAATGTTCCGCGCGACCTGAAGGACCGCGGCTTCGCGCTCGCGATCGACGAGCGGACCGTCAGGATTCTCACGGACTGGCAGCGCCGCCTATACGAAGCCGGCTTTCTCGGCATCAACTGGCCGCGGGAGTACGGCGGACAGGGGCTGACGCTGATCGAAAGCGCCATCTTCAACGAGGAGATGGCGCGGGTCCGCGCGCCCGCGCCGCTCAATGAGCTGGGCCTTTCGATGGGCGCGCCGACCATCCTCGAACACGGCGCGGAAGCGCAGAAAAAACGTTTCATTCCCAAGATTCTTTCGTGCGAAGAAATCTGGTGCCAGGGATTTTCCGAACCCGGCTCCGGTTCCGACCTGGCCGCGCTCGCGACGCGCGCCGTGATCGACGGCGATCATTTCATCATTAACGGCCAGAAGGTCTGGACCTCGCTCGGCCATATCGCCGACTGGTGCATGCTGCTGGTCCGCACCGACGCCGACGCGCCGAAGCATCGTGGCATTTCCTACATCCTCGTCGACATGCACAGCCCGGGCGTCAAGGTCGCGCCGCTGCGCCAGATGACCGGCGAGGCCGAGTTCAACCAGATGTTCTTCGACGACGTGCGCGTGCCGCGCGAAAACCTGCTCGGCTCGTTGAACGGCGGATGGGGCGTCGCGCTGACCACCCTGATGAACGAGCGGGCGACGCTTTCGCTCGCCACCGTGATGCGGTTTCGGAACGTCTTCGATGACCTCGTGGAACTGGCGCGCCGCGCGATCGCGTCCGGCGGCTGTCCGGTCCCGCCGGCGGTCGCGCGCCAGACGCTCGCGCAGTTCTACGTCGATGTCGAATCGATGAAATACCTCGCCTATCGCAATTTCTCGCGCCTCGTCCGCGGTGGCACGCCCGGTCCCGAAGGTTCGATCTCTAAACTCCTGTGGAGCGAACTCAACCAGCGGATGAACGAATTCGCCTTGACGCTCGCCGGGCCGCGCGCCGCGCTCGACGAAGGCTCGCCGCACGCGATCGACGACGGCCGCTGGCAATACGGATTGCTTCGCTCGCGCGGCAATACGATCGAAGAGGGCACGTCCGAGGTTCAGCGCAGCATCATCGCCGAGCGCCTGCTCGGCTTGCCGAAGGGTTATTGAGCGGCGCCGATGGCGGCCGGCGGCGACATCGCGAATCCCTTGCCGGCTTCCGAAGCGCCGGACCGACGCGCCGATTTCGCCGCAACCCTCGCAGGCCATGGTTTGCCGCGCCTGCGCCGATCGGCGCCGACGACGCTGCAGGTCAACGTCGGACGCCTTTGCAACCAGGCGTGCCATCATTGCCACGTCGATGCGGGCCCGGGCCGCAAGGAAATCATGGCGGCGTCGATCGCGGCGCGCGTGATCGAACTGATCGGCGCCAATCCCGCGCTCCGCACGATCGATTTCACCGGCGGCGCCCCCGAGCTTAATCCGAACTTCCGCCGCCTCGTCGAAGGCGCGCGCGCCGCCGACCGCGAGGTTATTGTCCGCTGCAATCTGACGGTGCTGTTCGCGCCGGAGATGGAATGGCTGCCGGAGTTCTATCGCGACGCCCGCGTTCATCTAATCTGCTCGCTGCCCTGCTACAGCTCCGCGAACGTCGAGCGGCAGCGGGGAGCCGGCGTTTTCGACGCGAGCATCGCGGCGCTCCGCGTCCTCAACCGGCTCGGCTTTGGCGCGGGCCGTTTCCCGCTCGATCTCGTTTACAATCCGGTCGGCCCCTTTCTGCCGCCCGCGCAGGACGAACTCGAACGCCGCTACCGCGACGAGTTGGGCGGCGGCTTTGGAGTGGTTTTTGATCGGCTGCTGACGCTCGCCAACATGCCGATTCGCCGTTTCGCGCGCGATCTTGAACGGCTCGGCCGCGCCGCCGAATACATGGGCCTGCTGGTGAATCATTTCAATCCGATGACGGTCGCGGCGCTGATGTGCCGCACGCTGGTGAGCGTCGGATATGACGGCGGGCTTTACGATTGCGATTTCAATCAGATGCTCGCGCTGCCGCTCGGAGCCGCTGGCGGGTGCGCTTTGACCATTTTCGATATCGAAGATTTCTCGGCGCTTGCCGGCGCCCCGATCGCCACCGGGCCGCATTGTTTCGGCTGCACCGCCGGAGCCGGATCGAGCTGCGGCGGCGCGCTCGCCTGATAGACCTTGCGCGATGGCGGCGCAGCGCCGCCGCGTGCTATGACCCCATCCAAATCCGCTCCGGGAGTTCAGCCATGAGCAGTCTCGCGATCGAGGGCCATTGCGACCCGCGCTTCGCCCGCGTCAAGGACGTCTTCGCCGAAAATTTCGCGGCCCGCAACGAATACGGCGCCGCGCTCGCCGTGACGATCGACGGCCGCGGCATGATCGATATCTGGGCCGGCCACACCGACAAAGAGCGCACGCGCCCGTGGACCCGCGACACGATCGTCAACGTCTTTTCCACGACCAAGGGGATGCTCGCAATGTGCGCGCATCGGCTGGTCGATCAGGGCAAACTCGACCTCGACGCGCCGGTCGTGAAGTACTGGCCCGAATTCGGCCAGGCCGGCAAGGAGCGGATCACCGTCCGCCAGTTGACCAACCATCGCGCCGGCCTGCCCGCGATCCACGCGCCGCTTCCCGACGACGCGATTTACGACTGGAACCGGATGGCCGTGGCGCTCGCCGCCGATGAGCCGTGGTGGACTCCGGGCACGCGCCACGGTTATCACGCGATTACGATCGGATGGCTGGTCGGCGAAGTGATTCGCCGCATCGCGGGCAAAAGCGTCGGCGCCTATTTCCGCGACGAAATCGCCGGCCCGCTCGGCATCGATTGCCATATCGGACTCGCCGCGAGCGAAGACGCGCGCTGCGCCACGATGCTCGCGTCGCCGCCGCCTCCGCCGGGCGCCGTCAATCTTTTCAAGTATTCGCAGGAGCATCCCGACTCCGTAACGGCCAAAGCTTTCAACAATCCCGCCACGCCGATGAAGCTTGGCGCCGTGAACGGCCGCGCCTGGCGCGGCGCGGAAATTCCCGCCGCCAACGGCCATACCAACGCCCGCGCACTGGCCCGCCTGTATGGCGCGCTGGCGCGCGGCGGCGAAGTGGACGGCGTCCGCGTGCTTTCGCCCGCCGTGATTCAGAGCGCCTGCACCGAGGAATCGTTCGGCCAGGATGAAGTGCTGCTGATCGCGACCCGTTTCAGCACCGGCTTCATGCTGACCAAGCCCGACGATCCGTTCGGCCCGAACCCGCGCGCGTTTGGCCATCCCGGCGCCGGCGGTTCGCTCGGCTTCGCCGATCCCGACGCGAAAATCGGCTTCGGCTACGTGATGAACAAGATGGGTCCGTACATCATCGTCGATCCGCGTCCGCGCGCGCTGCTCGACGCGCTTTACGCCTCGCTCTGAGACGTTTTTCAGTCAGCCGCGGACGGCGGAGTCCGTCGAAAATCCGCCCTCCGTGGTTGCGCCCCGCACAAAAGTTTTATAATTATCGAAATATGAAGAAATCGGCCGTAATCGCCGGACTGGCCGCGCTCGCGCAGGATACGCGGCTCGATATCTTCCGCCTGCTGGTCGAGGCTGGTCCGGAAGGAATCGCGGCCGGCGAAATCGGCCGGCGTCTCGGCCTGCCGTCGCCGACGCTTTCGTTCCATCTGAGCCAGCTTCGTTTCGCCGGACTCGTCGCGTCGCGCCGCCAGAGCCGATCGATAATCTACCGCGCCAACTTCGCCGCGATGGCGGAGCTGGTCGATTATCTTACGCACAATTGCTGCGGCGGCAGAGCCGGGCTATGCGCTCCGGCGGGATGCGCTCCGGCCGCGGAAGCGCCGCGCCGGCGCGCGACGAAATCCCGATGAGCGACCGCATTTTCAACGCGCTTTTCCTCTGCACCGGCAACTCCGCCCGTAGCGTGATGGCCGAGTGCGCGCTCAACCGATGGGGCGGGGGCAGGTTTCGCGCCTTCAGCGCCGGCAGCCATCCGGCGGGCGCGGTCAATCCGATGACGCTGCGGGTGCTCGCCGAGCTCAATTACGATACCTCCGGCTTGCGCAGCAAAAGCTGGGACGAATTCGCCGCGCCGGGCGCTCCGCCGCTCGATTTCGTCTTCACTGTGTGCGATCGCGCCGCCGGCGAGATGTGTCCGGTATGGCCGGGGCGGCCGATGACCGCGCATTGGGGAGTCAGCGACCCGGCGGCGTTCGCCGGCGACGACGAGCATCGCCGCCGCTTTTTCTTGCGCATTTACACCGAACTGGAAAACCGCATCAAGATTTTCGTCAATCTGCCGATCGAATCGCTCGACCGCATGGCGCTCGAACGGCGGCTGCGCGAGATCGGCGCCCATCGCACGCCCGAAGAAAAGCAATGAGGGCGCGGCCGGCGACGTCGGCGCGTCATCAGCGTCGCGGTTGACTGGAGTCTTCCGATGAAAAATGAAGCCGCGGACGTAATCCGCAAGTTGTCGGTCCGGGATCGGCTGCTCACGCTCTGGATTTTTCTCGCGATCGCCGCCGGCGTCGGTCTCGGCTACGCCTTTCCGGGGATGCATCGGCTGTTCGACTCGCTCAGCGTCGGCACGACCTCGATTCCGATCGCGGCCGGACTGATCGTGATGATGTATCCGCCACTGGCGCGCGTCCGTTACGACGAACTGTTCGACGTTTTCCGCGACTGGAAAATCCTTGCGCTTTCGCTCGTCCAGAATTGGATTATCGGCCCGATTCTGATGTTCGGCCTGGCCGTGATGTTTCTGCGCGGCCATCCGCAGTACATGGTCGGACTCATCCTGATCGGGCTAGCCCGATGTATCGCGATGGTGATCGTGTGGAACGATCTCGCCGCGGGCGATCCCGACTATTGCGCCGGCCTGGTCGCCTTCAACTCGATTTTCCAGGTGCTCTTCTATTCGCTCTACGCATGGTTCTTTATCAAGGTCGTGCCGGGATGGCTCGGAATCGCCGGCGCCGCGGTGCATGTGACGATCGGCGAGATCGCCGCGAGCGTCGGACTTTATCTGGGCGTGCCGTTCGCCGCCGGACTGGCGACCTGGCTCGCGCTTACCCGGCTCCGCGGCCGCGACTGGTATTACGCGGAATTCATTCCGCGCATCGCGCCGCTTACGCTTTACGCGTTGCTGTTCACGATCGTCGTGATGTTCTCGATCAACGGGCGCGCGATCGTTGAACTGCCGCTCGACGTAGTTCGCGTCGCCATTCCGCTCACGCTCTATTTCGGGATCATGTTCGCGATGTCGTTCGCGATGGGCGCGCAGGCGGGCGCGGACTATCCGCGCTGCTGCACCTTGTCGTTCACCGCGGCCTCGAACAACTTCGAGCTGGCGATCGCGGTCGCCGTCGGGGCGTTCGGGATTGGCAGCGGCGAGGCTTTCGCCGCCGTAATCGGGCCGCTTATCGAGGTTCCGGTGATGATCGCGCTGGTGGACGTCTCCGGCTGGCTCCGGCGGCGCTATTTCCCGGCGCGGCCGGCCGCGGCGGCGCCCGAGTCGCGCCCGGCGCCGGCGAAATCGGCCTGACTTCGCGGCGCGTCGCATTAACCTTGCCGGATGCGTACAATTCGATTGCGGCCTCGCGTCGCGTATCGAACCGGGGAGGGTTGTTAATGCCGGCGCTAAAAGACGGCGATCGCGTGCTCATCGTGGATCGCAAGCTCTTCAAAGACGACAACACCCGCTTCTTCGTCGGCGTGATTGAGGAATACGACGACGTCGCCGTCCGCGTGCGCGGCTACCCGTTCCATCTGAGTCCCTATGAAATCTCGGGCTCGGAGCGCCACGGCGAGGAGCGCGTTCGCGTGGTCTCGCTTTTCGCCGGCGACCTGATTTACCTGCTGCCGCGCGATCTCGATCCCAACAAGGTGCAACTGCGGCGCTCGCCCAAGTCCTTGATGCTCAGCGACGGCGAAGCGCTTACGGTCGATCTGAGCGAATGGCTGATGCGCGTTTGAACGCGCCTCCCGTTCCGTGCGCGTCACGGCGCTTGCAATAAAGCGCAAGCGCCGCGCCGCTACCGCGTCGTCCTTTCGAGCGTTTCGATAAATTCCCCGATCGCCGCCGCCGTCGCGTGCGGATTGTCGAGCGGCACGTGATGATGCGCGTCGTGGATTTCGACGAAGCGCGCGCCGGGCGTCCGCCGATGCATCCGGCGCGCCGCCGCCGGCGTCATCAGCGCGCTGTGCCGCCCGCGAATTATCAGGGTCGGCCGGGAGATTTTGCGCAGCGAAACCCGGCCCCAGTCGCGCCGCCGATGCCGCCAGGCGCGCGCCTCCGGATCGAACCGGAACGCCCATCGCCCGTTCGGCAGCTCCTCCGCGCCCTTGAGCGCCAGCTCGGCCAGTTGCTCGTCGGTCAGATTATGTCCGGGGGGCGAGAGCCTGAAGCGCCGGATCAAATCGGCGGCGCTGGCGAAATCCGGCCGCGGACCGCCCTGCCGGCGCCGTTTCCATCGCCATTTCAGGCGCGTCAGCAGAGGCGGGCCGCCCGCGGGCGCATCGATCGAGACGAAGCCCTCGACCAGTTCCGGATGGCGCACGACGATGCGCAGCGACAGTTCGCCGCCCATCGAATGGCCGGCCAGCACCACCGGCGTCCGCAGATGGAGCGCGATGAATTCGCGCAGGTCGGAGATATGCGCCTGTGGTCCGTATGCCGCCGGCCGCGGCCATTCGCTGCGTCCGTGGCCGCGAAAATCGAAGGCGACGACGCGCCCGTATGGCAACAGCAGCGGCGCGACGGCGTCCCACCAATGCACATGCGCCGTCCCGCCATGCACAAGAACGATCGTATGGCGCGACGGATCGCCGCCCCAATCCAGATAATGCAGCCTCAGCCCGTTGATCGTGGCGTATCGGCTGGTCGGCTCCACCGCCGCGGTAGCCGCTTGCGCATGCTCCATCCTGAAACCGCTCCCGTTCGCGGAATCGGCGCGCCGCGTCGGCGGCTGGCGCTTTTCCGTCGCTTCGCCTGACAGATAGTACATCTCCGCCCGCCGCGCCAACCCGGCAAGTAGTTCGCTCGCCATCAAGAGCGCCAGCGTAAGGGTGGGAATCATCGTCGATGCGCGGCGCATCGCTCATTCGAGCTGACCCAGACGCTTTAGGAGGAGTTCTCGACGGAACCGCTATGGACTTAATGCGTTTTCGCGAGAATCGTCTTCAGCTCCTTCTTTTTCGGCAATGGGTCTCTGCGGTGAACCATGCGATGGCAGTTAGAGCACAACAGGGCTATATCTTTCAGCTTTGTTGTTTCCTTGGGTTTGAGTTTCGAGATCGGAATCGTATGATGGCACTCGATAAAACGATCCCCAAGTTTTCCATATGTTACTTTGAAATCGAACTCACAGATCTCGCATCGAAGATACCCACATTTCTTCAATGCGAGATCCTTGGCCTTTTTAACTATTGAGTCTCGCATAAAATAGTGACAAGCGTTCTGGTTTCTGCTAATGCATGGCGCATGGGCGATCCAGCGGGTGTGCGGCGGGATTTCGCGGCTCTGGAAGAGCGGCGAATGGAGGCAGCGCGATTACTTCGAGCAGGACTCAGCCGGTCCGAGGTCGCGCGACGAGTTGGGGTGCATCGGCAGTCGGTCAGCCGCTGGGCGCGCGAGCTGGAACAAGCCGGGGTGCGCGCACTGCGCAAGGCCAGGCGCACCGGGCGACCACCCAAGCTCAGCGCGGCTCAGTTGCGCGACCTCGAGCGGGCGCTCATGCGCGGCCCCGAGGCGTTTGGATTTGCCGCCGGACTGTGGAGCGCGAGCCGGGTGCGCGACCTCATCGAGTACCGGACCGGAGTGCGATACCACGAGGCCCACGTCTGGCGCATCCTGCGCAAGCTCGACTGGAGCTGCCAGCGGCCGAGCGGGCGGGCGCTGGAACGCGACGAGCAAGCGATCCGGAACTGGAAGAAGTACCGCTGGCCCCAGATTAAAAAAAAGCGCTCCGCGAGGGGCGAACCATCGTCTTCATCGACGAGAGTGGATTGAGCGAACGCCCGCATCGGGTGCGGACCTGGGCGCCGCGCGGACAGACTCCGGTGCTGCAATATCACTTCAACTGGAAGGTGCTGTCGGCGGCGGCCGGCATCGCCTGGTGGAGCTTCTGCTTCCGGCTCTACCCGAGGACCATCCGCGGACCGCAGGTGGTGGACTTCCTCGGTCATCTGTTGCGTCATCTGCCGGGCAAGCTGCTGGTGGTGTGGGACGGACTGCCGGCGCATCGCGGGCGGGTAGTCAAAGAGTTCATCGCCGCGCAGCACGGCCGGCTCGCAATCGAGCAACTGCCCGCGTACGCCCCGGAACTCAATCCTGTCGAATACATCTGGGGTTACTGGAAGCATCACGAACTGCCCAACTTCTGTCCTCGCGACTTCGGCGAACTGAGTTATCAGGCCCGCTGCGCGCTACGCCGAATGCGCCGGCGTCCGCCACTCGTCCGCTCCTTCTGGCGTCAAGCACAACTGTCACTATGATATGCAGGACTCAATAATGTGAAACCCGAGTTAAAGAATCAGGGACTTTGAGTCGGCGACCGAGTTCGCTCTGCTAGAATAATGATATTGTGGAAGGGGAGAGACTGGCGAAGTTTCTGGCGCGGGCTGGGGTCGCGTCGCGCCGCGACTCCGAGCGTCTGATCGCAGCCGGCCGCGTCGTCCTGAACGGCGCGGTCGTGTCGCATCCGGCGGTCTTGGTTGGAGCGAACGATCAGGTTGCGGTTGACGGCCGCCCGGTCGCGCCCAAACGGACTCGGCTCTGGCTGTATCACAAGCCCGCCGGATTGGTTACGACCGCCCGCGATCCTGAAGACCGGCCGACCGTCTTCGCGAATCTTCCAAAAGATCTGCCGCGAGTGATTTCCGTCGGGCGGCTCGATATCAACACCGAAGGTCTTTTGCTGCTCACCAACGACGGCGAACTTGCGCGTTTTCTTGAACATCCCGCGCAGGAGTTCGCCCGGACCTACCGTGTTCGCGTCAACGGCAGGGTTGATGACAGCCTGATTGCGAATCTCGGCCGGCCTCAGACGATCGACGGCATTCGCTATCGGCCCGCCGAGACGGCGATCGATCACCGCCAAGGCGCCAATTGCTGGCTCACGATAACGCTCCGTGAAGGTAAAAACCGGGAGATCAAACGACTGCTCGCGCGTTACGACTTGCGCGTCACCCGTCTGATCCGCACCGGATACGGACCATTTCGGCTCGATTCCCTCGCGCGCGGCGCGGTTGCGCCGGCGCCCGTGGCGCCAGTCAGCGCTCTAAGGCGACGCTACGCGGAACACCGCGGCAAAACGCCTAATCGATCTTCGGCAGGATATCCTCCTTCAAGCGCCGCAGGTCGACGATCGTTTTCGCCGTCGGAACGCCCTTGAATGGCGGCCAGAGCAGCGGAAGCGTCAACCCCGCTTCCTTGTAGCGCTTAAGATTGTCGATTAGCTGCTGCGGCGTACCCGTCATCGAAAGCGTCAGCTTTCCATTTGGCGTCTGGTCGGTTTTTTCGCTCGTGATATCGAAGAAAAGCATGCTCGCGATTTCGAGATCGTCGATCGTGCGTTCGCCGCCGATCGTTTCCAGCTCCTCCTTGATCGCCGCGCGCCATCGTTTGATTTCATCGGGCGTGTCCTGAATGCCGATCCATCCCGCCAATCCATATTTGGCGACGCGCTTCGCCGCGATTTTCGGCACGCCCAACCCGCCGAAGAAAATTGGCGGATGCGGCTTCTGAACCGGCTTGACGCCGAAACCGCATTTCGGGAATGACGCGAATTCTCCGTGATACTCGAAGAGGTCGTTGGTCCAGACGCCCTGCATGATTTCGATCGTTTCGATTACGTGCTTGTTCCGTTTTTCGTAGATGTGCGCGGCGCTTGCCGCTTCGAACTCCTCCGGCATCCACCCCGTACCGACGCCGACGTTGATCCTTCCGCCCGCGAGATGGTCCCATGTGCCGATCTCCGCGGCCAGCACGCCGGGCGCGCGATAGGGCGTGTCGATCACGCTGACTCCAATTCTGATTTTTTTCGTGATCGCCGCCAAATATGGAATCAGCGGCAAGCCGTGCAGGAACTCGCCTCTCGCGGCGACCGGCAGCGAGCGCGGGAACTCCTTCATGAAACCGAATGGTTTGCGCAGCTCTCCGCGATCGGACGCCTCCGGAACCACGATACGGTCGAGAGTCCAGATCGAATCGAACTCAAGCTCTTCGGCGAGGCGCGCGAGATCCACGATTTCGCTCACCGTCACTTTGTCCCTGAAGTTTGGCAGGTACAGTGCGAGTTTCATCGAAAACCGGCCTCCGTCGTCATAACGTTATTCGCGCCGTTCCGGGGACTCGTGCGATGGACTATCGTAGCGAAGTTCGCCCGTTCGCGCGCCATTGGAATCGTCGCTGCGTCAGTCGTCCGCCGATCGGCGAAATCGCCGGCCGCTGTTTATAATCGCATCGACCGGAATTATACAATCGAGCTTATACAGTCGCGTTCGCGATATAGGCGAGAACCAGCCATTCTCTTAACTGATTGAAAACGGAGGAAGCCATTGATACTGCGCACGCTTGTCCGTCACGCCAATATGGCTGAATTTCAGCTCGAAGCGCCCAGCATCTTCGTCCGCGATCTTTTTAGCGATTCTCCCGGACAGCGATCGAAACCGATCAGGTCCTCGCTCGATCGTTCGCATATCCGTCTTTTATAAAAGAAACACAGACTCGCCGGCGTCGGGTTTCGAGATGCGGCCGTATGTCTCCTGAATGGATAACGACAGCGCTGTGGTTCGCGTGGCTGGTCTCGTGGATCATCGCGACGTTCTGGTCGAGCCGCGTCGCAAAGCGCGGCGGCTGGACCAGCGAGATATTACTTCGCGGACTCATATACCTCGGCGCGGTCCTGATGTTCGCGCTCGTCCCGAACCACAGTGATTATGCGCAAAAGCGGCTCTGGCGGCTCGATGATTTTCTGCAGTGGCTATTGACGGCGATGACGGCCGCCGGATTGTCGTTTACGTGGTGGGCGCGCATCCACTTGGGCTATTTGTGGTCGTCATGGGGGATGGCGGCGAAGGCGAATCACCAGGTCGTTGATACGGGACCTTATCGTCTCGTGCGCCATCCGATCTATTCAGGCCTGCTCGTCGCCGCTTTCGCGACCGCGCTTGAGAAAGGAACTGTCGCGGCGTCGCCAGGGGCTGCGATTTTAACCCTGGCGCTCTATCTCAGGGCGCGGCGCGAGGAGCGATTCCTGCGCGCCGAATTGCGGGAGCGCGCCTACGATGCTTACGCGCGCAAGACTCCGATGCTCCTGCCGTCGATCCGCCACAATCGAATATCGAACGCCGCCGGATCCTGAGCGCGGCTAAAGCTCGGTGTCGCCCTTCATCAGGCGCTGCACCACCGTGCGATTCAAAATCTCATTCGTGCCGTCGGCGACGTTGACGATCCGCAGCGAATGCCATGCGTGATAAAGTCCAAGCTCGTTGGTGAAACCGATTGCGCCGTGGGTCTGAATCGCGCGATCGACGGCGCGAAATCCGACCTGGACCGAGTAGGCCTTGGTCATCGAAAGCTCCTTCACCGCCGCCTGCCCCTGATCGAGCAGCGCCGCCGCGTTGAGGCCCATCAGATGCGCCGCGTGCAATTCCGCCGCCGATTCGGCGAGCGGAAAGGTTACGCCCTGATAGTCCGCGATCGGCCGTCCGAACGTCTCGCGCACCTTGGAGTACTCGATCGCACGCTCCAGCGCCCATCTGCCATATCCCACCGCGCGCGCCGAATTGTAGATGCGTCCGAGCGAGACGCCGTAAAGGGCGGCTTCGAAACCGCGATCGAGCTCGCCGACCAGTTGCCACGGTTCGACGAACACCTCATCGAGCCGCAGTTCGGCCTCGTCGCCCCCGATATGGCCGAACAGCCGCACCACCCGTTGCACTTCGAAGCCGGGGGATTTGGTCGGGACGAGAAAGGCCGAGATTCCGCCGCGGCGCGCCGCCGCCAGCGCCGGATTGGTGACTGCGAATACGATGCAGTAATCGGCGACCGGGGCATTCGTCGTCCAGATTTTGCGGCCCGAGATTTTCCATCCGTCGCCGTGCGGCGCCGCGCGCGTCGCGAGCGCCGCCGCGTCCGAGCCGGCGCCGGGCTCCGAGAGGCCGAAGCACATCGAGGCGTCGCCCGCATTCATCGGCTCCAGAATCCGCTTGCGCGCTTCGTCGGTCACCCGCTCAAGCAAGCGGCTCGGTCCGAACGCCCAGTGGCTGATCGCGTACAGCATCAGCCAGTTCTGCGGGCCGCACAGGCGGAACAGATGTTCCCATCCGGCGTAGTAGGCCAGATGGCCGAGGCCGCCGCCGCCGAGCGCTTCCGGCACGCACATCGTGTAGAAGCCCGCGCGCGCGGCGGCGCGGCGCACGTCGCGAATCAGGGCGACGGCGTCGTCGGAAAACCGCCCGTCCTCGCGATACAGTTTTCGCGGATCCTCCAACAGCGCGCGATGCTGTTCATGCCGCGGCGTCACCTCGGCGCGCGCGAAGGCGGTCAGGCCGTCGCAGGCCGCTCGAATTTCAGATGGGAGTTCGACTGCTATTGCGCTCATATGCTCAACCCGCGGCGCCCGTTCCCGCGCCGCCGATAACCGATAACGCCTCGTATCCGCGGCCTGCCGCCGCCGTCTCACGAAAGCGCGATGATACAGGAAACTCCGTCGGAACCGTTAGAAGCTCGCCAAGCCTGTCATCCGCTCACGTCCGCCGGAAGTTTGCCGTCGATACATACGATTTGCCGCGAACAGCCGTTCACAATCTCGCGCGCACCGGCTTCCCTCGGTTGATCTTCGCACTGATGAAGAGAAACGAACAACCAAATTAAATGGCGATTATGCCGGACTTGACGACAGTTCATGGATGCGCTATGTTTACCTTATGGACAGCACGGTTGCAGCGGGCGAGCCGAAAATCACGCGGCAGATGACGTTGGCCGAGTTCGACCGGATGTTTCCGGACGAAACGGCGTGCAAAGCTTTTCTCGCGGCGCAGCGCTGGCCGCAAGGCGTGCGCTGCCCGCGTTGCGGCAACGACAAGGTTTACGCTGGCAAGGCGCGCCCGTTCACTTGGGAATGCAAGAAATGCGGAGCGGGCAAGAGCGCCTATCGCTTTTCGGTTATCGCCGGAACGATCTTCGAGAATACCAACTATCCGCTGTTGGTCTGGTTCAAGGTTCTCTACCTCATGCTGACCAGCAAGAAGGGCATCAGCGCTCTTCAAATCCATTGCATGATCGGCTCCGGTTCCTATCGGACGGCGTGGTTCATGTGCCATCGGCTCCGCGCCGGAATGGCGGACCCTGACTTTCGGAAGCTCATGGGCATCGTCGAGGTCGATGAGACCTACATCGGCGGCAAGGACAAGAACCGCCACGCGAACAAGCGCAGCGGCAAGCGCGGCTTGGGCAGCGACAAGACCCCGGTGATCGGCGCGATCAGCCGCAAGGGCAACGTGGTCTGCCGGATGATCGAACACGCCGACGCGAAAACGCTCAACGGCTTTGTGCGCAAGGCGGTCAGCGAGAAGGTCGATCTGGTCGCGACCGACGACCATCCCGGTTACGGCTATCTGACGGCGAGCGGCTTCAAGCACGGCGCCGTGAACCATTCGGCCGGCGAGTATGTGCGCGGCGAAGTGCATACGGCCAACATCGACAACTTCTGGTCGCTGCTGAAACGCGGCGTGATCGGAACTTACCACCACGTCAGCAAGAAGTACCTGCCGCTGTACCTGAACGAATTTTCGTTCCGGCATGACAATCGCCAGAACGCCGACATCTTCGGCGCGGCGATAGCAGGATGCTGAGGCGCCCGAACTGGCCAGCGCTTCTGCATCGCTCAACCAGATGCCCCGTCCAACTGAACCTGCAATTCCCGCGAGCACGGCGCTATTGCTGAGCCTCTTGCGCGGCCTTGGCCGCTTTCTCTTGGGCGCGCTTCGCCTTGCGCCGCTTCATCGCGCGATAGTGCGGATGCGTTTTGAGGTGATAATCGGCGCATGGGCGGCAGAAAAAATGCGTTATTTTTTGCTTAAACATCATCGTCATTTGGTTCTTTGGATTTCGTGCTTTTGAGCCATCCGCGAACCAATTCCTTCGTTTCATCCATTCGTCGATACATCGCTTGCGCTTTCATTTCGTGCGTCTGCGCCTTGAGCGCGGCCGTATGTTCCGTAAGCGCCCGAACCTCTTCGGCGCCCAGCACGTTATCCGTAGCCTTTTTACAGTCTATCTTTAATTCTTCGATTTCTTTCTGACGCTCGCGGTCTAAGACGATTGGCGCGCGAATTGCCTCGAACAGAAAATAAAGAATGATGAGCGTAACATACGGATAGGCGATCGTCTCAAAACCTGCTCTCTTGAAATCGGCAGACTGTATCAACCCTGAATGAAGTTGATACAGAAGAATGAGAACCGCCAAAATCAAGCCCACGATCTGACCTCGCCCGAACGACTGCATTTGACGAGCAATCTGCTCGATCCATCGCCAAACGTAATGATCCGTCCACTGTCGATCCATTCGGCGCGCCTCCGCATCGCGGCATTCAGCCGCTTGCGGAAGCGTAGCAATCGCGGGGCGTTGTCGTCAAGTTCGGCACAATCGCCATTGGTATTCCATCAAGCCCTAAGTCTTCTATAACTCGCCTGCGCGGTTCACTGAAATCGAGTCCGATCTCACGCGTTCGGATCAGGCCATTTTTGGCGTATTCAACTTCTTCGCCAGGCTGATTTGGGTGAATTTGTATTTGGAAGATGTGCACGCTTGGCTCCTTTAATTAATTACGTGGGATGAAGTGTTTCTGGCTCAAGCGCCAAAAAAGATTATTACGGACCTGCGGCGGAAATGAATTCCGAATATTTCCTGTCGCTTAGCATCGGAATGCTACGTGGGAACATACTCTAGACAATAAATTCGTACGATCACTGCTTTAAAATCGATCTTGAGCACCCAGATGAATCATGTTGGATCGATGGAGCTTCCGCGATCTCTTTCTATTCCGCTGGAACGACGTGTGGCGGGCGTGATAACTACGGGAGCGGAAATAATTTCGCGCCACGTCCGCCGCGCGGACGGGCGCGGTCATGCGGAGAGTGGTTTTGCGATGAGTCTTAGATTAGAGGGCAAAAACGCCCTGATTACCGGAGCCGCCAGCGGAATCGGCCGCGCCAGCGCGATCCGTTTCGCCGAAGAGGGCGCCAACGTCGCCGTGGCCGACCGTCAAGCCGCGCAGGCCGAAGAAACCGCCGCTGCGGTCCGCAAGCTCGGACGCAAGGCGGTTGCGATTCAGGTCGACGTGAGCGATCCGGCGCAGGTCAACGCGATGGTCGCGAAGACCGTCGCGGAATTTGGCCGGCTCGATATTCTGCTCGCGGCGGCGGGCGTCTCGCACGCGCGTTACGGCGAGGGCGAGGTCGTCCACAAGCTGCTGCACGAAATTCCGTTCGAGGAGTGGCGCCGGCTGATGGCGATCAATCTCGACGGCTGTTTTCTGTGCTGTCAGGCCGCCGCGAAACAGATGATCGCGCAGGGCGAAGGCGGCAAAATTATCGCGATCGCGTCGGGCGCGGCCAAGGTTCCGATCAAGGGTTCGGGCGAGTACGCCGTCAGCAAGGCGGGCGTCTGGATGCTGATGAAGAACATGGCGCTCGAATTGGGCCGCTTCAATATCAACTGCAACGCTATCGGCCCCGGCGTAATCGACACGCCGATGACCAAGGACCTGCGCGAGAGCGCCAATTTCGGCCGGATGATCGGCCATGCGCCGTTGCGCCGAATCGGCAAGCCGGTCGATGTCGCGAATACCGCGCTGTTTTTGGCGAGCGAAGAGGGCGGTTACTTCACCGGCTCGATTCTCCATCCGGACGGCGGCCTGATCATGCAATAGCGGGTCGCGCAATCGGCGGGCGGCGGAGGCGGATCGGGGTCGGCGCGGACCGCCATTTTGCGCTAAAATCGAAATCAGAATCAGGCTAAATGTGGTGGTCGGAAGATTGATTAATTCGCGCAGCGGAACCGATTTAAACCCAGGCGCTTCTGATCGCGGCGTCCGCGCGATCGCGCGCGCCCTCATGCGGCCGCTGGCGGCCGCCGCGATCGCGGCGCTGTTGGCCGCGGCGTTGACGGCGTCGGCCCTCGCCCAGGACGGCTCGATGAACGGCTCCGGCGAACCTTCGATTCCGCCTGTGAACGGCTCGTCCCAGGCCGATTTGTCGATGCCGCCGCCGATCCCGAAGATGCGCATCAGGCAGCCGATTACGGGATCGATGCTGGCGGCGCCGTCATACGGTGCTGCGCCATTGCAAGTAGGCTTTTTTGTTCTGGCCGACGACCCGGAAGGGATCGGCTTCCTGACTTATTCATGGAACTTCGGCGACGGCAGTGTCTCGTCGTTGCCGCCTGAGCTTTACATTTTTCACACCTACAGTGTTCCGGGAAATTATGTCTGCACCTTGGTGGCGAAGACGGTCGACGGGCGCCAGACGACGTTCATCCAAGGCGTGATCGTGCGGGATCCCGCACACTAGCGTGGCGTCCCGCAAATAACTTCCATCTGATGCCTTATCAGCTCGGTGCGCTGGCCGCTCACTGTGGGGCGATAAGGGATAGATTGCCGGGTCTGGGCCCGGCAACGACGCATAGAGTGTGTCATGCCCGGACTTGATCCGGGCATCCACGCCGAGCGCAAGCTAAACGCGGAGTGCTAACTTATTCGGGCGACGCCCCACTAGTGCCCTGAGTTAGAGATCCATAGCATATATTTTGGCCAAAACATCAACAATTCATAAGCTTTTTTCTTCAAAGAATTTCAGACTCGGGACACTGGAAATGGCGCCGCCAGCAATCAGAATTTTTCCTTGAACGGCCGGACTTCCAACTCCATCGTCCAAGCGCTGCGATCCTGATGGGCGACGTGCCAGTAGGTCTCGGCGATCGCTTCCGGCTTGAGCAGATCGTCGGGATTTAACTGCGGGTAGCGCGTGCGCACGCGCGGCGTGTCGATGCCGCCGTCCACGTTGATCCAGGCGACGTGAATGCCTTTTGGCGAGAGATCGCGCGCCATAGATTGCGCCAAGCCGCGCATCGCGAACTTTCCCGGTCCGAACGCCGCCGAGCGCGGCCCGGCTTTCACGCCGGCCGTCGCGCCCGTGAACAGCATCACGCCCCGGCCGCGTGCGATCATGTCCGGGGCGAAGGCCTTGGCTGCCAGGAATGCGCCATACGCATTGACGCGCCAGGTCGCCTCAAATTGCTCGGGCGTTATCTCGACGATATTGCCCCAGGTCCCGGTTCCGGCGTTGTAGAGCAGCACTTCCGGGATGCCGAGCCGCTCCCGGACCATCGCGAAGGCGGCCTCGGCCTGCGCGCGATCGCCGAGGTCGGCGGGCGTCTCGAGCACCGTGGCTCCGTCCGCGCGCAATTCGTCGCCCAATTCTTTCAAGTAGGCGGCGCTGCGCGCGTTGATTGCGAGCGTGTATGCGGGCGCGAAGCGCCGCGCCAGGGCGGCGCCCAAACCCGGCCCCACCCCCGTCACGATCGCAACTGGTTTGCCGCTCGAATTGGCCATCTTCGCATCACTCCAGATCGAAATTGCACATCGCCGGAACGCGCCAGAATCATTCGCCGCCGAGAATTTTCACGCGGCCGGTCGCCGTCTCGTAACGCGCGGGCAGAATTTTGAGTTTGCCGTGCGCGACCAGATGCGACAACTGCGGCTCCGCCGCCAGACGCGCGGCGACGAGAATCGCATTGATCGAAATAGCCGCCGAGCCTTGGTCGCCATGGGCGTCTTTGGCGTCTTTTACGGCAGGGTAAATGTTTCTAATCATCTCGCCGGCGTGCGGATCGGGATACGATTTGACCGCGGCCGCGACCGCGCCGCATTGGTCGTGACCGACCACCAGAATCAGCCGCGCGCCCAGGTTCTCGACGCCGAAGTCGATGGTTTCGAGCAGCATTTTGTCATACGTGTTGCCTGCCACCCGCACCACGAAAAGATCTCCAATGCCTTGGTCGAAAATGATCTCGGACGGCGCCCGCGAATCCGAACATGAAAGAATCACGGCGATCGGATGTTGTGGCGCCGCCGATGGCCGGGAATTGGGATGCTCCGGCCGGTTCGAAACGTAGCGCGCGTTGCCTTCAAGCAGCCGCTGCAACGCCTCGGTCGGCGCGAGCTCCGCAGGTTCCGCCGTCGCGGCTTTTGTAATTGACGTGGATCCGCTCATGACCAGAATTATCGCCACAAACGCGAGACCGATAACAAGCCGTGGTTTCATCATGATGCGCCGGCGCTCCTGTGAGTTTGCGACTGGGCGAAGACAACCCGGCGTTGGGTGGAAGGCCACGCCGCGCGGTTGACTTGGCTTTCGCGCGCCGGATTATCTTATCGGAATGCTGCGATCGGTGCGCGCTATAGCTGTCCTGGTTTTGCTTGCGGCCTTCGGCATTGGCGGATGCATGCAAGGCCAGATCGACGCCAACAAGCAGGAGTTGTCCGAGCAGCGTGTCCAACTCGCTGAACTGCAACGCGAAGTCGCCGCGCTTAAAGCGCGTAACGCCGCGAATGCGTACAGTACGGCCCCACCCAAACCAGGCGCGTGCGATCCGGCGGTGATGCACGAGGCGACGCGAAAAGGCGGCGAACGAATGGCCGCGGGCGAGGTTAAAGCCGCCGTCGGTTACTATCAGGATGCCGTGACCGCCTGTCCGCAAAGCGCCGAGGCGCAGCTTAATCTGGCGAACATATACGAAACGATGGGCGACCGCGCCTCGGCCGTCGTCCACTATCGTCTGGCGGCGTCGGCCGCGGGTCCGCAAGCCGACGCGGGATCGGTCGATAAAGCGCGGGCCGCGCTACAACGGCTCGGCGGTTGAATTAATTCGCTTAATCTTTACTTCGGAGACTCCGCTCTCGACGCTTGGATCCGTGTTTTTTCAGAGAAATTTCTGGAACCAAATGCGGAGCGGCGGTGTTCAATGTTCGTCGGTCGAATTGATCGTTCGCTCAGGCGCTGGATTTTCCCGCTTCGGGGGAAGCGGCGAGCGCCGGATGCGCGACGGACTTCGATCGCAGGGGACATCGTCGATGAGTTCGAGATTTTGCGCCGTATCCAGCGAGCCGGCTTTCGCCTCCGGCAGTTCTGATCTAATCCTGCCGTGCCAGTACTATGACGTGTCGGGCGGCCATCGCCTGTCCGGCGAGCAGCGCCTGATGCTGGCGCTGCTGACCGATGCGATAAATGTTTATCAGAAGGGCGCGCATGCGCGATTGACCCCGGCCCGGCGTTTATACGTGGACGCGGAGCGCTGGATCATGCGCGATACGCCGGGCGCCAACGCGCTCAGTTTCACCATCGTTTGCGAGGCTTTGGGAATCGATGCGGGGTTGTTGCGGCGGCGCGTGATTGGCTGGAAGCATGCCGTTCAGCGCCGCCGCCGAATCGAAAGCTCGGGCGCATCCGAGATGCAAATCCGGGCGCGACCGCGCGGCCGTCGCGCCGCCGTCGCGCGCAGTGTTGGCGCCGCCGCGGCCCGCGTCGTTTAGGCGCATCCGGAATTTCGCCGCCGGCGCGAGCGGTCAACGCTCGGCGCTCCGGCATCCCATTAATTGCTTGTCATTCGTGCTTGCGGATGGGCGGCAGAAATTACGGCCGCGCCGCCCTTGCCAGACGGCGCGGCCGATTCGACAAAAAGAAAGGTCAGTCGCTGAAATTCAACGAATTGAACGGCGTCTGCGTCTGCACCGTCAGCACGCCGAGGCTGGCGACATCGATTCCTGCCTTGGCGGTCGCGCCGGCGCTGAGCGAATCCGAGGTCGCGCTCGCGGTGATGGCGACGTTGAAGGTTACGGTGTAAACGCCTTCACCCATGTTCGGCATCAGGAAGTTGAACGAATTCGCCGACATCGTGCTCAGCAGCAAATCGATCGTGTCGGTGTCGGTGCAGGTAAGCGTGGTGGTTCCACCGGTCACAGAACAACTTCCGAGATTGGCGGTCAGAGTCTGGGTCCGCGCCGCGAAAGTCACCGAGCTCGGGTAAACCGGACATCCGCCGGCGGGGCATCCGCCGCCGGTGACGACCGGCGTCACCACGATGCTGCCGGTCGCGGACGACGTGCTTTTGCTGCCGCCGCCACTGTTCGAGGTGTCGGTGTAGAGCGCGTCCTCGAGCGAGCCCATCAACATCAGGGATTTGTTGCTGGCGCCCGACACCTTGACCGTGGCCGTCAGCAAGGGAACCGTTTGGGTTGACAGGCAGGTGCTATCGGTTGCCGAACAGACTTGCGTCGTAACGATATTCGCGACGCCATTCGGTCCGAGGAAATCGCCGGCGAAGCTGCCGGCGGATTGGGCGAAGGCCGTTCCGGCGATCAACGTCGCCGCGACCATCGCCACGGTTGCAAACCTGACTCGATTCCTCATGACTTCCTCCCCTTTTGGGTTTTGGTCGGAAAATCCGACATTGTTCAACTTCTATTCGCCGTTATTTAGTTTTTTATGGCAATAAAGTCAACAAATTGTGACATCGATTCGCGCCTGCTGAGCCGGTCATGAACAGGCTTGACCCGGTAAACCATCGGCGGGCGCGGCAGAGCCGCATCTGGTCGAAGCGATCCGCGCGCGGGGGTTTGGCCGAGAACCTCGGCGTGCGATACATGAAAGAGACGTGCCGCGCCGCAAGGCTGCGGCGACCCTTTCGGGGAGGCTTCACGGAGTTGAAAGACGTATTCAGCGTCGAGGGCAAGGTCACGATCGTCACCGGCGGCGGCACCGGCATCGGCATCTCGATCGCCCGCGAATTCGCGCTGCGCGGCGCGCCGGTGTTGATCGCCAGCCGCAGCGCCGAGCATCTGGAGCCGGTCCGCGACGGTATCCGCAAGGAGGGCGGCCGCTGCGAGATGTTCGTCGTGGACGTGCGCGACGCCGCCAAGTGCGACGAGATGATCGCCGCGGCGGCGCGCCATTTCGGGCGGCTCGACGTGATGATCAACAACCACGGCGCGAGCATCACGGCGCCCAGCCTCAAGCTTTCGCCCAACGCCTGGCGGGCGGTGGTCGCGATCAATCTAGACGGCGTTTTTTTCTGCTCGAAGGCGGCGGCGCGGCAGTTCCTGGCGCAGAAAAGCCCCGGCGTAATAATCAACCTGTCGTCCACCGCGGGCGTCCACGGCTCCTCGACGATGCTGCCCTATTCGGCGTCGAAGGCGGGCGTGATCCGGCTGACGACGGCGCACGCCGGCGAATGGGGCCGGCATGGAATCCGCGTCAACTGCATCGCCCCCGGTCCGGTCACGACCGAAGGGGCCGCGGAACGCATCTGGCCCAACGAGAAGGTGAAGGACGCGATGCTGCGGGCGCGTGCGCTCGGCCGTTTCGGTCGGCCCGAGGATATCGCCTACCCGTGCATCTTCCTGGCGTCCGCCGCCGCCAGCTTCATCACCGGCGAGACGCTGATCGTCGACGGCGGCAACGTGCGCGATTTCGAGTTGCTGCAACTTGAGGAGCAGGATCGCAAGGAGTGACTTGTCGGGCCGGGCTGGCCCATGGTATCCGGTTTCGCGCTGTGAAAACTGTCGCGGCTTGTCCGCGCTATCGAGGATGGCGGCGGGCTGTGGCATTATCGGGAAAGGTGATCCGTCGTGGACTTTGGATTCAGCGAAGAGCAGGAGATGTTGCGCGCCAGCGCGCGCGGGTTGCTCGACAAGGAATGTCCGCCGGCGGCGGTGCGCCGCCTGATGGAGGATGAGCGCGGTTACGACCCGGCCGTCTGGAAAAAGATGGCCGGGCTGGGATGGACCGGGCTTGCGATTCCTGAGGAATTCGGCGGCGCCGGTCTGACCTATGTCGATCTCGCGCTGGTGATGGAAGAGATGGGGCGGGCGCTGCTGCCGTCGCCGTTTATCTGGACCGCGATGGCCGCGGAGGCGATTCGGCGCGCCGGTTCGGACGCGCAAAAGCGCGCGATACTGCCGAAGATCGCGGCCGGCGAGACGATCGCGGCGCTCGCATGGATGGAGCCGCCGGGCGGTTGGGACGCCGCCGGAATCAAGGCGGCCGCGCAGAAATCCGCCGACGGCTTCACGCTCGACGGCGTCAAGCTGTTCGTCAACGACGCCCATCTGGCGGACCTCCTGATCGTCGCCGCGCGCACCGGCGGCGCCGGCGAGGACGGCGTGACGCTGTTCGCGATCGATGCGCGCCGGGCGGGAGTCGAAATCGCGCCGCTCAAGACGATGGATCAAACCCGCAAACTCTCCGAGGTGCGGCTCAACGGCGTTCGCGCCGGCGCGGACGAAGCGCTCGGAGCGGCGGGCGGCGGCTGGAAGACGCTGCGCGACACGATCGATCGCGGCAAGGTGATGCTGGCGGCGGAGATGATGGGCGGCGCGCAGAAGGCGCTTGAAATGTCGGTCGAATACGCCAAGATGCGCGTGCAGTTCGGCCGGCCGATCGGCAGCTTTCAGGCCGTTCAGCACAAGTGCGCCAACATGATGGTGGACGTCGAGAGCGCGAAGTCCGCCGTCTACTACGCAGCGTGGGCGGTGAGCAACGAAGTTGCGGAGGCGCCGCTGGCGGCGGCGCTGGCCAAAGCGGCGGCCTCCGACGCCTATCGCAAGGTGACGGCGGAGGCGATTCAGGTGCACGGCGGAATCGGCTTCACCTGGGATCACGACCTGCACCTCTATTTCAAGCGCGCGAAATCCTCGGAATTCACCTTCGGCGACGCGACCTGGAACCGCGAACTGGTGGCGCAGGGAATCAATTTGTGAAGCGGCGGCGGACCCGAAGCGTTCGGCCGCGAACCATATCCGGGCGAAAGAGGAAAATAATCCGATGCCAATCGACAAGAGCATTGTCGGCAAGACCGGCAAACCGTTCACGATGCCGATCGAGTGGAGCAAGGTGCGCGAATTCGCGCGCGCGATCCGCGATCCGAATCCGGTCTATTTCAATCCGGAGCTGGCGAAGAAGGAGTGCGGCGGCGTCCCCGTGCCGCCGACCTTCCTGCAGGTGGCGGCGTTCTGGATGGGCGAGGATTCGATGCCGGCCGCCAACTTCGATTTGCGCCGGATTCTGCACGGCGAGCAGGAATTCGAGTTCCTCAAGCCGATCTTCGTCGGCGACGTGCTGACCGGAACCTCGCGGATCGCCGACGTTTACGAAAAAGCGGGCGGCCGCGGCGGCAAGATGACCTTCATGGTCACCGAGACCGAATACAAAAATCAAAAGGGCGAGGTGGTCGCCTACGCGCGCGGCACGCTGGTCGAGACCGGCCAGGCGGTCGGCGGCTGAAGCGTTCGCGGCGCGATTAAACTTGCGCGCGGACCAGCCGGCCCGCGCCCGATTCGGATTAGCGAGGAAGAAACGGCGATGGCGGCGAAAATCAAATACAACGACGTGAAGGCCGGCGACGCGATTCCAACCGTGACGATCGATAACGTGTCGCGTCCCGACTTCGTGCGCTATGCGGGCGCCTCGGGCGACTTCGTGCCGCTGCACTACGATCAGACCTTCGTCGAGGCGGCCGGAATCCCCACGGTGTTCGCGCAGGGCATGTGGACGGCGGGATGCCTGTCGCGCTGTCTGACGGATTTCGCAGGCGCCGGGCAGGTGCGCCGCTTCAAGGTGCGTTTCGCCCGCCAGGTCTGGCCGGGAGACACCCTGACCTGCCGCGGCAAGGTGACCGGCAAGAGCGAGAAAAACGGCGAGAAACTGATCGAGGGCGAGCTTGAGGTCGTCAACCAGAAGGGCGAGGCGGCGGTCAAGGGCAGCTTCGCGGTCGCGGCGGCCTGAGCGTCGTCCGCTGAAGCCAACTGCGCGCGCCCGATGAGCGAACCGCGGCATATAATAATTCACGGCCATTTCTACCAGCCGCCGCGCGAAAGTCCGTGGACCGGATTGATCGCGCCCGAGCACGGCGCGGCGCCGTTTCCGAACTGGAACGAGCGGATTCTGAGCGAGTGTTACAACGCCAACGCCCACGCCCATACGATGGAGGGGCGGGTGGTTCGCATCCGCAACAACTACGAAGCGCTCAATTTCAATTTCGGCCCGACGCTGGCGTCGTGGCTGGAGCGCCATGGCCGGGCCGCGTGGCGCGCGATTCGCCGGGGCGACGAGGCGGGCGCGGCGCGCCACGGCGGACATGGGCCGGCGATCGCGCAGGCCTACAACCATTCGATTCTGCCGCTGCTCAGCGATCGCGACAAAGCCGTGCAGATCGCGTGGGGAATCGAGGATTTCGCCTACCGGTTCGGAAGGCGCCCGGAAGGGATGTGGCTGCCGGAATGCGGCGTCGATGAGCCGACGCTCGCGGCGCTTGCCGAAGCGCGGATCGCCTACACGATTCTGGCGCCGGAGCAGGGCCGCTTCGATGGCGCCGCGGAGCGCGAGGCGGGTCCGTTTATCTGGCGGGACGGCGGCCGCGGCGTGGCGGTGTTCCGCTTCGACCGCGAGTTGTCGCGCGAAGTTTCGTTCGGCGACGCGCTGGCGGACGGCGCGCGTCTGGCGGATCATATCGCGCGCGCGGCGGAGGGAATTCCGCCCGGCGCCGCGCTGATGATCGCGACCGACGGCGAAACCTTCGGCCATCACAAGAAGACCGGCGCCGCCGAACTCGCGCGCGCGTTCGATTTGCTCGAACGGCGCGACGGCCTGACCCTGACGAACTGCGCCGCCTACCTCGCGAGCCATGGCGCGCGCGGCGACTTAGCAATCGGCGGCGCGTCGGCATGGAGTTGCGCCCACGGCGTCGAGCGCTGGCGCGCGGAATGCGGATGCCGCCTGGAGGGCCATACCAGCCAGCATTGGCGCGCGCCCTTCCGGCAGGCGATGGAGCTCGTGAAAAACCACGCCGATTTCGTTTACGATCGCTTCGCGCCCGAGTGCGCGCCCGATCCGGCGGCGGCGCTGCCGGGCGCGATTCGCCTGCTGATCGATCCGAATCCCGCCGTGCACGAGGCCTATTTCGAGCGCCATCGGATAGCCGGCGAGGATCGCCGCGAACGATTCGCGCGGCTGGCCGAGATGCAGCGGGCGGCGCATGCGTCGCTCACCAGTTGCGCGTGGTTCTTCGACGATTTCGGCGGGCCGGAAGGACGCGTCGCGTTGCGCTGGGCGGCGCGCGCGCTGGAACTGGCGGCGGAGTTTTTGCCCAGCGCCGAGTCCGGCCTGCTGGGCCGGTTGCGCGAGATCCAATCGAACCGCCGCGAGGTCGGCGACGCCGCGTCGCTCTACCTGAGTCTCAAAAAGCGCGAAGCGCGCGGGAGGGTTTAATTCCGATGGCTGCCAACGAAAGCGCGACGAATATCACGTCAGTCTTGCGCGAAGAACGGAAGTTCGAGCCGCCCGCCGAATTCGCGCGCCATGCCCACGTGTCCGGACGCGCCGCGTACGATGCGTTGCGCGAGCGCGCGGATCGCGATCCGGAGGGTTTTTGGGCCGAATGCGCGCGCGAGCTTGAATGGTTCAAGCCTTTCGACACGGTATTGGAATGGAAATTTCCGTTCGCCAAATGGTTTCTCGGCGGCAAACTGAACGCCGCGTGCAACTGCCTCGATCGCCATCTGCGGGGACCGCTGCGCAACAAGGCCGCGTTGATTTGGGAGGGCGAACCGGGCGATTCGCGCGTGCTGACCTATCAGATGCTGGCGGACGAGGCCGGCCGTTGCGCCAACGCGCTGAAAAAGCTCGGAATCGAGCCGGGCGATCGGGTCGCGATTTACCTGCCGCTGGTCCCCGAGGCGGCGATCGCGATGCTGGCGTGCGCCCGGATCGGCGCGATTCATTCCGTGATCTTCGGCGGGTTTTCCTCCGAAGCGCTGATCGATCGAATCAACGACGCGGAAGCCAAGCTGGTGATCACGGCCGACGGCGGATGGCGGCGGGGGCAGAAAGTCGAACTGAAATCCAACGTCGACGCCGCGCTCAAGCGCACGCCGTCGGTGCGCAAATGCCTGGTGCTGCGGCGGCTTGGCGACGACGTCGCGATGCATCGCGAGCGCGACGTCTGGTGGCACGAAACGGTTCCCGGCGAAAGCCCGGACTGTCCGCCGTATCAGGCCGACTCGGAGCATCCGCTCTACACCCTCTACACCTCCGGCACGACTGGCAAGCCCAAGGGCGTGGTGCATACGACGGGCGGCTATCTCACTCATCTGCTGGCGACGATGAAGTGGGTATTCGATCTCAAGCCGGAGGATATCTACTGGTGCACCGCCGATATCGGCTGGGTCACCGGCCACAGCTACGTCGTTTACGGGCCGCTGGCGGCGGGCGCGACGGTCGTGATGTACGAAGGCGCGCCGAATTTTCCGGAGAACGATCGCTTCTGGGCGATAATCGAAAAATACCGCGTCAGCATCCTCTACACCGCGCCGACCGCGATTCGCACCTTTATCAAGTGGGGCGATGCGTGGGTCAAGAAGCATAATTTGTCGAGCCTGCGCCTGCTCGGCACGGTCGGCGAACCGATCAATCCTGAAGCGTGGATTTGGTATCACAAGACGATCGGCGGCGAGCGCTGCCCGATTGTCGATACCTGGTGGCAGACCGAAACCGGGGGAATCCTGATTTCGCCGATCCCGGGCGCGATTGCGACGAAGCCCGGCTCGGCCACGCTGCCGCTGCCCGGAATCGCGGCGGAGGTTGTGAGTCGCGACGGCAAACCGGTCGGCGCCAACGAAGGCGGTTTGCTGGTTGTCAAGCGGCCGTGGCCGGGGATGCTGCGTACCATCTTCCGCGATCCGGAGCGTTATCAGAAGCAGTATTTCAGCCAGATTGACGGCGTCTATTTCACCGGCGACGGGGCGCGCCGCGACCAGGACGGCTACTTCTGGATCATGGGGCGCGTCGACGACGTCATCAACGTCTCGGGCCATCGCTTGGGCACGATGGAAATCGAAAGCGCGCTGGTGTCGCATCCCGCCGTCGCCGAAGCCGCCGTGGTCGGCCGGCCCGACGACATGAAAGGCCAGGCGGTCGTCGCCTTTGTCACGCTCGAAGGCGGACGGCACGGCGACCCCTCGCTGCGCGACGATTTGCGCAAGCATGTGGTGAAGGAAATTGGCGCGCTCGCCCGTCCGGACGATCTGCGCTTCACCGACGCGCTGCCCAAAACCCGCAGCGGCAAGATCATGCGCCGCCTGCTCCGGCAGATCGCGTCGGGCGACGATACCCTCGGCGATACGACGACGCTCGAGGATCTGTCGGTGCTCGCCAAGCTGCGCGAGGACGACGAATAGGCGCGCGCTTCGAGCGCTTCGCGACCGCGGCCGCCGATGGCGATCACTTTCGGAACGAACCGGTTCAACTTTCTCGATCCGGCGCGCTTGGCCGACTCGGCGCGCGCCGCTGAGCGGGCCGGTTTCGGCGTGCTCTGGTTCCCCGACAGCCAACTCCACGCCGGCGACGTTTTTCTCAATCTCACGACCGCGCTTGCCGCCACCGGGCGGGTGCGGGCCGGCACGCTGATCGTCAATCCCGTCACGCGCCATCCGAGCGTGATCGCCGCCAGTATCGCGGCGGTTGACGTGCGCGCGCCGGGCCGGGTTTTGCTCGGAATTGCGCAGGGCGACACCGCCGTATGGCAGGCCGGCCTGCGTCCGGCGCGGCTCGCCGAGATGACGCGGTCGGTCCGCACAATCCGGACTTTGCTTGCGGGCGAAGGCGCCGAACTGGGATGGACGGCGCCGTCGCGGCTCGACCAGCCGCGCGCCGTGCCGGTGATCGTCGCCTGCGGCGGTCCGAAGACGCTCCGGATGGCCGGGCGCGAGGCCGACGGCGTGGTGATGCGGGTCGGCGCCGATCCGGCGCTGGTAAAATGGGCATACGGCGAGTTATGCGCCGGCGCGCGCGAGGCCGGCCGCGATCCGGCGGCGCTGTTCGTCGCGCTGCATTTTCATACGGTGATCGCCGACGATGCGGATTTGGCGCGGGCGCGCGGACGGGTGATGGCGGCGGGCTATTACGAAGTCAATCCGCGGCTCTGGCGCCTGCTCGGCGTGGCATGGCCGTGCGCGCCGATCGAAGAAATCTTGAAAACCGTCCGCCCGGATTTTCATCATGCGGCGGATATGAAGCTGGCCGCCGCGGCGGTCGCGGAAATTCCCGACGACCTTTCACGGCGGTTCTGCCTGATGGGTTCCGCGCGGGAAGTGCGCGGCCAGCTCGATCGGCTGCTCGCCGCGGCGCCGTGGGCGAATCACGTGGTGTTGCAACCGAATTTGCCGGGGCGGGATTTTATCGCCGCCTGCGCCTCTGAAATCATTCCGCATTTCCGCTAGTGCGGCGTCCCGCAAATAACTTCCATCTGATGCCCGATCAGCTCGGCGCGCAGGTCGCCCACTGCGGGGCGACAAGAGGTGGATTGCCGGGTCTGGGCCCGGCAATGACGCACAGAGCTGGTCATGCCCGGACTTGATCCGGGCATCCAAGCGGAGCGCAAGATCGACGCGGAGTACAAACTTATTTGCGGGACGCCACACTGGATCCCACAGCTTGTCGGCAACGGACTTGCCCCGAAAATCCGCGTCGCGCTGCGCGCCGCTATCCGCTTATAATCACCGCAATGAATATTCTGGAGCTCGATCGCGCGAGCAAAGCCTACGACGGCCATATCGCCGTCGATGAGGTTTCTCTCGCGATTGGGGAGGGCGCGATCTTCGGCCTGCTCGGCCCCAACGGCGCCGGCAAGACGACGGCGATCCGCATGATGGTCGGAATCATCGCTCCGGACCGCGGCGCGGTGCGGCTTTTCGGCGAACCCTTCGCCCGGCGCCATCTGCGCGCGGTCGGCTATATTCCCGAAGAGCGCGGCCTCTATCGCAAAGTCCGCCTCGATGAGCATCTGCGATATCTCGCGCGGCTGAACGGACTTGCGCGGCGCGATGCGGACGAAGCCGCGCTGCGATGGTGCGGCAGGCTGGAATTGGACGAATGGTTCCGGCGGCCGGTCGAGGAACTTTCCAAAGGGATGCAGCAAAAGGCGCAATTTATCGCCGCCGTGATGCATCGCCCGCGCCTGCTGATTCTTGACGAACCGTTTTCGGGACTCGATCCGCTGAACGCGTCAGTCCTGATCGACGTGCTTGCGGAGTTGCGCCGCGACGGCGCGACGATTCTGCTCTCGACGCATCGGATGGATCAGGTGGAACGGCTGTGCGATTCAATCTGCCTGATCGATCGCGGCCGCGCGGTGCTGGCGGGCGGTTTGCGCGAAATTCGGGCGCGCTTTTCAGAAAATTGGGTGGCTTTGGGGTTCGACGGCGAAGCCAATTTTCTTGCCGACGGCGCGTTGGTCGCGGATTGCGTCCGGCGCGACGGCCATCTCGAAGTGCGGCTCAGGCCGGGAACCGATCCGCAGGATCTGCTCAAACGCGCGATGGCGTCGGGCCGCGTCACGCGCTTCGAGGCGATCGAACCCTCGCTGGAGGAGATCTTTATCGCGTCGGTCGGAGGGGCCGGCGATGGCGGCTGAGAGTTTGCGCGCGACCGGCCTGATTCTATGGCGCGAGTATGTGCAGCGGGCGCGCTCGCTCTCGTTCATCCTGAGCACGCTGATCACGCCGATATTTTTCATCGTGATAACCATTATTCCGCCGCTCTTGGCCACGCCCAATCTAATCGAGCGCCGCCATCTCACGATCGCCTGCGCGGATCCGGCGCTGGCCGGCGAGCTGCGCGCGCAACTCGAGGGCAAGGGCGGCGTGGGCCATTATCTGGTGACGATCGATCCGGTGACGACCGCCGGCGAGAAGGCGCGGCTCGAGGCGCGGGCGCGCGCGGGGCTGATTGACGGCGTGATTTGGATCGACGACGCCGCGATCCGCACCGGCCGGGTCGATTTCATTTCGCGCGGCGCGGCGGAGTTTTTCGAGCGCGACTACCTGCAGAGCGCGATCGGATGGGCCGTCACGCGCGCGCGGCTGGCGCGCCGCGGTCTCGAAAACGATGAAATCAACCGCGCCCTTGCGCCAGTCGATCTGGACACGATCGCGCTTGGCGCGCCGGCCCCGGGCCGCGTTGAATCGTCGTCGGGATATATCGTCGGAATCGCCGTGGTGTTTATGCTCGAAATCACGCTGCTGTCGTACGGCCTGATGGTGATGCGGTCAGTGCTCGACGACAAGGCGTCGCGCGTGATGGAGGTGCTGCTGTGCGCGGCGACGCCGCGCCAACTGATGGCGGGCAAGATTCTCGGCATCGGCGCGCTCGCTGTGACCCAGCTTGCGATTTGGGCGGCGATGGGCGCGGCGATCCTGGCGCCGGCCGCCTGGCTGACGCACAGTTCGCTTCACGCGATGATGCCGGCGGATGGGCTCAATGCGGCGAGCGTCGGGCTATATTGCGCGTTCTTCATTCTCGGCTTTTTGCTCTACGGCGCGGTTTACGCCGCGGTTGGCGCGGCCTTCAACTCGGTTGACGAGGCGCAGCAGTGGAATTTCCTGATTACGCTGCCGCTGGTGCTCTCCGGCGTCTTCGTTTTTTATCTTGCCGATCATCCAGGCTCCCGGCTGGCCGAAACGCTCTCGATGATTCCGCCGTTCACGCCCACCGTGATGAGCATGCGGGTGGCGGCGGGCGGCGCCTCCGGATGGCAGGAGGGGCTTGGCGTCGCGATTCTGGCGCTGTCGGTTTTCGCGATGGTCGCGTTTTCGTCGCGGGTCTATCGGGTTGGAATCCTGATGTATGGCAAGAAGCCGGCGCTTTCGGAAATTCTCCGCTGGCTCCGCTATAGTTGACAGCGCCGCGACTCGCACGGTCCGCGCTGCTGGGCAGTGCCCTAATTTGATGTTGAATCAGATGGCTAGTGGGGAGTAGTCGGAAGGTCAGAACCGGGTTCTGCGCTTTTTTCAGTGGAGAGTTCGAGCCTCTCTGATGAAGACGGTCGCCATCGGTCGTAGATGAATGCGGCGCCAAAGATAGCGACGGTCGAAGCGATAATAGCAAATCCAGAGATATTTCTTCCCAGCGCTAGCAGCGCCATTCCTCCAGTCGTAGCCATGAAAGCGAGAACGGCCCCAACGAGTTGTCCCCGCTTTGCAAGCGTTAAGCCGCCCTCACCGTCGCGAGTCTCCGCGCCATGGCGATGAGATTGTTCCCTTTCCGCCATCTGTAAGATTCGTTCCGCGCTGCCTGGGACGATTTCGTTGTACTCGCGAAGAACGTCAGGAGGCGGCAAGGGGCCTGAGAAAAACCGTAACTCTCGGCGAACTTCCTGCCGAATAACCGCGATGATTCTACCGGGCGGACGCTCCGCTTCAGCGTCTATCGGCTTGCGATCATCCGTAGTTTCGTTGTCACCTGCTGCTATTGGAGGATTCGAGGTTGGTTCTTGAGATGATGGCTCTGCTTCGTCGGGAGGAATTTTCATGAGAGAGATCGTCGCGCCGGAGACGAGTTTTCTTCCGCGCTTGCGAGATGTCCTGACCGACTCTGCGCCAGTCATCCGCCAAGGAGCCTTTCTTTGTCTTCCAGCTCTCTTCGGTGGGCCAAATGTTGATGCAATCAGCCAACGCTGACCACAAATCTTTCGCTTGGCGCGCCATTGTGCTTCCAAATTTAGGCCATCGCCTAAAGGTGTGCAACTAATTCGGACCGACATTTGCCCAATCCTGCGACGCCTTGTCCGCGCGGGCGAGAGGTGTTAGATTACCGGCGTGGGCTGAGGCCCACTTTTTTGTTGGTTCGCCGCTTGTTCCCGGGAACATTGCATCTCTTCGACTCGGTCCTGCGGGCGAACCGTTGGGGAAACGGCCGGTGATGGTGCTGCAACTGAATCCGGTGGCGAAAAAGGTCGTTGAATTGCTGGAGCCGCATATAGAGAAACAGGGCTACGAGCTCGTGAGCGTCGAGTACCGCAAGGGCTCGCGCAATTCTCTGCTGCGCCTGCTGGTTGACCGGCCCGAAGGCGGTATCGCGTTGAGCGATCTCGAGAAGCTGAGTCCGATCCTCGGCGACCTGCTGGACGTTTACGACCCGATCGAGGGCCGCTACCTGCTCGAAGTGGCCTCGCCGGGCATCAACCGGCCGCTGACCAAGGTCGAGCATTTCGCGGCGCATCGCGGACGCCGGATCAAGGTGCGCACGCACGCGGCGCGCGACGGCCGCAAGGTTTTCTATGGCGAGCTGACCGAAATCGGCCCGGCGGGCATCGAACTCAAGGACGAGGAGACTCACCGCGCGCGACAATTTGAATACGGCGAGATCCGGGGAGCGAACTACGAGCACAAATTCGACTGAACGGACGCATCTCGCACGAGACGCGCGCGATCCTGCGCTCGCGGTCTCGGGCGCATTGCGGCCGCGGGAGGCGGTATGGCGGGCGATCTGAACCGGGTTATCGAATCGGTTTCCAAGGAAAAGGGAATCGACAAATCGATCGTGATTAACGCGGTCGAGGAGATGATGCATTCGGCGGCTCGGCGCACGTTCGGCGCCGACTGCAATATCGAGTCGCGCTTCAACTCCGACGTGGGCGAAATCGAGCTGTTCGAAATCAAGACCGTGGTCGATTCGATTACGAATCCGGCCGCCGAGGTGCTGGTCGGCGAAGCGCGCTCCAAATACGATCCCGAAGCCCAGTCCGGCGACGAAATTCTGATCAAGCTTGACACCGCGACGATGGGCCGCATCGCCGCGCAGGCCGCCAAGCAGAACCTCATCCAGCATATCCGCGACGCCGAGCGCAAACAGATTTACAACGAGTTCAAGGATCGCAAGGGCGAAATCGTTTCGGGCATCGTACAGCGCTTCGAGCGCAAGAACATGATCGTCAATCTCGGCCGCACCGAGGCGATTCTGCCGGAAAAAGAGCAGATTCCGCACGAGCGTTACCGTCAGGGCGACCGCATCCGCGCACTGATTCTCGACGTCGATCTTTCCGAAAAAGGGCTTTCGATCGTTCTGTCGCGCACCTCGAACCTGTTCCTGATGAAATTGTTCGAGCAGGAAGTGCCGGAAATTTACGAGGGTATCGTAGAGATTCGGCAGTCCGCGCGCGAGCCGGGCGGCCGCGCCAAGGTCGCCGTCTATTCCAAGGACAGCGACGTCGATCCGGTTGGCGCGTGCGTTGGGATGAAGGGCACGCGCGTGCAATCGGTGGTGCAGGAGTTGCGCGGCGAAAAAATCGATATCGTGCCGTGGACCGACGATCAGGCTGAGTTGGTCTGCCGTGCGCTCGCGCCGGCCAAGGTGTCGAAGGTGATCATCGACGAGGACGAGCACGCGATGGAGGTGATCGTGCCGGACGATCAGCTTTCGCTGGCGATCGGCAAGCGCGGCCAGAACGTCCGGCTCGCGCATCGGCTCTCCGGATGGAAGCTCGACGTGCGCAGCGACTCGGAAGCGGAGGAAGAGGCCCGCGCCGCGCGCGCCTCGCTCAACGCCATTCCGGGCATCGGCGACATCAACGCCGAACTGCTCTTCCAGTGGGGATTCCGCACCGCCGAGCAGTTGGCCGACGCCAACGAGGAGACGTTCGAGGTCGAGGGCATCAGCCCCGAGCGCGCGAAACAGTTGATTCATGCGGCGCGCGAATGGGTCGCGACCAAGCGCCGCCTTGAAGAGGAACGGGCGCAGGCCGCCGAAGCGGCGGCGCTCGAAAGCGCAGCCGGCGCGGCCGCGGGGGCCGAAGCCGAGGATGAAACGATCGAAGAGGCCGCCGCAGCCGGAGCGGAAGCGGTTGAAGCGTCGGATGCCGCTGTCAAGTCATAAGCCGACGCGCACCTGCCTTGGTTGCATGGGGCGCGACGCGCAGGACGCGATGGCGCGCATCGTGGGCGACGGCCGCGGCGTGCGTATCGACGACGGCGCCCGCCGCGCTCCGGGACGGGGCGGGTATTTGCATCGGCGGGACGAATGTCTTGAGAAGTTCGCGAAAGGCAAAGAACGTGAATTCCGGTCGCTCAGGCGGCGCATCGGCCGCGCGGAGCGAATCGCACTGACCGCATCAATACGAACGTTGCTGGTCAGCCGCACGCAGTTGGAATAAAATAGATAAGATGGCGCGGAAGCGGATTAAAACATTGGCCAATGAATGGGGCGTTGCGCTCGAAGACGTGATGGCGAGTTGCGCCCGTCTGAACCTGCCGCATGCCCATTCGGAATCGAGCCTGCTGTCGCAGGAAGAAACCGAGCGGGTTCGCGCCGATCTCGACGAGCAGGCCCATCGCGCGGAAATTCTGCGGCGCGATAAAATCGTCGAGACCAGCGCCGGCCGCGCCGTCGAAAAGCGCCTGAACGCGACCGTCGTCCGCCGCCGCCATACCGAGCCCGAGGCGGGAGCCGCCGAGTCCGTCGCGCCGAGCGAGCCTTTTCATTTCGAAGTCGAGCCCGAGACGGCAGAAGAACCGTTTGTCGCGCCGGTTTTCGAGCAGCCGATCGTTGAGGAACCTGAATTGCCGCAGTTGGCGGTCGAGCCCGAGCAGCCGGTATCGGCTATAGTCGCGCAAGTTGCGGAGGAGCCGGCCGCCGAACAGGTTGAATCGGCGCACGACAATGGCGCCGCCGAACCGGTCCTTCCCGAACCCGTCTCCGCGGCGCCTATGGCCGAAGCGATCGCCCCGGCCGCGCATCCGGAGCCCGAAGCGGCTGTTCCATCGCCGCAGGCCGCCACGGCGCCGTCCGCGCCGCAGCCGCAACGCAGACCGCTGCCGGGCCGCGGCGGCGAAGCGCGTCCGCCGCGTCAGGGACCGCCGCGAGTTTCCGGTCCGACGACCATGGCCGGACAGATTCGTCCGGGCGGAATGCCGCAGGGCGGACCGCTGCGCGATAACACCTCGATTCCCACCCTTTCCTCCGGCGTCGGCGCGCCGCGCTTGCGCCGTTCCGAGAAGCCGGCGGCCGCAGGCGCCGAAGCCGGCCGGACGATCAATCTTACCGGCGCCGTGCATGCCGCGGCGCCGAGCCTGGACGACGGCCAGCGCGGTCCCAAGGTGCTGGGCAAAATCGATCTGCGCAAACCCGCGCCCACCCCGCGTCCGGCCGCGGCTCCGGCGCGTCCGGGCGGACCGCCGCGTCCGGCGGCTCCGCGTTTCCCCGGCGCCGCTGCGCAGCCGCCGCAGGAGGGCTTCGGACCGCCGCCGCCGGATTCGGCCAAGCCGGGCGCCGCGCGCACGATCAAGAAAAAGCGCGTAGTCAAAAAGGGCGCCCCGGATATCGCGGCCGAACGCGAGATGCGCGGTCTCAGGGTGCCCAAGAAACGCCGCGCCCTGCCGGGCAAGGAGCAGCGCAAAACCGAAATTACGACGCCCAAGGCCTCCAAGCGCGTGGTCCGCGTTACCGAGGGCGTGACCGTCGCCGATCTGGCCCGCCAGATGGGCGTGAAGGCGACGGAGATTATCCGCAAGCTGATGGATTTGGGCGTGATGTCCACGCTCAACCAGGTGCTCGACGTCGACACCGCGACGCTGGTCGCCAGCGATTTCGGCTACAGCGTCGAAAACGTCGCGTTCGACGTGGAATCGGCGATCGAAGAGAGTGAGGAAACGGTCGAGGGCGAAGCGCTGCCGCGTCCGCCGGTGGTCACCGTGATGGGCCACGTCGACCACGGCAAAACCTCGCTGCTCGACGCGATCCGGCATACCAATGTGACCGAGCGCGAATTCGGCGGAATCACACAGCATATCGGCGCCTACACGGTCGAGATCAACGGGCGCAGAATCAGTTTCGTCGATACTCCCGGCCACGAGGCGTTCACGGCGATGCGCGCGCGCGGCGCGAAGGTCACCGACATCGTGATTCTGGTGGTCGCCGCCGACGAGGGCGTGATGCCGCAGACGGTGGAAGCGCTCAATCACGCCAAAGCGGCGGGCGTGCCGATTATCGTCGCAATCAACAAGATCGACCGCCCCGAGGCGAACGTCGATCGGGTCAAGCAGCAGCTCACCGAACGCGGCCTGATTCCCGAAGACTACGGCGGCGACACGATTATCGTTCCGGTTTCGGCGCGCACGCGCGAAGGTATCGAGCGCCTGCTCGAAATGATTCTGCTGCAGGCGGACGTGATGGATCTGAAAGCGAACCCGAACCGCACGGCGCGGGGCACGGTGGTCGAATCGCAGCTCGATCGCGGCCGCGGACCGGTCGCGACCGTCCTCATCCAGGAAGGCACGCTCCATCAGGGCGACGCTTTTGTCTGCGGCGCGACCTACGGCCGGGTGCGCGCGATGCAGAACCATCTGGGGCAGCGGATTGCCGAGGCCGGCCCGTCGACGCCGGTCGAAATCTTCGGCCTCTCCAGCGTGCCGGAACCGGGCACGGCGTTCACCGCCGTGCAAGAAGAAGCCAAGGCGCGTCAGGTCGCGGAATTCAGGGCGTCCAAGCTGCGCGAGGGCGTGCTGCAGAAAACCAGCCGCATCTCGCTGGAAGATCTGAGCGAGCGGCTGGCGGCCGGCGAAGTCAAAGAGCTGCGCGTCATCCTGAAGGGCGACGTCAACGGTTCGGTCGAGGCGCTGGCGGATTCGCTCACGCGGCTTTCGACCAACGAGGTCAAGCTCGAAATTCTGCACAAGTCGGTCGGCGCGATTTCCGAGACCGACGTGACCCTGGCTTCGGCGTCGCGCGCGATCATTATCGGCTTCAATGTGCGGCCGGAGCCGAAAGCCGCGCAACTGGCCGAAAAGGAAGGCGTCGAAATCCGCCTTTACACGATCATTTACGAGGCGATCAACGACATGCGCGAAGCGCTCGAGGGCCTGCTCGCGCCGACCTTCCGCGAAAAGGCGCTGGGCCGCGCCGAGGTGCGCCAGACCTTCGTCGTGCAGGGCCTGACGATCGCGGGTTCGATGGTGCTCGACGGCAAGGTGCTGCGCAACGCGCGCGCCCGCCTGGTGCGCGACGGGCGCGTGGTATGGGAAGGCAAGCTTTCCTCGCTGCGCCGCTTCAAGGACGACGTGCGCGAAGTGCAGGCCGGCTACGAATGCGGTATCGGGCTTGAGAATTTCAACGACGTCAAGCCTGGCGACGCGATCGAAAACTTCGAGCTCGAAACCGTGCTGCGCAAGCTTGAAGCGCCGAAAGCCGAACCGATGCGCGGCCAAGGGGCGCAGCTCCAGACCTGAACGGAGGGACGGGCCTGAAGCCGTCCGGATTTGACGCTCGAAGCGCCGGCCGGGCGCCGGCCGGCGCGGAACGAAAGCGGCGCATTCCGGCCCGGCGAGAGCGGCGGAACAACCACCATGGTCGTTGGCGTCATGCGGCTAACCCTGTTCCTGCCGGACAACCATTCGCTCAAGGGAAAACGGCAGGTTTTGCGCGCGATCAAGGCGCGCGTCCGCGCCAAGTTCAATGTCTCGATCGCCGAGTCCGACGGCCACGACCTCTGGCAGCGCGCCGAACTGGGCATCTGTCAGGTCGGCAGCGATCGCGCGTTCGTCGATTCGGCCTTACGCGAGGTGGTGAATTTTATCGATGAACTGGGTCTCGCGCCGCTGGGCGGCGAGCAGTTGGAAATCCTGAACTACTGAGCGCGGCCGCTGTTGATGCTTGAGCGGCGGCCGGCCGGGCCGCGCTTCGGCGGCGATCGGCGGCGTAATATTATCGCGCTATGACTACTGGAGACGGAAGACGGCCCGAGCGGGTCGCGGAGATGGTGCTGCGGGAGCTTTCGCTGATGCTGCTGCGGGATTTGCGCGATCCGCGGCTGCGCGGCGTTTCGCTGACTTCGGTCAGGATGGCCGACGATTTGCGCCATGGCCGCATCAGGTTTTCCCATCTGCGGGGGCGCGCGCACGCGCCCGACGCGATCAAGGGGTTTCGCAGCGCCGAGGGTTTCATCCGCCGCAATCTGGGCCGCGCGCTCGGTCTGCGCTACACGCCCGATTTCGATTTCGAGTTCGACCCGGGGCCGGAAAGCGCCGCGCGTGTGGACGAACTCCTGCGCGAAACCCGCGCGCGCGAATAATTTCCGCCGGGCGCGCCGGGAGGTTCGCTCCGGCGCGCCCTTGCGTTTACCGCCGGCGCCGCCATCCGCTATTCTTGGCGGTTCGCGATGAATGGAATTATCGTCATTGACAAACCGGCCGGCGCTTCGTCGGCCGAGGTGGTGCGGCTGGTCAAAGCGCGCGTCAAGCCGGCGCGCGTCGGCCATCTTGGCACGCTCGATCCATTCGCGACCGGCGTGTTGCCGATTCTGGTCGGCGAGGCGACCAAGCTCGCGCCTTTTCTGCACGAAGGAGAAAAGCATTATGCGGGCGTGATCGCGCTCGGCGCCGAGACCGATACGCTCGACCCGACCGGCGCAGTCACGCGCAGCGCGCCGGTTCCCTCGGTCCCGCCCGCCGCGCTGGACGAAATCGCGGCAAGATTTCACGGTGAAATCGAACAGACGCCGCCGGTCTATTCCGCGATCAAGCGGGCGGGCGTGCCGCTCTACAAACTCGCGCGCCGGGGCGGGGAAGTCGCGCCGCCGCCGCCGCGCAAGGTCATCGTCGCGCGCCTCGCGCTGGCGATCGCCGCGCCCGATCGGTTGCGGTTCGATCTCGTCTGCTCGCCGGGGACCTATGTTCGCGCGCTTGCGCGCGATATCGGCGCCGCGCTTGGCGTGCCGGCCCATCTGGCGGAGCTGCGGCGGATCCGCAGCGGCCGATTTGCGATCGAGATGGCGCGTCCGCTGGCGCAGGCGCTTGCGGACCTCGAACAGGGGCGGGACGCGGGGTTGATCGGGATGCGTGCGGCGCTCGACGATTTGCCCGAGGCGCACGCCGACGCCGCGACCGAAAAGCGGCTGCGCCATGGCGATTCGCGCGCGCTCGACTGCCTCGCGCCGCCGCAAGCCAAATATTTCAAAGTGGTCGCGGACGGCCGGCTGGTCGCGATCGCGGAGGCGACCTCGCGCGTCACCGCGGTAATCGCACGCATCTTCGCCGAGGAATAGGCGGCGCTCGCGCGTGGTTTGACGGCCAAATTCCCGCAGTGGCGGCGAAGCTCGCGGGCGGCGCGAAAAATGGCTTGCGTGCCGGCTTCGATTGAACTCCGGCCGGAGAATTGCGGGATTTCGTGGCGCTTGCGTATCGCGCCAGAGCGGCAAGAAATCGCGCCGAATGTTTTGCAATTCGCGAAATTAAGGCGCGAGCCTTGGCGTCGTGGAATAATTTGCGCTTTGTAGAGTCTCGGACCGCGATCCGGCGCCGCTTTACCAGACCAAATCGCTCTGGTATGATTCGCGGATAATTCAAGGAAAAAGGGAAAGAAAGTAAGCCTGATGCCTCTCGAGGCCGCCCGTAGGCGGGAAATAATCGGCGCCAACGCCCTGAAAGCCAACGACACTGGCTCGTCCGAAGTTCAGATTGCGCTGTTTAGCGCGCGTATCGAACAGCTCACGGAGCATCTGAAGACCCACGCGAAGGACCATCACTCGCGCCGCGGTCTGCTCCGTCTGGTGGGCAAACGGCGACGGTTGCTCGATTACCTGCACTCGCGGGATTACGACCGTTACAAAGGGTTGATCGACCGGCTCGGAATTCGGCGTTAATCCGAAGCGAGAGCGCCTGCCGACGCCGTATCCGGCGTCGGCGGCAGCTCCGTGGCGGGACAATCAGGCGACCAAGGGTTGCGCGGCCGGACCGCGAAATCAAAGCCCCTCTCCCTCAAGCAGGATCCGATGTACAGAAAGCTCGAGATTGAATTTGCCGGACGACGTTTGTCGCTCGAAACCGGACGCCTGGCGCGTCAGGCGCATGGCGCGGTGCTTGCGCAATACGGCGAGACCGTGGTGCTCGCGACCGTCGTTTCGGCGTATCAAAGCCGCGACAAGATAGATTTTCTTCCGCTTACCGTCGATTACCAGGAAAAAACTTTCGCCGCCGGGAAAATCCCCGGCGGCTTTTTCAAGCGCGAAGGCCGTCCGTCGGAGAAGGAAATTCTCACCTCCCGGCTGATCGACCGCTCGATGCGCCCGCTGTTTCCCAAGGGCTACGACAAGGAAACGCAGATTATCGTCAACGTGCTGTCGGTCGATCGCGAGAACGATCCCGACATGCTCGCGCTGATCGCCACGTCGGCCGCGCTCGAAGTTTCGGATATTCCGCATGAAGGGCCGGTCGCGGCGGTGCGGATGGGCCGGATCGACGGCAAGCTCGCCGTCAATCCGCCGCTCGACGAGTTCGAGGAAAGCGATATCGCGTTGGTGGTCGCGGCCAAGCCCGATTCGATCGTGATGCTCGAGGGGGGCGCGCAAATCGTCGATGAAGAGGCGATCCTCGAAGCGCTGTTCGCCGCGCATGAGGAAATGCGGCCGGTTTTCGAGCTTCAGGCCGAACTGCGCCGTCTGGCCGGCAAGCCCAAGCGTGAATTCACCCGCAAGCAGATCGATGAGACCCTGCTCGCGGCGGCGCACGATCGGATGGCGGCGGAACTGGAGCAGGCGCTGGCGATCGCCGGAAAGAAAGAGCGGAACAGCGCCGTTTACGCGCTTCAGGACAAGACCGTCGAAGAGCTGAAGGCGCGGTTTCCCGATCGCGAGCACGAACTCGAAGAGGCGTGCGAGAAAGTTCTGCGCAATCGCGTGCGCCGCGTAATCCTGGAGCAGGACAAGCGTATCGACGATCGGTCCTCGACCGAGATCCGTCCGCTCAGCGCGCAGGTGCAGGTGCTGCCGCGAACTCATGGCTCGGCGCTCTTCACCCGCGGCGAGACCCAGGCGCTGGCCACGGTTACGCTGGGAACGTCGTCGGACGAGCAGAAGATCGACGCGCTGCTGGGCGAGCGTTACAAAAAGTTCATGCTCCACTACAACTTTCCGCCGTTTTCGACCGGCGAAGTGAAGTTCCTGCGCGGACCGTCGCGGCGTGAAATCGGCCATGGCGCGCTGGCGGAGCGGGCGCTGGTCGCTGTGCTGCCGCCCGAAGCGGATTTTCCCTACACGATTCGCGTGGTTTCCGAAGTGCTGGAGTCGAACGGCAGCTCCTCGATGGCGACCGTATGCGGCGGCAGCCTCGCCCTGATGGACGCGGGCGTGCCGATCCTGGCGCCGGTCGCGGGTATCGCGATGGGTCTCGTCAAGGAAGGCGAGCAGGTGCGCGTGCTGACCGATATTCTGGGCGATGAAGACCATCTCGGCGACATGGACTTCAAGGTCGCCGGCACGTCCGAAGGCGTCACCGCGATCCAGATGGACAACAAGGTCGGCGGCGTCACCCGCGAAGTGATGCGCCAGGCGCTGCATCAGGCGCGCGACGCGCGGCTCTTCGTGCTGAGCGTGATGGAGAAAGCGATCGGCGCGCCGCGCAAGGAGGTCTCGACCTTCGCCCCGCGGATCGTGACGCTCCATATCAAGCCCGACAAGATTCGCGACGTGATCGGGCCGGGCGGCAAGGTGATTCGCGCGCTGGTCGAAGAGACCGGCTGCAAAATCGATATCGAAGACGACGGCACGGTGCTGATCGCCTCAAGCGACAGCGCCGCGATGGAAAAGGCGATCAGCTCGATCGAGGCGATCACGGCGGAGCCCGAAGTCGGCCGCATTTACGACGGCGTCGTGCGCAAGATCGTCGAATTCGGAGCTTTCGTGGAAATTCTGCCCGGCACCGACGGATTGCTGCACATCTCGCAGCTTTCCAACGAACGCGTGCGCCGGGTCGAAGACGTGATCCACGAAGGCGACCGTATCAAGGTGAAGGTGCTCGACGTCGATCGCAGCGGCAAGATCCGGCTTTCTCTGCGCGAGGCCCAGGAGGAAATCGCGCAGCAGGGCAAGGCCGAGTAAGGCCGGCGCGCAGATGGTTCGCAAGAGCGTATTGCCCAATGGCGTGCGGGTGATGACGGAAGCGATGCCGCAAGTGGTCTCCGCCACGATCGGCATCTGGGTGGAAAACGGCTCCCGCTACGAGGGGCCGGGCGAGAGCGGCGTCTCCCATTTCATCGAGCACCTGCTGTTCAAAGGGACGAAAAAGCGCACGGCCGCGCAAATCGCCGAAACCTTCGATGCGGTCGGGGGCGTGCTGAACGCCTTCACCGGCAAGGAATACACCTGCTATTACGCCAAGGTGCTCGGCGACGACCTTGCGATGGCGACCGAGGTGCTGGCGGACCTGTTCCTCGAATCGGTTTTCGACCCCGCCGAGATCGATCGCGAGCGGCAGGTCGTGTTGCAGGAAATTTCGCAGGCCGAAGACACGCCCGACGACTTCATCCACGACCTGTTCAATCTCCATTTCTGGGAAGGCCATCCGCTGTCCCTGCCGATTTTCGGCTCGGTCGAGTCGGTCAACGCGATCAATCGGGATTTGCTGGTCGATTTCATGGCCGCGCGCTATCGCGCCGGGCGCGTCTTTATCGCGGCCGCGGGCGCGGTCGATCATGACAGGCTGGCCGCCGACTGCGCGCGATTCTTCAGCGGTATCGACGGCGACGGCCGGGGCGAGCCGATCGCGCCGCCGCGCGAGCGCGAGGTCGTGCTCAATTATCCCAAGGAGCTCGAGCAGGCGCATCTTTGTCTCGGCGGCCCCGGCGTGAGTCAGACCGCGCCGCTGCGTTACGCCGCTTATGTGATGAACACCGCGCTGGGCGGCGGGATGTCGTCGCGGCTGTTTCAGGAAGTGCGCGAGAAGCGCGGCCGGGTGTACACGATCTACTCGTTCCTGTCGGCGTTTGTCGATTGCGGCTATTTCGGAATCTATGCCGGCACGAGTCCCGAATGGATCGAAGAGGTGATTGAAGTCACGCTCGGCGAGATTCGCAAGGTGGCTCGCGAGGGTCTCAAGCCCGCCGAACTCGAGCGCGCCAAGAGCCAACTCAAGGGCAACATGCTGCTCGGGATGGAGTCCACCGACAGCCGGATGAACCGGCTGGCGCGCAACGAGATATACTTCCGCCGCGATATATCGCTCGAAGAAGTTGCACGACAGATCGAAGGCGTGACCAACGATCAGGTGGTCGAGCTCGCGGGGCAGTGCTTCCGGCCGGATCGGATGGGCATGGTGCTGCTCGGCGATCTGAAGGGACGCGAACTCGACAGTCAGGTCTGGGCGCCGCTCAACTGAACGCCGCCGCGGCCGAATCTCTAATCCGGGGAACCGTTCACCAGATTGTGTCCGAGGCTCGTGCCGCCGCTGATCCCGGCGTTATTGCCGTTCAGGACGTTGTTCTGATAGCCGCTTGAGTTGTCCGGGAAAACCAGGCCGGTTCCGCCGTTGTTGGCGATAATATTGCCGGTAACCAGGCATCCGCTCGCGCAATCGACGCCGTCGCCGTTGTTGTTCACGATGTGCACGCCGGAAACCTCGCTATTCGGGCCGAGGTTCAGCGCGGCGCCGGCGATGCGACTGATCGTGCCGTTTTCGACGGTGACATTGCTGACGTCAGGATTCGTCTCGATGCCGGCGCTCACACCGGTACCGCCCGGCCCAATAATCGAATTACCGTTCAAATCGAGCACAACGTTCGATACGGTGACGAGCACGACCGGCGCGCTCGTTAGCGCGCTGACCAGATTGCGCGGCAGGTAATAGCTGCCCGGTTTCGAGATAGTGAGAGTTCTCCTCGTGCCGGCCATGACCATCGGCGCGCCAGCTTCCCCGGCGGCGCCGATGGACGCGAGAAACCCGATCGCCGTCACGATCAATCCGCCGACGATGGCGCGCTTTATCCCTAACATCGAAAGAATCCTCCATTGCCCGCTTTTCATTGCTCGCCTCTCTATCAACCAGCGCACGAACGCATTATAAAGCCTTCACTCGCCCTTCGCCAGATTTGAGAATGTTGGGCGAATGATCGGCGGCGCGGTTGATGATAGAATGATTTTACCGCGCGGAGCCTGTCGATTGGATTCCAAAACAGCCGCAAATGCGCCGCCGCCGCGAGTGAAAGTGACTCGCACGCGGCCCCATCGATGGCCGCTGCCGCAGTACCACAGCGAACATGCCGCCGGCGCCGATTTGACCGCGGACCTGGATTCGGCGCGCGAACTGCGGCCGCTGGAACGAGCGGCGATTCCCACCGGAATCGCGATCGAGCTGCCCGCCGGTTTCGAGGCGCAGGTGCGGCCGCGCAGCGGGCGGGCTTTGAGCGAAGGGCTGGCGCTGGTCAATTCGCCCGGCACGATCGACCCGGACTATCGCGGTGAAATCCGGGTGATCGTAATCAATCTCGGCGACGCGCCGTTGACGATTCGGCCGGGCGATCGAATCGCGCAACTGGTGATCGCGCCGGTCGCGCGCGCGGAGTTTATGGAAGCCGAAGCGCTGGATCGAAGCGGGCGCGGAGACGGCGGTTTCGGCCATACGGGACGCTAAATATCGAAGCGGCAGATGAGCGAAAAACGCGACGAAAAAAATTCCATGGCGCACGCGGCGCTGATGGCGGTGACGCCGATCGACGGACGCTACCGGGCGCGCACCCGCGCGCTCGCGCAATATTTCAGCGAATACGCGCTGATTCGCTATCGGTTGCGGGCGGAAATCGAATGGTATGTCGGGCTTGCGGCGAACCCTTCGTTCGACGCGATGCGTCCGCTGGCCCCGGCCACGGCGGAGCGGCTGCGCGCGCTGTATCGTGAATTTCCGGCCGGCGACGCGGCGCGCGTCAAGGAGCTCGAAGCCGAAACGAACCACGACGTCAAGGCGCTCGAATATTATCTCAAGGAAAAATTCGCGGCGATCGATCCGGCCCTGCCGGTCGAATTGATTCATTTCGCCTGCACGTCCGAGGATATCAGCAACCTGGCGTGGGCGCTGATGCACAAAGAGTTCGTCGCGGAGCATCTGCTGCCCGCGCTGGAGCAAATCGCCGCGCGAATCGGCGCGATGGCCCGCGCGTATGCGGGCGTGCCGATGCTCGCGCGGACGCACGGTCAGGAAGCGTCGCCCACCACGGTCGGCAAGGAACTGGCCATTTTCGCATACCGGCTGAACCGGCAGATCGGCCGTCTGCGAAGCCAGGAATATCTCGGCAAGGCCAACGGCGCCGTGGGCAATTTCAACGCGCATCGCGCGGCCGCGCCCGAGGTCGATTGGATCGACCACTCGCGGCGGTTCGTGGAAGCGCTCGGTTTGACGTGGAATCCGCTGACCACTCAGATCGAAAGTCACGATTTTCTGGCCGAGCTTTATGACGTGGTCGCGCGAATCAGCGTGATTCTGATCGACTTTTGCCGGGACGTTTGGGGTTACGTATCGCTCGGTTATTTCGGTCAAAAAACGGTCGCCGGCGAAGTCGGCTCGTCGGTGATGCCGCACAAGATCAATCCGATCGATTTCGAGAACGCGGAGGGCAACCTCGGCCTCGCAATCGCGATGTTTCAGCATCTTGCGGCGAAACTGCCGATCTCGCGATGGCAGCGCGATCTTAGCGACAGCACCGCGATGCGCGCGATTGGGACGGCGTTTGGCCATGTGACGGTCGCGCTGGCGTCGCTTGAGCGCGGAATTGGCAAGCTCACGCTCAATCGGGAGCGGATCGCCGCCGATTTGGAAAACGACAAAGCGTGGGAAGTGCTGGCGGAAGGCATCCAGACCGTGATGCGCCGTCATGGCCTCGAGCGCCCATACGAGCGGCTCAAAGAGTTGACGCGGGGGCGCGCGGCGGGTCGCGACGCGATTCGCGAATTTGTCGCGGGCCTGGCATTGCCGCCGGCCGCGCGGGCGGAATTGCTGGCGCTCGAGCCGAAAAATTATCTCGGATTCGCGCGGGAGTTGGCCGAACGATTCGCGCCCGAGGGCAAAAAGTGAATTTTGGCGGCGCGGTTTCGCTTGTGCACAGAGCGCGCCGATGCGGCCGTTTTGTGGATATTGATCGCGTCGCGGCGGAATTGGAGGGTTGCCCCGGTTTTCCCGTCCGCGCCTCCGCAGTAAAATTCTGATTACGCAAACTTAACCATACCAAGGTGACGAGCGTGAACGACATTCCAGAAAAGCGCGAAATGTTTTACGAGGGCAAGGCGAAGAAACTCTATTCGACTACCGACCCGGATTTGGTGATCGCCTACTTCAAGGACGACGCCACCGCCTTCAACGCCAAGAAAAAAGGCACGATCGAAGACAAGGGCGTGATCAACAACCGCATGTCGGAATTGTTCTTCACGCTGCTTGAGCGCGAAGGCGTGAAAACCCATTTCGTGCGCCGCATCAATGATCGCGAGATGCTCTGCAAGCGGCTCGAAATCGTGCCGGCGGAGACGGTCGTGCGCAATATCGCGGCGGGTTCGATGGCGAAGCGGCTGGGCCGCGAGGAAGGCGAGACGCTGCCGTTTCCGATCGTCGAGTTCTACTACAAATCCGATCCGCTTGACGATCCGCTGATCCTGCCCGAGCATGCGATCGCGTTCGGATGGGCGACCGAGGCGGAATTGCGCGCGATTCGGGAAAGCGCGCTCAAGGTGAATCGCGTGCTGAGCGATTTTCTCGATCAGCGCGGGGTGATCCTGGTCGATTTCAAGCTGGAGTTCGGTCGCCATCACGGCGAAATTCTGCTCGGCGACGAAATTTGCCCGGACACCTGCCGCTTCTGGGACAAGGCCACCCGCAAGAAGCTCGACAAAGACCGCTTCCGCCGCGACCTTGGCGACGTCGAAGGCGCCTACCAGGAGATGCTGCGGCGGGTGGAGAATTAGGCTTGCGCGCAAAGGTATTCGTAACGCCGCGCAAAGGCATCCTCGACCCGCAGGGACGCGCGGTGGAAGGCGCGTTGAAAAGCCTCGGCTTCGGCGCGATCGGCAACGTTCGCGTGGGACGATTTATCACGCTCGAGATCGACGCGCCGTCGCGCGCCGAGGCCGAATCGGCGGTCCGCCAGATTTGCGAGCGGCTGCTGGCGAATCCCAATATCGAAGATTTCCGCTTCGAGGTTGACGCCGAATGAAATGGGGCGTGGTCAGATTTCCCGGCTCGCTCGACGACGGCGACGCGCTCTGGGCGTTGCGCGACGTTCTCGGACAGGAGGCCGCGCCGCTCTGGCACAAGGAGGAATCGCTCGGCGGCGCCGAATGCGTCGTGTTGCCGGGCGGGTTCAGCTACGGCGACTATCTGCGCTGCGGCGCGATCGCGCGCTTCTCGCCGATCATGAAATCGGTGGCGCGCTTCGCCGCCGACGGCGGTCTCGTGCTGGGCATCTGCAACGGCTTTCAGATTCTCTGCGAAGCGCATCTGTTGCCCGGCGCGCTGACGCGCAACCGCTCGCTCGCGTTTGTGTGCGACTTCGTCGATCTGCGCGTCGAAAACCCCTCCACCCCGTTCACCCGCGCCGCGCATCGGGGCGAGACGCTGCGACTGCCGATCAAGCACGGCGAGGGCTGCTACGTCGCGCCCGAGGATGAATTGCGCCAGCTCGAAGAGCGCGGCCAAATCCTGCTGCGCTACGTTGACGAGCGCGGCGAGGCGACCGACGCCGCCAACCCGAACGGCTCGATGCGATCGATCGCCGGCGTCGCCAACGATCGCTTCAACGTGTTCGGCCTGATGCCGCATCCGGAACACGCCGTTGAAGCGGCGCTCGGCGGCGTCGCGGGAAGAAAAATTTTCGAGTCGATCGCGGGAGCCGCGCGATGAGCGCGGCGGCGGCGTTGCCCGGAGAGCCCAAAGTCGATCTCGCCGCGGCCCGCGCGCACGGATTGACCGGCGCCGAATTCGCCGCAATCGAGCGCATCCTCGGCCGCGTTCCAACCTTCACGGAACTCGGCGTTTTTTCCGTGATGTGGTCGGAGCACTGCTCCTACAAATCCTCCCGCAAACATCTCAAGACCCTTCCGCGCGAAGGCGCGAACGTCGTCGTCGGTCCCGGCGAAAACGCCGGCGCGATCGATGTCGGCGACGGCTGGGTCGCCGTCTTCAAAATCGAAAGCCACAACCATCCGTCGTACGTCGAACCATACCAGGGCGCGGCGACCGGCGTCGGCGGCATCCTGCGCGACATCTTCACGATGGGCGCGCGGCCGATCGCGAGCATGGATTCGCTCAAGTTTGGCGCGATCGATCATCCGCGCACGCGCTACCTCGTCAATGGCGTGGTCGGCGGCATCGGCGGCTACGGCAATTGCGTGGGCGTGCCGACCGTGGCCGGCGAAGTCATGTTCGATCCCGGCTACAACGGCAACATCCTGGTCAACGCTTTCTCGCTGGGCCTCGCGCGGCGCGAGGACCTGCAGAGCGCACGCGCGCGCGGCGTCGGCAATCCCGTCCTTTACGTCGGCTCGGCGACCGGCCGCGACGGAATCCACGGCGCGAGCCTGCTCGCCTCAGCCGAGTTCGACGCCGAAAGCGAAGCCAAGCGGCCGACCGTGCAGGTCGGCGACCCGTTCACCGAAAAGCTCCTGATCGAGGCCTGCCTCGAAGCGATCAAAACCGGCGCGATCGCCGCGATTCAGGACATGGGCGCGGCCGGCCTGACTTCGTCTTCCAGCGAAATGGCGGGGCGCGGCGGACTCGGCGTCGAACTCGATCTCGACCGCGTGCCGCTGCGCGAGCCGAACCTTTCGCCCTACGAGATATTGCTCTCGGAATCGCAGGAACGGATGCTGATCGTGGCCGAGCACGGCCGCGAGGCGGAGCTGGCCGCAGTTTTCGAAAAATGGGATTTGCACGCCGTCGTGATCGGCGCGATCACCGGCGACGGCCGCTGGCGCGCGCGCTTCAGAGGCGGGGTCGTCGCCGATATTCCGGTCGCGGCGCTCAGCGACGCCGCGCCGCTTTACGACCGTCCCGCCGCGCCGCCCGGACGCGCGCCGATCGAGACGCGGCCGGCCGCCGCCGTGGCGCGGCCCGAACCGGCCGCCGCGATGCGCGCGTTGATCGCGAGTCCCAACGTCGCGTCGCGCCGGATGGTCTTCCGGCAATACGATTCGCTCGTGTTGAGCAATACCGTCGCTGGTCCCGGCGGCGACGCCGCCGTGCTGCGGATCAAAGGCTCCCGCCGCGGACTCGCGCTCAAGGTCGATTCGAATCCGCGCGCCTGCGCGCTCGATCCCTATCTCGGCGCGATCGCCACCGTATGCGAGGCGGCGCGCAACGTCGCCTGCGTGGGCGCGCGTCCCGCCGCGATCACCAATTGCCTCAACTACGGCAATCCCGAACGGCCTGAAATCATGTGGCAGTTCGTGCGCGGAGTCGCCGGGCTGGGCGACTCCGCCCGCGCCTTCAACACTCCGGTGATCAGCGGCAACGTCAGCTTCTACAACGAGACCGAGGGCCGCGCGATTCCGCCGACCCCGACCATCGCGGTCGTCGGCACGTTCGCCGACGTTTCGTTAAACATAAAGCATTGCTTTAGCTTGCCGGGCGATCTGGTTGTGCTGGTGCGCACCGCGCCGCCGTCGCTCGCCGCCAGCGAGTACGCCGATCTGTTCAGAGTAGCGGGCGGTGCGCTCGCGCCGATCGATCTCGTCCGCGAACGCAGGCTGCTTGATGGGCTGGTTGAATGTGCGCAACGGCGATTGTTAAGATCGGCTCACGACGTGAGCGAAGGCGGGATGGCGGTAGCGCTGGCCGAGGCTTGTTTCGATTCGGATCGGGGGCTCGGCGCCGAAATCGAACCGGTCGCCACGGACGGAGACGCCGAGGCGTGGTTCGGCGAAGGAGCTTCGAGCGTGATCGTGTCCGCGCCCGCGGAAAATCTTAAAGCGATACGTGATATTTTCGCGCCGCTGGAGGTTCGCCCGGTCGGACGAGTCGCCGCCGCGGCGCGCCTCAAGCTCGGCCGCTGGTTCGATGAAGACGTCGCCACGCTGCGCCGTCTTTATGAAGAGGCTTTGCCCGGGAGGCTTGGCCGCCATGACTGACAGTCCCGAGTTGTCAGTTGTTCTCGCCGCCGCCGAATCCAAACTCGACGGCTTTCACGAAGAGTGCGGCGTCTTCGGCGTGTACGGCCATCCGGAGGCCGCCAACCTGGTCTATCTCGGCCTCTACGCGCTGCAGCATCGCGGACAGGAATCGGCGGGCATCGTTTCGTCAAACGGCAAGGCGCTGATCGCGCATCGCGGGATGGGCCTTGTCGCCGACATCTTCAACGGCGAGGTGCTGGAGCAGCTCGAAGGCACCGCCGCGATCGGCCACAACCGCTATTCCACCACCGGCTCGACCACGCTCAAGAACTGCCAGCCGCTGGTGGTCGAGTACGCGCACGGCGGGCTTGCGCTCGCGCACAACGGCAACCTGGTCAATTTTCAGGAATTGCGCGCCCGGCTCGAAGCCAGCGGCTCGATTTTCCAGTCGTCGTCGGACAGCGAGCTGGTGATTCATCTGATCGCGTCGTCGCATGCCTCCGATCTGCCGGAGCGCGTCGCCGACGCGCTGGCGCAAATCCGCGGCGCCTATTCGGTCGTGGTGCTGACCGAACGCTGCCTGATCGCGGCGCGCGATCCGCACGGCTTCCGTCCGCTCGTGCTCGGCCAGTTGAACGGCGCGACGATCGTCGCCTCCGAGACCTGCGCGCTCGACCTGGTGCGCGCGGAATATATCCGCGAAATCGCGCCGGGCGAGATGGTCGTGATCACCGACGACGGCGTCCGGTCGATTTTCCCGTTCGCGCCGGCGCCCGTCCGCCGATGCATTTTCGAGTACGTCTATTTCGCGCGTCCCGACAGCCTGCTGTACGGCCGCAACGTCTATTCGGTGCGCAAGATGCAGGGGCGGGCGCTGGCGCGCGAATGTCCCGCCGACGCCGATATCGTCGTGCCGGTGCCCGATTCCGGCAACGCCGCCGCGCTCGGTTACGCAGAAGAGGCGGGGATTCCGTTCGAGATGGCGCTGGTGCGCAGCCACTATATCGGCCGGACCTTTATCGAGCCGCGCCAGTCGATCCGCCATTTCGGCGTCAAGATCAAATTCAATCCGGTCGTGGATTTGCTCAAAGGCAAGCGTATCGTGCTGGTCGAGGATTCGCTGGTGCGCGGCACCACGCTGCGCAAGGTGATCCCGATGCTCCGGCAGGCGGGCGCGCGCGAAGTCCATATGCGGATCGCGGCGCCGCCGACCACCAATTCCTGCTTTTACGGAATCGACACGCCGACCCGCGAGGAACTGCTCGCGGCGAGCCATTCGGTCGAACAGATCCGGCAGTACATCACGGCGGACTCGCTCGGCTATCTCAGTTGGGAAGGGCTCTACTCGTTCACCGAAGGGCCGCGCGATGGCTATTGCGACGCCTGCTTCACGGGCAAGTATCCGGTGGAGATTCCGCGCGACGCCCATCCCGCGCAGCTTCATCTGTTCGACGCCGTGGAGCACGCCTCCGCCCGCCGGTAATTCCCAAGTTCAGCCGCAGGCGCGATGCTGTGGAACTGCCCATATTTTAAATTGCCCATTTACCCATATTGACGCATTACCCAAATAAGGTTAAGATTAATTGAAATCGTGGGAGGCCAAGAACCATGTAAAGCGCCATAATCCTAAACGACCAGACTAAAAGGCCCAATACAATGGCAGGAAATATTAAACCAATAGTTGATGAATTTGAGTTGGTTGCCGAAAGTGGCGTCGATGAGAGGAATCGGCTGTCGTTGACGAAAGCAATCGCAATGATCTGCGAACGCTTGGGTGACGTCGGCGTTTCTCCAAAAAATCTTCAATTTAGGATTTCAGTTAACTCAGTCGGACAAATCCTCTTGGATCCTGCGCTTACGATTCCGGTTCACGAAGTCTGGCTTTTCCGAAATCCGGCGGCGCTGTCAAAGGTGCGAGAAGGATTGATCCAGGCGGCTGAGGGCGATGTCCACGATTTAGGTTCTTTCGCCAAGTACGCGGACGACGAAATCGAATAGGGAGATCCGGTGGAAGAGGAAGAGACAGAGGTAAGGGATCGTTGAGTTTAAAATTTACGACCCGCGCTAATGAGGATTTAGAAGAATTAGAGAGAGACAAGGGTCAGTGGAAGCGTCTCAAGTCTGTACGGAAGGCGTTGGCTTTGCTCGAGAAAGACGCCCGACATAACAGCTTGCAAACCCACAAATATGAATCGTTGAGAGGTCCGAACGGCGAAGAGGTTTTCGAGGCGTACGCTGAAAATAAGACTCCGGCCGCATATCGAATCTTTTGGTATTACGGCTCGGGAAAACAGAAAATCATAATCGCGATCACAGCACATCCATGATTTTCTGGCAATTAACCTGTCTTCGAGAGCACGATTTCTCTCACGCAGCCGGAGTTTGCTGGCGGTGGCGATCTAATCGGCCATCGCTTTGCAACGCGCTCCATTCACGGTCACGTTGGCTTCAGCCGGGTAAAGCCGCTTCACGTTGGACCTGAATGCGGTTGATTGCGCGATTCGCGGCGTCATTGCTGACCACGATCGCCGTGGAGCACGCCTCCGCCCGCCGGTAATTCCCAGGTCCGGCGCGCGCGGTATTACGTTTGTCGAGATGTAAGCGAGCCGCAATTATCGGTGGGCGCACGGCTTCTAAATGAAACGTAAATCGAGATTAAAACCGATGACGACCGGCGGGCTGATCTTGCCGGAATCTAACAATCAGTCGCCAAAATTGTCTGATAGTCTCGACCACGCTCCGGGTACGTGCTCGGCGGGCGGAAAGCTTGAGAAGGCCTATCGCGAGATGGCCGCCGACAAGGCTCGGGAAGCCGAAGCGGAGGCATGGAGCGAAGGGCTGATTGGAGACAGTCACGAATAAAATTCGACGAATGCTACCCGAACCGGCTTAACCAGATTCGATCCAGATCCAACCGTCAACAACCCCGGGTATTGCGCGGCTTAAGAGACTTTTGTGACTTTTTTCACGAACTCCGAAATTGAAAACCAGTTTTTGCGAGCAGCGTCAGACCTTTTCACCTCATATTTTTGAGTCAACCACCCGCGGGTCTCGATGTCATTATTTATAGAAGCTCCGTCGAGACCATCCTTCCGCCCCATCATCAAATACTCGCGCTCTCCCTCCAAATACGCATTGACAATGTGAACTCCCGATTGCTTGGCGTCGGCGTGCAGCCCGAACTCGGCATCGGTTTTCAGATCTTCAAAATTATCAAGCGCATATTTAAGAACGCCGTTGAAATATTCGGCACTTTCAACGTCGTCAAACGCTGTCACTATCTGTTCCCACGAAATAATAGGTCTCGGGTGCTTTTCAGGGCATGGTTCCAAGGATCCGAGTTCGTTCTTCACTTTAGCTGGAACCAGTGCGGCGTGAACGATCTTCAGATCTTTGAAACGCGGCCTGACTCGAGCGACAATCTCTCGCTCCTGCATTTCCATCTGCCTCGTCAGATTGGCTTTTGTAGGCACCACATACATTTTTCCTTCGATCACGATCACAATAGGATTTGAGTCTTGTAAAAAAATGACCAAATCGGGCTGTTGCGAATCGCCGTCGAATTTCGGTGATTCCTGGTCGCCGTCAGGTTTCGTTTTGTTGAAATTGTATTCGGTGAAAAACTGAATGTTAGTTGCGTTTGCAGGTTCCGCTTGAATATGTACGCCTTCAAGCCCGAGGAGCTTGAGAAACCGGTCGAAATGCTTGAATCCGTCAGCGCAGATTATGCCGGGCAGGACTGTCGCCGTATAATAGACTTCTTTACGATTTAAAGGAAGTTTCCTTTCGAAAAAATCCGCTAGCGCCGTTACGTCGTTCCGAGAGATGTTTTCCACCGCCTAATTTTCTTCCTTTCGCCAAATTGCGCATATCTTACACAGGTTGTTGTTTATCTAGCAACTCGATCTTTCAAAGGCGATTCGGATTGCCTGAAAACCGCGTGAGGTCGCCGAAAGTTAGGCCATTACGGGCGGTCCGGATTTATCGTCGAAGCGCAGGGTTTAATCGGCGCCTCGAGATTTCTAACTCGAATTGGAATTATTCGGTGAGGAAGTGAGTTCGAATTACCGGCTGATGCCGGAGGGGTCGGCGGCCGCGACGTCGCGCATCAACTGCATCACCGGCATCCGCGTTATCAATATCGAAATGAAATGCCCTGTCGGATAGAACGACAGGCAGATGCTGTAGCCTTTGTATTCGTAAAATGACCGCAGGCCGAGCCAGTTGACCGCGCCGATCGGGGCCGCCATCGTCGGGTCGTGAAAGCACAAACTGACGATTTGCCCCGCCATGCCTTTGTAAAGCGTGTATGCGATCGGCCTGCCGTCGGCGAGCCGATCGACCCGGCCGCCGGCGATCATGTAGCCCGCCTGCATGAAATCGAACAGATCGTCGGGCAGATTCGCCGAGCGGTACGAACGCGCGAGATCGTTGAACGCGTCCGAATCGGCCTCGTCGGCCACGCGATGCACCGGGTCGCGATTGATCACCCAGGCGTACACCGCGCCGGTTTCGTTCTCGTAGGCTTCCGCCGGAACGTTCGGAACGAATTCGTGCTGGAACTGCTTGAAGCGATCGATCGCAAGCTCGAATTCCGGAACCGGTGGTATCGTCGCGACCGAATCGTGCTGCGGGACCGCGAGCGCGATCCAGATGGCGGCCGCGATCGCCGCCGCCAGGCTGGCCGGCGCCCAGACCAGCGGTTCGCTGATACGGCTCCCGAGCGCGCGCACTGGCGCGAGAAATTCGATCAGCCGCGCCGTCCACGGCGCCGCGGCGCGGCGATCGGCTTCGTCCAGCGCTCCGCGGATGCGCGATTTCAGATCGGCCGGCGCTTTGACGATCGCGGCGCCCTGCCGGACCATCGCCTTGAGCGCGCGCTCTTCGATTAACTGCGCCCGGCAGATGGGGCATCCGGCGACATGCTCGTCAGCGGCGCGGCGCGCGAGAGGCGCAAGCTCGCCGTCGGCATGCCCCGCAAGATACTCACTTATGTACTCACGGCAATCCACGGCGTATCACTCGCTATCGGCCTCGATATCGGCGCGCGCCGCAACGGATGGCGCCCCGCGATACCTATTCGTCGAAGTATTTGGGCGGCTCGATCCTGTCAAGTACCCGTTTTTCCGCGCGCCTGATCGAGCCTGCACAGCGCCTTGCGCATCAGCGCCCGTCCGCGCGAGACGCGCGATTTGATGGTGCCGAGCGGCGCGTTCAGCACCGTCGCGACCTCCTGATAATTCAACTCCTGCACATCCACGAGAATCAGCGCTTCGCGGAATTCCGCCGGCAGCGCGTTCAGCGCCAACTCGATCCGCCGGCCTGCGGTGCGGTTCAAGAGCAACGCTTCCGGATTGATTCGCGACTGGTCCGCGGCGCGGCTGTGCGCTTCGATTTCGGCGTCGAATTCCTCGGGCGTAGCCGCCGGTTGTTCGCGCTCCCCGCGGCGCCAGGCGTTGCGGAAAATATTGTAGAGAATCGTCAGCATCCACGCCCGGCAATTGGTGCCGGAGGCGAATTGGTCGAAGTACCGGTACGCGCGGAGGATGGTCTCCTGAGTCAGGTCGTTGGCGTCGTCGGGATTGCGCGCCAGACGCAGCGCCGTCGAATAGACGGCGTCGAGGTGAGGCATCGCCTCCCGCTCGAAAGCGAGGCGCCTGTCTGTCGCCGTGCCGCTTTTGCGCGTCATATGCAGGGAAGACGAACATAGCACCCGCTTCGATACAAATCCTAATGGAGTGAGAAAGGTTCCCGCACGTCCGAAACGCGAGTCGGGCCGACTGGCGATGGCAGTTGGAGTGGAGAAGATGCGGGCGGTGGCCGAGTCGAAAAGCGCGCTTGGATTTGCGCCGGCGGATAGGTTAAGTTCGACGAGCGGCGGCCATGCGGCCGTCGTAGTTGAGCAAGCGTAAGAGGAGGCAGTATGATGGATTGCAAAGTGGCGACTGGAGCGGCGATGGCGACAATTGTCGGTTTGATGTTCGCGGCGCAGCCCGCGATAGCGGCCGACAAAAGCGGTCAGGGCGTTCCGGCGAGCGTGAAATGCATCGGCGGCAACAGTTGCAAGGGTCATAGCTCCTGCAAGAGCGCGGGCAACAGTTGCAAAGGTCAAAATTCCTGCAAGGGAAAAGGTTGGATTACCACGGCGAGCGTCAAGGATTGCGTCGCCAAGAGCGGCCATCCGGTCCACTAGTCCAGAATGTCGCGTCTGGTGACGGCCCGGGCTTCGTGCGGCGATGGCCGGGCCGTCGCCAATCGATGAGTTGGCGGCGCGATGGAACGCGCGGAATTCCCATTTTTAGGCTACGGCGCCGGTCTGCGCCGGCCGCATTACGCCGAGGTCGCCGGCGGGCGGCCGCGGATGGATTGGTTCGAGATCGTCTCCGAGAATTTCATGGTCGCGGGCGGACCGGCGCTCAAGACGCTGGAGCGCGTGCGCGCGAATTATCCGGTCGTGATGCATGGCGTGTCGCTTTCGATCGGCTCGACAGATCCGCTCGATCGCGACTATCTGCGTCAACTGGCGGAGCTGGCGCGGCGGATCGAGCCGGCCTGGATTTCGGATCATCTATGCTGGACGGGAGCGGCCGGGCGCAATCTGCATGACCTGATGCCGATGCCCTTCACGGAGGAGACGGTCGCGTACACGGCCGGGCGCCTCCGTACCGCGCAGGACATCCTGGGACGGCGAATCGCGATCGAGAACGTTTCGTCTTACCTGACCTATACGGCGTCATCGATGGCCGAATGGGAATTCGTCGCGGCGGTGGCCGACGCGGCCGACTGCGCGATCCTGCTTGATATCAACAACATTTACGTCAACGCGTTCAACCATCGCTTCGACCCGTATGCCTACGTCGATGCGATACCGCGTGAACGCGTCGTTCAGTTCCATCTGGCGGGTCATAGCGATTACGGAACGTACCTGCTCGACTCGCATGACCATCCGATTTGCGACGGCGTCTGGGAGCTTTTCGATTATGCGGTCGGACGCTTCGGCGAAGCGTCAACGTTGATTGAATGGGACGATCGTATCCCGCCGTTTGCGACATTAGCTGCCGCCGCCGATGAGTCTCGCAGCCGCGCCCGCGCCGTGCTGTCCCGGCGTGTACGGAGCCGCGCCGAAGGCGCCACGCGATGACGCCGACCGATCCGCCGCCGCTCAGCCTTCGGGATTTGCAACTTCAACTGATGCGCATGATCGTCGCGCCCACCGGCGTCGCCGAGGCGATCGCGGAGGAGCCGGCGCTGGCCGCGAACGGCCTCGGCGCGATCGTCCGCGGCGACGATCGCTTGTCGGCGCGCGAACGCGTTGAAATTTACGCTAACGCCTATTTCTATCGGTTGTTGGATGTGCTCAAGGAAGACTACCCGTTAACCTTCACGGCGCTCGGTTCGGATCGCTTTCACAACCTGATCACGAGCTATTTGCTGGAGTTTCCGCCGACGGAACCTTCGATTTTTTTCGCCGGACGGCATCTGGCGGATTTTCTTCGGACCTATCCGGCCGCCGTCGAGCGTCCGTGGCTGCCGGAACTGGCCGGGTTCGAGCGCGCGATGCTCGAAGCGTTTCACGCCGCCGACGCGACGCCGCTCGACGCATCCGCGCTACGCTCGACGCCGCCCGCCGAATGGCCCGGCTGGTCGATGCGGCTGGCGCCGGCGGTCAGGTTGCTGATGGGCGATTGGGCCGTGCACGAAACCGCCGGTCCAAATCCGGCGGTAATCCTGCCCGATCCGCCGCGATCGACGCCGGCCGCAATCGCGATCTGGCGCCGGGACGGCGACGTTCTTTTCCGCGGCCTCGAGCCGCCGGAGGCCGCCGGCCTCGCGCGCGCCGCCGGTGCGCAAGGCGCGCGGTTCGAGGAAATCTGCGCGGCGGTCGCGGCGAAAATCGCAAATCCCGGCGACGCCGTCGAGTCGATTAACCGAATGCTGGCGCGCTGGCTGGCCGACGGGCTGCTGATAGAGCTCGATCGCTGATCATCAACGTCGCGCGTCGGATTCGAATAGACTATCGCTTTGACTATTTCCGTCCGGCGGTCCGGTGGCGCGGCCAGCACGAATTTGCCACTCTGGAGCGCCAGCGAAGATGGGCCGGCGTATGCGGCGTATCGCGCCGGCGAGTTTCGCGCGTAGGCAAACGATGGCGTTGCGGCGAATCAGAATCGAGCGAATCGGCTCCCGCGAAGCCTTCAACCAGTTCGCGCGCTTGCCCTATTCGATATACGCCGGCCGCGAAGCATGGTGGCCGCCGGATATCCAGAACGAAATCGATCTGCTGTCGGGCCGGGCGCGAATCGCGGCGCATCTTGACCTCAACCCCTTCGCCGCGTTCAGCGACGACCGGATGGTGGCGCGGGTCAGCGCCGTCGTGAATTACCGGTACAACGAACATTGGCATGAAAAACTCGGCCAGTTGATCCATTTTGAAGCGATGCCGAACGAGGCCGGCGCCGTCGCCGCGATGTTCGACGAGGCGCTGACGTGGCTGGCGCGGCGCGGGATGAATGCGGCTCGCAGCGGCTTCGCGGCGTTCCTGGATTATCCCTACGCGATCGACAATTACGGCGATTTGCCGTCCTTTTTGCTGAGAGGCAACCCGGGCTACTACCATTCCTATCTGAAGAACGCGCGCTTCGAGACCGAAAAAGGACAGGTCGATTACACCGCGCCGCTCACCCCGGACCTGCAGGAGCGCTATCGCCGGATGGCCGCCGCGGCCGAAGCCGCGGGCGTTGCGATTCGCAGTTGGCGCGACTACGGATTCCTCGCCGCGATCGATGCGTGGACCACCGTGACCAACGGGGCTTTCGTCCGTCATTGGGGATGGAATCCGATTTCGCACGAAGAAGTGCGGCCGATGCTCGCGCCGTTGCAAGCGACGCTGGTGGCGGATCTTTCGATGATCGCGGAAATCGATCATGCGCCCGTCGGCGCGGTTTTTTCCACGCCCGATCTGAGCGGTTCGCTGGCGATGATCCGGCCGGGCGCGAAGCTTCCGCCCGAACGCGCCGGCGCGCGCGGCGCCCTCATCAATATCGGCGTGCTTGAACCGGCGCGCGCGCGCGGCGTGGCGCGTGCGATGGCCGCGCAATCGTATCTCGCGATGGCGCGCAATCGCATGCGCTTCGCGGGATATACGCTCGTGCTCGACGACAACTGGCCGTCGCGCCGGACGGCGGAAAGCCTTGGCGCGCGCGTCACCGGCAACTTCGTCACCTATCGCCGCGCGCTTTGAACGTTCGCGCCCGCGCCTTGCGGCGCGCCGATTCGCCCTTCGGAACGCCGCGGCCGCGTGATAGTTTCGTGCTCGACGGGATGGGTCCGCGCCCGCCGGAGAGCGGCATGCTCAAAATCGAAAACGAAATCCCAATCAGGATCGAACCCGGCGAAAATCCCTTTCTCAACGGACTTTTCGCGCCGGTCAGCCGGGAAATCACCGCCGACCATCTGGAGGTCGAGGGCGAAATTCCGCGCGATCTGTTCGGCGTCTATCTGCGCAACGGGCCGAATCCGATTTTCAATCCGCGCGGCCGGTATCATTGGTTCGACGGCGACGGCATGGTCCACGCGCTCGAATTCCGCGAGGGGCGCGCGACCTATCGCAACCGCTGGATTCGCACGCAGGGTTTTCTCGCCGAACAAGCCGCCGGCCGCGCGCTTTGGCCGGGCCTGATGGACCCGCCGGATCCGAACGCGCCCCAAGGCGCAGGCTCGGACGGATGGCTCAAGGACACGGCGAACACTGACGTCCTCTACCATAACAACCAGGCGCTCGCGCTGTTTTATCAATGCGGAACGCCGTATGCGCTCGATCCGCGCACGCTCCAAACCCGCGGCGCCGAAAATTTTAACGGCGCGCTCAAGCGCGGCATGTCGGCCCATGCGAAAGTCGATCCGGTCACGGGAGAACTGCTGTTTTTCGATTACGCCACCGCCGAGCCGTTTCTAACTTACAATGTCGTCAACCCCGACGGCGTCCTGACGCATCATGTGCCGATCGATTTGCCCGGCCCGCGCCTGCCGCACGACATGGCGTTCACCGAGAACTACTCGATCCTGATGGATCTGCCGCTGTTCTGGGATCCGAACCTGCTGGCGCGCAAAGTGCACAAGGTAATTTTCCATCCGGACTTGCCCAGCCGCTTCGCGATTATCCCGCGTCACGGCGGCGCGGCCGATGTGGAATGGTTCGAGGCGCCGCCCTGCTACATCTACCATGTCGTCAACGCGTGGGAGGACGGCGACGAAATCGTCATGGACGCCTGCTGCGTGGTCGATCCGGCGCCATCGAGCGCGCGCGGCGCGGGCGAACTGGCGCGGATGCGGGCGTTCCTGCGGCTGGAGGCGCGGCTGTGGCGATGGCGTTTCAATCTTAAGACCGGCCAGACCAGCGAAGAGCAACTCGATGATTTGAAAACCGAATGGCCGACCGTCAACCGGCATCGGATGGGCCGCCGCGCACGCTTCGCTTACCACTCGCGCGTGCCTCATTACGAGGGTCTGGTCAAATACGACCTTGAGCAGAAATCCAAAGAGAGTTTCATGTTCGGACCCGGACGGACCGCGAACGAACTGCCATTCGCGCCGCGGATCGGCGCCCGGTCGGAAGACGACGGCTATATCGTCGCTTTCGTCGCCGACGCGAACCGGCCCGATACGGGCGAGGCGATTATCCTCGACGCTCAAGCGATCGCGCGCGGCCCGATCGCGCGCGTCACGATTTCGCAGCGCGTGCCGATCGGATTTCATTCGACCTGGATTCCCGGCGGCGAGCTGCCGCGTTGAGCGCGTGCGGGCTTAAGGCGGCGCGGCGTTCAGTTTAGCTTGGGGCGGAAGCGGCGATGCTCACGGCGCGAATCGCGGTGCTGTTCGTGCACGTTATCGCGGTGATCGTCGCGTTGGGCGGTTCGCTGTTCAGCACTTTCGCGCTGGCGCCGATTCTTGCGGAAGAACTTGAACCGGCGGCGCGAATCCGAATCGTCCGCCGGGTTATTCGACGCCTCGGCGCGATCGTGCTGACCGCGCTCGGCGTCCTGCTGCTGACCGGAATCGTCAACGTAATCTATCTGGGCGCAATCCCTGCCGCGCTGATAGTGAAGCTGGTGCTGGTCGCGGCGGTGTTCGCGCTGGCCCTTTACCAGTACGGAAACCTCGGCGCCGAAATCTGGCGGCTTTCCGCGGCCGGCCCCAATCCGGAGTTGCCCGCGCTGCAGGCGCGCTTTCAACGGGTTGGGTTGACGGTCGGCGCGCTGGTGCTGGCGATCGTCTATATCTCGCTCGGCTTGACGCGCGGCGGAGCGATCCGATGAGCGGCGCGCCGGACGCAAATCCGCGCGCCGAAACAAATCCGGCCCGTCCGCCGCGGATGCCGGCGCTGGGACGATTGACGATTGCCGCGCTGGTTGTTGGGCTGGCGGCCGCCTTTGGCGGCGCGACCAGCGCCGCGACGGTAGTGCGGATCGTAAGACCGGGTTTGGGCGCGTGGCTTGCGGGCCATCTCTTTGACCTGATGGTCGGCGGCGCCACCGGCTTTGGCTTGTTGATTGGAATCAGGGCGGCGCGGCGCTGCGCAGGCCGGAGCGGATCGCGGCCGCGCGAGGCATGGGTTGCGCTAATCGCGGCGATTATCGTGTTCGCGCCGTTGAGCAAGCTCTGCGCGGCGGCGGGGCGCGCTGGAACGGACGCGGGCGGCGCGGCGATCGAAAGCTGGTTGGTCGGCGGATTCGGATATAACGGCGGCGAAACCGCCTTCAAAATATATCTCGCGGCGGCTTATTTCGTGCGGATGGCGGTTTTCGCCGCGCTTGCGGGCGCGGCGATTTTCGCGATCGTGGCCGCGGCGGCGATCGCCGGCGGACGGCGTTACTCCTCGGGCGGCTCATGAGCGGCGGCCGCGCCGATCGCATCCCCGGCGATGCCGGCCGGTTCAGGCGCGGGAAGGGAGTTGGCCGCGCCGAAACTCCGGAAGCCGTCGAGGAAGGTCGTTACGATCTGGCGGGCGAGGCTCTCCGGCCGGCCTTCTTCGTCGCGATAGAGCAGCGCCGCGCGAAACATTCCCAGGAACAGCTCGACCGCCATTCTCAGGTCGCCGGCGGCGAGCGCGCGCGCCGCATCTTCGCGCCGCAGTTCGCTCTCCACCAGTCCGATGACCACCTCGCGCCGGCTGCGCCATTCGGGATGCTCCATGTTGTCGCGCAGCAGGGCCACGAATTGGCGGCGCGGCCAGAAGAACGCCAGCACCCGCTCCGTCATCCGATAGAGATTTTCCGCCGGCGGATCGCTGGCGTCGTCCGCCTCGGCCAACTCGTGACGCATCCGGTCCCACGCGTCGATCACGGTGGCGAAATAGAGATCGTCCTTGGTTGGGAAATACCGGTACAGCGTGCCCTTGCCGACCCGTGCGCGGGCGGCGACGTCGTCCATGTGGACGATATGATAATCGCGTTCGCTGAAGAGCGCGGTCGCGGCCTGCATGATTGCGGCCCGTTTGCGCTCCTTCTTGTGCTGTCGTTTCATCGTGCGAGCCAACCGGCCGCGCGCGCGGCCGTCCCCATGGATCGGCGCCCCGCCGCAATTATTCTCAAGCCGGGGCGCTCGCGCCAGCGCGGAGGCGAATTTTCTCCTGCGCGAACATCGTCTTGACAGGCGAATTGTGCGCGACGTTTACTTGCGGCGAGGCGTCGTGCTTGCCGCGATTGCGGGCGAGCGGAGGTAATCTGAATGTCACGCCGCCCGCGCGATCGGGACATTATCGAAAAAATCGCGGTTCCGGCCGACTCCGCCGCCGATGGCGGCGGTTCAACGCTTTCGCGCCGGTCGTTTCTCAAGGGCGCCGGGGCCGCGGCGGCCGCCGCCAGCCTGCTGGGTGTAAGCCCGGCCGAGGCGGACGTATCCGCGCCAAATCCGCCGCTTGCGGGATCGGCCGAACGGCTTGGACCGGGTCCTGCGGCCTTCAATCTGCGCATCAACGGCGCCGCGCGAACCGTCGCCGCCGAGCCGCGAGTGACGCTGCTCGGCGTCCTGCGCGACCATCTGGGGCTGACGGGAACCAAGCTGGTGTGCGATCGCGGCGCCTGCGGCGCCTGCACGGTCCATCTGGACGGCGCGCCGGTTGCGTCGTGCATGATGCTCGCGGTCGACGCGCGCGGCCATGAAATCACGACGATCGAGGGTCTTGGCGCGCCGGATCGGATGAACGCGCTCCAGAACGCTTTCGTTTCCAACGACGCTTTGCAATGCGGCTTCTGCACGCCCGGTATCACGATGGCGTTGAGCGCCGCGCTGGGCGCGAATCCGAATCCATCGCCGGAGGAGATCAAACGCGCGATCGCCGGAAATATCTGCCGCTGCGGAACCTACCCGCATGTGATTGAAGCGGCGCTCGCCGCGGCGAAAGCCGCGCGAGGACGGGCTTGATGGCGCGCCGGGTCACGTTGCGGCTGGGGTTTGAGGGCGAATTGCGCGACGTTGTCGTGACGATTCCCGACGACGAGCCGGCGCCATGGCAATGGGGCGAAAAATTTTCGGTCGTCGGCGTGGCTACGCCCCGGCTTGACGGTCCGCTGAAGGCGACCGGCCGCGCGCCATACACCTGCGATATTCAGTTGCCGGGGATGCTCTACGGCGCGATCCTGCGCAGTCCGTATCCGCACGCCCGCGTGCGCAGCGTCGATCTCGGCGCCGCGCGCAGGCTCGCGGGCGTGCGCGCCGCGCTCGAGCGCTCGGGCGCGACCATCCGTTTCGCCGGACAGGAGGTCGCCGCGGTCGCCGCCGTCAGTCCGGAAATCGCCCGCGACGCTTTGCGTCTGATCAAGGTCGAATACGCGCCGATGCCGTTCGTCGTCGCGATGGACGAGGCGTCGCGTCCGGACGCGCCGGACGTATTCGAAAGCGGCGGGAACGTCGGCTCGCCGCACCTCAACGAGATCGGCAACGTCGCGGCGGGATTCGAGACCGCGGCGGCGTCGGTCGATGCGGTTTACACCACTCCGGTGCAGACCCACGTTTCGCTGGAGACCCATGGCGCGGTCGCAAGCTGGAACGGCGACGAGCTGACGGTGTGGTGTTCGACGCAGGGCATCTTCGGCGTGCGCGACGACCTGGCGGTCCATTTCAGCCTGCCGCCCGAAAACGTGCGCGTGATTACCGCATACCTTGGCGGCGGATTCGGATCGAAATTCGGCGCGGGCCACGAAGTCATCTTCGCGGCCGAGCTGGCGCGGATGGCGCGGGCGCCGGTCAAGCTGATGCTGTCGCGCGCGGAGGAGCACGTCGCCACCGGCAATCGCCCAAGCTCGCGGCAGCACGTGCGGATCGGCGCGGCGCGCGACGGCGCGCTGACCGCGCTCGAGCTTGAGCAGCATGGCAGCGGTGGAATCGGCGGCGGTTCAGGCAGCGCCGCGCCGTATTTATCGCTCTATCGATGTCCGAATCTGCGCACCAGCGAACACAACGTCAATATCAACGCCGGTCCGGCGTCGCCGATGCGTGCGCCAGGATGGCCGCAGGGATGTTTCGCGCTGGAACTGGCGATCGACGAACTGGCGCGCAAATTGAACCTCGACCGGCTGGAGATGCGCCGGCGCAATAATCCGAGTCCGGTGCGCGCGCTCGAATTCGAGCTTGGCGCGCGCGCCTTCCGCTGGGAGGAACGCGCGCGTGCGCCCAAAGCGCGCGGCCCGATGCGGCGCGGCGTCGGCGTCGCGTCCGCTGTGTGGCATGGAATCGGCGCGTCGGGACCGCAGGCGCAATGCGTCGCGTTTCGCGACGGCCGCGTCGCCGTGCGTATCGGCACGCAGGACGTCGGCACCGGCACGCGCACGATTATCGCGATGGTCGCGGCGGAGGAGCTGGGCCTGCCGCTGAGTTCGGTCATCGCCGAAATCGGCGACACCCGCTACCTGTTTTCGCTGCCCTCGGGCGGCAGCATGACCGCCCCCTCGACCACGCCCGCCGTGCGCCAGGCCGCCGCGCATCTGAAGGGCAAGCTGATGCGGCTCGCCGCGCCGGCGCTCGGCGCCGAACCGGAGGATCTCGTGATCAGCGACGGCGTAGTGCGCGTGCGCGCCGAACCGAACCGCGCGATGCAATTCGCCGACCTCTGCCGCCGGATCTCCGGCGATTCGCTCGCCGCCGACGGCGAGCACGTTCCCAACTACGGCGGCTACAGCATGACGCAGGCGGGATGCCAGTTCGCGGGCGTCGAGGTCGATATCGAAACCGGAATCGTGCGCGTCGTCGATTTCGTCGCCGTGCACGATGCGGGCGCGATCGTCGATCCGCTGACCGCGCGCAGCCAGGTCAACGGCGGCATTATCATGGGCGTCGGCTTCGCCCTGTTCGAGGACCGCCGGCTCGATCCGCAGACCGGCCTGATGGTGAATCCGACGATGGACGATTACAAGCTGCCGGGCGTTCTCGACACGCCCGAAATCCGCGCCTATTTCGTCGAGGTCGCCAACGGAATCACCAACACCGGCGTGCTCGGATTGGGCGAGGCCGTGCACGTCGCCGCGGCCGCCGCGATCGGATGCGCGGTCGCGGACGCGATCGGCGCGCCGGTCCGCGATCTGCCGCTCACGCCCGACCGCGTGCTCGCGGCGCTGGGGCGCGTCTGATGACGACGCTTCGCATCCGCCCGGCCGCCGCGATCGGAGGCGCCGCCCGATGAAGCGATTCGCGGTCATTGCGCCCGCCGACCTGTCGGCCGCCGCGCGGATGCTGGCGGAGCCGAATCGATCCGCGCTGGCCGGCGGCGTCGATCTGCTCGATCTGCTCAAGCAGGAGCTCGCCGCGCCCGACGAGCTGGTGAATCTCAAAGCGCTCGGCGGTCTCGACCGGATCGAAAGCGAATCCGGCGGCGCGTTGCGAATCGGCCCGCTCGTGACGCTGCATCAGCTTGCCGCGTCGCCGGCCGTCCGCGCACGCCATCCGGCGCTTGCCGATGCGGCGGCGGAAGCCGCGACCCCGCAGTTGCGCAATCTCGCGACCGTCGGCGGCAATCTAGCGCAGCGTCCGCGCTGCTGGTACTTCCGCAATCCCGCTATCGTCTGCCTGAAAAAAGGCGGATCGAAATGCTATGCGGTCGCCGGGCTGAATCGCTATCACGCGATCCTCGGCGGCGGACCGTCGTTTATCGTTAATCCGTCGAATCTTGCGCCCGCGCTCGTCGCCTACGACGCCACGCTTACGCTGCATGGCCCGGACGGCGCGCGCAAACTCGCCATCGCCGAATTCTTCACCTTGCCGAAAGCCGATCCGCGGCGCGAAAACGCGCTCATACCGGGCGAGATAATCGCGGCGATCGACGTTCCCGCGCCGCCCGCGGGAGCGCGCTCGGCCTACATTGAAGCGCGCGAGAAACAGTCGTTCGACTGGCCGCTGGCGAGCGCGGTCGCGATTCTCGCGATGAATCGCGCGGGCGAAATCGAATACGCGCGGATCGTGATGGGCGCGGTCGCGCCGATACCGTGGCGCGCGCCGTCCGCCGAGAAAATCCTGCACGGCGCCAGACTCGATCGCGCGGTCGCGGACCGCGCGGCGCAGGCCGCGTTGGAAGGCGCCGCTCCGCTGGCGCATAACGCCTACAAAATTCCGATCGCGCGCGCGATGGTGCGCCGCGCCATCTTGCGCGCGGGCGGAATCGCGGACGAAACCGCCTGAGCGCGGAGGAATCGCGATGGCCGATGAACCGGTAAATCCGTCCGCGCCCGAATCCGCCGCGCGCTTTTGCGCGATGCTGCGCACGAAATTCAGCTATTTCCGCGCGCCCGGCGGCGCCCGCCTGATCGATCCGGCCAGCGCCACGGCTTGCTATTCATGCATGCGGACGCAGCGGCCCTTTGGCCCGGACGATCGGCCGGCCGGAGCCGATTCCTGCCGCGGCGCTGCGCGCGCCTGCTTCGTCGCCGAAGACTGACGCCGCGCATCCGCGGCCGCGGGCGTTGACATCGCGCGCGCGCCGCCGGACGATCTCGTGGCGCGGTTTTCATTTCGCCGCCAGGGAGATTTCGTCCGATGGCCACCGCATCAATCGACCGCCGCGCCGCGGCTGCGCCCGATCCCGCCGAGTTGCTCGCTCCCGATTGCCGCGGCTTGAATTTTTATCGCATCGATCGTTCGCTGCGCGATCTTCTCGATCTGCACATGGCGCCGAAGCTGCGCGCCGCGATGGAGCCGCATCTCGACCGGCTTGGCGAAATCGCCGGCGGCAAGCTCGACGAGCTGGCCGAACTCGCCGACAAGCATCCTCCCGTGCTTCATCCGCGCGACCGTTTCGGCCGCAATCGCGATTGGGTCGAATTCCATCCCGCGTACCGCGAGATGGAGCGAATCGCTTTCGGCGATTTCGGGATGCACGCGATGGCCCATCGCGAGGGCGTGCTCGGATGGCCGGCGCCGCTGCCCTATATCGCCAAATACGCCTTTCAGTATCTGTTCGCGCAGGCCGAGTTCGGCTTGATGTGTCCGATCAGCGTCACCGACACCGGCGCCGTCCTGGTCGAGCGCTACGCCGACGACGGCCTCAAACGCCGCTATCTGCCGCGGATGCTGTCGCAGAATCTCGAGGAGTTGCTGAAGGGCGCGCAATTCATGACCGAGCGGGCGGGCGGCTCCGACCTTGCCGGCAGTTCGTTAACCGCGCGGCGCGACGGCGACCACTGGCGGCTCTACGGCGACAAGTGGTTTTGCTCAGCGGTCGACGGCGACGTCGTGCTCCTGCTCGCCCGGCCCGAGGACGCGCCCGCGGGCTCCGGCGGACTGGGGCTTTTTCTGATGCCGCGCCATCTGGAGAACGGCGAGCGCAACAGCTATCGGGTCGCGCGCCTCAAAGACAAGCTCGGCACCCGCGACATGGCCAGCGGCGAAGTGATTCTCGAAGGCGCCGTCGCCTACCATCTGGGCAAAATCGATCGCGGCCTCCGGCAAATGATGGACATGGTCAATCTCAGCCGGATGTCGCACGGCGCCCGCGCCGCCGGCATGATGCGCCGCTGCCTCAACGAAGCGCTGGTCGTCGCGCGTCATCGCCGCGCCTTCGGCCGCGCCGTGATCGAGCATCCGCTGATGCGCCGCCAGTTGATGAAGCTGATGGTTCCGGCCGAGCAGGCGCTTTCGGTTTTCGCCTTCGACGCGGTGATGATGGACGCCGCCCGCGCCGGCGACGCGGCGGCGGAACGCGTGATGCGCATCCTGACGGCGTTGCTCAAGTTCCGCGCCTGCCGCGACAATCTGCGCGTCGCGACCGGCGCGCTGGAGGCGCGCGGCGGCAACGGCTATATCGAGGATTGGGTCAATTCCCGCCTCGTGCGCGACGCTCATATCGGCGTGCTCTGGGAGGGCACCAGCAATATCAACGCGCTCGACGTGATCGATCGCGCGGTCGCCAGGGCGCGCGGCCATCTGGAGCTCGCGCGTGCGCTCAAAGAACGGCTCAAGCTCGCGTCCGCCGCGCCGGCCGCCTTGCGCGATGAAATCTCGGCGCTGATCGATCGCGCGGTTGTGTTTGCCGAAGAGACCGCCGCCGATCGCCGCAACGAGAAGTTCGATCGCATGGCTGCGGGCGCGCTCTATCATTGCGCCAGCGCCGCGTTGATGGCGTGGGAGGGCGCGACGCTGGGCGAGCGCAACGGCGACGCGCGCCGGATGCTGCTGGCGCGGATGGCGATCGATCATCGCCTGCGGCCGGCCGATCCGCTTGCGCCGCACAAGGACGATCGCGAGGATGAGGCGATCTCGCTGCTGCTCGGCGACGCGCCGGTTTCGCTAGCCGTCGCGGCGCGCCTTGCCGTGCCCGCCTAAGCCGGGCGGTCGCCGTCGCGGCGACACCCACGATTTTGAGAGTGACGGTGGACTGTCGGCCCTCTGGCTTGACCCGGCAATCCACGACGCGAGTCGGCATGGACCCTCGGGTCAAGCCCGAGGGTGACAAAATTAAACAGCCCGAGGGCGACTATTGAGCTCTGTGAAATATTGTGACAATCGCGCAGCCAGAAACCCGCACGCGGGAGCGACGAAAACGCTTTTGCACCATTACTGTAATAAGCAGATCTCAGTAAATTAAACAGCCCGATCGAATTGAATCGGCCCGAGGGTGAGAGTCTTTTTTATCCGTCATTGCGGGCTTGATTCGACGGCCAAGCGTGACGGCCTTTTTCTTACGTCATGCCCGGACTTGATCTGGGCATCCAGATCCTGACTGGACGATTGCGGTGGGCGCGATCGCGGCTGTCGTCTCAGCTTGAACTGACTTTGCGCCGAACCTCCCCGGCGCTACGCTGTTATCTGTGAGCGAAACGCCCGCGAACGACTCGACTGCTCCGTCGGCGCATAATTCGTGGCGCGCTCCTGCCGAGGGATTGGGCGCGGCGCTGCTGTTCGGAATGAGCACGCCGTTCGCGAAAATCCTTTTGCCGCACAGCGATCCGTTGACGCTCGCCGCGATGCTCTATCTCGGCGCGGCGGCGGGCCTGTTCGTCGTCGAGGCGCTGACGCGGATTTTCGCGCCGCTGAACGGGTCGCGAGAGGCCGGACTGGCGCGCGCCGATTTGCCCGTGATGGCCGGCATAGTGATCTTCGGCGGGGTGGCCGGCCCGATCCTGATGCTCGCCGGACTGAAACATCTGTCAGCGGTCGCCGGATCGCTGCTGCTCAATCTTGAGACGCCATTTACGATTCTGCTCGCGCTCGCCGTGTTCGGAGATCAGATGGGACGGCGGGAAGCGCAGGGCGCGGCGGCGATCGTGATCGGCGCGATGGTGCTGGGGGCGGGCGGCGCGGGCCCCCGCGATCTGAACGGCGACCTGATCGGCGCGTTCGCGATCGCGGGCGCCTGCCTGTCGTGGGCGATCGACAACAATCTCACTCAGCGGCTTTCGCTGCGCGACCCAGTCGCGGTGACGCGTTTCAAAACCTCGGCCGCCGGACTGGCGATGCTCGCGATCGCGCTTTTCCGCGGCGGCCCCGCGCCGCGCGCCGGAATTATCGCCGCCGCGGTCATGCTTGGAACGGTCAGTTACGGCGTCAGCCTGATCCTGAATATCCGCGCGCTGCGGACGCTCGGCGCGGCGCGTCAAGCGGCCTATTTCGCGACCGCGCCGTTCGCGGGCGCAATCGCCGCGGCGATCATTTTTGACGAGCGGCCCGGCGCGGCGACGCTGGCCGCGGGCTTGCTGATGGCGCTCGGCGCCGGCGCGATCGCGTTCGCCCCGCATCTCCATCAGCATCGGCACGAAACGATCGAACATGAGCATGCGCACGTTCACGACGAGCATCACGCGCACGCTCATCCGGCCGGAGTTTCATCCGCCGCCGCACATTCGCACCGGCATCGCCACGACTCGCTCATCCACGCCCATCCGCATTACCCCGACCCGCACCATCGCCACGGCCATTGACCGGCCCGGCCGGCGTTTTCTTCGATTCATACGTCCTGAACGGCGGCATCCGTCCGGTCGCCTGGCGATTTAACTGTTGCGGAAGCTGCCGGTCGCCGAGATTCCTTTACGCCTGGAATGACAGTATCGTTCCATGGCATGGCTACCGCGCCTGATTCGATCAGCGGATTGGGATTCGCTTCGCGGCGTCATTCAGCGCCGCGCGAAGACCGGATCGCCCGAGGCGCGCCGATTCTGATTGCGGCGGCAGTGGTGGCGCTGATTTTCGCCCTTGATTATCTCCTGAGTGGCGGCGCGAAATTTCCTAACGACGACGCCTATATCGCTTTGCACAATGCGCAGGTGCTGTGGGCCGGCCAAGACTCCGCCTATCGCGGCACGCCGGCGTTGGTCGGAGCTACGAGCGGCGCGCAACTGGCGCTGCTGATGCTCTTCGAATGCCTGATCCCTTCGGCGCCGGTCGCTCTGCTGGCGCTTTGCGGCGTCGTGACGCTTGCTTACGTGCTCGGCGTCTATTTTCTGGGTTTGACCTGCGGATTCCCGCGCAATTTATCGGTTGCGATGGCGCTTGCGAGCTTGCTGGTCGAAGGATGCCTGTTCCAGTTCCTCAACGGTCTGGACACCGGATTGGCGATGGCGGCCGTTATCTGGTGTTTGGCGCTGTTGGACGCGAAACGTTATCGGCCCGCGCTCGCGATTCTATGCGGCGTTATGCCCTTCGTCCGCCCGGAGTTGGCCGTGTTGAGCGCGGGCGCGGTTCTCGTGATGCTGTGCGACGCCAAAATCAGCCGCCGCGAAAAGGTGCTGGTTGTCGCGTTGGCCGCCGCGTCCGCGACGCCCTTTCTTGCGTGGTACTGGATCGACACCGGCAGCGTCATTCCGACGACGATCGGCGCCAAAACTTATTTCTCCGCCGAGGCGAATTTACCATTAAGCGAGAGATTGAGTCTGCTTGCGGGCGGAGTCCGCATCGGATTGGTGTACGACGTTCCCTTGATCTTTTGCCTGGCGATGGTTCGCAGTCGGCCGCTCAGGCTTTTGTGCTTCGGCTTTATACTGATCGTTCTTTTCGCCTACCTCCAGAGATTTCCCGGCGGGTGGGAAGCGAATTCCGGCCGCTATTTTTTCATTTTCGCCCCGGTTGTCGTATTCGCCGTAATCGATTCGTACGCCGCGGCTGACGCGCCGCGCCGCCGGTTCGTCAGGAGTTGCATCATCGCCTCGATCGCGACCACCAGCTACGCTTCGTATAAGCAGTTCGAGAGCTACCATTATTACCTGACCGTTTCAGACCCGCCGTGGTCGAGACGGTGGCGTGGGCGGATCGGCATCTTCCCGCCGGCGCCACAGTGATGGTTCACGATGCGGGCTATATTGGTTATGCGGGCGATTTTCATCTGGTCGATTTCACCGGACTAAAAACACCGGAGTGCCTCGCGATTAATCGCCGAATCACGCTTCCGTCGAACGGAGCGATGCTGCCGGAGGCGATTCGGACGATCGCGAACCGATACCAACCGCAATATCTGATTACGGTGAAAGTCTGGAACGATGAATTGCATGTCGCGGATTCGTTGCGGCGCGGCGGATGGCGCGTGGCGAAGATCTTCGAGAGCCGCAAGGCCCCGCGCGATGCCGAGATCTACGAAATCTTTTCGCTGGCGAAGCGCTAATCTCCGTCGCGCCGGCATACGCGAAACGAACGGCCCGGATTGTCGCGCAGATCGTGAAAAAGAACGGGCGGAACGATGGCCGTTCCGCCCGGCTGCGAGTTTCGCGATCGGGCTGGTCGCTCGGGCTATTTGATCGCGAGCGCGTTGGGCGGCGAGCCGACGCCGCCCGGAATATTGAGCGGCGCCGAGGTGAAGAAAAATTCGTAACGTCCGTCGCGCGCGCAATCCTCGGCCAGTTCCTCGAGATTCCACATCTCCCCGATCGGCATCCCGAAGAACGACAACATGTGGAAATGCAGAAGGTCGTTCGATTCCAAAAAATCGGCCGTGCGCGGCGGCGGCATCGCCTCCAGCGCCGGCGAATCCGATGCAGCCGCCGCGATGCGGTTGTCCCACAACCATTGCGCGACGCGCGGCGTGCCTTCGATGCCGGGGCAGCGGGTCTTGGCCGCAAGTTCGGCCTTCTCCTCGGGCGACATCGCCAGATACGCCTTGGTCCATCCGATTCGAATCAGCAGCACGTCGCCGGGACGGAGCTCGGTCTTCTGCTCGGCAAGCGTCGCCTGCAAATCTTCGAACGGAATCATGTCGTTGGTGGTGAAGTCGATCGTCCGGCCGGTCCGTTCGAGATAGCGCCCGAGATCCGCCAACACGCCGCGCCCGGCGATGCCGCGCCGGGCCAGATTGTCGATGCCGAGTTTCGCGCCGCCGTAGCCCGTCACTTCGGAGTCGGGGATGCCGTTGTAAGCGCCGAATCTGGGGTGCTTGACGTGGCATAGCGCGTCCCACTGCGACGACGCCTGCGGATAGAAATTATCCAGGTAGTCGTCGAGGATGTAGGACGCATACTGCTTGATAACGTGATTGTGCTTGCCGCGCGTGAAGAGCGGCGGGTCCGGGATATTGATCGGCAGGTTCAGCGCAAAAACGCGCCCGCTGCGGATTGCGCCGGCGGCTTCGACCACCACCTCCGGCGTCATCAGATTGATTGTTCCGAGTTGGTCGTCGTCGCCAAAGACGCCCCACGCGGCGCCCGCCGGAGCGTCCGGCCGGATCGGCAATTCGTGGTGTCGCGGGAGACGCGGTTCGGGCGCCCGCGGACGCGTTGGGACGGCCGCGCGCGGCCGGGATTTTGTCTGCGGTTTGGCGCGCCGGGCGGCGGCCTTTTTCACCGGAGCGGGTTTCGGCGCGAGCGCGCGAGCGCGCGCCTTGCCGATTGCCGGCGGCTTCTTTGCCGCGGCCTTCTTGGGCTTGGGCTTTCTGGCGACAGCTTTAGCCGCTTTTGGCGCCTGTTTGCGAACGACTTTCTTGGCCATCGTTTTCCCTTCTCAAGAATTGCTGTGAATCGTTATTGATTTCCCGGTTCTCAACGGCGATCTGGCTTAACGCCACCAGCAGTTCATTTATCAATACCGCGGGAGCTTACAACAGCCGTGCGCGAGATTGTTCAAGCGAAGGGTATGTTAATAGTCGATAAAACATCGTATGAGCGAATTCCAAATCTCCGTATCCCGGGCAAAATACTCGCGATTTTGCGCCCAAAACGCCTTGTTGAGTCGTCCGACCGCTGTTAAGATGGCTGTTTCGCTCCTTGCTCTTCCCGAAGAAGGGCTGGAAACCGAAAGGAGGACGGCGCTTGCGGCGCTACGAAACGATTTTAATCCTGCGCCCGGATTTGGGCGAAACAGCGCACAAAGAGGCGATTCAGCGCTTTGCCGGAATCGTCGCGAGTAACGGCGGCGATTTGGTCGAGACCGACGAATGGGGCGCGCGCGAGCTCGCCTACCATATCAAGGGCGAGCGGCGCGGCTATTACGTTCGCTTAGATTACGGCGGAGCCGGCGCGACGATGAACGAGCTTGAGCGCAATCTCAAGCTGTCGGACGGCGTGTTGCGCTATCTATCCGTGCTGGTCGACGATTCCGCCGATATGGCGACGGTTCGAGCTGAAATCGAAGCGCGCCATCGCCGCGCCGCCGAGGCGCGCGCGGCCGCCGAAGCGCGGGCGGCGGCATTGGCCGCCGAGCGCGCCGCCGCAGCCGAAGCTCAGGCTGCCGCCGCAGCGGCGGCGAGCGAACCGGCGGCCGATGCGGCAGCGAACGCCGAGAACGCAGGCGAGGAAGCCGCCGACGATTCGCAACCGGACGGTGGCAGTCAGAGTTGAGTTGTGCGGCCGGCTGATAAAACCGCCGGCATTGCGAGTGACGCCGGCGGGCGCCGCGGTGGCGCACATGATCGTGGATTGCGGCGAGCAGCCGGGTGAGCTGGCTATGGCCGTGGTGATGGTCGGCGAAGAGGCGCGGACGGTCGCCGCTGCGCTGAAGGACGGCCAGATCGTAAATGTGCGAGGCATGCTCCGCGCGTTTGCCGGAAACAATCGCGAGGGCGGTTTGCGGACCTCACGACTCGAAGTGCATGCGGATGAGGTAAAGGCGGCCGGCGGCAAAATGAGGAATTAAACGGCGCACGGATACGGTCTCAAGCGTTTTAATTGATGCGCCGCGAACAACGATTTTCAGGAATCTGCAGATGGCTGACGAACACAAAGCAACATCGGGCGCCGCGGCGTCCGAAGGCCACGAAACGCCGCGGCCGGCGCGCGCGCCGCGCGGGGACGGCGAACGGCAGGGCGAGGGGGGCGAAGGCCGCTCCTCCGGCGAAGGACGCGGCGGCGGCAGAGGCGGCAGGCGCCGTACCGGCGGACGCCGCAAAGTATGCCGGTTTTGCGCGGACAAATCGCTCTCCGTCGATTATAAAGACGTAAGGACGCTGCAGGGCTTTATCACCGAGGGCGGCAAGATTGTTCCCAGCCGCACCTCGGGCAATTGCGCCAAGCATCAGCGGCAACTCGCGGTCGCGATTAAGCGGGCGCGTGTGATCGCGTTGCTGCCGTTCTCCACGCTGGGAGTCTAGGGCCGCGAACGTGACGCGCCGCGACCTGATCGGAACCTTGCGCGCCGCAATCGCGGCGGCGGTGATGTTCCTGGCGGGACCGATTCTGCCGGTGATCGGCGGGCTTGCGATGCTGCTGTCGCCGACGCCGGTGCTGGTGTACGCGGCCGGCGAATCGCGAATGGCGATGCGTGCGGCGATCGCGGCCGCGGTCGCGGCGGGATTGATCGTGGTTGGAGGCGGTCCGGCGACCTATGGACCGGCCGCGGCCGGCATCTACCTGATGACCTTCGGCCTCGCGACGGTCGTGATGGCCGCGATGCTCGAGCGGCGGCAATCCTTTGAAATGATCGTGCTGGTCGCGACGGTTGTGATCCTCGCGGCGGGCGCCGCCGCGGTGCTCGCGACCGTCGGCTCGCCGGCCACGCTCGCGGACGTGATGCGCGCCGATCTGCTGAACGGGATGGCGCGCGGTCAGAAATTCTACCAGGCGATTGGGCTGCAATCGGGCGTGCCGCCCGAGACCCGCGTCGCGATTGTGGACGGCACGTTGCGATTGGCGCCGGCGCTGGCGGCGCTATCGGCCGCGACCGCGGCGTTGCTCAACCTTGGCGTGGTCTGGCGCTATACGGGGCGGGAGCGGCGTATCGGTTACGTTTTGTTCGGCGATTTGGCGCGATGGTCGGCGCCGGAATGGCTGATTTGGGCGTTGGTCGCGGCAGGTTTCGGCCTGCTGTTCATTCCCGGCGAGCAGCTCCGCTTGATTGCGCTCAATCTCTTTGTGGTCGTGGCGGCGATCTATTTTTGTCAAGGCCTCGCGATAATGTCTTTTTATTTCAAAGTGCTGGCGATGCCGGCGCTGGCGCGAGGCCTCATCTACTTCGTAACCATGGTGCAGCCGGTGCTCGCGGCGCTGGTCTGCGCCGTTGGCGTGTTCGATCTTTGGATCGATTTCCGGCGGCTCAAGCCGCCCAGCCGGGAGGCGCGTAACCTCGGCGATTACCTCTGAGCCGGGCGGGATTAGGCAGGCGAAGCTATGAACGTTCAAGTGATTCTCAACGAAGAAGTCCATAACCTGGGCAGTCCGGGCGACGTGGTCAAAGTGCGTGCCGGGTATGCGCGCAATTACCTGCTGCCGCGCAAGCTCGCGATTGAAGCGAATCCCAAGAACCTGCGGGCGTTTGAACACGCCAAGGCGGTGGCGCTGCGCAAGCGTGAAGCGTTGAAGCAGGCGTCGCTCGGAGTCAAGGGGCAGGTCGAGGCGCTCAGGCTCGAAATCGCGGCGCGGGCCGGCGAAGAGGGCAAACTCTTCGGTTCGGTCACCAATATCGACCTGGAGCGGGCGCTGCGCGAAAAAGGCATCGAGGTCGACCGGCGCCGCATCCAACTGGCCGAGCCCATCAAGCAACTGGGCGAGTACTCGGTCGCGATTAAACTGGGCGGCGAAGTGGACGCCGCGCTGAAATTCGTGGTTACAGCCGCTGGCGAGTGAGGATTGAAGGGAAATCGAAATGATGAAGCTTTACGACTTCCTGCCTTGTCCCTTCGGCCAGAAAGTCCGAATTGTGCTCGCCGAAAAGGGCTTGTCTTATGAATTCATTCAGATCGATCTGGCCGCGGGCGACCAGCGCAAACCCGACTTTCTGCGCTTGAATCCATTCGGACGGGTGCCGGTGCTGGTTGACGAGGACGTCACCATCTACGACTCGACCATTATCGCCGAATATCTCGAAGACGAATATCCGGAGCCGCCGCTGTTGCCGGCGATCGGATCGAGCGCGCTGCGCGCCCGTGCGCGCACCTGGGAAGATTTCGCGGATACGTCATTCACGCCGCAGGTCGGCCAGCTCATGGGCGAGATGGCGAAAGCGGAAGCCGAGCGCGACGCGGCGCGTCTCCAACGCTACCATCGCTCGATCGAGCAGGTTCTGAATTTTCTCAATCACGAGCTGCAGAAGCAGGAATTTCTTGCCGAACAATTCTCGGTCGCCGACATCGCCTTCGTACCGCGCGTTTTGGTGCTGCGCGAGCTCGGAATTGAGCCCGGCCAGAATCGGCCAAACGTCGAGGCTTGGATGCGACGGCTGCTCGACCGGCCGAGCATTCAAAGTCTGGAGGGCGTGACGACCGAACCGCTGGCTGGAATCTGACTGCCGCACGAATCTTGAGCCAAAAGAATCGCGCCGCCCATGTCCCGGGCGGCGCGATTCTTTCAAGCGGCCGAAGCCGCGGATGCGTGAATGGCTTCGTTACTCTATGCGATCGGAAGGTCGATTAGTAGCGGAGTTCCGCGGCTTCCGCATAGGCGTCGTCTTCATCGGGGCGCGGCGCGACTCCGGTAAGACGATATACCAGTTTAGCGGCGAACAGCTTGTCACCGATTCGTCCCTGCGGCTTCAACATCCCGCCATGGCGGCGGCATCGCGGGCACGCCACCGTTCCGCTGAGCATCGAGGCTGTCTGAGGCGTGATATGCAGGTTAAAAGTATGAGCGCATCCGGGGTTTTGGCATACTGTGCGATAAATAATCCCGCTTTGGCCCTTTTTGGCGCGAGTTTCAGTGTTGCTGACAGTCGTTTGCATCGAATTTATTCCTCCCTCCTCGGGGAGTGGTCCGCTCGGGTCCACGCTCGATTCAAAGTGTTAGACGTTCAAGCTTGGAAAATGTTTCAAGCAACAGGCGTGCCGATTTTTGATGGCATCCATAATCTCAACCGTTTACATTGAATAATAAGACGAAGTGAACCAAATGGCGTCCAAGCGCGCCGCCTGCGGCGCCCCGGATGGTTTGTAAAATCGAATCATTTGGGACAATTCGCGAATGATCCGGAGAGCAAAAAGCGCCAATTGCGAAAGTCCCGCAAAATCATCTACTTTCGCTATCGAGCGTCGTCCAGACCCCGTTCCAGAACTCGGATGGCTCGCTTATACTGCGCTTGGCTGAAGAATCTGGCGGCCGTAACTCCAAATAACCCAAGGATTATCGCGAAGAATCCTGAGATTGTTTGAATGAGAACGCTTGCGCTCGTGATGGCCGGAGGCCAAGGCACCCGGCTCTATCCGCTGACTCGCGATCGGGCGAAGCCGGCGGTTCCGTTCGGCGGAAAATACCGGATTGTGGATTTCGTCCTTTCCAATCTGATCAATTCCCAGATTTTTTCGATCTACGTTCTGGTTCAATGGCGATCGCAGTCATTGATCGAGCATCTGAAGGACGGATGGCAGTTCGGACGGGTGATGCATGATCATTTTATCGTGCCGGTGCCCGCGCAGATGCGGATGGGCGAAAGCTGGTATCAGGGCACGGCGGATGCGATTTTCCAGAATCTTAACCTGATCGATGATTTCCGCCCGGACCTGGTGGCGGTGTTCGGAGCCGACCATATCTACCGGATGGATATTTCGCAGATGATCGAGTTCCATATCGAGCGCAAGGCGACGGTGACCGTCGCCACGCTGCCGGTGGCGCTCGAAGACGCCGACCAATTCGGCGTGCTGGAGGTCGATTCCGGCCTGCGGGTCAACGGCTTTGAGGAAAAACCGAAGCATCCGCGCGCGATGCCGGGGGCGCCGGGGAAATGCCTGGCGTCGATGGGCAATTATCTGTTCGATCCGCAGGTGCTGCGCAACGCGCTGATCGAGGATTCGCAGAACCGCAACAGCCATCACGACTTCGGACGCGACTTGATTCCCTCGATGATCGAACGGACGCCGGTTTACGCCTACAATTTCATGACCAATCAGATCCGCGGAGATTCGGAGGAAAACTTGAGCTACTGGCGCGACGTCGGCACGATCGAAGCCTATTATGAGGCGAACATGGACTTGCGCGACGCCAGGCCCCATCTGAATCTCTACAATACTTTCTGGCCGCTGCGCACGGCCTATTACAATCAGCCGCCGGCCAAATTCGTATTCAACGAACACGGCCGGCGCGGCGAGGCGCTGCATTCCGTGATTTCTGAAGGCTGCATCATTTCCGGCGGCTCGGTCCGCAACTCGGTGCTGGGCCGTTCGGTATTCGTGCATTCCTACAGCGATATCGACGATTCCGTGATCATGGACTATTGCGATATCGGCCGCCATGCGCGAATCCGCCGGGCGATAATCGACAAGAACGTGACCATTCCGGAGGGCGACGTTATCGGTTTCGATCTCGAGCGCGACCGCAAGCGCTTCTTCGTCACCGACAGCGGAATCGTGGTGATTCCGAAAGCGCCGAAGCGGGAGGGCGTGTTCATTTGAACGGCGGCAGCGAGCCGCGGCGCGAAAGCGCCGCCGCCACCCGGCCCAGCGACGGCGTTCACGAATCGCGCGCCGCCGCGCGCAATCGTCCGGTCGCGTCCGCGGCCGAGCGGGCCGTCGGCGCGGCGCGCCGGGCGCAAGCGGGGAAGCTCGAGTTGGGGCCGCGCGATCGCGCGATTTACTATCTGATGCTCGGCCTGCTTCATTTGCTGAGCTTGATTCCCGACTTCCTGCTCTATCCGCTGGGAGCCGCCGGCGGATGGCTCGGCTATCAACTCGACCGCCGGCACGTACGCATCGGGATGCGCAATCTCGAAATCGCGTTCCCGGAGCGCAGCGTCGCCGAGCGCCGGCGCATCCTGCGCGCCTCTTACGTCAATCTCGGACGCGGCGCGGCGGAATATATCCGGCTCGGCGGATTTTTCTATCGCCGGCTCAAACAGCGCGTGCGCTACGACGGGCTGGACTATTGGAATGAACTAAAAGCGCGGAACGCCGACCGCGGCCTGCTGATTCTGAGCGCGCACTTCGGCAATTTCGAGCTGCTGCCGACGGCGCATGCGATGTACGGCCATAAAATCGGGCTGGTTCATCATACCCAGCGGTTTTTGGCGGGCGACGCGCTGTTGACTTTCATACGCGAGCGCGCCGGCGTCGAGGTGATTCGCAAGCACAAGGCCGCGCGCGCCGTGCTGAAAGCGCTGCGCAAGGGCGAGGCGGTCGGAATTCCGTTCGATCAGAACGCCAAGCGCAGCGAGGCGGTTTTCGTGCCGTTTTTCAGTGAGATGGCGGCGACTGCGAGCGGACTGGCGCGGCTGGTCGCAATCTCCCGCGCGCCGGTCGTGCCGGTTTATCTGGTGCGCGACCCCTCGATGCGGACGCATCGCATCAAGGTTTACGAAGCGGTCGCGGTTCAGCATACGGACGACGCCGAAGCCGACGTGATCGAAAACACCCGCCGCTTCATGCAGGCGCTGGAAGCAGTGGTCCGGCAATATCCGGAGCAGTTCCTGTGGACCCATCGGCGCTACCGCACCCGCCCGCGCGGAACGCCGCCGATTTACGATTCCTGAACGGCGGCCGGTCGCGCGATTCGCGGCAGCAGCGCGCAGATCGCGAGGGCGGCTAGCCACGCGGCCGGCGCGGCGATCAAAGGGACCGGCCCCGCTCCGGCAAGCCAGCGCGGCGCCTTGGCTCCGCTCATGAACGCGCCCCAGCTTTTGGCGCCGAGCACGAATCCCGCGTGCATCCCGGCCCCCATCCAGAGATTCCCGGTCAGCAGGAAAGCTTCGCCCAGCGCGACGCCCAGCAGAAACAGTCCCAATATCGCCGGCGCCGCCGCCATCGGATGCTCCAGCATCGCGGCGCTGGCGGCGAGGTTGTGAGCGCCGGCGGCCGGATGATACCCGGTCAGGTAGTAGTGCGCGGGCGAGCGAATCAGATGGACGATCGCGTAGAACGCCGAACTCAGCAGCAAAGCGCCGCGGGCGCCGAAGTCCGTCCGCATGCCGGCCAGCAGGAAGGCGCGGAAGAATGCTTCTTCGATCAGTGCGATAACGAGCGCGGCCGGGAGATGCGTCGCGGCGCGCGCCAGCGCGAGGCCGGGCCGGAGCCGATCGCCCGGGGCGGCGGCCGCGGCCAGTGCGAAGAGTATCGCGATCGCGCCGAGGGAGACCGCAAGACCGATCGCGAAGCGGCCGAAGTTGGCGCGGGGGCGCGCGCAGCCCGCGCGCAGCAGTTGGACAAAGCGCAGCCGGCGCGAGGCGATCAGTAAAGCGGCGAGCAGCGCCGCCATCGCCACGCGGTCGAAAATGCGCGGAAACGGAAAGCGCCAGCCGAGCGCCGCGACCGCGCCGGCGACGAACGGCGACAGCGCGACCGCGGCGGCCAGCCCTGCGGCGAGGGCGAGCATGAACGACAGCGTGAAGCGATCGAAAGCGGTGCGATTGTGCGATTGCGTGATCTTGGACCTCGGCCGGCGGATTCAAAAATTGCCGTTTAACGGTTGCGATTGGGCCGCGCAAGCCGGCCGCGCATCGGGGGTGCGGCGGCGCGCCGAAAATCGCCGCCTACTGTGGTGTCTCGCAAATAACTTGCACCTGACGCCATATCAGCTCGGCACGCAGGCCGCCCAGCGCGGGGCGGCCTGGGATGGATTGCCGGGTCTGAGCCCGGCAATGACGCATAGAGTTGGTCATGCCCGGACTTGATCCGGGCATCCACGCCGAGCGCAAGATAGATGCGGAGTGCAAGCTTATTCAGGGGACGCCACACTAGGAACGCTTCGGGCGCATCGGATCGGCCAGCGGTTCGAGTACGATTTCGACCGGACAGGCGCCCGCGTCCGCCGCGATTACCTGCATCACCGCCGCGGCGACATGGTCCGCGCGCAGCATCAGCGAGCGATCCAGCCGCCTGTTTTCAGGGATCAAAGAGGTATCGGTCAGGCCCGGAATCACCACCGCGATGCGCACGTCGCGCGCGCGCAACTCGTTGAACGCGGCGTGGGTGAATGCGACCAGGCCGGCCTTGGCGGCGGCGTAAACGGCTTCGCCCGGCGGGGTGGCGCGCGCGGCCGACGAGGCGATATTCACGATCGCGCGCGGCGCGGCGGCGTCGTGCGCGATTTCCTTCGAGAAATGGGCGGCGGCAAGACGCGTAATCGCGATCGGCGCGCGCAAATTGAGCGCGAGGATGCGATCCTGATCGGCCGCGCTCATCCGCGCGAGCGGCGTGCGCGGCGGCGCCCATCCGGCGTTGTTCACCACCGCGTCGAGGCGGCCATAGCGATGCAACGTCGCGTCGATTAGATTTTCCGGCGCGTCTTCGGCGGCCAGATCGACGAGCACAATCAGCGCGCGATCGGGCGTCAGGCCGGTCGCGGTTCGCGTCTCCGCCAATTCCTCGCGGGTGCGCGCGGCGAGGCAGAGCGAGTAGCCCGCGCGGGCCATCGCGAGCGCGACCGCGCGGCCGATCCCGCGGCCGGCGCCGGTGATGATCGCGACCGGGGCGCAAGCGCGGTCGGCAGGCGTCGTCGCGGAATCATCCATTGCCGGAAACGCGGCGCTCGCTTGGGTCGGAATATGCGAAGGTTCGCGTAAAACGGCCTGCAACGGCAAATTTCAGCGCGACTCGCCGCGCCGGCGCCGCATGGTTGCCTTGTCGGCGACAGCCAAACACAATCGAAGTTTAATGAATCCGCAGGTATTTCGCGAATACGACATCCGCGGCGTGGTGGAGGAAGACTTCGACGACGATTTTGTCGTCGCTTTGGGACGCGCCTACGCGACCCTGCTGCTACAGGCCGGCAAGCGCACGATTACGCTGGGACGCGACTGCCGTCTGACCTCCGGCGCTTTGCGCGAGCTGCTGCTCGAGGGGCTGCTGCCGAGTGGAATCGACGTGATCGATATCGGCGTCGCGCCGACGCCGCTGCTCTATTTTTCCGTGCGGCATTGGCGGATGGACGGCGGCGCGATGATCACGGGCAGCCACAACGCGGCGGAATACAACGGCTTCAAATTGGGCGTTGGTCCCGCGACGATTTTCGGCGCCGAAATTCAGCGGGTGCGCCAGATTATCGAGGCGCGGGCGTTCGCTTCGACCGGCGGCAAGGGCAAACTTGCGTCGCGGCCGGCGCTGCCCGACTATCGCGACTATATCAAGCGCAATATCCGCTTGCGGCCTGGGATGAAGGTCGCGGTGGATGGCGGCAACGGCTGCGGCGGCGTGGTCGCGGCGCCGCTGATGCGCGAGATGGGGCTTGAGACGGTCGAGTTGTACGTCGAGATGGACGGCCGTTTCCCGCATCACCATCCCGATCCGACGGTCGAGGCGAACATGCGCGACCTGCAGGCGGCGGTGAAAAATTCCGGCGCCGAAATCGGAATCGCGTACGACGGCGACGCCGATCGAATTGGCGCGGTGGACGAAAACGGACGCATCGTGTGGGGCGACGAACAGATGGTGGTTTACGCCCGCTCGATTCTGAAGGAGCGGCCGGGCGCGACGATTATCGGCGACGTCAAATGCTCGCAGCGGATGTACGACGACATCGCCCGCCATGGCGGCCGGCCGATTATGTGGAAAACCGGCCATTCGCTGATCAAGAGCAAGCTCAAGGAAGAGAACGCCGCGCTCGCGGGCGAGATGAGCGGCCACATGTTTTTCAACGATCGCTATTACGGCTTCGACGACGCGATCTATTCGTCGTTCAGGCTGCTGGAGATCGTCAGCCGCGAGGGACGCTCTTTGGGCCAGTTGCTGGCTGATCTGCCGCAAACCTGTTTCACCCCCGAGCTCAGGCTCGATTGTCCGGACGACGTCAAATTCGAGGTGGTGCGCAAGGCCGCGGATTATTTCCGGGCGCATTACGAGACGATCGATATCGACGGCGCGCGGGTCAAATTTCCCGGCGGATGGGGGCTGGTGCGCGCGTCAAACACGCAGCCGGCGCTGGTGCTGAGATTCGAAGCCGAAGACGAGCGCACGCTCGGCGAAATCCGCGCCATATTCGAGAGCAAGCTGAAAGAGTTGGGCGCGAAGCTGTGAAGCGGACGCGCCGGCGATCGAATCGTGCGCCCGCCGCGCGCGCCGCGGCGGCGCTGATTATCGCCGGCGGACGCGGAACGCGTTTTTGGCCCGAAAGCCGCGCCGGACGTCCCAAGCCGTTGTTCGCGATCGACGGCCGCACGTCGCTGTTAGCCGGCACGATCGCGCGGATGCGGGGCTTGATTCCGCCGGCGCGAATCTTCGTTGTGGTCTCAGCCGATCAGCGGCGCCCGTTCCGCAAAGCGCTGCGCGGAATCCTGCCGGCCGGGAATCTTTTCGTCGAACCGGAGGGGCGGGGCACCGCCGTGGCGATCGCATTCGGCGCGGCGAAAATCGCAAAGAAGCTTGGCGCCGACACAGCGCTCGCGGTGATGCCGGCGGACCATCATGTCGCGCCCGCGGACGGCTTTCGCGCAACCATCTCCGAAGCGTTCGATCTCGCGCGCGCCCACGACGCGATCGTCGTCGTGGGCGTGACGCCCGCCAGCGCCGAGACCGGCTACGGCTATCAGCAAATCGGCCCCGCGCTTGGCAGCGGTTACAAAGTCGCGCGATTCGTGGAGAAGCCCGCACCCGCCGTCGCGCGCCGGATGGTCAAATCCGGCCGCTATTTGTGGAACGCCGGAATCTTCGTGATGCGCGCCGGCGTATTTGAGGCCGAACTGCGGCGGCATGCGCCGCAATTGGCGGCGGCGATGGAGCGTTTTGCCGCCGTCGGCGCTCGCGAACTGCCGGAGGTTTATCGAAGCCTCGCGTTCGATTCGTTCGACCGGGTGATCGTCGAAAAAAGCCGCAACGTGATCGGCGTTCGCGCCCGCTTCAGATGGTTCGACGTCGGCAGTTGGCAGGGCCTGTGGGACGCGCTTCGTTCGGACGCCGCCGCGAACGTGTTGAGCGGCAACGTGATCGCGTTCGGGTCGAGCGGCGTGCTCGCGCGCGGCGGCGAGCGTCTGATGGTGTTGCTGGGAGTTTCCGATCTGGTCGCGGTCGATACCGGCGACGCGATCCTGATCGCGCGGATGTCCGCGGCGCAGGAGATTCGCCGGGTGACCGAGGAACTTGCGCGGCGCGGCTTGAAAAAATTTCTGTAGAGCCGGCGGCCGGCTCTCGCGCTATTCCGGCCGCTGCGCGTCCGCGGAGTCCGGAAAGAGCGTGCGGATCAGGAACGATTCGCGTTTGAAAAATCCGGCGGTATGAAACGAATCGTCGAGCCGGAAGTGCGCGTAATCCAAATAGTGCCCCAACTCATGCATCATCGTGCGCAGGAACGTGCGCGGCTTGACCACGTCATGGCGCTGCGCCGTGCGCATCCAGAGGATAATCAGCGGTTCGCGATCGCGCCGCGGCGCCGCGGACGATCCCGGCTCCGGCGCCTGAATCCGGCCGGTCCCTTCCGGATAGAAAATGCCGTGCAATTCGCCGCGCGCGTTGTGCGGCCGCACTCCTCTGACTTCGATTCGGACGGGCGCGACGCCCAGCAGCCGGCACAGCTCGTTGCCGAGCGCTTGCGCGCCGCGCTGCGCCAGTGACGGCCCGGCGTCGGGCAGAACGGCGGCCAGCCGCGATGCGATCTTGATGGCGGCTGGACTTGCCGCAAGCGCATACCGGTCGAGCGAATCGCTTTTCAGGTAACATCGCTGCGCCCGCGCCGAAAGCCGGTAGTAGAACGCGGGCAGCGGACGCGCGTCGCTCTCGGCAGCGCGAGCGCCCGTGCGGCCGCGCCCGTTCGCTCGCACATCAGTTCCTTTCGACCCCGCGTCCACCAATTTGCTTATCGTGTATCGGAGGCGATTAGAGCGCAACCGGAGCCGCGCAACGTGGTATTTCCGGCGCGCGTCGCGATCCGCATTGCGTAACGCATCGTCCGGACGGCGGCGATTTGCAAGATTGCCGCCGTCACTGAAAAAATGCGCGGGTTTTTCGCGGGCCTGCGGCGGGCACGTTTGATGCGTTCTCGATTAGCTGTGCTTGGAACGATCGGAGATTGGCTCGGTTCATTGTTTGGCCTTAAACGTTCGACCGTCGGTGCGGGGTTCGCGCCCGCGCCGCGGCCCGGGATGGCTTGCGATGGCTCCGCCGACGCCGCGCCGCGTCGCCATGCGTTCGTGATTTATCGGCTGAAACCGGCTGATGCGTTGGAGCCGTACCGCCATCGCTATATGTGCCTCGATTGCCGATGGAACTTTCTGGTGGACGTGCGCGGCCGGGTGGTCGCCGTGGACGCCGCGGATCGGCCGATTGCGACTGACGAAGCGATGCGCCGGTTGGCGAGCTTCGCGGGCAAATCCTGCCCCGGACGCCCAAGGCGATCAGGCGCCGCGAACCCTTCGTTTATCCCGCACTCGACACTTGAACGGCGCGTTCCGCATCGGGCGTGGTCGGCGGTCGCGTCACGCTTCCATCCCGCGAAGAATCATCGGGCGCACGAATCCCGCTAGCGCTGGCCGTCGATCGATCGGCCAAATAAGATTCTGGCGATGAAGTCCTCGAACGAGACGGCCGGCGAACGCGGCCGCCTCGCGGCCAGCGTCACGGATTGCGCCAGCGGCGCCACGCGATCGTCGGCGTTTCGCGCGGACGGGATCGTCCGCGGGATCGGCGGATCGGTGGCGTTCGTGGCCGTGATCGCCGGATTGGTTCTTCTCATCGGCGACCTTGCGGCCGGATTAGCCGCGCGCGCGGCGCACGCGCCGATCTCGGCGGCGCCGCTGCTGATGGTCGGCGCGGCGTTCATGGTCGTTCTGCCGCTGACGCGGCCCGGATGGCGGGAATTTATCAAGCGCGCGATGGTCGGCGCGGCGTTTATTTTGTGGGGCATCGCGCAATTGATGCCGCCGGGCGTGGCCGCGACCACGCTCGGCGATCTCGTGATCACGCTTTACGTCATCGACCTCGCGCTGGTGATCCACGACTGGCGTTACGCTCCGTCGCGGCTGTAGCCGTCCGGCGTCGGCTTTTCGCCCTCGATCCGCTACCTTATCATCTTGCGTGACGGCGCCGGGTGCGCGCTGCGGAGCGCCTATGGATTTTCATGCGGTCGAGATTGCCAAGCCGGCTGACGACGTGAACGTGATCGTCGGCCAATCGCATTTCATCAAAACGGTCGAAGACCTCTACGAAGCGATCGTGCAGGCCGTGCCGGGCGTGAAATTCGGCGTGGCGTTCTGTGAAGCGTCGGGACCGTGCCTGATTCGCCATACCGGCACTGATGCGGCGCTCGAAAATGCGGTGATTGCGGCGGCGCAGGCAATCGCGGCCGGCCATGTCTTCGTCGTGATGCTGGGCAACGCCTTTCCGGTCAACGTGCTCAATTCGATTAAAGCGGTGACCGAGGTCTGTCGCGTCTTCTGCGCGACCGCGAATCCGTTGAGCGTGATTGTGGCCGAGCATAACGGGCAACGCGGCGTCGCCGGCGTGCTCGACGGCAGTCCGCCGCAAGGCGTCGAGGGCGAGAAAGAGCGCGCCGAACGTCACGCCCTTTTGCGGCGTTTCGGCTACAAGCAATAACGATTTTGGCCGGCGGCGTCCGTTCGGTCAGAGGGCGCCATCAGGAGTTCCGGCGCGCTATACTCGGAGGTGCGGCGTTCATACGGGCGCCGGATGCGGGGCGGGGAAGGACGGTCTAATTGCCTGATGGCCAAGGCCAACGCAGGCGGCGGCAAAGCCGGAACGCGGCGTAAGGGGGCGCGCGGCGCTGCCGCGGCGCGAAATTCGACGGCGGGCCGCGCATGGGCGGCGGCGCGCTGGTGCGCGGCGCGAATCGGCGCGATTTTCCGGCGGCTCGGATGGCGCCGATCGCTGATTGGCGCGGGTTTCCTGGCGATCTTTTGCGCGGGCTTTTATCTCGCGCAGGTCTATACGGACATTTCCCAACTGATCGCGGAACGCCGCGCCGGTCTCAGCTCTGCCATCTATTCGGCGCCCCTCGCGATTTCGTCCGGCGAACGGATCGCCCCGCTGCATCTGATCGACCGGCTGGACCATCTGAGCTACTCGCGCGTCGACAACGTGGCGCATCCGGGCCAATATTCGCTCACGCCCGGTTCGATGACGCTATTCGCGCGCGATTTCAGCGACGGCGTGCATGGATATCCCGCGCAACTCGCGCATGTCTCCTTCTCGAATTCAGCGGTCGCGGCGATTGCCGATTCGTTTGGCGCGCCGCTCAGCCAGATCAAGGTCGAACCCGAAGTAATCGGACGACTGGCGCCCGACGCGCCGGCCGAGCGCGTCGAGGTTTCGCTCGACGAGGTTCGGCCGTACCTGATCAAAGGATTGCTGGCCACCGAAGATCGTTTCTTCTACTACCATTTCGGTTTCGATCCGATTCGCATCGTCGAAGCGGCGATCGTCGATTTTCATTCGCATCGATTGAGCCAGGGCGCGAGCACGCTCACTCAGCAGTTGGCGCGGACCTTCATCGATCAGCATCAACGCACCTTTCGCCGCAAGTTTCGCGAGCTGGCGATCGCGCTGGTGCTCGAAATCAGGCTGACCAAGAACGAAATTCTCGAGCGTTATATCAACGACGTGCCGATGGGCGCGTATGGCGGCGCGCCGATCTATGGCATGCCGCTGGCCGCCCGCTATTTCTTCAACAAGGACCTGAGCGAAGTCTCGCCGGCCGAGGCCGCGATGCTGGTTGGGATGATCCAGGCGCCGACGCTCTATGATCCGCGCCGCCATCCCGACGCTGCCCGCACGCGGCGCGACACCGTGCTCGCGCTGATGCGCCGGACCGGCGCGATCGATCAAGCGCAGTATGCGGAGGCGATCGCGACTCCCGTGACTACCGTGAAAGCGCCGGGACTGAGACGCGCGCCCTATTTCACCGATTACGTCATTCAACAACTTCATCGAATCGCCCCGGAGATCGCGATTCGGCCCGGACTCAAGGTTTACACCACGCTCGATCCGGAGATGCAGCAGGCGGCGCGCGAAAGTCTCGACCAGAATCTCGCGCGCCTCGAGCGGCTCCATCCGGCGCTCGCCCGGCGCGACCGGCGCGACCCGCTCGAGGGCGCGATCGTCGCGCTCGATCCGCGCAGCGGCGGAATTCTCGCGATGGTCGGCGGGAGGGATTACGCGCGCAGCCAGTACAATCGCGCGGTCGAGGCCGAACGCCAGCCCGGTTCGGCGTTCAAGCCGATCGTCTATTTGACCGCGCTCGATCCGGAACTGAATCCGCTTCCGCAACCGGTCACGCTCGCGTCGCTGCTGCCTGACCGGCCGATGTCGTTCGGCGGATGGACGCCGGCGAACTACGAGCGCACCTATCAGGGCGAGGTGACGATCGCCGCGGCGCTGGCCGAGTCGCTCAACGTGCCGACCGTCTATCTGGGCAGTCTGTTGCGGCCGGGCCGCGTCATTCGCACGGCGCACGAACTCGGCGTCGAATCGAAACTGCCCGACTATCTGCCGGTCACGATCGGCGCCGGCGAGGTGAATCTGCTCGAACTGACCGGCGTGTATCAGGTGTTCGCGGACGGCGGGGTGGAGCGGCCGCCGTGGGCGATTTCGGCGGTGGTCGGCGGCGACGGCCGCCTGCTTTGGCGCCACGAGGATCGCTCGGATCGCCTGATGAGCCGCGCGGTCGCCTACCTGATGACGGGAGCGTTGCAGGGGGTGTTCCAGTATGGAACGGCCGCGAGCGCCCGCGCGCTGGGCCTGAACTTCGTCGCCGCGGGCAAAACCGGAACGACCGACGATTATCACGACGCATACTTTGTCGGCTATACGCGCCAGCTCGTGACCGGGGTTTGGGTCGGTTTCGACCAGCCTGAAACGCTGGGTCTGACCGGCGCGCAGGCGGCGTTGCCGTCATGGGTGAAATTCATGACTTCGGTGGTGACGGAACCGGAACTCGGTTTCGGTCCGCCTCCGCCCGGCATCGTGATGGCGGCGATCGATCCGCAAAGCGGCGGCCTCGCGACGCCGAATTGTCCGCGGGTGCAGAACCTGCCGTTTCTGGAAGGCACCGAACCGACGCAGCCGTGTCCGCTGCACAGCGGCCTGACCTCGCCGCCGCCGACCACGACCGCGTCAGCCGCGCCGATGCCGGGCGCGTCAGGTCCGGCGGGCGCCGCCACGCCGGCGCCGGCCTCCGGCTCCGCGTCGAACAGCGTTTTTGGCTCGATCGGCGGCTTTTTCGGATCGCTGTTCGGCCATTAAGCGGACTACCCGGTGTGGCGTCCCCTGAATGAGTTTGCACTTCGCGTCTATCTTGCGCTCGGCGTGGATGCCCGGATCAAGTCCGGGCATGACCAACTCTATGCGTCATTGCCGGGCCCAGACCCGGCAATCCATCCCTGGTCGCCCCGCGGTGGGCGACCCGCGCGCCGAGCTGATATGGCGTCAGGTGGAAGTTATTTGCGGGCCGGCACTCTAGGTCGCCAGAATTTCAAGGCGCATCCGCGGCTGGCCGCTCATCCCGGAGCCGGTCTGCGGATCGCTGGGCGGCTGCGCCGCGCCGTCGCCGTCGGTCGCGCGCACGCGCACGGCATATTCGCCCGGCGGAGCCGCGAAATGATATTTCCACACGGTCCATTCGTAGTGCGATCGATTGAGTATCAATTCCGCCGGTTTCCAGGTCGCGCCGTCGTCGGTCGATACGGCGACGCGGCGGATTCCCGAAGGCCCCGCCAGCGCCCATCCGGCAATATCGACAGGGCTTTTCGCGCGCGCCGAAGTGCTGAGCGACAGGATATCGAGCAGGCCGCCGCTCGGCCGCGGCTGGAAGAATCCGGAATTGACTTTTCGCCACGCCTCGTTGCTCCATCCGCGCGCTTCCCAGTAGCCGGTGAAAGGCCGATCGACGAATTCTATTTCGGTAATCCATTTCGGCTGCTTCATCCCGTATTTCCCGGGAATGAAGATGCGCACGGGATAACCATGAGCCGGCGGCAGCGGCGCGCCGTTCATCAGATAGGGCATGAAATTCTCCGGCCGCAAAATTTCCTCGACCGGCACTCCGGTGTAATACCCGTCCGCCGCGCGCATCGCGGCGTAAACCGCGCCAGATTTGACGCCGACGCGTTCGAGAATCGGTTGCAGCGGAGCGCCGGCCCACTCGGCGTTGCTGATCGCCGAACCGTCGGGTGGATTCGAGATGCATTCGAGCGTCAAGGTTTCGTGCACCGCCGGCAGCGCGCGTAGCTGCCCGAGATTGAGGCTGATCGGATTGCGCACCAGGCCGTGAATTTTAAGGTTCCATTTGGCCGCGTCGACGGCCGGCGTTTCTCCGTATGAGGTGACATAGAACTGGTCGTTCGGCGTAGGTCCGCCAAAACTACCGACAGGGTTCGCGGCCGCGGCCAAATCCGCGCCGAGTGGAAGATTCGCGGCGGCGAGGGCCGCTCCCGCAAGTCTGAGAAATTTCCTTCGCGTCATCGGTTGACCTCTACGCCGTCGTATCGTCCGCGCGCGCCGCCGGACCGGAGCCTTGGTCTGGATTGAGACGAAATCGGCGTTTGAGTATTCGATTTTGCGCCGATGGCGCCGTGCGACGCGAGCCTCATTTCCATCACATTGAATTCACCCGTTTTGGATTGCACGGCGGCCGCGTTCGCCGCAAAACTAATCTTTGTGAAGAGTTCTAACGTTAAATTTGAAATACTCCGGCCTGAGTTGAGCGGCTGGATTTGGATCGTCGTTGCGGCCTTACTCGTCATGCTGACGGCCGGCGGTCGCAGTCCAGCCGGCGCGGCCGCGTCGTTCCTGCCCAACGCCGAAGACTCGAAGATCGTCAGCGTCAGCAAAAATGGCGAGCCAGAAGCGGCCGTCACGGTGATGACCATCGCGGTTGCGGTCAAAGAGAGCGCGCCGGCGGCGACGATAAAGAAGTTCGGCGAAATTTATGCTTTCAGCCCGACTTTTATCGCGGTCCATCGCGACCAGCCGACGCAGATGGAATTCTGGAACCTGCAGCCCGACGACGAACACGATTTCGCGCTGCTCGGATCGAATTTGAAAGTGATGATGTACGAACGGCTGAAACCGCTATCCAAATCGTCATGGATTTTCACGTTTCATCGCGAGGGTCTGTTCGATTTCAAGTGCCTGACCCATCAGCCCGAAATGGCCGGCCAGATCCTCGTATTGCCGCCCGAGGGAAAGTGACTCGCGATGGTGATGGAGGACGAAGCGGGTACGGCCGCCGCAGGCGTTTCTGACGCGCCCGGGCCGGACGGCGAAGCAGCGCGGCTCCGCGAATTGGCGGCGCTGTTTTTCCGGCTCGGCACGACCGCATTCGGCGGGCCGGCGGCGCATATCGCGATGATGGAAGACGAGGTGGTGCGCCGGCGCGGATGGGTTACGCGCGAAGCCTTTCTCGACATGATCGGCGCTTGCAATTTAATTCCGGGTCCGAATTCGACCGAGATGGCGATTCATATCGGCCATCGCCGGGCCGGTCTGGCCGGGTCGTTCGTCGCGGGCGGCGCGTTTATCATTCCGGCGGCGGCGCTCACGGTCGCGGTCGCGTGGGCCTACGTGCGGTATGGCGCGATGCCGCAGGTGGGCGGCGCCCTCTACGGCGTCAAACCGGTGATAATCGCGATAATCGTACAGGCGCTGTGGCGGCTCGGACGAACCGCGGCGCGCACGCGGATATTCGCGGCGCTCACGGCGGCGTCGGCGGCGGCGGCCTTCGCCGGATTGAACGAAATCGCGCTGCTGCTGATCGCTGGATTGGCTGCGATCGGATTGCATCGTATCGCGCAGCGCCGGCGCATGGCCGGAGGCGGCGTGCTTGCCGCGCTCGGCGCGCTACCCGCGTTAGCGGCGCCTGCCGCGGCCGGCGCCGGTGTGGCTGTGGCCGCGCCGTTCAGCCTGGGCGCGCTCTTTCTGGTGTTCGCGAAAATCGGCTCGGTGCTGTTCGGCAGCGGCTACGTGCTGCTCGCTTTCCTGCAGACCGAACTGGTCGCGCGGCGTCACTGGCTGACGCAGAGCCAGTTGCTCGACGCGGTAGCGGTGGGGCAATTCACGCCCGGACCGCTTTCCTGCACGGCGACGTTCATCGGCTATCTGCTCGGGCGGGGGAGCGGCGCGGCGGTCGCGACGGCGGGAATCTTCGCGCCGGCGTTCTTTTTTGTCGCCGTCAGCGGTCCGCTGTTGCCGCGTATCCGCCGTTCGGCGACGGCGGGAGCATTTCTCGACGGCGTGAATGCCGCATCGTTCGCGCTGATGATCGTAGTGACGTGGCAGCTCGGACGCGCCGCGATTGTCGATTTGCCGACCATCATGATCGCGGCCCTCAGCGCCATTCTTCTCATCGCTTACCGCGTCAATTCAGTCTGGCTGATTCTGGCCGGCGGAATCGCCGGCGCCGCGCTGACCGGGATGCGCTTTTAGGCGAACCGCACAGTTCAATCGTCCGATTCGCCGCCGTCGAGATCCTCCGCTACGTCGCCATCGTGGTTCATAATGTCGGACGCCATCGCTTCGGCCGGCGATGCCGCGGAGACGTTTGCGAGGCGGCGCGCGATAATGATGAACGCCGAATGCGCGACCATCCGATGCTGCGGCCGCACGCTCATCCCTTTTACCCGCCAATGCCGCATCAGGGTCTCAAAGCTGTCGATTTCGCCGAAATCGGGCCGGCGCTGCAGCGCCTCGACCGTGTCTTTAAGCTGGAGCGCCGTCGGCACGTAGCCGACGAATACGCCGCCGGGACGGAGCGCGGGCGCGGCGACGTTGAGCGCGCGTCCCGGCTCGGGCAGATCGAGAAAGATGCGATCGGCGGCGATTTCGTCGAAACCTTGGTAGAGATCGCGCAGTTTGAGCGTCCAATTGGGCGCATTGCCGAAAAACGCGGCGACGTTGCGGCGCGCGGCGGCGGCGAAATCCTCGCGAATTTCATAAGAAATGACCCGTCCGTGCGGTCCGACCGCGCGCAACAGCGCGATCGTGAGCGCGCCCGCGCCGATTCCCCCTTCGATTACGGTCGCGCCCGGATAGACGTCGCCCCACAGCAGCATCGGGCCGGTGTCCTTCGGATAGATGACCTGCGCCGCGCGCGGCAGATGCGGGATCAAGTCGGCGTAGGTCGGCCGCAGGATCAGATAGCTTTCGCCGGCGCTCGATTTGACCCGCGAACCTTCGTCGAGACCGAAAAGCGATTCCGGTTCGATTTGCCCGCGAATCTCGATACGCTTGCCGGCGCGCAAGATTTTCAGATAGCGCCGGCCTTTGCGGTCGATGAAAAGCACGGCGTCGGTTTCCTTCAATGGCCCCATCGGAGTGCATTAGGCTTAGACGCTCGTCCGGCCGGGCGCAACCGCACGGTCGAAAACGCGCATGGCTATTGACTGGATTGGGCGGCGGCGCTTACCTTGGTATAATCCCGGCGATCACGATTCGACCGATGCATGCATCGGATGGAACGGTGGCCGGGTAATTTTTTATACCGATGCGAGCCGCACCGCTTCACTCGATGGAAGATTACAGCTTCGCCTGGAATCCGGGCGAAGCGCGGGGACAGCAAGAGGCGACAGAAGACGATGGCTGAAAAGAAAGCGAAAACCGCGGAAAAAGGCGGCGGTCAGGTACAGCACAAGCACATGTGTCCGACCTGCGGCGCCGAGAGCAAGGTCACGATGTTCGCGGGATACGGACGCAAGGGCTTCTATCTGGTCTGCGAAAAGAACTGCGGCTATATCGGCCGCACTCGTTGAGGGGGCCGGAGATGGCTACGGCGCGGTCGCGGAAACCAAAATCGCCCAAACGCGATCTGACGGCGGGTTTCGCCGATCAGGCTGAAGAGCATGATGAGGACGCCGACCTGCCCAAGGACGAGGCCGGCCGCCGCAAAATCAAGCGCCAGTACCAGGACCTGCTCGGAATCCGGATCGAAAAACTCAAGGGCCGCATCCTCAATCGCGAGCGCATCAACAAGACGATCGAAGGGATCTACTTCATTTGCATCCGTTGTATGAAGGTTTGCCATTCGCTCGACGACGGCTTGCAGGAAGATCCCGAAAACCAGAACAATCAATGCGCCAAGTGCGCCAAGTCGCGCACCGCGGCGGCGTGACGATCCGAGTCGCACACGCCCGGTCGGGACTTTGATTTCGCCGTTCGAAGCGATATTTTCCGGCTAGCCCCGGCGTGTGTCGCGATACGCCGCAGGATTGAACCGCCACGATGGGACTACAGCTAATCTCGCCCGGGATAAACCTCGATTTTGTCGGCAAACGCCATTTCTTCGTGGCGCTTTCGACTATTATCAACCTTGCCGCGATCGCGTTGCTGCTCCTCGTCGGGCTCAATTACGGGGTCGATTTCGCCGGCGGCAGCCTGATTCAGATTAAGTTCGACAAAGCGACCAACGGCGATCAGATTCGCAAAGCGCTGACCTCGATGGACGTCGGCGAGATCACGGTGCAGGACTTCGGCGCCGCGAACCTGAATCAATTCCTGGTCCGCTTCGAGAAGGTCAAGAATATCGGCAGCCTCGGCAAGCGGGTCGAAGAGGCGCTCAACGAAAGCTACGGCGCATCGAATCACGCCGAGGTGCTGCGGGTCGAGACGGTCGGCGCCAAGGTCGGGCGCGACTTGCGCCTGGACGGTTTTATGGCGGTCGCCTTCGCCACCGTCTTCATGGGGATTTATATCGCGATTCGTTTCCGCAACGTGAGCTGGAGTTTCGGCGCCGGCGCGGTAATCGCGTTGATCCACGACGTTCTGGTCGTCACCGGCGCGCTGGTGCTGTCGCGCCTGCAATTCGACCTGACGACCCTGGCCGGCCTGCTGACGGTTATCGGCTACTCGGTGCACGACACGATCATCGTTTCCGACCGAATTCGCGAAGACGCCGCGCAACGCCGCCGCGAACCGCTCGAATCCGTAATGAACCGCGCGATCAACGAGACCCTGTCGCGCACCCTGCTGACCTCCGGCACCGTGATGGTCGTGTTGCTGGCGCTGCTGGCGCTGGGCGGGCCGATCCTGCGTCCCTTCGCCTTCACCCTCTTTATCGGCATTATCACGGGCACCTATTCGTCGATTTATATCGCGGGTCCGGTGGTGCTCTATTGGGAAAAAGGCCACGGCGGCAATCGCGGCGCGGCTTCGCGGGCGGCCTGACGATATCAGCCGCCTGCTCCCGAACCTGGTAAAGGCCGGCTTTGCCGATTTCGATCACTACCGCGCGCGGCCGCTATAACGTCGGAATCGCGGCTCCGCTCGAAAATTCCAACGACGCGATTCGGCTGACTCTCGCCTTGGAGCGCGCCGACGGTATCGAACGAGTGGTCCTGCGATGCCGCATAGCGCCAAGCCTTGCGGGCGCGGCGCCGGCGGACGAATTGGCCGCCCGGCTGGCCGGATGGATCGAGCGGGATTTCGAGTCGATCCGCGAAGCCGCGCTCAAAACGATCCGTTCGGAACGCCGGCTGCACGAATTCTCCTTCGACGCCGCGAATCCCGGTCCGTTCTAAGTTGCGCCGGCCGGCGCCGCCGCAGGTTCATGGGAGACCGCATCATGGACGCAATCAAGACCAATTATCGCCGTGCCGTTGACGCCGATATTCCGGAATTGGCCCGTTTGGTCGCCGGCATCGCCGCGTGGCACGAATCGCTCGATCCGCGCGCCCGTTTCGATTGGGACGAAATTCGCAATGCGCCGTCGTGGTTGCCCGCCGTGCTTCACCGCGACCATCACGCGGTCTGGGTGGTCGAAAACGGCGCCGGCGGCCTCGCCGGTTATCTATGGGTGCATCTCCGGCGCGATCGTCAGGGCTATCTCCCGCGGCTCCGGGGGTATATTAATCAGGCTTATCTCGATGAAGGCTGGCGCGGCAAAGGGCTAATGCGACCGATGCTCGCCGAGGCGTACCAGTGGTTTCGCGGCCATGGCGTCGCGGTGGTGACTCTCACCGTGATGCATCGCAACTGGCTTGGTTCGGCGGCCTGGTACAAGCACGGTTACGAGGATTGGATGCAGGAGCGGCGAATCGACCTTGACGCGCTCGCCAAACGCTCCTGACCGGACGGTGAGCGATAGCGATTTCCCTTGACAATCAAAGGGTAAATCCTTACTAGACTGAACAGGTCGGGTATTGTTGACAGATGCTCGCAAGAATTTGACAGCATCAATCCAAGGGCTATATTATACCCATCAGGTCCACTAATCCGTTTTTGCTTCCGGCGCCGAGGCCGGGAAGAGTTTGCGATGCCCAAGCTGCCGATTTACATGGACAACCATGCCACGACGCCCGTCGACCAGCGGGTGCTCGAGGCGATGCTGCCGTACTTCAGCGAGAAGTTCGGTAACGCGGCCAGCCGCAATCATAGTTTCGGCTGGGAAGCGGAAGAAGCGGTCGATCGGGCGCGCGGCCAAATCGCGCAACTGATCAAGGCGAAGTCCAAGGAGATCATTTTTACCTCGGGCGCGACCGAGTCCGACAATCTGGCGATCAAGGGCGTGGTCGAATTTTACAAGGAAAAAGGCGACCACATCGTAACTTGCGTGACCGAGCATAAGGCGGTCCTGGACAGTTGCCGCGCGCTCGAACGGGCCGGCAAGGCCACAGTCACCTATCTGCCGGTGGACAAATACGGGATGGTCGATCCGGATGCGGTGCGCAAGGCGATTACCGACCGCACCGTGCTGGTCACGATCATGTATGCCAATAACGAGGTTGGCACGATCCATCCGGTCGCTGAAATCGGCCGGATCGCGCGCGAGCGCGGCGCGGTTTTTCATTGTGACGCGGTGCAGGCCGCCGGCAAGATTCCGGTCGACGTCGATCGCGACCATATCGACCTGCTCTCGATCAGCGCGCACAAAATCTACGGACCCAAGGGAGTCGGCGCGCTTTACGTGAGATCCAAGGGGCCGCGCGTGCGGATTACGCCGCAGATGGACGGCGGCGGCCATGAGCGCGGGATGCGTTCGGGGACGCTGAACGTGACCGGCATCGTGGGGCTCGGCAAGGCGTGCGAAGTCGCGGCGTCCGAGATGGCCGAAGAGAATCGCCGCCTGCTCGATCTGCGCGACAAGCTGCAGGCGGGAATTTTCGAGCGGCTCGACGAAGTTTCGCTGAACGGCCATCCGACGGAGCGCTTGCCGGGCAACCTGAACGTCAGCTTCGCCTACGTTGAGGGCGAGTCGCTGCTGATGGGCCTGCATGATATCGCGGTCAGCTCCGGCTCGGCCTGCACCTCCGCGACGCTCGAGCCGTCCTATGTGATTCGCGCGCTTGGCGTCAGCGACGAGCTGGCGCACAGCTCGATTCGTTTCGGCCTCGGCCGCTTCAACACCGAAGCGGAAGTCGATTTCGTCACCGACCGGGTGACGCACGAGGTCAAGCGGTTGCGCGAAATGTCGCCGCTGTACGAGATGGCGCGGGACGGAATCGATCTCAAATCGGTTCAGTGGAAGGCGGAGTAACGGGCGGGAGAATTAGCTATGGCGTATTCAGACAAGGTCATCGACCATTACAACAATCCGCGCAACGTCGGCAGTTTCGACAAGAGCGACGCCGACGTCGGCACCGGAATCGTGGGCGCTCCGGAATGCGGAGACGTGATGAAGCTGCAGCTTCGGATCAATCCTGACAGCCGGGTGATCGAAGACGCCCGCTTCAAGACCTTCGGATGCGGCAGCGCGATCGCCAGTTCCAGCTACGTTACCGAACTGGTCAAGGGCAAGCATATCGACGAAGCGATGACGATCAAGAATACGGTCATCGTCAGCGAGCTGAACCTGCCGCCGGTCAAGATTCACTGCTCGGTGCTGGCCGAAGACGCGATCAAGGCCGCGATCGGCGACTGGAAAAAGCATCACGAGGACGGCGAACCCGCCGCGGCCGAGCAGCGCAAGGCGCAGGAAGGCTGAGGCTCGCCGCAGCCGGCGATCAAACGTTAAGAAGGAAGATTCGGCATTCAAATGGCGACGGTTACGCTCTCCGAGAACGCGGCCCGGAAAATCCATCAGTTGACCGCGGAGAAACCCGACGCCGGCCTGCGCGTGAAAGTGGTGGGCGGTGGATGCTCGGGTCTGCAATATCGGATGGAAATCGACTCGGCGGGCGAGCGCGACAAGATTTTCGAGCGCGACGGCGCCCGCCTGATCGTCGACAAAAAGAGTTTTCTTTATCTCAACGGCTCGGAACTCGATTACGCCGAGGAATTGATGTCCTCGGGTTTTCGCCTGGTGAATCCCAACGCCAAGCGCACCTGCGGATGCGGCGAATCGTTCGTGGTTTGAGGCGGCGGCCGCGGCGAAGCTTTCGATCATGATTACCTGCCCGTCATGCATGCGGGCGCAAGCGCCGGCGCTGGTATGCGCCGGATGCGGCGCGCCGCTTGGCGCAAACCTCGATCTCTTCGCGGCGATGAATCTGCCGCGCCGGCTCACGATCGACGCCGCCGCGATGGAGCGCGCCTATCACGATCTGAGCCGCAGGATCCATCCGGACCGTTTCGCCGCCGCTCCGGCCGCGGTGCGCGACGCCAGCATGCGCGCGACGGCGCTGCTCACGCGCGCCTATCGCAGCTTGCGCGACCCGATTTCGCGGGGCCGCTACTGGCTCGAATTGCACGGCCGCAAGCTTGGCGAGAACAATCAGCAGGTGCCGGCTGAATTGGCCGCGATGGTCTTCGAGACGCAGGAACGGCTGGAAGAATTGCGCGACTCGCGCACGCCCGAGAATCTCGCCGCGGCCCGGACGCGGCAAACCGAAGCGGCGCGCGTACTGGCGGACGCCAAAGCGGAATTGGCGCGGAATTTCGCGGCATGGGACGGCGCCGGGGAGGATGCGGATGAAGAACGGCGGAAGGCGCGCTTTACGAACCTGAAGGCCATTCTTTCAAAAATCGCCTATCTGACGACGCTTGAGCGGGATATCTTCCGCGAACTGGAGACCGCGCGCGCCGCCTAGCCGCCGCGCGGCGCGCGCGGGCTGAACATTCGGCCCGCGGACGCGGCGCAACCGGCTCCGCAATTCCAAAGAATCAAGTTGAAATTCAAACCGAACTTTTAATGGATCGCATTTTTGGCATAGACCTCGGCACCACCAACAGCCTGATCGCCGTGATGGAGAATGGCGAGCCGCGCGTGCTCGCCGACCTGGAAACCGGCCGTACGCTGCTGCCGTCGGTAGTAGCGATCGCGCCTGACGGCGGCGTCGCGGTGGGCGACGCCGCGATTGCGCTCGAAACCGAAGCGCAGCGCTCCAGCGTCGTGATTCGTTCGGTCAAGCGTTACATGGGACTGGGCGGCGGCGAGCTTGGCGCGGAAGAACGCCGGCGCTACCAGTTCGCGGATCTTTCCGGACCGGTCGTTCGTTTCAAGGTTGGCGACCGCGTCCATACGCCGCCGCAGATCTCAGCCGAGATCTTGCGGGCGCTGAAACGCCGCGCCGAAGCCGCATTCGGCGGCGAGCGGGTCGAGCGCGCGGTGGTCACCGTGCCCGCATACTTCAACGACGCTCAGCGCCAGGCGACCAAGGACGCCGGCCGTCTCGCCGGGCTTGAAGTCGTGCGGCTGGTCAACGAACCGACCGCCGCATCGCTCGCCTACGGATTGAATCAACTGACCGACGGCTACGTCGCGGTTTACGATTTTGGCGGCGGCACGTTCGATATTTCCATTCTCAATATCAAGGGCGGCGTGTTTGAAGTTATCGCCACCAATGGCGACACCCATCTGGGCGGCGACGATCTCGATCAGGCGATCGTTGCGGAAGTCCTTGCGGGACTGCCGGAGGAGGCGCGCCCGGATCGCGAACTGTGGAGCCGGGCGCGCACGGCGGCTGAAGCGGCGAAGCAGCGCTTGACCGTCGCGGAAAGCGCCGAGATCAGGCTCGCAACAGGCGCTGGCGTGATTGAGCGAACGCTCAGCCGGGCGGATTTCGAGCGTCTGGCGGCGCCAATCGTGGAACGCACGATCGAGTGTTGCCGGCGCGCGCTGGCGGACGCCCAACTCGCTCCCGCGGCGATCGACGCGGTGGTGCTGGTCGGCGGTTCGACCCGCTCGCCGATCGTGCGGCGGCGCGTGGCGGAAGTCTTCGGCCGCGAGCCGTTTTGCACCATCGACCCGGACGAAGTGGTCGCCCTTGGCGCCGCCGTGCAGGGAGGGGTGCTGACGGGCGCCCGGAGCGATTTGCTGCTGCTGGACGTGGCGCCGTTGTCGCTCGGAATCGAAACGATGGGCGGCTTGATGGAGCGCCTGATTCATCGCAACTCCGCGATTCCGACCAGCGTGACCGGAGGCTTTACCACCGCGGTCGACAACCAGACGCATGTCGACGTGCACGTGTTGCAGGGCGAGCGCGAAATGGCGCGCGATTGCAGGAGCCTGGCGCGCTTCAAGCTGGGGCCGATCGAGCCGGGGCCGGCGGGCATTCCGCGTATCGAAGTTACTTTCCTTATCGATGCGAACGGAATACTCAATGTTACAGCGCGCGATCAGCGCACCGGCCGCGAGCACTCGGTCGACGTGAAGCCGAGCTACGGACTGAGCGACGAGGAGATCGAGCGGATGCTCGAGGAGTCGATCGATCTCGGCGAGCAGGACCTTGAGGAACGGCTGCTGATCGCGGCGCGCAACGACGCCGATCAGATCCTGGCCGCTCTCGCGAAACAGTTGGGCGAGTATGGCGATCTGGTCGACGCCGGGGAGCGGCGGCGGATGGCGGAGGCGGCGGAGCGTCTCGAAACGGCGCGTTCCGGAACCGATCGCGAACTGATTGCCCGCCTGGTTGAAGAACTCAACGAGGCGTCGACGCCGTTTGCCCATCGCATCATGGATCGGGCGATCGGCGAAGCGCTCAAGCGAAAATCGGTCGATGAATTTTCTTGACGTAATCCAGCGTGAAGGGTATATTGTTGCGCCTCATCCCGGCGAACCCCTCCGCGCCACTTCATTTCAAGGAAGGGTTTAGAAGTTATGGGACTCAAATGGGACCAGGCGGAAGAAATTGCCGAGGTTCTGGCTGAGAATCATCCGGGACTCAACCCGCTGCAGGTGCGCTTCACCGATTTGCGCCAATGGGTGATCGATCTCGACGAGTTCGGCGACGAACCGTCGGCCTCCAGCGAGGGCAAGCTCGAGGCAATCCAGATGGCATGGCACGAGCTGTATAAGGAAAACGGCGGAGATTGAATAGGGCGGCGGTTGTTTTCGTCTTAAAATCAAAGGTGGAGGGGCGGAAGCGATGAGGGCAGAGCAGGGAGCAAAGATGCAGGAAAAAGAGACTCTTGACGAGAGATTGCCGGGTCTGTTCGAGCCCGACACACTCTTGCCGATTCAGTACTTCGAGGCGATGCGCAAGAAGCATCTGCTTGAAGGTGAAAAGCGGCTGGTGCTCAGCGTGCTTGAGGACGCGGTCGAGTGCTTCATGAAGTGTATCGATTCGCCGACCAGCAAAGGCCAGCGTTTGTTCCGCGACGCCGACGAATGGATCTCGCTTGAAGATCGGCACTGGGTGTTCTCGTTCGATAACGTTTGCGACATGCTCGATATCAATCCCGAGTATCTGCGGCGTGGTCTGCAGCGCTGGAAAGAGCGCAAGCTGGCCGCCATAGAGCGGGCGGCGCAGGCGCGTGCGGAGGCGGCGGCTTTGGCCGCAACCGTTGCTCCGACGGCGCCGGTCGAAGCGGTCGCGCCGGTGGCGATCCAGCCGGTCGCGGCGCCGAAAGTCGCGGCTGCTTCGCCCACGAAGAGCGCGAGCCATCGGCCGGTAAAACATCAGACGGCCGCGGTCGCGCGCCCGGCTGCTCGTGGATTACGCAAGGCGCAAGCCTGAAAGCGAAGCCGGTATCGGTCTAAGGCTGCGGCGCGGCCTTAGCCAATAAAAAAACAGCGCTGGACAGTGGAAAGGCGGCCCTTTCAGGCCGCCTTTCGCGTTTCGCCCGACGATTTCGGCCACGTCAATTTTCGCGCCGACGCAAGGGCCGCGGCCCGTGACAAAACCGGCTGCACACCGGCGCGCGCGCCGAGCGGCATGCTCGACGATTTGCGTCTCGTCCTATCCCGTTACGTCGTTCTCATTCGCGCAAAATCTACACTTCCATCCGCGCACGATCGCGATCGAATTTAAAAATCCAATAAATCCACGAGTTTTTGCCATTTGCAGGTCCGGCATGCATGATGCTCTGACTGTTCATCAGAAAACGCAGGCCTGAAACCAAAGTAAACGATCACGGCTCAGGATGCGTTGAAGGGACAGGAGGCGTCCGGCAATGCGTGGCAACAAGACGATAGTGGCGGCGATATTCTCGATGGTCGTGGCGGTCGCGATGGCGGCGATACCGACCAACGCGCTCGCGCACGATTGGGATCATGGCGGCGGTCCCGGATGGGGAAGGGAAGACAATCCGGGGTTGCATCGCGGTTGGGGCGATCACGGCAGATGGGGCGGCGGCCCTCCAGGATGGCAGAACAATCGATGGGGACGCGGCGATAACGACGGCGACGAGGGATACAATAACGGCTATGGCTACGGGGGATACAGTAACCCTTACGCCTATGGTTCATACAATCGGCCGCTAATCCCGGGCACCATCGATGGAATGGTCAATCCGCGCAATCCGCGGCTGCGCTGGATGTGCGACGGCGGTGGCCATCATTGCCATTGGGCGCCGAATCCTGCCGCGAACCTGTACAACTACAGCGGCTATAACGGTTACAACGGCTACAACAACAACTACTACGGCAACGGTTACAACGGCTACTACGGACAAAGCCCGGCTATGAATGCGATCGGAGCGATCGCGGGTCCGATGCTGGGCATTCCGATACCGTAACGACGCTTGGCGTCACGTTCGGCGGGCCTGCCGCTCTCGGCCCAAGGATAGTTTGAGTCACCAAGAGCGCCCCGTCAGCAATGGCGGGGCGCCGAAATATTCGATCGGTTAGGATTGCGATTTTGTTCGCGAGTCGGACGCCGCCTGCACGCGAAAACGCTGGTCAGCTAGTGAGAACGAGCCTTCTGGTTGAAACGCCGAATTGGAATCGACGTATTTAGAGTTGAGAGACGGTGAGGGGAAAGAGCATGAGTCTTTCGAAATTCATTTCGCGTAAGTCGGTAGTCGCGGCATTATTCGCCGCCATCCTCGCCGCCGGAATGGCGTCGGCGCCGGGCAGCGCCTATGCGCATGGATGGGGGCATGGCGGATGGCATCACGGATGGCGCGGTGGACACCCGCTGCGTGGCCGCTGGGGAAATCGATGGCGCGGCCGCGGAGCGTGGGGCTATGGGCCGGGCGCCTACGGGCGTGGCGGCTACGGACCGTGGGGCTATGGCGGAGGGGATCGCGACGGCGACGAGCGCGGCGGCCCCGGCTGGTACGGCGGCGGATGGGGCGGAAATGATGATAGAGGTTGGGGCGGACGTGATGACGGAGGTTGGGGCGGCGGTCCCGGATGGTTCGGCGGTCGCGGATGGGGCGGCGGCGACGACGATTGAAATCGGTCCGGCGCCGTCCGCGATCTGGAAGCGGCGCTATCGTTCAAAAATAGAGAGCGTCCCGGCGCAAGGGCCGGGACGCTCTCGTTATTCAGTTCGTCGCGCCGGAGCGCCGCTTAGGCGCTGGCGGGCCATTCGCCCGCGAGTGCATCAATGGCCGCCAAAATGCGCTTGCGTTTTTCCTCCGGATCTTTGGCGTAGGAGGTGAACTGCAACGCGGCGGCGGTGATTCCGGCCCGTTCGTAAGCGCGCAGCCGGCGCGCGATCTTCGCGGGCGATCCGAGCACGTAAATCGACTCGACCATGTGGTCGGGAATCGTCGTCATGGCTTTTTTCCGATCGCCGGAGATCCATGCGTCGAGGGCGGCGCGCGCCACGGATTCATAACCGATTTCGCGGAAGAACTTGTTGTACTGCGGCACCGTCACATAGGCGGTAAGCTCGCGGCGCAATTGCTCGCGCACGGCGTCTTCTTCGGCGTCGATCGCGACCATGATGCGGCAGGCTATATCGATATCGCCGGTGGGCCGGCCGACCGCGCGCGCCCCTTCGAGAATATGCTCGCGCAGCGGGCCAAACGTTTCCGGCGTGATGTAATTCACGATGGCTCCGTCGCCGATTTCGCCCGCCGTCCGCAGCATCAACGCGCCCTGCGCGCCGATATAGATTGGCGGCGGCGGATCGCTCGGACCGCCCAGCCGGAAGCCATTGATTTGCACGGTCTTGCCGGCGACCGTCACCTTTTCGCCGGTGAAGCATCGCCGTATCGCGTCAACCGTCTCTTTGAGCCGGGTGATCGGCATCTTGTACGGCACGCCCATCCATTGTTCGACGATCGTCGGAGTCGAAATGCCGAGGCCGAGGATGAATCGTCCTCCCGAAAGGCGCTGCAGGGATGCGGCGGAAAGCGCGATCAGCGCGGCCGGACGGGTAAAGACTGGAACGATCGCCGTTCCGAGCCGCATCCGCTCGCTTACCGTCGCGGCGGCGGCGACCGGCGTAATCGCGTCGCCGGCGAAGGTCTCGTACGACCAGGCGTCGCCGTAGCCGGCGCGTTCGGCATGGCGCACCAGTTCGGCAAAATGCTGATTATGAAAGCCGTCAAGCGGAATCGTGATTCCAAGTCGCATCATGGACGGAAACTCTCTTTTCAGACAATGAAGTGAAATCTATATCGAGCGCGCCGCCCGAGCGCAAAGCCGCGCCGACGCGCGGTACTGTCTGGTTTCGGCCAAACCCGGACACCGCTGCCCTCAAATCAGGACACTCCCCATCTTGGCCGCCTTTCTGGACCGAAAGGAAGGGGGGTGGGTTAGGATGATTTGCAAAGTTCCGTTTTGAGGGCTTCCGATGCCGACACATCTCGTAAACCTTGATGCCTTGATTCAGCGCGAAGATTTTGAGTCGGGTGACGCTGTAAGCGGTTCGGGTGATCCAAGTTTCAAGCTTGGGGAATTAAAGAGCGACTCCCTTTATTTCAGTGTTTTACGGAAGCCGGATTTTCAACGGGATACAGCGGATTGGTCGTCAGAAACCATCGTCGAATTTGTCAAAAGTTTTCTTGATGGTGAAGTCATCCCCGCGATCATTTCGTGGCATTCAAAAGACACCAATAAGGTATTCATAATAGATGGCGCACATAGGTTGAGCGCACTGATTGCGTGGGTCAATGATGACTATGGCAACGGCGAGATTTCCCAAAAATTCTTTGCGTTTAAAGTCCCCGATGCACAAGTCCGTTTTCATAATGCGACGCAAAAGTTGATCGCTGAGCAAATAGGAACCTACAATAGTCTGGTTTTTACGGCGCTAAACCCGACAGGACAGCCAGAAATCAATGTTAAGCGTGGGCGAGCCATCGCCACGCGACAGCTTCCAGTGCAAAAAGTGGACGGCGATGCTGCTGTTGCCGAAAAATCCTTCTTCAAAATCAATCAGAACCCCGCCACAATTAGCGATACCGAATTAGCCGTGATTCAGGCCAGAAAAAAACCGGATGCGATTGCAGCGCGAGCACTCATTCGTGCGGGCACTGGGCATAGGTATTGGAGCAAATTTCCGCAACGTGCCACCGAAATCGAAGAACTGGCAGCAAAGGTTTATGAATTGCTGTTTGGCGAGATCGTCGATATTAGCTCACAAGTTCCCGATTTGCCGCGCGCCGGGCAACCGTACTCGGCTGATGCGTTTGCGATGATATTAGAAATGATGTAACTCCTGCTATGTGGAAGGTGCGTGAACCTCGCCGCAAACCGAAAAATCCGACGCCTTTGTTACCGGATGATACTGACGGGACCAAAACGCTGGAATTTCTCAACCAGATCAAACGAACCGCCGAATTAGTAACTGGAAACGCGACCGCAAACTCTCTGGGTCTCGATCCTGCTGTCTATTCCTACGGGGCAACTGGAAAATTTCATCCAGTGGCACATATTGCATCGCTAAAGCTGGCAAAGGAATTAAACGACCAAAAAGAATTAATTAAATTTATTGAGGTGCGGTCGAAATTTGAAGATTTCCTTGTTCGCCATAAGTCATTTATCAATGACTTGGCCCATAGCAAAGGCAGCGGAACGCGCTCTCTCGATTCTTTGATGGCGATGCACAAAATAATCTTGGAGTGCTTGTGGAGCGGGACAGAAGCCGACAATGACATCATTGCAAAATTGAATGCTGATTCCCGTCTCAAGGATTTGAAAGATTGGCCTGCGTCAGATGGCCAACAAGTCGGGAAAAAGCTCTCAAAAACCGTACAGGCAACCGCTTTAGTATATGAAATTCTGAAGACACGAAGCCGCTGTACCGAATGCGGCGCTCGGCTGCCACCCGTTGCCAGATCGAAAGACCACAAAGTCCGGCAAGAAGATGGCGGTAAAGGCACCGTTGAGAATCTCCAATTTACGCATCCTTATTGCAATACGGGATACAAGGAAGCGAAACACGCCAAAGCCCAGAAAGCGGCTGATGCTTCTTAATCTCACTGCTTGCTCATCTTCCCGCCGTGAATCACACGCAATTTGATCGGCGTATAACCAGGCCGAAGCGTTAATGGTGGCGTCCGATCCGGTAGTGGCGGTATGCTCCTACGCTCAAGCGCCGCTGCGATAAGCTCGCTCACGCTCTAAATATGATCCGTTACGTCAAGCGCCGTTGCGCGCTTACAGCGCTACGTTTCGTGAACGCGGCATAGGTTATAGAAGCTGGCCTGCCTTTTATTACAACCCGTTCCACGCGACACATGGCCGGGAGAGTAGCGATGTGCCGTATCTGGTAAGTTGGAATCGCCAACATATTTTTTCGTGATCGTCGCGAAATCGACATCCCAACCGAAGGCTCAACGCAAAGACGACATGATCCGCTTGCGTGTTGCCGAAGAACAAAAGTGGACGTTGGTGCAGAAGGCACAGGCGGCGAGATTGGAGTTATCCGCTTGGCTTCGGCTCGCTTGGATTGCGGGAAGCAGGGCACCCTGCTTAATCAGGGCACTTCAGCTTTGAAACCCTGACACTCCCCCCTAAAATCGCTTCAACTTAGGACAGTACCCGGCGCGCTATCTTTCCCGCGGTTTCGGGTTGAGCGCTTCCGCCAGATGGAGTGGTTCGCGGCCGGGACAAAACTGGCGGATTTGGGCGCGGCAGGCGAAGCCGTCGGCGATGACGATCGTTTCCTCCGGCGAGTGGTTGACGGCGGGAATCAGCACGCGCTCGCCGATTTTGCGCGAGATCGCGAAACGCTTTTCGCCGTAGCCGAACGCGCCGGCCATCCCGCAGCATCCGGCGTCGGGCGCGCTTGCTTCAAGACCGGGCGCTTTGCGCAGAATCGCGAGTTCCGCATCGAGTCCCGCAAGCGACTGGCGATGGCAATGGCCCTGCACCAGCGCGCGGCCGGTCAGCGCTGGCGGGACGAAGCCAGGCGCCTCGCGCATCAGGAACTCGTCCAGCGTCAGCGCCGCTTCGGCGACCGCGCGCGCCGCGCCGAGGCGCGGAAAGAGCGCGGGGGCTTCGTCGCGAAAGGTAAAGATGCAGCTTGGCTCGAGGCCGACGATCTTAACGCCGCTCGCCGCAAAGGGCGCAAGCCGATTGAGCGAATCGAGAATCCGGCGGCGCGCAAGGTCGAGGCGGCCTTGATCGTAAAGCGGGCGGCCGCAGCAGATATCGCCGCGCGGAAGCGTCACGCGGAAGCCCGCGCGCTCCAGCACTTCGGTCGCCGCGATCGCCACGTGCGGTTCGAAAAAATTGTTGAACGTGTCGGGAAACAGCACGACCGCGGGCGCGTCCGGATTGGCCGCGCGCCGGCTTTGGAACCATCGGCGGAACGTAACCGGCGCAAGCCGCGGCAGTGCGCGTTCCGGATGGATGCCGAGGAGGGTTTTGGCGATTGAGCCCATTCCGCCGGACAGCGTTGCGTTGCATAACCGCGGCGCGGCCGAACCGATCCGGGCGAGGTCATGAATCCGGCCGAAAATCCGTGCGGCGATCGGCGGGCGATGAGTTCGATAGTAGTTGGCCATGAACTCGGCCTTGTACTTCGACATATCGACCGACGCCGGACATTCGGTTTTGCACGCCTTGCAGGACAGACACAATTCCAGCGATTCGTAGAGCGCGTCGTCGGCGAAGCCGCCGGGCAGCACGCCGCCCGCTAAAGCGTCGAAGAGCAGCCGCGCCCGGCCGCGCGTGGAGTACGCCTCATCGCGCGTCGCCATGTACGACGGACACATCGCGCCGGCGTCGGTCTTGCGGCATTTGCCGATTCCGACGCATTTGAGCGCCGCGCCCGCCAGCCCGCCCTCCGGCGAAAAATCGAAATAGGTGTTCACCGCGCGTGGCGCGTAGCGCGGGCCGATGCGAAGGTTCGAGTCGAGCGGTTCGGGATCGACGATGACGCCCGGATTCATGCGATGGCCGGGGTCGAAGATGCGCTTGAAGTCGCGGAATGCGCCCATCAGCTCCGCGCCGTACATTTTCGGCAGCAATTCCGAACGCGCCAAGCCGTCGCCGTGCTCGCCGGAGAGCGAACCGCCGAATTCCGCGACCAGATCGCCAATCTCCTCCATCGCGGCGCGAAAGGTCGCGATCCCCTGCCGCGTCGCAAGATCGAAATTGATCCGGCAATGGACGCATCCCTCGCCGAAATGGCCGTAATAGGTGGCCGCAGCCAGCGCGCGGCCGTCGAGCAGCTTGACGAAGCGGCGCAGAAAATCGCCGAGGCGCGCGGGCGGCACGGCGCAATCCTCGGCGCCCGGCCAGGTGCGCGGTCGGCCGGGCACATAGGCGCCCGCGCCAAGCCCCGATTCGCGCAAGCGCCAAACCGCAAGCTGCTCGGCGCGATCGAACAGCGCTGCGACCCCCGTGCAGGCCCCGGTCGCGCGCGCCGCGCCGGTCAGGGCTGCGACGCGGCTATGCAGTTCTTCATCGCTTTCCGCGCCAACCTCGACCAGTAGGAAAGCGCGGCCCTCGGGAAGCAGACGCACCGCGACGACGCCCTTGGCGCGCGCGAGATCCGGCAGATGATGATCGAAACCTTCGAGCGCCTGCGGCCGATGCGCGAGCATCCACGCCATCTGGTCGGCCGCCAGATAAACGTCGGCGAAGCCCAGCACCACCAGCGCGAGGCGGCGCGGAATCGGTACAAGCCGCACGGCCGCCTGATGAAAAATGGCGAGCGTGCCTTCGGAGCCGACGACCGCGCTTGCGAGATTGAAGCCGCGTTCGGGCAGCAGGTCGTCAAGATTGTAGCCGGAGACCCGGCGCGGAATTTTCGGATAGCCGGCGCGAATCGCGTGCGCGTGACGATCGGCGAGCGCGCGCAGCGAAGCGAAAATTTCCGCGGCGCGTCCGCCGCGCGCGATCGCGGCGTCGATTGCGCCGGCGCCCGCCGCGGCGCCGAGGCTCAGTTCCGCGCCGTCGTAGAGCATCGTTTCGAGCGAAACGACGTTGTCGGCGGTTTTGCCGTGGGCCGCGGAATGGGCGCCGCAGGAGTTGTTGCCGATCATCCCGCCGATCGTGCAGCGGTCCTTGGTTGACGGATCGGGCGCGAAGAACAGCCCGTATGGTTCCGCGGCGGCGTTCAGATGCGACTGGACGACGCCGGGTTCGACGATCGCGACGCGGCGATCGGGATCGATGGCGCGGATTTCCGTCATGTAGCGCGAACAATCGATCATCAGCGCGGTGTTGGCGCCCTGCCCGGCCAGCGAGGTGCCGCCGCCGCGCGGCACGACCGGCAGATCGTTGTCGCGCGCGATTTTGAGCGCCGTCGCTATATCGGCGGCGTCGCGCGGGGCGATTACGCCGATCGGATCGCGCCGATAGTTCGAGGCGTCGGTGGAGAAAATCACCCGCGCGGCGGCGTCGAAGCGCACGTCGCCCTTGATCATGCGCGCCAGTTCATCGCGGATTGCGGCAAGTGAAGCCATCGCCGCGAATCATTCTAATCGATCATGCGGCGCGGCTATCAAGCGCGGCGCTTCAGGGAAAATGCCGCTCGATATAGCCGAGCGCGCTTTCCAGATCCGGCAGAATTTTGGTGCAGAACCGCACCATCCAGGGCGAGCATTCCTGGAAGCTGAAGGGACTGAAGGCGATTACGAACTTGCCCAGATCGCGGCTTGCGTAAAACACTTCCATCGCGGTGCCCAGCGACGGCTTGCAGTAATTGACCAGCAGCAGGTCGGCGTCGCGCACGTCCTGCAGATCGAACTCGACGATTTCGTTGGCCGAATCGATTTCGCGATCGCGGAAATTGCGCCGCAGCGGATCGAGCAGGATGAAACGGCCGGCCAGCCGCTCCTTCGCGCGGGTGCGCCAATCCTTGGCCGCATTCGCTTCGGCGTCCATGATCGGGCCGCAGAGATAGATGTTGCGGATCGAATTCGCCATGGCCCGTTAAAATAGCATAGGCGCGCGCGGGAACGCTGGCGTTTCGCGTGCGCCAACGCATGGCGATGCGCTATCGTGGGCGCTTTCCGCGACGGAGGTTTTCCGATGAAGAGGCTGGAAGGCAGAGTTGCGATAGTGACCGGAGCCGGCTCGGGCATCGGCCGCGCAAGCGCGCTGCTGTTCGCCGCCGAAGGCGCGAAAATCGTGCATTGCGACGTCTCCGAAGGCGGGACTGAGGGCACGCAGGCGCTGCTCGCGGCGGGCGGCCACGACAGCGTGGGCGTCGCCGCCGACATCGCGGACGAGGCGACCGCGTTCCGGCTGGTCGAGACCGCGGTGGAGAAATTCGGCAAGCTCACGACGGTGATGAACAACGCGGGCGTAGGCAGCAACGCGCTCACGGCGGAAATGTCGATCGAGGAATGGGACCGCGTGCACAATATCAATGTGCGCGCTCAATTCCTGCTGATCCGCGCCGCGCTTCCGGCGATGATTCAGGCGGGCGGCGGCAGTATCGTCAACGTCGCTTCCGTGATGGCCGAGGCGACCGACTACGGCCTCGCGCCGTATTGTTCGTCGAAGGCCGGCGTCGCCGGTTTGACCCGCACCGTCGCGCTCGAATACGGCAAGCACGGCATCCGCGCCAACTACATCATGCCCGGCCCGATCTACACGGGCCTGACGCGCGCCAATTTCGACCGCGAGCACATTCGCGCCGTATGGGAAAAGAAGACCGCGCTGCGCCGGCTCGGCCAGCCCGAAGACATGGCGAAAGTGGCGCTGTTCCTCGCCTCGTCCGACGCCGACTACGTAACCGGCGCCGGAATCCGCGCGGACGGCGGCCTGATGCTGCGCACTTGAACCCGTCCGCCGCGCCGCTTACGAGGTAGTGGAGCGCGGCGCGAAGGGTGCTATTAGATTAGTAACGAGGAACGGCGGCGGCCCTGCCTCAGGCCGCGATCGAAGGAGAGTTTCATCATGAAACAATCGCCAGTTTTCATCCTGGGCGGCGCCCAGAGCGATTTCGCCCGCAACTGGGCGCGCGAGGGCAAACATTTTTCCAGCGTGATGAACGAGGCGCTGCTGGGTGCGCTCGAAGCGGCCGGAATCGAACCGCGCGAGGTCCAGACGGCGCACGTCGGCAACTTCGCGGCGGAACTTTACGCGAAGCAGGGCCAGGTCGGCGCCTTCGTGCTCGAAGCCGATCCCGTGCTTTCGGGAATCGCGACCAGCCGCCACGAGGCGGCCTGCGCGTCCGGCTCGATCGCGATTCTGGCCGCATCGGCGGAAATCGAGGCGGGCCGCTACGATCTCGCGGCGGCGGTTGGATTGGAGCAGATGAAGACGGTCGATACCGTCACCGGCGGCGACTTCCTCGGCACCGCCGGATGGTACGAGCGCGAATGCAAGGGCAAGGATTATCCCTTCCCGCGCCTGTTCGGCCGCCTCGGCGACGAATACGACAAGCGCTACGGCCTCAAGGAAGAGCATCTCACGCGGATTTCCGAAATCAATTTCGCCAACGCCCGGCTCAATCCGCTCGCGCAGACCCGCGGTTGGGTGATGAACAAGGAAGACGAGCAGCAGCAGGCGAAATTCAACCAGCACATCGCCGGCCGCATCCGCGTGCGCGATTGTTCGCAGGTCACCGACGGCGCCGCGGTCGTGATGCTCGCATCGGAGAAGTACGCGTCCGAATGGGCGAAACGCAACGGCAAAAACCTCGTGGACGTGCCACGCATCGAGGGCTGGGGCCATCATACCGCGCCGCTCGAATTCGACGCGAAAATCGCCGAGAGCCGCGACAATCCTTACGTCCTGCCGCATACGCGCCAGGCCATTCTCGACGCCTTCGCGCGCGCCGGCGTCGGCGGGGTGAACGAGCTTTCGGGAATCGAAACCCACGATTGCTTCACCACGTCCGAGTACATGGCGATCGACCACTTCGGCATCACCGCGCCCGGCGAATCATGGAAAGCGGTCGAAGCGGGCGCGATCGAACTCGGCGGGCGCATCCCGATCAATCCGAGCGGCGGCTTGATCGGCGCGGGCCATCCGGTCGGCGCGACCGGCGTGCGCCAGATGCTCGACGCGTGGCGCCAGGTCACGGGCAACGCCGGCGACTATCAGGTCAAAGGCGCGAAGCGCTTCGCCGTCCTGAATATCGGCGGCAGCGGCACCACCAGTTGCGCGTTCGTGGTCGGCCGCTGACTGATCGCGCGGGCGGGTCGGCGCGATTCGCCCGCGCGCCGCAGGAGTAAGGGGGTCGCGATTGGAGCGATGAAACCCTCGGCCTTGCCGCAAATCGTTTTGCGCGATCAGCGCGGACGCGATTGGACGCTGCCGTTCGGGCGCGACGCGCTGCTCTGCTTCGTGCACGACGGCTGTCCGACCTGCGACCTTACGCTGCCGATCCTCGAACGGCTTTATCGTCATTTCGGCGGCGCGCTCGATATCGCCGCGGTCGGGCAGGAGGCGGCGGGCAACGCCGCGCTTATCGAGCGCCATCGGCTGACGCTGCCGATGCTCGATGACAGTGCGCTCAAGCTCTCGTTCGCCTGCGACGTCGAAATCGTGCCGACCGTGATTCTTGCCGAAGCGGACGGAACGATCTCGCGCCGCTTCGATGGCTTCGATCGCGGCGACTGGCGCGATCTGGTCGCGCATCTGGTGGTGCGCACCGCCGTCGCGGCGCCAGGAATCGATTGGGGCGAATTTCCCGAGACGCGCCCCGGATGCGGTTCGCGATCGGTCGAGCCGGAAATTGCGGAACGTCTCGCCGCGGAGGCGGCCGGCCGCCGGAAGGGCGCGCGGCGAATCGCGCTCGGCGCGGCGCAAGATCCGTTCGAGTTCATGTTTGAGCAGGGGCTGACCGACGGCCTGCCGGCGATTCCGCCGACGCCCGAGCGGGTCGCGCGGATGCTCGCCGGCACGCGGCGCGATCCGCTCGAAGTCGTCGCGATCGTTCCGCCCAACCTAGCGCCCGCGACGGTCGAAAAGGTCGCCGCGAACGCGGTGATGGCCGGATGCCGTCCCGAATATCTGCCGGTCGTGATCGCGGCGCTCGAGGCCGCCTGCACCGACGCCTTCAACGCCCACGGCATCATGGCGACCACGGCGGGCGCGACGCCGATCATCGTCGTCAACGGCCCGATTCGCCGGCGGCTCGGGATGAACATGGGGATTCAGGCGCTGGGCTCGGGCTTTCGTCCGAACGCGACGATCGGCCGCGCGCTCAAGCTCGCGCTGCGCAATATCGGCGGCGCGCGGCCCGGCGAAATCGAACGCTCGACGCTCGGCGCCGCCGGCAAGTTCACGATGTGCGTAGCGGAATGGGAGGAGCGCAGCCCGTGGGAGCCGCTCCACGTCGAACGCGGCTTCGCGCGCGACGACAGCGTGGTCACGCTCTTCGGCCTCGAATCGGGATCGCATCAGATGAGCGACCATACGGCCCGCACCGCGCGCGCGCTCGGCGGCAGCCTCGGCGCCTTCCTCGCCGCCGCGACGCATCCGAAAGCGTATCGCCTCGGCGAGGTGCTGCTGGTGATCTCGCCCGAGCACGCCGACACCTTCGCGCGCGACCAGTGGAGCAAGGCGCAAATCCGCGAACGCATCCTTGAGGTCAGCGCGCGCCGTGCCCGCGACCTGCTGCCCGGCCCGGAAATCGGCGAGGGGATGTCGCCCGCGATGCTCGGCCTCGGCGCGGCGCCCGGCGCCGCCGAGCTCGACGCGCTGGTAATGAAGTTTCGCAAGCCCGAAAATATCGCGATGATTGTCGCCGGCGGCGAAGCCGGCAAATTCACGGCGGTGTTCGGCGGATGGTTCGGCGGGCCGGCCGGCTCGATGAGCGTCAGCCGCCGGATCGAGGAGGTTCCATGAGCGGATTCGAAATTGTCGATCCCACGGCGGAGCTTGCGCCCGTCCGGCGCACGCTCGCGCGCCGGCCTGCGGCGCTGCGCGGCCGCGTCGCGCTGCTTGATATCCGCAAGCCGCGCGGCGACGTGCTGCTCGATCGGCTGGCGGCGCGGCTGGCCGAACGCCTGCCGGGCGTCGAGGTCAAGCGTTTCAGCAAGCCGACCTTCGCCAAGCCCGCGCCCGAGGATCTGCGCAAGCGGATCGCCGAGGAGAGCGATTGCGTAATCGAAGCGCTGGCCGATTGAGGGTCGTGCACAACGTGCAGTGTGCACGATTCAGTATGGTTTGAAATCAATGCGCGGCCGGCGGTGGTCGTCGCCTCGACCGGTTTCGTCGATGCGGCGGCGCGGCAGGCCGAGGCGCTGGGATTGCCGGAGCTGAAGCGCGTCTTCGTGCCGCATCCGATTCAGGACGCGAACGATGACGAGATGCGCGCGAAGGCCGACGCGATTGTGGATCAGGTGATCGAAGCGCTGACCTCGCGCGACAACGCGTAAGGGTTCCGTTGCTGGCGGAGGGCCGCCCATCACGGCCCTCCGCCCGTTTCTCTGTGCGGGCCGCTCAAGACACGGTCACGACGGTCGTCGTATCGGGAAAACCTGAGCGCAGATCCTATTCGACATTCCAACCGTCTGCTTGCGTTTCTCGATTTGTCATTCTGAGGCGCAGCCGAAGAATCCCGGGATTCCCTTTTTCGGACTCAGAGCAGGCTTTCGCCTCGTGGACTCCGCTCGGAATGAAGAGACGCCGTGGATGGCCGGATCAAATCCGGCCATGACTGAAAACGTATCAGAAGGAAATCTCAGTATAGTCCGCAATGCCGGCGGCGTACCGCCATAAAAATACGTGATGGAATCGCCGGGTTGAATCCTCGCGTGCCCTCGAAGGCGTGCGGAAACTTGCCGCGTGCTGCCATCATGCCGACTCGTGGCCGCGCGCTAACCGCCGTCCGCGCGCTTGCGGAGATCATTCATTCACCACGCTGACGCCGCGACGTTATGGATTCGCGGGTCAAGCCCGCGAATGACTATTTGGCGTGTCGCCGGACGATGTTGCCAAAACGTCCAGCGCTCGAGTCGGTCTAGCTCGCGAATGACTTGCTAATGAACGCGCGGTGCGATCGCGGCAGCCAGAGCGTCCCGCTTGCCGTATGCCGGCGCTCTTGATCGTCATGCCCGGGCGCGATGTTGGCATCCATCGATTGCGCCCCTCATTCGTCATGCCCGGGCTTGACCCGGGCATCCATCATGATTCCGGCGCCGGCGTGGTCCCGATGTTCCGCAGCGCCGCGATGATCGCGTGGTCGGCGTTCTCAAATCAAAAAGCAGATTCTGAGCGCGTTCAGTGGTTTGAGCGGCCGGGCGTGGATGCGCTCCCGCGTTTTTTGTGGCGGCGTTTGCGCTTGCGCCTGGCGCCGCCCGACGACGATTTCGGCGGCGGATTCGCGGGACGTTCGGCCGGTTTCTCAGACGGCGCTTGTGCGGGCGCGCCGGGCGTCTCAGAAATATCCGGAATCGTCCGCGTGGTCCAAAGTCCGAAGCCGCCGATCGCGACGAACAGAATTCCGATCGGAAACATCAGCCGGCCCATCACCGCCATCCCGACGCTGAATGCGATCAGGCTCGCGCCGCAGGTCAACATGCTGGAAATTTCGAGCGCGCGCCGGTTGCGTTCGCGCCACGCGATCAATTCCGCAATCGCAAGGCCGATCGCGCCGAGCAAAAACGACGCTCCTGTCAGCATCCCGCCGCGTGCGGTGGTATAGACCTCGTGCGGCGTGATCGATCCCATAGAAAGCGCGATCGCCGCGATCGGATTGAACGAGCAGATCAGAAAGGCAGCCGCCAGCAGCGCGTACCATCCGCCGCTTCCGGCGCTGAGTATTCCGCCGCGCGGGCGCGCGGGAGTTGGCGGTTGTGCCGGCGTTTCAATCATCGATGCGGAACGTAACGGTCCGGTCGGGCGTCTTGCGCCGGCAGGATTGATTCAATTTACTGGATCGGAACGGCGCTGCGAATAGCGCCGCGTATCGTTCGCGCTTCGGCGCGAACCTTGAACTTCAAGTGATGCTTGAAAATGACTCGGCGGCGCGGCGCGCTCGCAATCCGGCCGGAATCCGCGGCGCCGCCGGCCGAATCTTGGTCAAAGAGGTCAACTGGCTCGGCGATCTCGTGATCAGTCTGCCCGCCTTGCGCGCGGTGCGCGCCGGGTTTCCGCTGGCGAAGCTGGCGGTGATGGTCAAGCGGGAGCTGGCCGGATTTTTCGACGGAATGACCTGGGTGGACGAGGTGATTCCGTACACGATTCGCCGCGGATGGGCGGGCGCGCGCGACCGGCTCCATGCGATCGGGAAAATCCGCGCCGGCAAATTCGATCTGGCGGTCTTGTTTCCCAGCAGTTTCGAGTCGGCGCTGTGGGCCACTCTCGCAGGCGTGCCGCGACGCGCCGGTTTCGTCGCCGACGGGCGCGGGCGGATGCTGACCTATGGCGCGCGGCCCGACGCCGCCGCGATGAACGGCCATCAGAGCGCCTGGTGGCTCGGGATGGTGCGCGCGACGCTCGGCATCGCGACGCCGCCGGAGCCGGAGGTTCCCAAGCTTGAAGTCGCGTGCGGGCACGAGGAAAAGATGCGGGCGTGGCTGGCGCAACGGCGCATCACGCCCGAAGCGCCGCTGATCGCGCTCGCGCCGGCGGCGGCCTATGGCCCCGCCAAGGAATGGCCGGCAGTGCGCTTCACCGGACTTATCGAGATGCTGCACGAACGGTTCGGCGCCGAATGCGTGCTGATCGGCGCGCCGGCGGAGCGCGAGTTATGCGGGAAGATCGCGAGCGCCAGCCGCCCTGGCGCGATCGTCGCCGCCGGCGAAACTGGAATCGGCGAGCTGATCGCGCTGCTCTCGCTTTGCAATGGATTCGCCGGCAACGATTCCGGCGCGATGCATCTGGCGGCCGCGCTCGGCCTCCCGGCGATCGGCATCTTCGGCTCGACCAATCCCGATCGCACCGGGCCGCGCGGACCGCGCGCCGGCTTCGTGTATCATCGCGTGGAGTGCAGCCCGTGTCTCGCCCGCACCTGCCGCTACGGGCATTACGATTGCCTGCGCGGGGTCACGGTCGAGGAGGTCGCGGGCGCGCTGATGGCGGCGGGCGCGTTCGCCGGAGCGGTCGGTAAGAGTTAAAGCGCTACTTTAGATTGGGCGGCGCGCGAGCGCGGTCCGGGAGCATCGACGGATGAAGCTGGGCGAGATTGCGGCGCGGCTGGGACTGAAACTCGACGGCGACGGCGAAATTGAAATCGCGATGCCGGCGCCGATCGAGGCGGCGGGACCGGGCACGATAACCTTTGCGGTCGGGCCGAAGTACGCGGCGGCGCTCAAGGCGAGCGCGGCGGCGTGCGCGATCGTGCCGGCGGAATTGCGCGACGCGGCGCCGGGCGCGGCGATCGTGAGCGGCAATCCGGCCTTCGATTTCGCGCGCGTGCTCGGACTGTTCTTTCCGCCCTACCGGCCGGCGCCCGGAATCGACTCGACGGCGGTAATCGCGCCCGACGCGCGAATCGGCGCGGACGCTTCGATCGGCGCCTACTGCGTAATCGGCGCCGGCGCGATCATCGGCCGCAACGCCGTGCTCCATCCGCACGTGACGATCTATCCCGGCGCAAGCATCGGCGACGACTTCGTCGGCCATAGCGGGGTCGCGATCCGCGAAGGCGTGGCGATCGGCGATCGCGTGACGATTTTAAACGGCGCGGTGATCGGCGCCGACGGCTTCGGCTTCGTCGAGCATAACGGCGACCTCGTGAAGGTGCCGCAGGTCGGCAGCGTGATAATCGAGGACGACGT
>JAJXZF010000102.1 GCA_021780225.1 Deltaproteobacteria bacterium | reverse complement strand
CTCGAGCGTGTGACGCGCGATCTGTTCGGCGCGCTCAGAACCCGCGGAGCGCTCGGGATGCGGCTGGTCAAAGACGCCGTGCGCAAGGGCCGCGACATGACGATCGAACAGGGCATCAGACTTGAAGAGGACTTGTACGCCTTGCTACAAACCACGGCCGACCGCGCCGAGGGCGTGGCGGCGTTTTTGCACAAGCGCAAACCGCTGTTCAAGGGCGCATAGGCGGAATTTCGTAAAACCAGGAGCTAGCGAACGAAATGGCGAATCAGCTTGGCAAGGTATATATCTGTGGCAAATGCGGCTCGCAGGTGATTGTCACCAAGGGCGGAGCCGGATCGATCAAGTGCTGCAACGCGCCGATGGAACAAAAGAAGTAGGCGCGCCACGCGCCGGCCGGCGCGGCCGGCGCGAACTCGCCCCATAAGGGTTGCCGCGCGATGCGCAAGGTTACGCTCAGCTTCGATAACGGCCCCGAGCCGGAAGTCACGCCGCGCGTGCTCGAAGTCCTGCGCGAGCGCGAACTCCGCGCGACCTTCTTCGTGATCGGCGAAAAGCTCGCAGATCCGACCCGGCGCGGATTGGCGCAACGCGCACAGCTCGAGGGCCATTGGATTGGCAATCACAGCCTGACCCATTCGGTTCCGCTCGGCGAGCGGCGCGACCGTGGCGCCGCCGCGATCGAAATCGGCCAGGCTCAGAACGCGCTCGGTCCGCTTGCCCGTCCCGAGCGCCTGTTCCGGCCGTTCGGCGGGGGCGGACGGCTCGATCGCTGTCTGCTGAGCCGTGAAGCGGTCGATTATCTGGTCGCCGGCCGTTACACCTGTGTGCTGTGGAACTGCGTGCCGCACGATTGGGACGATCCCGACGGCTGGGTCGATCGGGCGCTTAAGGAGATCGACGCACAGCCGTGGACGCTGATCGTACTGCACGATCTGCCGACCGGCGCGATGCGCCATCTGGAGCGTTTCCTCGATCGATTGGCGGGGTCGGGAACGGAGCTCGTCCAGGAGTTTCCACCCGGATGCGTGCCGATTCGCGCGGGCGCGATCGTCGAACCGATCGACGGCTACGTCGCCGCGGCTGTCGCATGACCATGCGCCCGAACCAGGCGCCGGGGAGGTTAACGTGAGTTTGCTCGGCGTTTTGCTCGCCGGCCTGATTGCCGGATGGATTACCGGCAAGCTGATGCACGGCGCGGGCTACGGCCTCTTCGCCGATATCGTGCTGGGACTGATCGGCGCGGTGATCGGCCAATGGATTTTCATGCGGCTCGGAATCATGGCGTTTGGCGCGATCGGGTTTATCGCGATGGCGGTGGTGGGGGCGGTGATTCTGGTCGGCGCGATTCATCTGATCCGCGGCTCCCACACCCCCGTCGGCTGAGCGATCAACGATGGCGCGTGGCGACCCGCCGGCGCGGCGCCTCGATCGGTTGTTCCTCGGACGTCGACCGTCGGAGCCGCGGCAGCATGAACGCGAGATTGCGCTCGCGAAATTCCGCATCTTTCCAATCGTCGCCCGTGATAATTGAGCGGCAGCTCACTGTGCCGCATCGGCATCGCATCCGAAAACGCGGATTCGACTCGGCCAATCCGTAGTCGTAAGTCAGTTCCTCACCCTTGCGAATTCGCCGGCGGGCGACGAAATCGCCATGTTCGTCGAAGCCAACGTTCCCGTCGCATGAATGGTTCAGGTACCATTCGATCGTCAGCCGGTTGAAATCGAGCTTGTCGGGCGGGAGAAAACCTTCGGGCGTACCGATGCAGAAGGCGTAGATTTTTGAGCGAATTTCGTTAGAGCAATTACGAGCATCGGACCATTTTATTATTTCTTTATAATCCGCCGCGCCCAGTCCATGAGCTATGTGAGTTCCGCGGAACAAACTTCGGACAGAAAATACCCCTACACCATCGATTGCCGAGATTCCGATCTCCATGATGACGTTAGGATATCTGCATTTGATATCGTGCCTTTTCATCCTCAATAAACTTTCCGACTGAGTTTTGAATTCGGCTGAGAAACGCTCTCCGCTCTTTAATTGTTTGACCACATTCGCGGGAAGCGTAATCTCGGAATAAGGCTCGCAGCTCTCTGTACAGTGTCGGATCCTTCCATTTTAGTCTGAGTTTGGCGATATTGCCATTTCGATTGTTAATCGCAAAATAATATGCAGCGTACCATCCGAGAACGGAATCCCAAATCAAACCCTCATCCAAAACGCCTCGCTCAGAGAGCGCAGCAAACTCGACCAAAAATTCCAGTATGGGTTCTGTTTGTGGCAATCCTTGGCTCGCTCCCCACCGCGCTCGAACCCTCAACATTTCGGTAGACTCCCATCTGTTGGTCAACGTGATCAATGCGCTGACCTGATTCTGGATACGCAGAAGTCTTGCTTGAACTAAGATTATCAAGGCAGTTCCGATCGCGGCTCCAGCTTGTAATAGGGAAAGCCAATTGTTCCCGAACCAGATCGGATCGAGGAACACCAAAGTTGCGACGAATACCGTTGACGGAAAGGCAGCCGCCCGCCAAATGCGTGACTTTCGCTCAATGCGATGGTACCGGATTCGTTGAATTCGAATCCTTTTCCAATCGGCATAGGAACGCCTTAATAAATTTGCCATATTGACTTTATATAGCGTTGAAGCCGGGTTGGCTGAAGAGCACGCGGTCGGAGCCGAGGCGGCGCGTCAGCGCGGCGAGCAGATCGCGTTCGGCGCCCGGCCGGAACCATCCGGCGTGACCGAGCCGCGCGTACAGCTCCGCCATCCCGAGCGCTTTCGAGCGCCGGCCCGCGGCCCCGTCGCCGTCGAGCATCGTATCGATAACGACGCGATCGGCCGCGTCCGCCGCAAGCGCGGCGAAGCGTTCCGGATCGTTCGGCAGCATCGGCGCGATCGCCATCTGGGTCGCGATTCCGGCCACGCGCAGACGCCGCAGCGTAAGCAAACGGCGCGCGACCGACGGCGAAGTGGGCGTGAAGGCGCGGCGCACGCGCTCGTCGTCGGTCTCGAGCGTGATCGAGGCGATCGCCCGACCGCCCATCGCGGCCAGCAGGTCGCGGTCGCGCTCGACCAGCGGACTGCGCGTCTGCACGA
>JAJXZF010000063.1 GCA_021780225.1 Deltaproteobacteria bacterium | reverse complement strand
CGCGCGATTCAGCGGCTGATTCCAAACGGCCCGCAAGGTTTCGCGCCGAAGACCGAGTTGGAACGCGCGGCGCTCAACAATATCGACTGGCTTTACCATAACGGCGGCCGCTACTGGACCGGCTTCAACAACGCGGTCGGCAAATATCCGCTGGCCGTATTGTTCACTTCGTTCATGCTGGGCGAAGTCGCGTCCTCAACGTTGTTCCACGGGATGGCCCGCGCCACGCGCCATCCGGTGTTCGAACAGGTCTTCCGCAGCATCGGACGCGACGAATCCCGCCATCTGCAAATCTGCATCACGCTGCTGGAAAAGGAATGGCCGGGCCTGAGCGACGAGTACCGCACCTTCGTGACCAAGCAGTTGCGCGCGGGCTTCGTCTTCCTCTCAATGGTTTTGTGGGAACCGCCGCCGATGTTCTGGCAGCTTCCCGACTACTTCCTCGACAACCATCGCGTGCTGCTCGATATCGCGCGCCGCGCGGGCCTGGGAATCCTGCGCGTGGACGAACAGGCCGAGAACTGGCGTATCGCGATCGCCAAGGTGCGCAAGCTGCTCGAGCGCTGGCGGATCGAATTTCCGGCGATTCCGGAACTCGATATCGAAGGGGTGGACGTCGGCGACATCTCCGCCGCCGATATCATTCCGGTTTTCTAATCGGGCGGTTGTCCCGCCGCGCCGGGTTTCTGACATAATCGCCGCTGCGGCGGCGACCGCGGCCGCGAGCGCACTGAAACGCCGCGGCCGCTGTGCTTCGGCCGAGTCAAAGCAAATGGGAGATTCGCCATGAGCGTGGAACTGGTAATCGCCAACGACGTCGGCGAAATCGTGATGAACCGGCCGGCGAAGATGAACGCCTTCGACGACGCGATGGTCGCGGCGATGAACCAGCGGCTGACAGAAGCTGAAAACGCCCGTGTGCGCGCGCTCCTCATTCGCGGCGAAGGTCCGGCCTTTTCAGCCGGCCGCGATCTCGCGGGCGCCGAACCCGGCAAGGAAGACGCCGAGGCGATACTCAAGACGGTCTTCAATCCGGTGATTCGCAAAATTGCGAACTTCCCCGCGCCGACCTTCGCCGCCGTTCATGGCCCGTGCCTCGGCGTCGGTCTCGGCATCGCGCTCGCCTGCGACGTGGTCTATATCGCCGAAGACGCCAAGACCGGGTCGCCCTTCGCACGCATCGGCGCGGTCCTCGATTCGGGCGCGCACGCCTTCATGACCGCGCGCATCGGCGCCCATCGCACGCTCGAATTGATCTACAGCGGCCGGCTAATCAGCGGGGCCGAGGCGGCGCAAATCGGTTTGGTGAACCGCGCGCTGGCGCGCGCGGCGCTGCTGGACGAGGTGCGCAAGCTGGCGCTGCAAACTGCGCAGGGGCCGACGGCGGCCTTCATGGAATCGAAGCGGCTGATCGCGCGGATTCGCGAGGAGGGATTGGGACTCGAAGGCGTTCTTGAAGGCGAGGCCAAAGCGCAAGGCGCCGCGGGCCGCACCGAAGACTATCGCGAGGGTATCAGCGCGTTTCAGGAAAAACGTGCGCCAAAATTCGCCGGCCGCTGATTATGTCGCAAGGCGCCGCCGGCGGCGGGCGAAACCCGCCGACAGTTAAAGCGATACTTTAGAATTACCGGGGATGATCGAGCGGCCGGCGGCGGCGTCCGCCGATCAGCGTCAGATTGCGCGGCGCCTTTGAATCGTCGCCGGCTTCGGTCCGGACGCGCCGGGCCGCCAAACGGCGAGCCGCGTCGCCCAGCGCGCCCGCCTGATGCCATCGGCTGTATTCTTCGAGCGTCAGGCCGCGCGCCGCTTCGAGCGCCACCGACAGCGCCGCCACGACCATCACCTGTCCGAGCACGCTGATGCGCGGCGCCAGGCCCAACCCGCCGCCCTCGCGATCGACCGGCGCGTGGATCACCACCTCCGCCAGTCGGGCGAGCGCCGAGTCGCGCCCGCCGGTAATCGCGATCAGGCGCGCGCCATGGTCGCGGATCGCGCGTGCGGCGGCGCACAATTCGGCGGTTTCGCCGCTGTTGGAAATCGCAATCACGATATCGCGCGGATCGACCTGGCCGAGGCTGCCGTGCAAGGTTTCGGTGGCGTGCAGAAAGGTCGCCATCGTGCCGACCGAGCATAAGATGCTCGCGGCGTAGCGCGCGACGTGCTCGGGCTTGCCGACGCCGGTCACATGGACACGGCCGCCCGCCGCGGCGGCGATACGGATTGCTTCGACGGCGCGGCCGATCACGCGCAAATCGATCGCGTCGCGCAATTCGCCCATCTCGGCAAGGCACAAGTCGAAAAAGCCCGCGACCTCATCGAACGGTTCCGAACCGTCCGTATCCGCAACCGCGGCGCCGCTCGCGATTTGCGCCGCTTGTGGAATATTTTCGCCCATCAACGCCAAAATTTCCGCGCGCCGTTCGAACCCGTTCGGAAAGCCGCCCGGATGGGACGCGCAGACGGCGCCCGCGGCGTTCGCAAGGCGCCCGATCGCCGGCCAATCGAGACCCCAGCGGAGCCCGGCCAGCATCCCGCCCAAAAAAGCGTCGCCGGCGCCGGTGGCATCGACTTGGCGGATCCGGAACGCCGGAATCCGGATGGAGGCGGCGCCTTCTGCCGCGATTGCGCATCCCCGCGCGCCGTCGGTTATCGCCACGGCGCGATTTCTGTAGCGGGCGCGGATCGCTTCGGCCATCCGCAACGGCTCGCGCAGGCCTCCGGCCAACTCTCGCGCGGCGGCTTTGGCCGGTTTGAGATAGGTCGCAAGGCCCAAGGCGCGATCCAACTCGGCTTGCGACCCGAGCGTTGCGCGGGCGTCGGATGGCGGTACGTCAACATCGAGCAGGGTCGGAATATTCTGGGCGCGCGCGAATTCCAGGATTGCGACCACGGTCGCCAGCGGCAGTTGCGATATTTCCGTGGTCGCCAGAGCGGCGGTGCGAATAAATGCGCCGTGGCGGCGGCGGATTTCCGCCGGCCGCAATTCGGCCGTGGCGCCGCGCACCATGTAAATCGCGCGGTTCCCCTCGGGATCGACGAAAATTTGCGCGCTGGAACTGGCGCTGCCGTCGAGCGTCAGATGGTGGCGAATGCCGAGCGCGTTCATCCCGGCGCGCAGCAGTTCGCCATTGCGATCGTCGCCCATCTTGCCAAAGACGCCGACGTTAAGCCCAAGCACGCGGGCCCATCCGAGATGATTCAGCGTGACGCCGCCGACGGCGGGCGCGCTGGGCCGCAGGCCGGCGGCGTCGGTCAGGATTTTTTCGTCGGCGCCGATGATTCGCGGAGTGTGATGGAAAAAATCCACCACCATGCTGCCGCATCCGACCGCGTCGAGATTCCGGTCACGCATCCTGTAGCGCCGCACGGCGCGTCGGCAGCCGCGGCGCCGCCCAATGGCTGAGCCATTCCGGCTCGAGCGTTACGCAGGCGCGCCGGCGCAATTCGTTGAAGCTTCGGATGAAGCGGCGGCGTTCTTCCGGTTCGAGGGCCGGCGTGCTTTCCGCGACTGCGTCGCTCGAAATTACGCCCAGATGCTTCAGCCCGGCCTTGAGGCAGGCGATGGTGCGTTTTTTACCTTTGCCGGGCGATTCCACGGCGCCGCGGAACTCCTCCATGATGGTCCCGTAGCGATCCATCAGCGCCAAGTCTCCGGCGACGCATACTTCCCACGCCCGCCGCCATTCGCGCGGCATGAGATTTGACGCGCCCGCGACCACGCCGTGGGGCAGGGCGCCATTGGTTAGATAACGGTTCCATCCGGAACGCAGCCGGCCGCGCAGCCCCGCGCTCTGCCGGAACAGGTCGAAAATCAGATAGGCGTTGCCGGGATAGATCGCGAAATCTCCGGACTTCTTGAAGTGCGCCGCGGCGCGCGTGTAATTGCCCAGCACCGCTTTGCCCGAGGTTACCTTGACGCCCCGCACGTAGGGCAGTTGACTCATCCGTTTGACGTCGCGGGTATGCAGATGCGGCGACTTGCCGGCCGCCGCGATATCTTCGTTGTCGTAGAGGTAAACCGGCAGCGTGCGCCCGCGCCGCTCGAACACCTCGCCGATGCCCCGCGTGACGAATTCCACCGGATCGTCCACGTCGGCGATCGAAAGCGGCGCGACCACCGCCGCATCCGCGGCGATTTCGAGCGCGTGCTCGAGATTTTCAAGGGTTTCGGCGCGGGTCGGCGCGGTGATTCCGGCCCATGCTTCGGCGGTCTTGCCGGCCGCCGCGGCGCGGCGGCACTCTTCGACCGCGATTTGCGCAACCAGTTGGCGGCGCGAGTTGTCGATCCGGTTCCATTCGCCCGTGGTTCCGGCGGCGAAGATTATCTGCGCGCCCTGCAACGCATAGCGCACGACCGCGCGCTGTTCTTCAACGATTACGCGGCCGGCACCGTCGAGCACGGTGACGATCGGCGCCGACAGCCCCGTTGGCGGCCTATAACGCACGGCAGGCCGGTTGCGCCGGACCCGCGCGGCCGCGAGCGACAACAGCTTGCTGGGGGTTTTCCCGCTTCTGATCATTGCGCGGCGCTCCTAGAGCAGCGAAAGTCCGAGATGCGTCGCATAGGTGTAATTTCCCCCTAAATCGTAGCTGTAGTTCTGCACCAATCCTTCGAAGCGAATCGCATAGACGCCGTTGGCGGCCATCGCGCCCGCAGGCGGGTTCATCGCCCACATGCCTTTTTTGCAGGCGTCGATCATCGCCTGATCGACCTTGGCCACGCCGGAGCGCTGCTCGATCGCGATGTCGGTCAGCCGGCCATGCGAGTTCAGGGTCAATCGCAAAACTACCGGCTTGATATCGCTTGGCAGCGCGTATTGGCCAAACTTCGCCGCCTCGATTTCTTGCGCCGCTTTCAGCGTCTGCCGGAGCATCGCATAGCCAAACTCGGGATATTTCCGCGCCTTGGCGTTGAGCAGCGTCGCATCGCCCGGTGGCGGTTTGGTGTCGCCGGTGTAAAGGTTCGCGGTCGGATTGGCCAGGTAAAGCCGCGCGAGCGTGGAATTGGTCGTCGTCTGCTGATTCGCCGCGGGGGCCGCGGCGGGCGCTTTCAGCAGGTCGCGATTCGCGACCAAACTTGAAGTGGTATTGGCGCTCGAAAGCTGGTCCAGATTCGTCACCACGCGTGCTCCGCCGGCGAAATCGGGGCTGGACGATGCGACCGATTGGGCGGCAGCCGGGTTGGCGCCGCCGGCGCCGCATCCGGCCATCGCGACCGCCAGCGCCGCCGCCGCGATTCGCCCAATCCAAACCCCCGCGATCTCCACCGAATGCTCGCTCCCGGCCGCTCGGCGGCACGCCGCTCCGATGAGGCAGGCATTTTAATACCTAATAATCGCAAATTTCAAACATAAGAAACACAAAATCTTTCAGGCTCGTCCGAAGCCGGCTTGCGGACGCGCTGGCAATGGTTATTCTAATGAAACAGAGGCGGTCGGCAGGAATTGAGCGGGCGCCTTCCGCGTGTTAGGATGCGGCGTTTGCAGTATTGGACCGGTAAGAATCGATGAAAGCTGGAATTCATCCGCAATATCGCCGCTGCGTGGTGACCTGCGCCTGCGGCAAAACCTTCGAAACGCGTTCGACGCAACCTGAGATCCATGTCGAAGTCTGCTCGAACTGCCATCCGTTTTACACCGGCCAGCATCGGCTGGTCGACACGGCCGGCCGGGTCGAGCGCTTCAAGCGCAAATACGGCATGAAGTAGCATTGCAACTCCCTCCGCCATGGGCGAACGCAAACGCCCGGGCGGCTGGGAGATACGGTCGGCGCCGGCGCTTGCCGCGCGCCGTTTTATTTTGCCTTATGCCGCCCGGGCTCGATGACGAAGCCGCGCCGCATCATCCGCGATGCTTGATAAGCTCAAAGGAATAGAGGAACGCTACGGCGAGCTTGAACGCCGCCTCAGCGATCCCGCGGTGATCGCGAACAATCGCGAATACGCCGCGCTCGCGCGGGAGCGCGCGCAGTTGGGCGAAGTCGCGGCGGCGATCCGCGATTATCGCAAGCTGCTCGACGAGATCGCGGGCCATCGCGCGCTGCTCGAAGGCGACGACCCGGAGTTGCGCGATCTCGTCAAAGCCGAGTTGCCGGCGATGCTCAAGCAGCAGGCCGCCCGCGAGGAGCGTCTCAAGGAGCTGCTCGCGCCGCGCGATCCCAACGACGATCGCAACGTTCTGCTTGAAATTCGCGCCGGCACGGGCGGCGACGAGGCGTCGCTGTTCGCCAGCGATCTGTTCCGGATGTACTCGCGCTACGCCGAACGCCATCGCTGGAAAATCGAGACGCTCAGCCTCAGCACGACCGGCCTCGGCGGAATCAAGGAAGTCATCGCCCAGATCACCGGCCAGGGCGCCTACAGCCGGCTCAAGTTCGAGGGCGGAGTCCATCGCGTGCAGCGCGTTCCGGCGACCGAGGCCTCCGGACGAATTCATACCTCGGCCGTGACCGTCGCGGTGATGCCCGAAGCGGACGAGGTCGAGGTCAATATCAACGAAGAAAAAGATTTGCGCATCGACGTGATGCGGGCGTCGGGTCCGGGCGGGCAAAGCGTCAACACGACCGACTCGGCGGTGCGCATCACGCACATTCCGACCGGGATGGTGATTGTCTGCCGCGACGAAAAATCGCAGCACAAGAACAAAGCGCGCGCGCTCAAAATTCTGCGCGCCCGCCTGCTCGATCTCGCCCGCGCCGAGCAGGACGCCAAAATCGCCGAAGCGCGGCGCTCGATGGTCGGATCGGGCGATCGCTCCGAACGGATTCGCACCTACAATTTTCCGCAATCGCGCATCACCGACCATCGCGTCAACCTGACGCTCCATCAGCTTGACCAGGTGCTCGACGGCGCGCTCGATCCGATCATCGACGCGCTGGCGACCAAGGAGCGCGCGGAAGCGTTGGGCGCGTGACGCGCGCGCGCCGCTCGCAACCATCTCCACCGATGACGCCGGACGGGCGCATCAGCCTCGGCCGCACGCTGACCGACGCGGCCGCGATTCTCGCCGCGGCCGGAATCGATACGCCGCGCTTCGACGCGGAACTGTTGCTGGCGGTGGCGGCGGGCGCGGATCGGACGAGCCTCTACGCCGGCGGCGTCGCGCTCGACGAGGCGGCGCGCGAACGGCTGGCCGGAATGATCGAACTGCGCGCGCGCCGGATGCCGCTCGCCTATATCGTCGGCCGGCGCGAATTCTATGCGCTCGATATCGAAGTCGCGCCCGGCGTGCTGATTCCCCGGCCGGAGACGGAAACGCTCGTCGCCGCCGCGCTACGCCGGTTGCAGGAGCGGCCGCGGATGCGCGTGCTCGATCTCGGATGCGGGTCGGGCGCGATTGCGATCGCGCTGGCGGTCAATGCGCCCGAAGCGCGCTACGCCGCAACCGATCTCTCCGAAGAGGCGCTTGAAATCGCGATGCACAACGCGGCGCGGCACGGCGTGGCCGGAAGAATCGAATTTCGCCGCGCCGATTTGTTCGCGCCGCGCGACGACGCCGGCGAATTCAGCCGCTTCGATCTGATCGTATCCAATCCGCCCTATATCGCCGACGCCGAGATTGCCGGCCTAGCCCCGGAAATTCGCGATTTCGAGCCGCGAATCGCGCTGGCCGGAGGCGCTGACGGCCTCGCTTTCTATCGCCGGCTGGCGGCGGATTTGGACGCGCATCTGGCGCCCGGCGGAGAGCTGATCGTCGAAGTCGGAGCCGGTCAGGCGCGCGCGGTCGCGGAAATGTTCCGCGGCGCCGGCCTGAAGGACGTCGCGTCCGAACGCGATCTCGCGGGCGTGGAGCGCGTGGTTCGCGGCGTCAAGCCGGCCGAGTAGTCAGCGATGGCCCTGATTGCCGGCGATCGTATGATATGAAATCAGCAGGATGATCGCGCCCATCGCGGCGACCCCCACGCTGTACGGATTGAAGCCGCGCGCGTCCGGTTCGCCCAGCGCGTCAAAAACGTAGCTGCCGATCAGCGCGCCCGCCACGCCCAGCGCCAAATCGTAAATCAGCCCCTGACCTTTTTGGTTCACCACCCGGCTGGCGATAAAGCCTGCTATTACGCCCACGCCGATCCAAGCCAGGATGCCCATCGTAACGCCCCCCTTTGCGGACCCGATTCGCGCAATCCGCATCGGTCGATTTTACAATTACCTGATCCGCCAGCGATCAAATTCAAGCGGTCCCGCGATCATGCTTTAGGCTTGAGCGGTGAAGGCGAGGCTACGAGCGTTTCTTGGCGTCAAGCGCCGCCGCCGCGATTTATTTGTCGTGTATAAGTCCCCGTCGCCGGGACGTGCCTTGAACGTGCGCCTCTGGCAATATCGATGGCTCACGGGTTCGTGCGGAAAAAAGGGGGAACTCGCGGTTGGCGATGGATCGAATGATCATTCATGGCGGCGCGCCCTTGCGCGGCTCGGTCGAATTAAGCGGCAGCAAAAACGCCACCTTGCCGATCATGATGGCGTCGGCGCTCACCGACGAACCGGTGACGATTCGCAACGTGCCGCGCCTGCGCGACGTCAACACCGCAATCGAGCTGCTGGGCGGGCTGGGCGTGGCCGCGCGATGGCTCGGCGAGCACGAACTTGAACTGAACGCGCATACGCTGAGCGGGCATGAGGCGCCTTACGACCTGGTCAAGACCATGCGCGCGTCGTTCGTGGTGTTGGGACCGCTGCTGGCGCGCGCGGGCCGGGCGCGGGTTTCGACTCCGGGCGGCTGCGCGATCGGCGCGCGTCCGGTGGGTTTGCATATCGCCGGGGTGCGGGCGCTGGGCGCGCGCGTGCAGCTCCGCCACGGTTATGTCGAGGCGCACGCTGCGCGGCTCGCCGGCGCGCGCATCTGGCTGGATAATCCGAGCGTCGGCGCGACCGAGAATATCCTGATGGCTGCGACGCTGGCGCGCGGACGCACCGTGATCGAGAACGCCGCGCGCGAACCCGAAGTGGCCGATTTGGCGCGGATGCTCGCGGCGATGGGCGCGCGGATTTCAGGCGCGGGCACGCACGTGATTGAAATCGAAGGCGTCGAACGCCTGCATGGCGCGGACCATACGGTGATTCCCGATCGGATCGAGGCGGGCTCGCTGATGACCGCGGCGGCGGCGACCGGCGGCGAAATCGTGATCAGCGGCGCGCCGGTCAACGATCTGGAAGCGGTAATCGTCAAGCTGCGCGAGGCCGGCGTTGAAATCGAAACCGTCGCGGGCGGATTGCGAATCGCGCGGCCCGGCCGTTTGCGTCCGATCGAGCTGCGCACCTTGCCGTATCCCGGCTTTCCGACCGATCTGCAGGCGCAGATGATGGCGATGCTGACGCTGGCGGACGGCGCGTCGGTGATCACCGAGACCATCTTTGAAAACCGTTTCATGCACGCGCAGGAGCTGATGCGGATGGGCGCGGATATCGTGATGAAAGGGGCGACGGCGGTGGTGCGCGGACCCTCGCGGCTGAGCGGCGCGCCGGTGATGGCGACCGATCTGCGCGCTTCGATGGGCCTGATCGTCGCCGGATTGGCGGCGGAGAACACCACTTCCGTCAGCCGCGTGTACCATCTGGATCGCGGCTACGAGGCGCTCGATCGCAAACTGGCGGCGCTCGGCGCAAGTATCGAGCGGGCCGCCGATGAGTGACGAAGCGCGCGCTCCCGGCGCACGCGGCCATGCGAACTTGAAGACGCGGCTTAAGATTTATCACGCCGGCGATCCGGCGCTCGCGCGCTTTCTGGCGACGCTCGGCGGCCGGCGCGCGGCGGCCGGCGCGAAGCTCGACGCGGCGGTGGGAAAAATAATCGCGGCGGTGCGCCGGCGCGGCGATCGCGCGCTGATCGATTACGCGCGGCGCTTCGATCGCGCCCGCCTGACGCCGGCGACGCTGCGTGTGACGCGCGAAGAATTGCACGCCGCGCGCGACGGACTTCCCGCGTCCGAGCGGCGCGCACTGGAGCTTGCCGCCCGCCGAATCGCGGAGTTCCATCGCCGCACGCTCGAGCATTCGTTCATGTATCGGGACCGGCTCGGGATGCGGCTCGGGCAAATCGTGCGGCCGCTCCAGCGCGTGGGAATTTATGTGCCCGGCGGGATGGGCGCGTATCCTTCGACGGTGCTGATGAATGCGGTTCCGGCGCGCGTCGCGGGAGTGAAGGAAATCGTGATGGTCTCGCCGGCGTCGGCGGAGGGCGACCGGCAGGCGGCGCTGGCGGCGGCGGCGATCGCGGGCGTGGACGAAGTTTACCGGATCGGCGGCGCGCACGCGGTCGCGGCGCTGGCGTTCGGGACGAAGACCCTCGCGCCGGCCGATAAAATTGTCGGGCCCGGCAACGCCTGGGTGCAGGCCGCCAAGCGGATGGTTTACGGGGTGGTCGATATCGACAAAATGGCGGGTCCGAGCGAGGTGCTGGTGATCGCCGACGGCCAGGCGAATCCTGAGTGGGTCGCCGCGGATCTGATCGCGCAAGCGGAACATGGATCGGGCGACGAATCGGCGATCCTGGTTACGCCGTCGGCCGCGCTGGCCGCGGCGGCGGCTGCCGCGGTGGATCGGGCGCTGGAGGATTTGCCGCGCGCCGCGGCGGTGGCCCGGGTGCTCAAGCATCGCGCCGCCGCGGTGGTCGTGAAGGACCTGAACGCCGCCTTTGAACTGGCGAACCAAATCGCGCCGGAGCATCTGGAGCTGGAGATCGCGCACGCCTCGCGATGGCTGGGGCGGGTCGTCAATGCCGGAGCGGTGTTTGTCGGCGGGCGGAGTCCGGCGCCGCTCGGCGACTATCTGGCGGGGCCGAATCACGTTCTGCCGACCGGCGGATCGGCGCGCTTCGCGTCGCCGCTCGGCGCCTACGATTTCCTCAAACGAACCAGTATAATCGAGTCGTCAGCGCAGTCGTTGCGGGCGTTGGGACCGGCGGTAGCGCGTCTGGCGCGGATGGAAGGATTCGAAGCGCATGCCCGCGCGATCGAAATTCGCGTTGGCGACGCTTCCACGGTGGGCAAAGCCCGGCGGCGAGGAAAGGTGCGCACGCAGCGCAAAAGATCAGATGGAATCGCGAAACCGACCGCATAGCCGCGCTGTGGCGGCGGCCCGGTTCGAACCGGAGATGGCGGCCGCGCCGCGGACGGCGCGGATCGAGCGGCGCACGCGGGAGACCGCGATCGAAGCCGCGCTCAGGCTCGACGGTTCGGGCCACGGCGAAATCGCGACCGGCGTGCCGTTTCTCGATCACATGCTGGAGAGCTTCGCGCGCCACGGCTTCTTCGACCTGCGCCTGAACGCGACCGGCGACCTCCATATTGACGACCATCACACGGTCGAAGACGCGGGTATCGTGCTTGGCAAGTCGTTTCGCGCGGCGCTCGGCGATCGCTCCGGAATCCGCCGCTTCGGCCATGCGATTGTGCCGCTGGACGAAGCGCTGTGCGCGGCGACGGTCGATATCAGCGGCAGGTCGTATCTCGCCTACGGCCTTGAGATTCGCGAGGAACGGATCGGCAACTTCCAGACCGTGCTGGTTGGCGACTTCATGAAGGCGCTCGCTGATGAAACCGGCATGAATCTTCATCTCGTGATGCATGCCGGCCGCAACCCCCATCATATCGTCGAAGCCGCGTTCAAAGCGCTGGCGCGCGCGATGGATCAGGCGACGGCGATCGAGCCGCGGCTGAGCGGGGTGCTCTCGACCAAAGGGACGCTCTCCTGAAACCACCGTTCGATCGTTTCCTTGTGATCCCGTCGATCGATCTGAAGGGCGGGGAAGTGGTGCGGCTGCTGCGCGGCGACATGAACCGCGCGACAGTCTATGGCGCCGATCCGGCCGCTGCCGCGCGCGCTTTCGAGCGCGACGGCGCGCAGCTTATCCATATCGTCGATCTTGACGGCGCGATCGCCGGAGAACCGCGCAACCTTGAGGCGCTGAAGGCGATTCGCGCGGCGGTGCGATGCCAAATCGACGTCAGCGGCGGACTCAGGACGATCGAGTCGGTGCGCGCCGCGATCGCGGCCGGCGCGGATTTTATCTCGATTGGTTCGGCGGCGTTTCTTGATCCGGGGCTAATCCAGCGAGCCTGCGAAGAGTGTCCCGGACAAGTCTTCGGCTCGCTCGATCTGCGCGGCGGCAAGCTGGCGATTCGCGGATGGGTCGAGACCAGCGAGCTGGGCGTCGCGGAAGCCGCGGCGCGGTTTCGCACGGCCGGAGTGGCGGCGATCATCGCCACCGATATCGCGCGCGACGG
>JAJXZF010000082.1 GCA_021780225.1 Deltaproteobacteria bacterium | reverse complement strand
GGCTTCCGTCCAGCATGGTTTCACGTTCGGCGGCGATCTTGAATCGGCTTACGCCTACTACTACGCAATCCGCCGCATCAACGCGATAATGCGTGAGGCGGTAATCGAAGCGCGCGCCGTATAGAGGAGGCCCGTGACAATGGCGAAATATTCAGACATCGTCGGACGTTATATTTACCTTAAGCTCGACGGCGTCGAGCATCGCGTGTACTTCGAAGAGGCCGGCAGGGGCATACCGCTGGTATGCCAGCACACGGCCGGATCGGACGGACGGCAATTCCGGCACCTCCTCGAGGATCGCGACATCACGTCGCGCTTCCACGTGATCGCCGCCGACCTGCCTTATCACGGCAAATCGCTGCCGCCGGCCGCGGCCAGATACTGGGAGCGGGAATACAAGCTGACGAAAGATTGGTTCATGCGTTACTGGGTGACGCTATGCCGCGAACTTGAACTCAATCGCCCCGTGTATATGGGCTGTTCGATGGGCGGTCACCTGGCGCCCGACCTGGCGCTCAACTATCCGAACGAGTTCCGCGCCTGTATCGGATTGGAGGCGTCGATGTGGAGTGGAAACTCCGATCGTCTGGTGAATCAATGGTTTTACCATCCGCGCTTGTCGAACGAGTCGAAGCCGGCGCTGATGTTAAGTTTATGCTCGCCGCACGCGCCGGAAGAATACGTTCGCGAAACGGTCTGGGAATACAGTCAGGGAGCGCCTTCGGTCTTCAAGGGCGACTTGTACTACTATTCATTCGAACATGACTTGCGGCGGACCGCGAAGAATATCGATACGCGAAAGTGCCCGCTGTACGTGCTGAGCGGCGAGTACGATTGGTCGGCGTATCCCGCGGCGGCGAAAGCGCTGGCGGATGCGGCGCCTGGCGCCAGCTATACGTTGATGGAAGGGATGGGACACTTTCCGATGTCCGAAGATCCGATCAAATTCAAGCAATATCTGATGCCGGTTTTGGCGGAGATCGAAGCAAAGTCCTGAATCAAACCGCCTCTGCCGAATTTTAACCGTCGCCTGAACTATCCGTACCAGTTCGCGGGCATGGAGTACGATCAGACCGGGCTGTATTTCGACGGGCGCAGCTACTACCAGCCCCTGCTCGGCCGCCGCCTCGAGGGCTACGGCGCGCCGAGCGCGCCTGGCGGCGGCCAGGGCGGCGCGAGCGGCCCGCCCTCCGCCGCGGGCGATGCAAACCCGCTTCGGTCATTACCCGCCGGGACCATTCATCGGCGTCCTGCTCTCGCTCCTTCCCGACATGGAGGACTCCGCGGCGGTCGAAGCCGCGGCCGCCACCACGCCGCCGACCGTCGCGGGCGGAAACCCGAATGGCGGCTATGTAATGCAGGCGCAGTTTGAGGAAGTGATCCCCTACGGGTTCGACGCAGCTCCGAGTAGCATACCTAAAGCACTCGAGATGCCGGGGGGCGGAACAGTCGATCCGGGCCCACAATTCGATCCGATGACGCCAAAACGGAAGCCGAACTTCAATAGATGTATGGATGCCGCTCAGCACTCTGCTTTATGGGAAAAATTTTGCAGATCGCTTTCCAACCCGACGATGGCACAGGCATGTTGGAGCGGCCTGCCCGAGTCTAGCAATTATAGGCAAGGACTATGCAAAGATTGGTTTCTCTCCTAAAGGAATAAGAGTTTCCGGGTGGAAAATCGCCGTTTCAAAGCCGCGCTTGGTCGTATTGTCGCCGAGCGAACGTTAACCTGGGTATCTTCAGGTAATCGATCGATTCGCGTACTGATCGGAACACCATACAAGGATGGATCACACTGGATGTGTCCGTTTTTGCTCGAAGGATTGCCCGATGCTCGGGTTCAAAGGGTGGGAGGAGTGGACTCGCTTCAGGCCGTCGTGATGGCGGTCGAAGGAGCACGGAGCATACTCGAACAATCCGGGGAGAACTTTATATTTCTCGATCCGTCGGAGGGCATCTCTATACCGCGATATATTCCGACGGGCTTCGGTAAACAATTTCAGGAGCGAATGGAGCGCACCATCGAACGAGAGATCAAGCGCGTGTGGCTAGCAAGTGTACGAGCAAAAAAACAAAAGATTGCCGAGATGCAGGCGAATCTTAAAGCGCGCGGCGTTTCGCGTGAAAATATTCAGAAGCGGTTCAAAAAGCGAAATGATGCGTTAACGAAACGGGAGTCAGAGTTGATGGCATTGAAGCCGGGATGGAATAGTAAACGCGACAGCAAAAAATAAGACGATTTCCAGCCTCAACCAGATCGCGATTTGGAACGGCTCGGCGGCGGCGTTCGCCGACAACAACGGCAACCTGACTAAAGACCCGGTCACCGGCGCCAATTATATTTGGGACGCGCGCAACCAGTTGTGGACCATCAGCGGAGGGCCGGCGGGGTCGTTCAGCGCCGATTACGACGCGATCACGCGGCTCCACGACCAGACCACCGCCTACGGCGGCACGACCATTTATCTGCATGAGAGGAAGAGCGTGGCGCAATCGTCGAATACGGCCGGCCCGGCCTATACCTATCTGACGCTGCCGAGAACGGGCGAGATGCTGGCGGTTCGATCGCCAGCGGATCATAAGCTGTTTCGTCCAGCGCCTGAATGATTCAGTCTGGCGCTGTCGAATCCGCGCTTTTCTTTTTCTCAAATCCCCGCCCGCTTGACTTCATCGAGCGTCACTTCGTCGGAGCGCCGATCGTAGAGCTGGGTGGCGCCGGTGCTGGAATGGTTGGCCAGGTCGGCGGCCTTCTCAAGCGTGCCGCCGTTCTTCAGATAGGCGGTGATGCCGGTGGCGCGGAAGCCGTCGTTGCAGACCCTGGTCGCGATGGGGACATAGCTGGCTGGGGCGGACCTCGACCGGTAAAAGAAACCGCCCTCCGTCGGACATGATCCGGGGGAGGGCGGCGTGCAGTAATCGCGCGTCAGTAATTGGCGATCAGGCGCGGCGCAGATCCTCTTCGTCCGCCGCCTCGGCCGCCATCAGGCCGCGCGTCTGCTCATGGTAAAGGTGGGCGTATACGCCGTCGCGCCGCAGCAGTTCCGCGTGCGTGCCGGTTTCGACCACTTTGCCGGATTCGAGCACGACGATCTGATCGGCGGTCAGCGCGCTGCGCAGGCGATGCGCGATCAGGAAGAC
>JAJXZF010000050.1 GCA_021780225.1 Deltaproteobacteria bacterium | reverse complement strand
CAAGAACTTCCGGCAAACCTCCGGATCGGCGAAATAGCGAACGGCGTCAAGCAGATCGGTTGGCGTTTTCGTCTTCACGATCCCAATCTAACGCAGAATGCTTTGTGCGTCAAGTAATTCAATACCCAAAATAGCACAGCCCGGGATAACTGATGCCAAGCGATGCACGCAATAATTTCGCCTTCATTCTGGTCGCGCCGAAATTTTCCGGCAACGTCGGTGCGGCGGCCCGCGCGCTCAAGAACATGGGCTTTGCCGAACTGCGCCTCGTGGCGCCGCGCGGTTACGATCCGGCCGTCGCGGCCACACGCGCCGTTCACGCCGCCGACGTCGTTCAGCGGATACGGATCTTCGACCACCTGACCGAAGCGCTTGCCGACCGCACCCTCACGATCGGCACGACCGCGCGCACCGGAGGGTATCGCCTCGAGACCCGCATGCTTCGCGACGCCGCGCCCGGAATCTCCGCCGCGGCGCCCGCCAATCGCGTCGGCGTGGTCTTCGGGCCGGAGGACTACGGCCTCAGCAATCGCGAAGTGGCGCAATGCCAATGGCTGGTGACGATTCCGACTTCGCCGCTCTATCCGTCGCTCAATCTGGCGCATGCGGTCGCGATCGTCGCGTACGAACTCGGCGTTACGCTTCAGCCGCCCGCCGACGCCGGCGCGGGCGAACGCGAATTGGCGGCCGCGGCGGACGTCGAAGCGATGCACCGGCGGTTGCAGCGGGCGCTGGTCGCGATCGGCTTCCTGCCCGAGGACAATCCCGATCACATCATGCACACGATTCGCGCGCTCCACGGCCGCGGCGGATTGCGCCCGCGGGAAGTCGATATCCTGAGCGGCATCGCGCGCCAGATCGAATGGCTGGCGCACGGCGGCGGCGGCGTCCTTGCCGGGAAACGGCAAGCCGGACGAAAGCTGCGATAAACTCCCGGCCAGCGGCGTACCCGCTCGCGTCGATCACGGAAGCCGCCGAATCTTATGATATGGTTGCTTCATCCCGGATTACCGTGCGGCGACGCTATGGCGCAGATCATCCATCTCGACGAATTTCAGGAAGCGCGGCGCGAATCGCGCAAGCGCGCCGGCGCCAACGCGCATCTGGCGCGCGCACTGCAAATCCTCAAAGAAAATCTCGCCGACGCGGCCGCCGCCCTGCGCGACGCGCCCCCGGAGCAGGAGCATGAGTTGCTCGCCCGCGTGGAAAATCTGGCCGCGATGGTTCGCTACGGCGCGCGGATGCTCGGATCGGGCCGTGTCCACGCAGCCAAATAATCGCAAGCGCGGCGGCGCTGCTTGATCCGCGCCGCGGCGAAAGCTAGTGATAAATGTTCTGATTGCGCTCGCGCTCCCCGGTAGCTCAGTCGGTAGAGCAGACGGCTGTTAACCGTCGGGTCGCTGGTTCGAATCCGGCCCGGGGAGCCAAATCACTTACATCGCCAGCCAAATCCGGCTCCACAAAACATCGCCGTGTCGCGATCCGCAATCGGCTGGCCGCCGGGCGTCCGACGGTTGCGGCGGAATCCGCGAGCTTGAACCGGCGCGATCATTAGAAGCGTCGCCGTCAGGATTGGGGACGAGCGTCGAACCCGCCGCGACGCGAACTGACTACCGCGCCGGCTGGATTTTATTCGTCCGATTCAGCCGCCCGCCGGGCTTGCGCGAAGGCGCTCGGCGCGAGCGCTAGCGTAATAGCAAGAAAGGCCGCGGCAATCGAAGAATGCCAAATAGCAAACGTCATGTTGGTATGCGCCTCAATAGCTAATTAGAAAATCTATTTAATTGAAATACCAGGGAGACGCCGGCGCCCGATCGGCGGGTTGATCTATCTGCGCAAGCCATAAAGCGCCGACGCTTCCCGCCCCCTCGCGTGAAAAGAATTATCCGCGGGTCCTCGACATGCAATCAGTTAATGGCGCGGCCGGCGGAAACGGCGATCGTTGAATCCGGAGCGCCAGATTGCCCGAGCGCTCGCGATCTATTTCGTTGACGATACAGCCGCGCGGACGGAAGCTGGATCTGGAAATGATCGTCCGCCGGCAAGCATCGAATGACGGCTTTACCGGCGTGATGCGAAGCCCGGCGGCGGCGCGATTTCGATTCGCCCCGGCGAATCATGAGCGAGGCGTCAGACGATGAAAGAGGCCAAATTTCTCCACGATGTGGAAAAATCGTTGGAAGTGAATCTCGACCAGGCCCGCGCGGTTACTGCGGCTGTTTTTCATCAGCTTCACGACCGGCTCACCGTCAAGGAGGCGGACGATTTGGCGGCGCAATTGCCGGGGGAATTGAAAACTCTCTGGCGCGGCTTCGACACGCCGCACAGGTTGGTCGCGCGCACGCACAAAGCCGAATTCATCCGCAGGGTCGCGGAGGACGCCGGAATCTCCGAGCTCGACGCCCGTCATGCGGCCATTTCCATTTTCCGCGAATTGCAGCGCTCGCTCCGCAGTCCCACCGGCCAGGAGGGCGAGGCGTGGCACATTCTCAGTCAGCTGCCCAAAGATTTGAAAAAATTGTGGACGGAGGCCGCGCGTTCGGAATAAACGCAAGCAAATTCCCGATGCGAAACCAATTATCGCAAACCTTGTTTTTTCATCCCGCGGTTGAGGACCTTATGCAACGTGAATTGAAAATTACCGCCCGGGATTTCGCCCTGACGCCCGCGATCGAAGCGGCGGTGCGCGCGAAAGCCGACTGGCTGGCGAATTACTATCCGCGCCTGACCGGATGCGAAGTCGTGCTGGAAGGCGCGGTCGATCACCATCGGCGCGGCGGCCCTTTCAAGGTGCGAATCATCATGACCGCTCCCGGCTCGCGCCTGATCGTGAATCGGCGATCGGCGGAAGATTTTCCGATCGCGATTCGCGAGGCGTTCGACGCGGCCCGGCGCCGTATCGAAGATTACGGCCGCCGCCAGCGCGGCGCGGTCAAAGCGCATGAAACGGCGCCGCAGGGACGAGTCGCTTCGCTGTTCGGCGATTATGGTTTCATCCGCTCCAGCGACGGACGCGACATCTATTTTCATCGGAACAGCGTGATGGAGCCCGGTTTCGATCGTCTCCGAACCGGCGGCGAAGTGCGCTTCGTCGAAGAAGAAGGCGAACAGGGACCGCAGGCCAGCACCGTTTTCATCGTGCATCCGCAGAGCGCCGCGAGCGCTCGCTGAAACGCACGGCTACGGCTGCCGGCCGAACATCTGGAAAGAGGACGGACGGAACGGTCCGCATCATTTCGATGGCGAAAGCAACGACGTTCGGAGAAAGCGGCGCAGGCGATCTGCGCGTCTATCTGGAGCGCGAACGCGACAAGCTGCGGCTGAGAATCCGCCGCTTGCGCAATGATCAGGAAGACGACGTCACCGCGCCGCCCGCCGACGAACTCGACGCCGCGCGCTCGCTCGCGGACGTCGAAACCCACGCCGGAATCATCGAGCAGAATGAAGCCCGGCTGAAAGAGATTGAAATCGCGCTGGACCGGTTCGACAGCGGCGATTATGGCCGCTGCGTGGATTGCGGCGAAGAAATTCCGGTCGAGCGATTGCGCGCCATGCCGGCGACGACCCGCTGCGTCGATTGCCAGCAGTCGCGCAACATGCGCGGCGAGGGCGCGCTGCGGCGCGAATTCTCGGAACGCTGGAACCCGCCGGCCGAGGTCGGCTCAACGCCCGAAGAAACCGACGAAATGAAAGAGCCCGAAGAAGAATTGCACGTTCATGCCGGCGGCGAGCGCGGCCCCGAGGTGGGCGAGTTTGAACAACTCCCGCCGGTCCCGACCGCGCGCAGGCGCGGGCGCGTGAAACAGAAGCAGTAGCGAATGCGGCTTTAACGGCGCGCGTCCGCGCGCCGTTAAAGCCGGCGATAATGGTTCGGGTAGCGTGCTCTTTCCGATCAAGTACGCCCGTGCGCCGCTTTCGGATTAGGGTCCGCGGCGAGCGCCAGGCCCCGCGATTGCTCGCGGAACAACCGCGCGTAAATGCCGCCGGTAGCGAGCAGCGCGGCGTGCGATCCGACCTCGGCGATCCGCCCGCGCTCCATCACCACGATAAAATCCGCGTCGACCGCCGCGCGCAGCCGATGGGCGATCACCAGGCTGGTCCGGCCGCGCATCAGGCGGCGCATCGCGTCGTACACGAAATTCTCCGATTCGGAATCCAACGCCGAGGTCGCCTCGTCCAGAATCAGCACGGGCGGATTTTTCAGGAACGCGCGCGCCAGCGCCAGACGCTGGCGCTGGCCGCCGGAAACGTTGACGCCGCCCTTGCCGATGACGGTGTCGAGGCCGCGCGGCAGGCGCTCGACGAATTCACGCAGATTCGCCCGTCCGAGCGCGTCGAGGAGCTCGGCGTCGGTCGCGTCGTCCTTCGCGTAGCGCATCAGATCGCGCACGGATTCGCTGAAGATATTCACCTCCTGCGTGACCACGCCAATCTGGCCGCGCAGGGATTCCAGGGTGAAGCCGCGAATATTCTTGCCGTCAATCAGGATGCGGCCCGCGGCCGCGTCGTAAAATCGGGGAATCAGGCTGGCGATGGTGGTCTTGCCGGCGCCGGAACGGCCGACGAAGGCGACGGTCGCTCCCGCCGGAATCGTCAGGTTGACGTCGCTCAGCGCCAGCGGCCCGGAACCGCCGTAACCGAAGCTAACATGCTCGAACGCGATCTCGCCGCGCGCCACCGGGCGCGGCTGGCTCAACGGATGGCTCTCGATATCGGGCCGCAAATCGAGGAACGCGAAGATCCGCTCGATCGCGGCCATCGCGCCCGCCATCACGATCGACATCGAGGACAGCCGCTCCAGCGGCTGGTAGAGACAGCCGATGAAGCCGGCGAATGCGATCATCGTGCCGATCGTCACCGAACCGCGCACGACCAGATACGCGGCGCACCAGACCACGGCTGTCGGCGCGAGCCGCGCCAGCAGTTCGGTCCATCCCTGCTGCCACGACGCCAGCCGGATTTTTTCCAGCGTGTCGTCGTAGAGGACCCGCGTTTGCAGATTGAAGCGGGCGATTTCATAATCGGCGCGATCGAACGCCTTGATTGTCGCCGCGCCCGCGATCCGCTCCTGCAAATCGCCCGACACGCGCGCCATCGTCGCCTGCAACCGATGGGTCGCGGATTTGATGCGCGGCGCGAAGTGGCGAACCATCACGACATACAGCGGCATCGCCGCGAACGCCGCCAGCGCGAGCGTCCGGTTCATCATGATTAGCAGCCATGCGGCGACGGCGATCGAAGCCGCGTCAATCCATACGTTGGTCAGCGCCGAAAAGGTGAACTCCTGCGCGAGGTCGATGTCGTTGATCAGGCGCGAGAAGATTTCGCCGGTCTGCGTGCGATCGAAGTAGGCATGCGACAGGCGCTGCATGTGCGCAAACAGCGCGCATCGCAAGTCGTAGATGAGGCTCGAGCCGGCGCTGAGGCCGTAATAATCGCGGCAGTACGACGCCGCCGCCTGCGCCGCATAAACAACCAGCAGCGCGACCGTCAGCGCCTGCCATTTCGCCGCGGCCGACGCGCCCAATCCGAGCGTCATCGCCAGCCGCAGGCAGGCGTGGTTGATCGCCGCGTCGATCCGATCCATTTTCGGATGCGCCGCGACCAGCACGTCCACCACGTATTTGAAAGCGAGCGGAAAGGCGAGCGGCAACACGAGCTTCAACACGCCCGCGATCGTGGCGATCAGCGCGCGCCGCCGATGCGGCCGCATATAGTCCATGAATCGCCATATCGCCGCGCGATTCCGATCGGCCGCCCGCGCGCATCGAGTATCCGCGATTTCGCGCTCATACGCCGCGGGGCGCGCCAAAACTTCCTTCGTGACGCCGTTCATTCAACTTCTCCCGGCAATGGTTCGGCGACTCGCCATACGCTTCCGTGCGGACGCTTGCCGCGGCCGCGCACGCTCCCGGCGCGGGAGCGCGCGGCGTTCGCCGCCAAACCACGAAAATGTGGAGCTGCGTCAAACCGTCAGCGTCGGGCGACGCTGTCATTCACGAAGGAGAACGACGCAAACCGAATGCCACAACAACCGTAGAAGCAATCAGTCTTCGATAGATCCGCGCGGTCGGTCGAAGCGCGCCGCGACAACAGCCCGAGAGCGGACCGAAATCGACGATATAGGTTGACCTGTGTAGGAAATCGTCAAGCGCGCCGCGCGCCGAATCGTCGGCGATCAGCGTTGGTTTGCGCCGGCCTGAGCGTCCTCCGTAAACGCGGGCGGCGCCGTCAAATCGAGCCGATCACCCGCCGCGCCATCCCCAACGCCTCGGTCCAGAAACCGCCGCCGCGATGCATCGTCGCGACCGCCGCCTCGATCGCCCGGACAAATTCATCAAGCTGCGCTTCGCTCACGACGAGCGGCGGAGCGACCTTCAGCACCATGAAATTGTTGCCGCAGATCTGCGTGAGTATTCCGTGGTCCCGATAGAGCCGCATCACGAGCACCTGTCCGAACATCGCCGGATAAATTCTCATGAAGGCTTCAAACGGAAGACGCAGGCGGAGCCGGCCGGGCGGCTGAAATTCGACGCCCGTAAGCATCCCGACGCCGCGGACCTCGCGCACCATCTCGAACTGGCCGAGCCGCTCGGCCAGCGTGCGCCTGAAAGCGTCGCCCAGCGCGCCAGCGCGCTCGCCCAGCCGTTCGCGCTCCAGCACGTCGAGGGTCGCCAAGCCCGCGCGCATCGCCAGCGCGTTTTCGCCGAAGGTCGAGGTATGGACGATCGCGCGCCGAAAAGAGCTGTATACGGCGTCGCAGACCGCGTCCGTCATCAGCACCGCGCCGACCGGAATCAATCCGCCGCTCAGCGCTTTCGCCAGCACCACCATGTCAGGCTCGACGCCGTAGCGATGCGCCGCAAGGAACCGCCCCGTGCGGTAAAAGCCGGTCTGGACCTCATCGAGCACGAACAGCGCGCCGTGCCGGCGGCATAGCTGCTGCGCTTCGCGCAGGTAACTTTCAGCCGGCAGGCGCATGCCGCCTTCGACCTGTACCGGCTCGATCACGAGCGCGCCAAACCGCCCGGTAGCCAGCCGCGACTCCAGCCCGGCGAGATCGCCGAAATTCACCAAGTCGGTATCGGACAGCAGCTCGCCGAATCCGTCGCGCCAGAAGCCGTCCGACATCAGCGACAAGGCGCCGCAGGTCAGGCCGTGAAATGCGCCCCGCGCCGAAATAATCCCGTTTCGACCGGTTTTAGCGCGCGCGAACTTGATTACGGTTTCAACGCCTTCGCTGCCGGAACTGCAGAAAAACGCCTTGGTCAGCCGACCTCCGGCGCTCGCGCATAAGCGCGCCGCCAGTTCGCCGGCCAGGTCGGAGACGTTGCTTTGCAGCATCGCGGGCCCGTCGGCGTCGAGTTCCATTTTGATCGCGGCTTTGATCGCCGGATGATTGTGGCCGGCATTATGCACGCAGTAACCGGAATTGAAATCGAGCACGCGGCGGCCGTCGGCGGTGAACAATTCGCAACCGACGCATCGCTCATAGCGTACATTCATTCCAAGGATGTCGAGCAGGCGCACCCACTGGGGATTCACGAAACGCTCATAGTTTTGAGCGCGATCGTAGCGCTGCGCAGTTGAAGATGCGGGCATAATCGATTTATTGACCTCTGTAGAGCCGCCAGCCGTAACGTTTCCGAAAGATCATCGCGACAGAAAAGACGTAATAGGAAAATTTCGGTTACACGGACAACCAATAGATAATGCTTTCAGGATTCGGAGCGCGAAATGACCAACTCCTCGAACCGTTTCAGTCTCTCGAACAATTTGGGCAACCCTGTTTCGCTAATCTTAGCTTTAGTTGCGCCGGTCGTATCCGCGATCGCATTGGCGGCTTGTTCCAGTTCCAACTCTTCGCTTGGAACGCCGGGAGCATTCAGCGAAGCCAACCAACCAATCAGCCAAAACATCCAAGTCGTGCAAACATTGGATAATTCATGTTTCGGATGTCATTCGAGCGCGACGACCCTCCCATGGAACGCCAAGCTCGCGCCGTCGTACATCTTTGGCGCCGGCGACGCTCGCCACACTTTGAATTTTTCCGACTGGAACTCCTATGATGCGGCGCGCAAACGCGCGGCGATGGCGGAAATCGCGAAGGTTGTCGAAGACGGTTCGATGCCGCCGTGGGATTTTCGCGTGTTGCATCCGTCGGGCGCGCTTTCGAGCGATCAGCGCCAGGTTGTGCTGGATTGGGCGTCCAGCGCCGGCGGAAAGTAGTCCACATCAGTCCAGACCGCGCATCGCGCCGAGCATCCCAAGGCCAAGAAATGCAAGGCCCAGCCCAAACGTGATAACCGCAGGTTTCAACGCGTGCGCGGGCGGCAGGCCGCGAATCATCAAGTCGTTATAGGCCCGCATCGTCCAGGTGGTTGGAATCCACTGCGCCGCCGCGCGCATCCAGGCCGGCTCGAAATTGAGCGGCCACCAGCATCCGCCGACCGCCGACATGGTCATCGCGCCGACCGAGCCGAGCGGCAGGACCGAATCGCGGGTGCGCGCAATCACCGCAATCACGAGGCCGAAGGCCGCGGCGGAAAACGCGATCGCGGCGGTCGGCAACAGCAGCATCGCGGGGCTTTCCCCCAGACTGATGCCGAACAGGAGCCGCCCCACGCCGAGCAGCACAACCATCTGCACAAATCCAATTAAAAAGCGCGCCGTCAATTTCCCCGACAGCAGGCCGGAAATCGGCGCGCCGCTTACGCGCAGACGCTGCAGCGTGCCCCAGTCGCGTTCGTCGATCAGGCCGACCGAGACTCCCCACAGAATATCGATCAGCAGGAACGTGATGCCGAATCCGGGCACGTATTGATCGAAACTGTTGACCTCCGCGTAACCCGGCGTCAGCGACCGATCCCGCCATCCGATAACGCCCGGCAAGGCGATCGCCGGTCCCGGCGCCATCTGTTTAAGATCGAGCGCAAGCGGCGGAAACTTCAGCGGCTCCGGCGCGGGCAGGTTGAACCGCAGGTTCGGCGCCGGCATCGCGATATCGTTCGGATTGAACGAGAGCTTGATCGGCTCTTTCAATTCCGCGATCACGCGCGGATTGGGTGGCGGCGGCCACGCCGGCGGCGATGAAATCTCGGCGGCGTGCGAACCGGCGACGGCCTGCAACCGGCCGAACCAGAGCTCGAACGCGCTCCGCGCCGCCTCCAAATTCTTGAGATACGAGACCATCGCGGCCGTCGCCGTTTGCTTCTCGCCGAGCTTCGCCGCGATTTCGAGCTGCCGGGCGCGCAGCGCCGCCGCAAGCGCGGCGTGAGATTGCGCTTCGATTTGGGCAAGCCGGGCGTCAATTTCGGCGGCCATTTTTTTTTGCAACGACGCCCGCGCGGCTTCAGCGTGCGCCTGATATTCCGCGATTTCCTTTTTCAACTCGTCAAATTGCGCGCGCAAATTCCCGGTCTTGGCGTCGATCCCAGCCCGCGCGCGCACGAGGCGCGCTTGGGCGCGATCGCGCGCCGCCATCGCGATCGCCCGCGAGACCTCCGTCAGCCGCAATTCCAGAGCGTATGCTTCAACTCGTTTGACCGGATCGACGTAAATAATAACGTCCGACCCGCGGCCCGCTGAAAATGACGCCGTTGTACCCGCGGGAATCACGATCGCGATCGGCGCATCGTCGTTTTTCGCCAGGATCGTCCGCGCGGCTGTTTCGTCGGCGGCGTTGACCAGCCGCAGGCGCGAATCCTGCGACATTCCGTGAACGATCGCCCGGGCGATCTCGCCGTGGTCGCGATCGACGATCGGAATCAAATACTTCCGCCCGCCGGCCGGCGCGCCAAACATGTTGCCGAGGGAAAATCCGGCGACCGCGATAATCACGACCGGCGCCATGAACAGCATGAAAATCGACATCCGATCGCGCAGCAAAAGGCGGAATTCGTTGCGAAAGATAAGTAGCGCGGTGCGGATCATCGGATGCGGCGTTCAGCCGTGATTTTCGCTGTAATCGCGCAATGCGCGGCCGGTTAGCGTCATGAATGCGTCCGAGAGGTTCGGACTGTGAAGATTGAATTCGATCGCGGGGAATCCCGCCGCACGCGCGCGCTCCAGCACCTCCGCGACTTTGCCAAGGTCCGCAAGCATCAGAATCACCCGGTCGTCGCCGGCGCCAGACACGATTGGTTCGACGCCGGTCAGGCCAGCGTACAAGTCGGCCGGGGGCCGGCCTCGCAGCGCCAGTTCCATCCGATGGCGCGAGCCGGCCCGCGAGACCAATTCCGCCACGGGTCCCTCCGCCAGCAGCCGGCCGCGATCGATCAGCAAAACCTTATCGCAAAGCCGCTCGACCTCCTCCATGTAATGAGTGCTGTAGATTACCGCGATGCCGGATACGGCCAATTCGCGCAATATCTGGAGTATGCGTTCGCGAGATTGCGGATCGACGCCAACCGTAGGCTCATCGAGCAACAGGATTTCCGGCCGATGAACCATCGCACAGGCGAGGTTGACTCGCCGTCTCATTCCGCCGGACAACGTCGCCGCCGATTCGTGCGCGCGCTCGTCCAAACCCACGATCTCCAGCGCCGCCGCGGTCGCCGAACGAGCGGCAGCCGCGGTCAGGCCGTGAATCCGCGCGAACAACTCGACGTTTTGGAACGCGCTCAGCGATGGATAGATTGCGATCGACTGCGGCGCCAAACCAAGCCGCCGGCGGACCGCCCGCGGCTCGCGCCGCAGATCATGGCCGGCAATCGTGACATTGCCCGCATCGGGATTGCGCAAAGTCGCGAGAATCGAAAGAGTCGTGGTCTTCCCGGCGCCGTTGGGGCCAAGCAGGCCCACAATTTCGCCTGCCGCAACGTCAAAGCTAACGTTATCGAGAACCAGCCGCGATCCGTAGCTTTTGCGCAATTCTGACACGCGCACCAGCGGGCCGGGCGATGACACGCCCCTGATGTTGCAGCAAAGCCGGGCCGTCCACAAGCGCCTGAAAGTACAATGCATTCCACGGCGTGAAATTGCGAACCATTATCAATATCAGTTTTCCGTATCATTACTCAGTCGATATGAATATAGTGAGTGCGTGATTCGTCTAGGCTTCGACTTTACACGGGCCGACTGGCTATTTTCATTTGTGCGGCGGCCCGAATCAGGGAGATCCGTTGATGCGGATTGTCGGTGTCGGAAGCAGTTTTCCGGTAAATCGTTATGGCCAAACGGAGATTACCGACGCATTATGCGCCTATTGGAGCGGCCGCCTCGGCGAACGAACGGCGTTGTTGCGGCGGATGCATTCGCGGGCCGGGGTGAAATGGCGCCACCTGGCCTTTCCGTTCGATCGTTACCATCAGTTTAAATCCTGGGGCGAAACCAATCGCGCGTGGTTCGATGTCGCGGAAGAGCTCGGCGCGGGCGCGATCCGCGCGGCGCTCGCGCGCGCCGGATTGGACGCAAGCGATATCGATGCGCTCTACGTGACGTCGATAACCGGCATCGCGAGCCCCTCCCTCGACGCGCGGCTGATCAACCGGATGGGATTGCGAAACGACCTCAAGCGCACGCCCATATTCGGCCTCGGATGCGTCGCCGGCGCGACGGGTTTGACGCGCGCGGCGGATTACGTTTTGGCCTATCCCGGCCAGGTCGCGGCGGTGCTGGCGGTGGAGATTTGCTCGCTCACCATCAGCCGCGACGATCTTTCGACCGCCAACCTGGTCGCGACCGGAATTTTCGGCGACGGCGCCGCCGCCGTGCTGGTCGCCGGCGCGGAGCGCGCTCGTCCGGGGCCGCGCATCATCGCGCATCGCGCGGTCTTTTACCCTGACAGCGAAGACATCATGGGGTGGGACATCTCGGAAAGCGGATTTGCGATCGTCCTTTCGCAGCGCCTGCCGGAGTTGATCAAAGCGAATCTCGCGAACGACGTCGATCGTTTTCTCGCCGGCCATCGCCTGACCCGGCGCGATATTGGAAGCTGGGTGTTCCATCCGGGCGGCCCGCGCGTGCTCGAGGCCGTGGAAACCGCGCTCGCTCTTCACGAGCAGGAATTGCGGCTTTCATGGGAATCGCTGGAACGCATCGGGAACCTTTCGTCAGCCTCGGTCCTGTGCGTGCTCGAAGATACTTTGACGCATCATCGCCCCGCGCCCGGAACCATGGGCTTAATCGCCGCGATGGGTCCCGGCTTTTGCGCCGAGCTGATTCTCGCTCAGTGGTGATTAAGACTTGAACGCTCCGGATGCGTTGATCGTCGGCGGCGGACCCGTCGGGCTTGCCGCCGCGATCGCTCTCAGGATGCGCGGATGCGAGGTGATGGTCGCCGATCGCGCGCGCCCTCCAATCGACAAGCCGTGCGGCGAGGGCCTGATGCCCGAAGGCGTCGCCGCGTTGCATGCGCTGGGCGTCTGGAGCGATTGCGCACCCTCGTCGGCGCCTTTCTTCGGTATCCGATTTGCCGAAGACGGCCGCTACGCCAACGGCCGGTTTCGCGGCGGACAAGGCGCCGGCATCCGCCGCATCGAGCTGCATCGGCGGCTTATCGAACGCGCTTCCGCGGCCGGCGTGACGATGCGCTGGAACGCAACCGTGCGGCTCGGCCGCGGAAGCGGCGCCGAACTGGACGGCCGAAAGGTCCCGGCGCGATGGCTGATTGGGGCGGACGGACGCGAATCCGCGGTGCGCCGCGCCGCGGGTTTCGCTGAAATTGCGCAACCGGCCCGCAGAGCCGGGTTGCGGCGGCATTTCGCAATTCCGGCGTGGTCCGAGCTGGTCGAAGTGCATTGGCACGACGCGGGACAAGCGGTGGTGACGCCATTGCCGTCGGGCGAGATTTGCGTTTCGGCCTTTGCGAATCGGCCCGGACCTAAATTCGCCGATTTAATCAGGCTCCATCCGGAATTGAACCGGCGGCTCGCCGGCGCCCGGCCGACCTCTGAAGTGCGCGGCGCGATTTCCGGATCGAGCGCGGTTAGTTCCGTCGCGCGCGGCCGCGTGCTGCTGATTGGCGATGCGTCGGGCGCGGTGGACGCGATCACGGGTCAGGGCCTGTCGCTCGGTTTTCGGCAGGCGCTCGCGCTGGCCGACGCGCTGGCGGCGGACGATCCTGCGCGTTACCAGCGCGCGCATCGTGGATTCGTCCGCACCGCGCGCTGGATGGCGCGGCTGATGCTGGCCGCCGGCGCGCATCGCGCGTGGCGCCGCCGCCTGCTCGACGCGTTGAACGGGTCTCCCCACCTGTTCGACTACATGCTCGGAATTCATACCGGCGCCGCCGCGCTGCGCAATTTACCGCTTGGCGCGATCGCCGGCTTTTGCGCGCGTCTCTCGGCGCCGCGGTTTTTCAAAGAAGGTTCAGAGGCGTGATGAGTCTGGAGCGGAAATCGGCCTGGCGCGTGATCCTCGCGGCGGCGTTATTGATGGTTACCTGCGGACTGGCGCATGCCGAACCGCCCGCGGCTGAAACGGCGCCGGCCGGAAAATGGGCGCAACTGGTTTTCGATCCCGCCGCGACGACGATTTCCTATCGGCTGGTCGGATGGCCGCATATCACCGAAGGGACCTTCAAACTCAAGTCGGGGAAAATCCGGCTCGATCCGGCAAGCGCGCGGATGGACGGCGAAATCGTCGTCGACGCCGCCAGCGGCACGAGCGGCCACGGCATTCGCGACGCGCGGATGCGCAACGATATTCTGGAAGCCGGCAAATACCCGGAAATCATTTTTGCGCCGCAACAGGTCGTCAGCCACGGCGCGCCGCGGGGCGATTTCCCGATCGCGGTGCGCGGCGTGATGACGCTGCACGGCGCACCGCATCCGATCGCTATCGACGGAGACATCCGGCAGGACGGAGACACGGTCGTCATCCATTGCGCCTTCGCCGTGCCCTTCGTCGCCTGGGGCCTCGAGGATCCCTCGGTCCTTTTTTTCACGGTCAAGAAAGCGGTCGAGATCACCGTTTCAGCCTCGGCGCGGCTGACCTGGGTTTCACCATAACGCAGCCCGCGCGAACGCGAGCGCGGCGCGCAGCCACACCGATAGATGTTGGGAGTCGCCAGGCCCGCGGTTGGATCGTCGGCTCTCAATCGCGCCGCGCGTGTGCATTGACTCTCCGATCCCGCCGTGGTTAGTTCTGCCGCGTCGCCGATGCGCGCCCGACTGACACGATTCGGATTTTCCTGCGACGCCTCGGATTCGGACCTGCGCGCCGTTCGGCAACATTTCGATCAGCGCAATTTCATACATTTACCGGGTTTCGTCGATCGCGCACTTTTGCGCGTCATCTGGCGAAACATGCGCGACAGCGACTTCCAGACCGCCGTTTACGACGGAATTGGCAAGGACCTTAAGCTGCGGAACCGATCGCTCTGGAGCGTTCTATATTTGTTCATGAACGATCCCCGGCTGTTCCGATTCATTCGCCGGGTCACGGGCTGCCGGCCGATCGGATCGTTTTATGGCCGTATTTATCGGATGGTCGAAGCGCCCGGCGTCGAATTGGATTGGCACGATGACCGGCAAAGCCGCCGCAGACTGGTTGCGATTTCAATAAATCTGAGCGAACGGCCATATCGCGGCGGTACCCTGACGATTCGAACGAACGGCGCCAGCGCCGGAGAATCAGCGCCGAACGTCGGCTTTGGCGATGCGGTCGCCTTTCGGATCGCCGCGAAGCTTGAACATCGAGTCGAACCGGTTGTCGGCGCGGCGATATGCGCCATCTCGGGATAGCCGGTCAGTCCCGAAATCGCGGTGACGCAAATCACCCGGCCCCATCCGCGCCGCGCCATCGGCCCGATCGCGGCTCGCGCGCAGTTGAAAATGCCCTTGAGATCGACCGTCAGCACTTCGTCCCATTCCGCCTCGCTCAATTCGAGGAAGGGCGTGTGATGAAAAACGCCGGCGTTGCACACGAGAATGTCCAGCCGGCCGAATTCGCGTTCGGCCCGCTCGACCATCGCTTGCGACTCGGCGAAACTGCCGACGTTGGCGCGCACGCCGATCGCACGGGCCCCGAGCGCCTCGATTTCCTTGACCACCGCCGCGATTTTTTCGGGACTGCGGCCGTTGATTACGACGCTCGCGCCCGCGCGCGCGCGAAGCGCGTCGCGATGGCCCGGCCGATACCGGAACTGGAACCTGTCACCAGCGCGGATTTCCCTTTTAGCCGCATCGCGAGCCTCCTCGAGCGACGCATTCGTTCAACGCCGCCGGCGACTGGCCGAGCAATACTCCGGCGCGCCGGAAATTACACGCGCCGCAGCTTCGGCAGAACTTCAGAGGCGAAACGTTCGAGCGAACGCATCGCCTTGTCCGGCGCCAATCCCGGCAACTGCGTGCTCAGGATTATCTCCGTCATCAGATTGGTTCCCGCAAGCTCCGCGAGTTTGGAGGCGACCAAATCCGGCGGACCCAAAATCGCGCCGCGCTTGATTCGATCCGCATCGGGAACGATCCAGTTCTGATCCGGCCCGGCCGCTTCGCCGAGCCATTTGCCGTAAAGCGTCGCCTGATACATCGCCGCGGCCGCGAGATCGCGCCATGCGGCCTCCGGCGTGTCGGCGACATAGACGATACGGCTGTTGACGATGCTGAACTTTGACGGATCGCGGCCCAGCGCCGCCAATCGTTCGCGGTAGAGCGTCACTTCCTTCAGACCCAGATTGCAGGCGAAAGACAACCCGTACTCGGCGCCGCGCTCGATCGCCCGGCGGGTCATTCCAGCCCACAGGATCTCCGGATGCGGCCGGCTGACAGGCCGCGGCAGCACGCGCCCATCCTTGAACTGAAAATGCCTGCCCGAATGGCTGAAGCGTTCGCCGGTCCATGCGCGGCGCAGAATTTCGATCGTCTCGAGCGTGCGGCTCAGCCGCGTCTCGCGCGAAACCTGGAAGCCGTCAAATTCCTCGGCCCGGTACGCCGATCCGATTCCCAGCCGCAGGCGCCCATTGGAAATTACGTCGATCGCGGCGGCGTCCTCGGCCAATCGCAACGGATGGTAAAACGGCGCGAGCAGCACGTAGGTTCCAAGCGCGACGCGGCGGGTGCGCGCGGCGAGCGCGGCGAGCGCCGGCATCACCGCCGAAAGATAGCCGTCATCGGTAAAATGATGCTCAGTGACCCAGATCGAATCCAAGCCGGCCTGATCGGCAAATTCGGCCTGACGGAGCATCGAGGCGTAAAACTCCTGTGGCGTCATCGCCAAGCTCGGCGGCATCCTGAAATCGAGCATGTAACCGAATTTTATCGCCATCGGGCCACGTCCTCCCGAGAATCTGCGGGCACCATAGCGACGGCGGACTTAACCGGCAAGCACAGCCTCGATCCGATGATCGGCGCCGCATGACGATAGATTTAAGCGAAGTGAGAGGACATCTGACGCCGTGGAAAGTCGCTCGGAGTTCGCATCTTGCAAAGATCGATTTTCAGAGCCGCCACTTATCCACCAATATTGCGCTAAAAAGATATGGAGATTAGTCTAGACTCGTCATATCATCTGATTTTTGGTGTTTTTACGTGATTGCAGGACGTCAAGCCTGTTCAGGATGAGGAGCGCGCGGTCGTGGGGGGGCAATCTCGCTGGTTGATTACTGGAGGCTCAGGCTTCCTTGGCGTTCATCTCTGCCGATCGCTCCGGGCGCGCGGCCAGGAAGTAACCGCCTACGATATCGCCGATTTTCCCGCTGAGGAAAAAATCGAGGGCGTCGGCGTAATCATCGGCGACGTGCGCGACGGCGACGCGCTCGTGCGGGCGATGGCCGGCGCGGATTACGTCGTTCACGCGGCGGCGGCGCTGGCTCTGGCGGCGCCGGAAGAGATCGCGTCGGTCAATGCCGAAGGCGCAAAGACCGTTCTCGACGCCGCGGCGCGCGCGAGCGTCAAGCGGGTCGTTTACATCGGCACGACGGCGGTCTATGGGATGCCCCGGTTCCATCCGATCGGCGAGGATGCGCCGCTCGATCCGATGGGATCGTATGGAATCGCAAAAGCGCGGGCCGAGCAGTATTGCATCGATGCGCACGGCGTCGAAACCGTTCGCATCCGTCCGAAGAGCTTCATCGGCAGCGGCCGGCTGGGCATCTTCCAGATTCTTTTCGACTGGATCGAGTCGGGCAAGAAAATTCCCGTGCTCGGCGACGGCGAGAATCGCTTCCAGCTTATGGAGGTGCGCGATCTCGCCGACGCGGTCTGGCTGGCGGCGCTGAACGGTCGTGCGGGCGAGGTTTACAATATCGGCGCGGCGGAATTCGGCACGGTCAATCAAGACCTTGGCGCGCTGCTCGAACATGCGGGCACCGGCAGCCGCATCCTTCACCTGCCGTCCCGCCCGACCAAAGCGATTCTGGCGGCGCTTTCGGCGATGCATCTGTCGCCGGTCTACCGATGGGTCTACGACACGGCCGATCAGGATTCGTTCGTCAGTATCGAAAAGGCCCGGCGCGAGCTCGGATGGCGGCCGCAATTCAGCAATCGGCAGGCCATGATCTCGACCTACGATTGGTATCTGCGGGAAGGGAAGCGGATGGCGCAATTCACCGGCACGAGCCATCGCGTGGCCTGGAAACAGGGCGCGCTGCGGCTGGTGAAGGCTCTCATGTAGATGGCGTGGCCGCGCAGGTTGGCGGAGCGCGGCGCGGCGGACGCACGCCGCTAGTACAGGCGACGGTTGAGGAGGTTCGGCGATGACGACCAAAGTAGCGCTGTTTTGCGGCGGACGCGGCAGCGCGACGATCATCCGCGAATTTCTGCGGATGCCGGAAGTCGAACTGGCGCTGCTGGTCAACGCCTACGACGACGGATTGTCCACTGGGGCGCTGCGCGACTTTATTCCGGGGATGCTTGGACCGTCGGATTTTCGGAAGAATTTTTCCTATCTGCTCGATCCGCACTCGAAAAATCAGTACGCGCTCAAGACGCTCATCGAGCACCGCCTGCCGATCACTTTCAGCGCCGCCGACGCCGCGCGCATCCGCGACTTCGCTGAAACCGGCGACCGCGCCGGCATCGACCCGAAAATCGGCGGATTGCTCGCTACGCTCGATCCGCGCACGGCCGTCGAGGTGCGCGGCCTGCTGAAACAATTTTTCGACTACGCCGCGGCGGACGGACGTTCCTTCGATTATCGCGATTGCGCGCTGGGCAACCTGATCTTCGCCGGCGCCTATCTGCGGCAGGGCCGCAACTTCAACGCCGCCGGCGAAGCGATGAGCCGACTGGTCAGTTCGCGCGCCGTGCTGGTCAACGTCAGCAATGGCGAAAACCGCATCCTGATGGCGCTCAAGGCCGACGGATCGCTGCTCGCTCACGAGGCCGAAATCGTCGGCCCGCAGTCTCCGGCGCCGATCGCCGGACTCTATTTTCTGCCCCAGCAGATTCCGTCCGAAGAGCTTGCGGCGATGGCCGGCTTCAGCCTCGAACGCAAGCGCGAATGGCTCGCCGAGCGCGATTCGCCGCCGCAGCTTTCCGAGGAAGCGCGCCGCTTCCTGCGCGACGCCGACGCGATCGTGTACGGCCCCGGCACGCAGCATTCATCGCTCCTGCCGAGCTACCGAATCGCCGCGCCGGCGCTCAAATCCTCGCGCGCGCGCATCAAGGCGCTGATCGTCAACCTCGCGCCCGATCACGATATTCAGAATTTCACCGCGAGCGGCCTGGCCGACGTGATGCTCGAATATGCGGGCGACCCGGAGAACGAGACGCGCGTCGTCAGCCACATCCTGATTCAGCATCCGCGCCGCCGCGGTTCCGGCCCGTCGCTCGATCCGGGGGCGCTCGACGGACGCACAGCCTGGCGCGGCGCCATCGTCGTGCCCGGCTCGTTCCGCAATGAGGTTCTTCCGCAAGTCCATAATGGACGCGCCGTCGCCGGCACGGTCGTCAATTTGCTCGAGCACGACGGCGCGCGCGAACAGCGGCCGGCGCTGGAAATTTTCTACGACCTGGCGCAACGCCCGGCCGCCGGTCCGGCGTTAATCGAGGAATTTCTCGAATTCGACTGGTGCGAACATTTCCGCCGCGTCGTGCTGCGCGTTCACGGCGCCGAACTGCCCGAGCTGCCGTGCCTGCCCGGCCATCTCGCGATCGAGCGCTGGGGCGACGCCGGCCGTTTCCCCGAAATCGGCATCGCCGCCGATTGGCTGCGCGCGGGCGGCGCCGACTACCTTGCGACCATCACCGGCGACGGCGAATATCGCTTGCGCGACATCGCCTTCGGCGTCAAGGTGCTGGAGCAAAGCTCCTTCGGCGCCGTTTACGGCTCGCGCACGCAGAGCCGCCGGCAGTTTCGCCATTCGTTGCGTTCGGTCTATGGCGAAAAAGGGCTTGCCTACCTCGCCAGCTTCGCCGGCGCGTTCCTATTGAGCGTCGCCTTCGCCGCCGGTTTCGGCGTGATCTTTTCCGATCCGCTGACCGGCTTTCGCATCTACCGCCGGCGCCGGATGGCCGGAGTCGAGCAGGCGCTCGGACGCTCGCGCCGCAACGCCACGCCCACCACGATCACGCGGATGCTGGTGCGGAACCACGTCGAAATCGCCGAACTGCCGGTGCAGTACCGGACCTTCGCCGGCTTCACCGATCCGCGCACGCGGCTTAAACGCGGCGTGAACAACCTGCTCGGCCTGTTTCGATGAGCGCGGCGGCCGCGGCGCCGATCGAGGCGCGCAATTTTTTGTTCGATTTCGACGGCACGCTGGCCGATTCCGCGCCGCTCCACGCCGGCGCCTACCGCGCCGCCCTCGCAGTCGAAGCGCCGGCCGCGCTCGCCGGCTTCGATTACGAGCCGCTCAAGGGATTGGACACCCGCGAGGCGTTCCAACGGCTTGGCGTCGCCGGCGCCGAGCGGCTCCAGCGATGCGTCGAGCGCAAGCGCGCCGCCTATCGCGCCGCGGTGCGCGCCGGCCGCCTGCGCGCGTGCCGGGGCGCGCGCGAATTGCTCGCCGCGCTCCGGCACGCCGGAGTGCGCGGCTATCTCGTGACCTCGGGCAGCGCCGCGTCGGTCGCGCTCGCGCTCGAACAATTGCAGCTCTCCGGCGCTTTCGCCGGAATCATCACCAGCGACGACGCCGCGCGCGGCAAACCCGCGCCCGATCCCTATCTCGAATGCCTTCGCCGTTACCGGCTCGACGCCGCCGACTCCGTAGCCGTGGAAGACGCGCCGTCGGGCGTCGAAGCGGCGCGCGCCGCCGGCCTTCGCGTGATTGGCGTGCACAATCCCGCGGTCGCGCCGCTCGCCGATCGCTATTTTCCAACCTTGGACCTCCTGGCCGCGGCGATCGAGGCCGAACGCGGCCGTCAGGCGCCGGCGCCCATCCCGCGCTATTCTTGACGCGATGGTTTTAACCGGCGAAAGCGGCCGGCCGCGGAGGGCCGCGCGATGAAGTTATGCGCCGTCGTGCCCGCCGCCGGCCGCGGTTCGCGGCTCGGTTTGGATCGGCCGAAAATTCTCGCGGAAGTCGCGCCCGGCGTGACGATCTTGGGCGTTCTGAGCGGCAAACTCCTTGCGATCGCCGGCCATCTGAACATCATCATCGCGCCCGCCGCCCGCGCCTCGATCGCCGCGGCGATCGCCGCCGGCCCCGGCGCCGATCGCATCTCGACCGCGGTTCAGCCGGAACCGCTCGGGATGGGCGACGCGATCTTTCGCGGCTACGACCGCTGGGCGCGCGCCGGCGCGATCATGGTCGTGTGGGGCGATCAGGTCTTCGTTTCCGAGACCACACTGTCCGCCGCCCGCGACGCCCATCGCGGCGCGCCGCGCACCATCGTCATTCCCGTGGTTCCGCTCGCCGAGCCTTACGTCGAATACGTTTTCGACGCCGGCCGCCTGGCCGCGGTCCGCCAGACGCGCGAGGGCGAGCGCTGCGCGCCGGGCGGACTCGGCGACGTCGGGACGTTCGTGCTCTCAGTCGCCGGACTGCGCGACGCGTGGCTGGAATACTCGGCCTCGGCCGCGCGCGGCGGCGCCACCGGCGAGCTTAATTTTCTGCCGTTTCTGCCCTGGCTCGGCGCCCGCGGATGGACGGTCGCGCCGCTTCCGATCGACGACCCGCGCGAAGCGCGCGGCGTCAACACACCCGCCGATCTCGACTTTTTCCGCGCCGAATTTTCCCGCGCGCCGGCCGCCAAAACGCGCCGCTGATTTTGAGCGAGGACGAAACAATCCGATGAGCGAAACCCTGTTGGTTACCGGCGGCGCCGGCTTTATCGGCAGCCATCTGTGCGAACTGCTGCTCGCCCGCGGCTACCGCGTGCGCGTCCTGGACAATCTGATTTACGGCCGCCGCGAATGGGTTCCGCGCAGCGCCGAATTCATCGAGGCCGATATCACCGACGCCGCCGCGTGCCGCCGGGCGGCGGGCGGATGCGCCGGCGTGTTCCACATGGCCGCGATGTCGCGCGCGGCGCCGTCGCTCGAAGCGATCGACGAATGCACCCGCAACAATATCGTCGGCACGCAAAACGTGCTGATCGCCGCGCGCGAGGCGGGCGTGCGAAAGGTGGTTTACAGCGGCTCCTCGACCTACTACGGCAATCAGCCGGGACCGCATCGCGAATCGATGCGCCCGCAGTTCCTGAATTTCTACGCGCTGAGCAAATACGCGGGCGAGGAGTACTGCCTGCTCTTCGATCGCGCGCTCGAGTTGCCCGCCGTCGTCCTGCGCTACTTCAACGTTTACGGTCCGCGCCAGCCCGAACAGGGCGCGTATGCGCTGGTGCTGGGCGTGTTCCTGCGGCGATGGCGCGACGGCAAGACGCTGGAAATCCACGGCGACGGTTCGCAGCGCCGCGATTTTATCCACGTTCGCGATATCGCCGAGGCGAACCTCGCCGCTTACTTGAGCCCGGCCCGCGGCGTCGCACTCAACGTCGGCAGTGGCAAGAACATCTCGGTTAAAGAACTTGCGGACTTGATTTCGCCCGATCAGATTCACGCGCCGCGCCGCGCCGGCGACGCCGAGGTTACGCTCGCGGATATTTCGCTGACCACGGCGACGCTTGGATGGCGTCCGCGGGTAAGCTTCGCCGACGGCCTCGCCGAATTGAAAGAGCTGACTCGCGCGGCCGGCTGAATCGTCTGGCGCGCGCTTGCGGCGCCGCTATTCGTCGTCGATGCCCTGCGCGGCCGGATCGGCGCTGGGCCCGGAGCCGTCGTTCGAGCGGAAAAAGCCGTCGTCCGGCGCATTGCGGCCGACTCCGATACAGAATGGATCGCCCCTGCGTTCGGCCGCGTTCCAGCGCGGCCCCCGGCTCAGCATCACGCCCGCGACCGCCGCCGCCGCAACCGCCAGCAGCATCGCCGCGGCGACGCCGGGCGCGGAAACCGCGGCGTATGCTGGCCGCCACGGGTATTTCAGACCACGCTTGCCTTGCGAACTGGAGATTGCCGACGTCATCGTCCGATGCCCTTAGCAAGCCAGGTTTTAAATCGCCATCGCCGCCGCAATCCGGCGCGTCATCGCCGCGCTTTGACCTCAAACGCCTCCGCCAGCAATTCATACGATCTGCGGCGCGCCTGATGGTCATGCACGATCGTCACCACCATCACCTCGTCCACGCGCAACGTCTCCGCCATCTCGAGTATTCCCGAGCGCACCCGCCCGGGCGCGCCGGCGAAATATCTCGGCCACTCGCCGCTGTCAAAGTCGCGCGGCTCCGGCGCCGGCCCGAGTTCGGCAATCGCCTCGTCGGGCGTCGGGATTGGCCGCACGTCGCCCTGCCGGATGCGGCGGCGGAACAGCCGCGCGCTCATCAGCAGCCGCTCGGCCTCCGCGTCAGTATCGGCGCATACCGCGCCCAACGCCAGAATAGTGTAGGGATGGGCCAGCGCCGCCGACGGCGCGAAATGGCGCTGATAATGCTCGATCGCGGTGCGCGTCGAGCGCTGATCGATAAAATGCGCGAACGCGTATGGTAATCCCAACTGCGCCGCCGCCGATCCGCTCCACGGACTCGAGCCAAGCAGCCAAAGCTCCGGAGCGCCGGGCGCCGCCGGAGAAATGGCGATACGGCTGAACGGATGGCCGGCCGGAAAGCCGTCGCCCAGCCACGCCGCCAGCTCGACCAGTTGCTGGCCGAAATCGTCGGGCATCGGACCGCGCGTCCGATCGCGCCTGAGCGCCAGCGTGTCGAGCGGCGTGCCGCCCGGAGCGCGGCCCACGCCGAGATCGATCCGTCCGGGATAAAGCGCGTGCAGCACGCGGAAAGCCTCAGCCACCTTGAGCGGACTGTAATGCGGCAGCATCACGCCGCCCGAACCGATCCGGATATTTTTCGTCTCGGCGGCGACGCGCGCGATCAGCACTTCCGGCGCCGGGCTGGCCAGCGCCGCGATCGCATGATGCTCCGCGATCCAGTAGCGCTCGTAGCCGAGCGCGTCGGCCAGCCGCGCCAGGTCGATCGTGTTGCGAAACGCGTCGGCCGGCGTTAATCCCGCCGGCACCGGCGATTGATCGATAACCGATAACTTCACGCCCCGCTCTGCCTCATTTCATTTCACCAGAATCGCGGCCGAACGGAAAACCGCGCCGTGCGCTTTACCTCAGCGAAAGATCCGTGCGGGTCGGCGGTTCGTTTTCGCCGGGCTTGCCCTTGGCGATCTTCGCGGGCGAAACAATCAGCCGGCCCGGATCGATCTGCTTCGCCAGATAGGTGCGCACGACCGCGGCGCGCGCCTGGCCAAGCTTGGTCAGATCGGCGTCGGATACCTTCATGTTCGCCACCAGCAGCTTCTCCATCTCGGCGGGCGGCAACGATTTCGCCATACCGAGAAAATCGCGCGGCTTGTCTGAAATATCCGCCGCCTTGTACACCTGCTTGAGGTATTTGTCGTATTCGCCGGTCGTAATCTGAAGTTCGTCGAGATTCGCGTTTTCCTGCCCGCTGTCCTCCGCCTTGCGTTTGCGCACCAGGTAATCGACCTTGGCCTCCCGCAGACCCGGCGTGTCCAGCGGCGGATCGACCACGCCGGTGATGTCGAGCCGCAACGCGTTCCGCTGCTTGAGCGCCGCGGCGACCTGATCGAGCTTCTTGCGATCTTCCGCGTCCATCCGTGCGAAGCCGGGCTTGAAGCCAACGTAAGACAATCCCTCGGCGCTCCCGCCGCCCGGCAAGGCCGAGGCCAGCAGTTTGAAGGGCGAGGTTATCGCCTTCATTATCAGGTTCTTGAATGCGTACCAGATGACGCTGCCGAGGCTGAATTGAGGATTGTTGAGCGACCCCGAAACGGGAATACTCAGATCGATCCGGCCTTGCGAATCTTTCAGGATCGCGACCGCGAGGCGCACCGGCAGGTTGAAAACGCTCGGCTGCGGGACCTTGTCGCCGAAGGTCAACTGATCGATCCGGATATGGTTCTGCGCGGTCAGGTTGCGCTGGTCGAGCAGGTAGTGCACATCGACGGTCAGCGTGCCTTCGGTAATCGGATAGCCGGTGTATTTGGCCGAATAAGTCGAAAGATCGGGCAGGTCGATGCCATCGGCCTTGGCGGTGATATCCACGTAAGCCATCGGCGTCAGCGGATTTATGGCGCCGCTGATGCTGACCGGCGCGTTGCGGTTGACCAGCGCGTTCAGCGACACATCGGCGGGCGCCGCCGAGTTCGTGCTGATCTCGCCAATCTTGCCGGTAATATCAGTTAAATCCGCCGAATAATTCGGTTTGATGAAGTTGTCGGTGTAGTTCGCCTCGCCGCCCGCGAGCCTGATTTCGCCAATCCTGACGTCGGCCGGCAGCGGCTTGGGCGGCGCCGCCTGCGGCGTCGCTTCGGGAGACGGTGTTGGAGCCGGCGCGGCCGGCGCCGCCACGGTTCCGTGGGCGCGCGTCAGCGAGGTCGGCGCCGCCTGTGGATTCGCGATAATGTCGCTCAGATTGAGCTTGCCGTCGCGATTCAAGATGAGGCGCGCGTAAAAGTCATCGAACACGATCGCGCCCAGATGGACGCGCGGCTTCCCTTCGCCCATCGCGAAATCGATATGCTCGAACCTGAGCGCGCGCCATCGCGTGAACAGGTCGCGCGTCAGCTTGTCGAGCATCCGCACGTCGCCGAGCGTCACGTCGCCGCGATAACCGATCCGCATCGTGCGCCGCTCCTGCGCGATTCGCACGGCGCCGTTGCTGCTCAGCATCGCGCGCGCGATCACCGCGTTCATCCGCGCCGCCAGCACGGCGTTGGCGGGAGTCAGATCGAGGCGCCGCGTGACGACCCGCAAATTCGCTTTGAGCGGCCGGATCGCGGCGTCGCCGGTAATTTTGAGCGTGCCGCGCCGGTTGATGGTCGCGCCGATATCGACGCCGAACGGCCGCGCAAAATCGCTGGTGACGTTTTTCAAATCCACATCGAGCGGCGCGATCGCCGCTTTGAGGATCGGCCGCTCGGTTTCGTCGCGCAGCGCAATCGCGGTTTTGTCGAACGCGATCGTCTTGACCTGTAAATTCCACTGCGGCGCTTTGGCCGGCTGCGTAACCGGGCGCTTTTCTTCACGCCGGCGCCGCTCCCGACGGCGAGGCGCGCGCGTGCGGCGCTCATGCTTGATTTCCCCATGCGCTCCGCGCGGTCCGGTTTTAGCCGGCTTGAGCAGCGATTCAAGGTTCAGCCGCCCATGCGGATCGCGCACAACCTCGACGCTGATTCCGTCCGTGCTCAGGCGATCGACGATCGCCTGATGCGCCTGAAGGTCGGCCATCGCAAGCTGCGCGCCGATGCTCTTCCAGCGAATCGGCTGCTGGCCGCGCTCCGGAAGCTGGATTTCGAAGCCGTCGAGCGACGCCTGCGCCGGCTCGACGTGAAGATTGAATTTGCCCGGCGCAAACCCGGCTTTGACATTGGCGCTCGCGTTGACTTTGCCGGCGGCGATTTTGCCCGCAAGAATTGACTGGGCGAAGCCCTGCAACGCCGGAACGTCGATCTGCGATAACGTTACATCGGTCGTCGCCGCGAAGCCCGCCAAATCAAGCGCGCCTTTGGCGGCGATCGTGCCGCCGCCGCTCAGCGCCGCGCCGAAACTGTAGGGAATCGGAGCGCCGGCGCCGAGATGAAAGTCGCTGACCTTCGCCGTAATCGATTGCATCGCGGCGCCGACCGGCGTTGGCGCCTGATTGTCGTGCAGGCTCACGGCGCCGTTGGTCACGTCGATGGAGACGATTTGCAAATCAAGCGCGGGCTTGCCGGTCGCGGGTGTTTCGGCCGGGGCGACCGCCGCCGGGGCGCCGGATGGCGCCGCGGGCGCGGCCTGGACGATCGACGGATTGGACGCCGCCGGGCTGGCGGCGGCCGAAGCGGCTGGCGACGATAAACTTGCCGTTGAGGGCGTCGCAGCCGGCGTCGGCGCGGCTGCGGACGGGCTTGCCGCGGCAGCGGCGGGCGGCGTCGGGACAGCGGATGGCGCCGCAGGGGCGGACACGGCGGGCGCGTTAGCCGCTGGCGCCGCGGCTGGCGAGGGTGCGCCGCCGGATGACGCGAGCTGCGTGAAATTCGTCGTTCCGTCGGCGTTAAGCGTCAAATTGGCTTTTAGACCGTCCAATTTAATCGCCGCCAGATGAATATAGTTGTGGAGCGGCTCGACGTTATTAAGCGTCACCAAAAGTTGGTTGAATCCAACCAACGGTTGGCCGGTTTGATCGCGCACGTCGAGCTGATCGAGCCTGACATTGCCGCCGATTCTAATCTGCGGGCCTTGAACCGATTGAACAAAATGAATCAGCAAATAAGTCGATAACGCGCCATTCGGCATCGTGATCGGCAATTTGCGCGGAACATAGGCGAGATACTTTGAAATTTCGAGCGAGCGCAGGTTTAAGACAAGCTCGGACTCCGGCTCGGCCCCGAACGGCCGCGCCGTGCCCGCCACCGCCAGCTTGCTGCCGTCAACGACCATCGCCACGTATGGCTTGACATAAACCTTCACGTACGCGCGGAGATTCGCGAGGAACGGAACGTCCACGCGCAGATCCTGAACCGTATGACGCTGGCCGAGCGCCTGATCGTCGAAATTGATCGCGCCGCCGTTGATTTGAATGTTCGACACCGAAAAATGAAACGGCTTGCTCGGCGGCGCCGCGGCCGGCGCGGGTTTGGGCGGCGGAATCAAATCCGAAAAATTGAAAGTATTCGGCGCTGTTCGGACAATATTTATCGTCGGATCCGTAATCACGACATGCTCGACGACCGGCGCAAAACGCCACAGCGAATTCCAGGACGCCTCCACGTCAAAGTGGCCTATTTCGACGAATGCGCCGCCACCTTCGCGCTCCGCGACGTAAAGCTTGTCGATTTCCAGTCGAAGACTGTACGGATTGAACGAAATATCGCCGACACTGACTTGCCGGTGGAGGCTTGTCGCGACCGATCCGGTCAACACGCGCCGCAAGATCGCGGGAACTCCGAAAAAACCGAAGCCGGTATAAATCAGCAGCGCGACGACGACTCCTATGGTCCATCGGCGGACGCGTCGCGAACTGGGCAACCGTTTCGCTTTTTCGATCGCGAGCCGGAAAGTTTCTCTTAAATCCATGGGATTTTTCACGAGGCGCTGCCGAGGTGCGCCCTCCTTTCCGGTCCGTATGCGCGATTTTCGTACAGACGAGCCTTGAAGGGCCGCCGCGCATTTTCGGAATATCATAGTGAGTTGAACGCAATCCACCAGCGAACGCGCGGTGTGCTTCGCGATGGCGCAAAATTGATTCGATCCGTTCGCTTGCGTTGGTTGCGGCTGGCAGGAGTCCATTTGCGAAGGAATTTGGCGAGCTTTCACCATCCATTCTGGGGCCTGAATTTTTTTCGACGCGCGAATGAATAATTCGGTTGTGGCCACGTCGAATAGAGTTGGAAGCGGTAGCCAAGGCCGCTCCCCGGTTGCAACCTCCTCCCTGCAGTCGGGGCCGCCCGTCGTAAGATGGACGGTGAAAGGCGGGCGTTAAGGAGACTCCCCCCTCCTTCAACGACCCGCCTTTTTTTGGTCCTCAATTCGCTAGTGTCGCGTCCCGCAAATAAGTTTGTACTCTGCGTCCATCTTGCACTCGGCGTGGATGCCCGGATCAAGTCCGGGCATGACCAGCTCTGTGCGTCATTGCCGGGCCCAGACCCGGCAATCCATCCCTTATCGCCCCACAGTGGGCGACCCGCGCGCCGAGCTGATAAGGCATCAGGTGGAAGTTATTTGCGGGACGCCACACTAGATGGAATTTTCGCCTCGGCGCGCGCCGACTGGCTGCGCTTCACAATATCGACATACGATCGCCACAGCCCTCGTTCGAGCGGTCGGCCACGGCCATCACCGGCGCCAATTCGAAGCCGCCGTCGCGGAGTTGACGCCCGCACGACCTATCCCGCTTGACATGCCGATTAGCCGCCGTCATAGCTTGACGCGCGATGAAATCGTGGCGGCGGTGCTTGATTATCGTTCCGGTGTTGGCAGGGCTGGCGTCGGCGTTGCTTCTCAGTTGCGGCGGAGGCGGCGGCGGCAACAGCACGACGCCCATATATCCTCAGACGCCCCTGTTTGCGATCTTCGTATGCACTGGAGCGCCGCCGACGCCCACACCAACGCCCACACCGACCAAAGGCGCCACCAAAACGCCTACGCCCACGCCAACGCCTCAATGCTCGCCGATAACGTCCGCGTCGGTCTGTATACCGAATACCAGCAATGCATATTGCCAAACCGCGCCTACTCCTCCTACGTCGCTGCAATTCAACGCGCAAGGCGCTTTTGTCGCTCACAACTCTAAAGAGCCGTATTCTTACCGGGACATCACCAACAGTTCGGCTTGGAACCCCTTTCCCGAAACCGGCGGTATTACGGGGCTGTTGAGCTACGTCGGAAATGGCGTGATGGTCGCCCTTCAGCCGGCCGGCTCCACCGGATGCGCCTGCTTCAATGTGACCGCCGCCGGCATTCCGAGCCAAAGCGTTCTGGTTGGCGTGAATCAGGACGTGTCGAACTGCACGATCGTGTGTCCGCAAATCCCGACGCCCACGCCCACGACAATCGGATCGAAGGCCGGCGATTCGAGCGGCGGCGCGCCCTGAACTCATCGCCGCCAACCCGGCTCGATCGCCCAAATCCGATGATCGCGCCGAAAGCTGCCGATACGATTTAAAAGCGGCTCACTAACAGGATTTATTGTTGAAAATCCTTGGCCCCGCGATGCGATTCGTATTTGACTCCACGTACCGCCGCCGATAGTGTCGGCCATTGCGGAAACTGATGGAACGGCAGGCCAGGCGCGAGCAGGTATTGCATCACGCGAAGCACATCTTCGCACGCAAGGGATACCATCGCACGAACATCGCCGACATCATTTCGCGGGCGCGGATCGCGCGCGGCACGTTCTATCTCTATTTTCAAAACAAGCGCGACATTTTTGAAGAGCTGCTGGCGCAGACGCTGGCGGAGCTGCGCGCGCGGATTCAGCGCCTGCGGGTCGGCCCCGGCCAGCCGGATCCCGCCGAGCAATTGCGCGCGAACCTGCGGCGCGTGCTCGCCTTCGTGCTCGATGAACGCGAATTGACCGACATTCTGCTCAACCATTCGACCGGTTTCGATCGGGAACTTGACGAGCAAATCGTGGATTTTTACGAACGCGTCACGGATCAGATTCAACGGTCGCTCGATCTCGGGATCGAGCTGAACCTGGTGCGCGAGTGCGACACGCGCGCGGTCGCCTATTGCATCCTTGGCGGCATCAAGGAGATCGTAAGCCAGCTATCGCGCAACCAGCGCGACGATGTCGCGGTCCTGGCGGAAGAGATTCTCGATTTCGGATTGCGCGGCGTCGCCCGTCCGGAGCTGCTCGAAACGGTCATCAAAGAGCCGGCGGCGCGCGGCGGTCAGCCAACCGGCGCCGGAACGGAGACGACAGCGGAGGCAGGCCGGTTTTTTCGGCCGAAAATAGACTGACATGTCAGTTTTCAAAGGCGACGGCCGAACGCATGGCCGGCGGCGCGCCAACGCGACCTCCAACGGCAAAGCGCACACGCGGCGCGCCCTTGCGTTCTATGACCTCGACGGCACCTTAATCGACCTGAATCTGCTTCATTCGGCGCTTTTCGTCTTCGGCAATATCGGCGAATGGAGCGGCCGAATCGGCTATCTGGCGAGCTTCGCCGCAAGGCTGCCGTCGCTTTATCTGGCGGAACGCCGCGATCGCTATCTGCTCAATATCGCGCTCTTCGAAGCCTTCAAGGGCGTCTCCCGCGATCGCCTGTTTTCGCTCGGCGAGGAATATTGCGACCGTGTGATGATCGGCCATCTTTATCCGCGCGCCGCGGAACTGATTGAAGCGAACCGCGCGGCGGAGCTTGAACCGGTGTTGGTGACCGGCTCGCCCGATTTTATCGTCGCGCCGTTCGCCGCGCGGCTCGGCATCAGGTCGTGGGTCGCGAATCGGCTGGTGTTCAGCCGCGGACGGGCCACGGGACGCCTGCACGCGCCGGTGATGGCCGGCGACGCCAAAGCCGAATGGTGCGCGGAGTATTGCGCGGAAAATGGAATCGAACTGGCCGATTGCTGGGGCTATGCGGATTCCCATTACGACTTGCCGTTCCTGGCCGCGATCGGTCATCCGGTGGCGGTAAATCCCGACCGGCGCCTGTCCGCGACCGCGGTCTCGCGCCAATGGCCGTTGCTTCGCTTCGACAAGGGCGAAGCGCGGCGCACGCTCGGCGGAATCGACCGCGCCGCGGTCGGCGAATGGCTGGAGAGGAAACTCAATGGCGCGGCCTGAAGCGAAATTAAAGGAACTCAAGCCGGCGGACCTGAAGCACGAAGCCGGGTCGCGGCGCGACCTGGTGGTGACGCTGAGCCGCCGCTCCGAGCCGCGCCTGATCGCTTACGGCGACGAGTTTCTTTACGAAAAGCTGCCGGCGGGAACGCGTGTCATCTATCCGCCGCCGCCGCTCGACGCGCTGCCCGATCCAGACACCGCGATCCGCTACGCCCTGCTCCATCCACTCAACGCCGATCCACTGTTCGCGCAGCTCAATCCGAACCTGCGCGTGACGATCGCGATCGACGACATCAGCCTGCCGCTGCCGCCGATGCGCCGGCCGGATATTCGCGAACGGCTGCTCAACCAGGTGCTGCAGACGCTGGCGGACTACGGCGTCGATGACGTTCATCTGATCGTCGCCACCGCGCTCCATCGCCGCATGACCGAAGCGGAGATCCGCCGGATGGTGGGCGAGCGCGCGTTCAAACAGTTTTGGCCGGAACGGCTCTACAACTTCGACGGCGAGAATCGGGCGGAACTCGCGATGCTCGGCAAGACCGATCATGGCGAGGAGGTATGGCTCTCGCGGCGCGCGGCGGAATCCGACCTGCTGATCTATTTGAACATCAACCTGGTGCCGATGGACGGCGGGCATAAATCGGTCGCGGTCGGACTCGCGCCCTATCAAAGCCTGCGGCACCATCATAATCCCGCGACGCTCCGCGATAGTCATTCATACATGGACCCGGCGCGCTCGGCGCTGCACAGTTCGGCGAACCGGATGGGCCGCATAGTCAATCGCGAAGTGAACGTATTCTCGATCGAGACCGCGGTGAATACTCAGATGTACGGCGGGATGCTCGACTTTCTGCAAAAGAACGAGGATCGCTTCAGCGACTGGGATCGGATGCGGCTCAAGGGCTTCCGCTGGACGCTGGGCGGGATGTCGAACGAATTGCGCCGCCAGGTGATGCATCAGTACGCCGCCCCCTACGGAATGACGGGCGTATGGGCGGGCGAGACCGAAACGGTGCATCGGCAGGCGCTGGCGCGGGTCTTCCAGCAATACTCGGTTCCGGTGAAGGGACAATCCGACGTGCTAATCGTCGGCGTGCCGTTTATCTGTCCCTACAATGTCAATTCGATCATGAATCCCGTTCTCGTGCAGTGCACCGGGATGGGCTACCTGTTCAACATGTACCGCAACAAGCCGCTGGTGAAGCCCGGCGGCACGATGATCATCTGCCATCCTCTGCGCGACGAATTCCATCCGGAGCATCATCCGAGCTACATCGAATTTTTCCATCGATGCCTGGCCGAGACGACCGACGCGGTCGAACTGGAAAAGCGGTTCGAAGCCGAGTTCGTCCGCAACCCCACTTATATGCACATGTACCGTTACGGCCACGCCTATCACGGCGTGCATCCGTTCTACATGTGGTATTGGGGCGAGCCGGCGCGCCAGCACGTGGGGCGGGTGATCGCGGCCGGATGCCAGGAGCCGGAAGTCGCCGCGCGGCTGGGATGGGAATCCGCGGACACGCTCGACGAGGCGATCGCGATGGCCACGTCGGAGCATGGACGGTCGGCGACAATCACCTATCTGCACCTGCCGCCGCTGGTGATCGCAGATGTCGAATAAAAACGGGACTTCGTCCGGCGGCGGTTCGCGCCGCAACGGCGCGTCCTCCGCGCGCGCGGCGAACGGCGCGATGCCGCCGCTCGCGGAGATTCTCGACGGCCGCGAACTGCTGATCACGGGCGCGACCGGATTTCTCGGCAAGGTGCTGATTGCGATTCTGCTGCGGCATCATCCCGAGATCGCAAAGCTCCACCTGCTGATTCGCGGCGATCGCAAATCGAGCCAGAACCGCTTCCGCCGCGAGATTTTCGAATCGCCCGCGCTCGGTCCGCTGCGCGAACATCTGGGCGCCCGCTTCGACCGCTATATCGAAGAGCGCGTCGCGATCGTGCCGGGCGACATCTCGGAGCCGGGCCTGCTCAGCGACGAAGCGCCGGCGTTCGAACGCGCCCATCTCGACGCCGTGGTCCATTGCGCCGGCCTGGTGAATTTCGACGCGTCGCTGGCCAAGGCGCTCGAGGTCAACGCCACCGGCGTCGAGAACGTGGTCGAATTCTGCCGCGCGCGCGGCGCCGCTCTGCTGCACGTTTCCACCTGCTATGCGGCAGGCGCCGCCGACGGCCATCGCTACGAAGACGACATCCCGTTCGACTGGCGTCCCAATGGACGGCGCGGCTTCGAGCTGGCGCGCGAAATGCGCGACGCGCGCGCCGAAATCGCGCGGGTCGAAGCCGAAGCGTCGGATCAGGCGCGGATGGCGCAGTTCCGGATGGCGCTCGAATCGGAATCCGCCGACGAAGACGACGAGCGCGGCCACGGCGAAAGCCGCGAGCGCGCGATCGACGCGCGGCGCAAGCAATGGATCGAAGAACGGCTGAAAGAGGTTGGCCGGCGGCGCGCCCGGATGTGGGGCTGGCCGAACACCTACAGCTACACCAAAAGCCTCGGCGAGCAGCTTGCGCTGGCGGCGCGCGACCGCATCGCGGTCGCGGTGGCGCGGCCGTCGGTGATCGAAAGCGCGCTCGCCGATCCGATTCCCGGATGGAACCAGGGCGTCAACACCAGCGCGCCGCTGACCTATCTGTCGGGACGCGGCTATCGCTTTTATCCGGCGCGCGGCGATCTGGTGCTCGACGTGATTCCGGTCGATCTCGCCGCGCACGCGATGGTTCCGATTCTCGGCGCGCTGCTAAGCGGACGGCACCAGCCGATTTACCAGCTCTGCACGTCGGACGTGAACCCGCTGCCGATGCGCCGCCTGGTGGAATTGACCGCCCTCGGCAATCGCCAGGAGCATCGCCGGCAGGGCGGTCCGATGGGCAAGCTCGCGCGCCATCTGGAAGCCGTCATCGTTTCGCATCAGACCTACGAACTCGTCAGCCATCGGCTGCCGGCGCTGCTGAAGAGCGCCGCGGCGGCGGCGGAATCCGTGATGGGCGGCCGGCCGGCGGCGCGCAAAATCACCGAGCGCGCCGAACGGCTGGTCGCCGACACGGAGCTGGCGCGCTCGCTGGTCGAAGTCTATCTGCCCTATATCCAGGACCTGGTTTATACCTTCCACGGCCGCAATATCCGCGAGCTGTACCGGGAGCTGAAGCCGGCCGACGCGCGCGCCCATCCGTTCCATCCCGAGCGCATCGACTGGGCCGACTACTGGATCAATATCCATCTGCCGGGATTGCGCCGGCATATCTTTCCGCAGCTTGAATTGCATACGCGGGCGCGGCCGCGCGGCGGATTCCGCTTCCGCACGCTCACCGAGATGCTCGACCGGGCGGCCGAGCGCTACGGCGCGCGCACCGCGATCGAGGCGCGCAAACCCTCGGGCCAGCGCGCGGCGATGACCTACCGCGAGCTGCGCGATCAGGCCTATCGAGCGGGCCTGATGCTGGCGTCGCGCGGCGTCGAACCGGGCGATCGGGTGCTGTTGATCGCGGAAAATTCGGCGGAATGGGTGGTCGCATATTTCGCGATTATTTACGCCGGCGCGATCGCCGTTCCGCTCGACCATCTGATTGCGCCGGAGGAACTGGCGCCGATCGCGCGCATCGCCGAGCCCGGCGCCGCGCTGGTTTCCTCCGGATGCGCCAAGCGGCTGGGCGAAGCGATCGGCGCGGCGGCGCCGGGAATCGCCGAGCTTGAATTGGGCGAGCTTAACCGGCCGTTTATTCTCAGCGCCAAGGCGAAGACTCCGCCCACGCTCGAGCGCAAATCGATCGCTTCGATCGTCTTCACCTCCGGCACCACCGGCGCGCCCAAGGGCGTAACGCTGACGCACGGCAACTTCACCGCCGAAATCGCGATGTTGGCGCGGGTGTTCACGCTCGGCGCCGACGACGTCGCGCTGTCGCTGCTGCCGCTGCATCATACGTTCGAGTTCACCTGCGGCATGTTGTTGCCGCTGGCGAGCGGCGCACGAATCGTTTACCCGCAGGGCGTGGACGCGGCGAGCCTGTCGCGCACGCTGGCGGACGTGCGGCCGACCGCGCTGGTCGGAGTGCCGGCGCTATGGGAGGCGGTGCATCGGCGCATCATGGACGAGGTCGAGGCGCGCGGACCGTTCGCGCACGCCGCGTTCGAGCGATTGCGCGATCTGAATCGCCGGCTCGATCAAGATTACAACCTCAACCTCGGCACGCTGCTGTTCCGCCCGGCGCATGCGGCATTGGGCGGACGGCTCAGGCTCGCGGTGAGCGGCGGCGCGGCGTTGCCGCAGCGCGTCGCGCGCTTTTTCAACGAAATCGGCATCCGTCTGCTCGAAGGCTACGGCCTGACTGAATCGGCCCCCGTGCTGAGCGTCGCGCGGCCTGACGAAACGCTGATTCCGGGTTCGGTCGGCAAACCGCTCAACAATGTCGAGGTGAAGCTGGCGAAGGCGGAGGCCGGCGTCGGCGAGATTATCGCGCGGGGGCCGAACGTGATGGCCGGCTATTACCGCAATCCCGCGGCGACCGCGGAAGTGCTGCGCGACGGCTGGCTGCATACGGGAGACCTTGGCCGTTTCGACGAGGACGGACGGCTCTATATCGTCGGCCGCGCGAAAGACGTCATCGTCGATTCCGGCGGCAACAATATCTATATCGACGAGCTCGAAGAGGCATACGGCCACTCGCCGTTTTTAAAAGAGATGGCCGTGGCCGGATTGCGCGCGGGACAGGGCGAGCAGGTCGCGGCGCTGGCCGTGCCGGCGTACGCGCGCGGCGAAAGCCGGCGCACCGTCGAGGACAAGCTGCGCTCTCATTTTGAAAAAGTCGGCGCGGCTCTGAGTCCGCATAAGCGTATCCGGATCCTGCGCTTCACCGAGGCCGAATTGCCGCGCACGCGGACGCGCAAGGTGCGGCGCGCGGAGGTCGCGGCGATTCTGCGCCGGATGGTCGATACCGACGAGCGCGAGCGCGGTGCGGCCAGCGCGGAGGTCGAGCCGTGGCTGGCGCAGGCGCTGGCGCAAGTCGCCAGCGGCGGCGCGGAAATCACGCCGGCGACGCGGCTGATCGAGGACCTCGGCCTGGATTCCCTGGCGCTGGCCGAACTGGCCGAACATATCGCGGTCAAATCGGGCCGCGAGCTCAGCGCCGAGGAGCTGTCGAACATCGCGACCGTCGAGGAGTTGCAGCGAATCGCGGGCGAGGCCGGCAATCGCCCGAAGCTGCCCTCATACGCGCGCTTCGCGAAGCCGTACACGATCGAATTGCCCTCCCCGCTGCGCCGGTTGGGCGAGACCGCGCTCAGGCGATCGTTCGACGCGGCGTTCAACCGCTGGCTGAAGCCGCTCGTGATGGGCGCCGGCAATATCCCGGCGAACCGCAACGTGCTGGTTGTCGCGAATCATTCGAGCCATCTCGATTTCGCGCTCGCCGGCCACGCGCTGGGCGCGGCCGGCCGCAATCTCGTGGTGCTCGCGGCCAAGGATTATTTTTTCAATACGCCCGCGCGCCGGATGCTCGCGTCGAATTTCACGCGGCTGATTCCGTTCGATCGCGAACGCGCGCAGCTCGAATCGCTCGATGAGGCGCTGGCCGAACTCGCGGCGGGCCGCAGCGTGCTGATGTTTCCCGAAGGCACGCGCTCGCCCGACGGCTTGATCCACGAGTTCAAGAGCGGCGCGGGCTATCTGGCGCTGCACAGCGGATGCGACGTGCTGCCGGTTAGAATCGACGGCACGCACGAGGTGCTCGGCAAAGGCCAGCTTCTGCCGCGGCGCCATCCGGTGCAGGTGCGCATCGGCCGGCCGATCGGAGCCGAGGAGATGCGCGGTCTCGCCCGTGACGGCGAAGGCGCGGGCGCTTATCGCAAACTCGCCGAGCGGATGCGCGACGCGGTCGTCAGCCTCGGCGTTCGCCCGGCGAAACGTATCGAGCCGGCCGCGGCGCCGGCGCCTCTGGAAACCGCGGTCGAAACGACCGCCAAGGCGGGCGGCCGCGCGCGCAGCCGCCATCCCGCGCGCCACGCGAAAGGTTGAGCGGCGCGCGGCGCATCATGACCAGGTCCCGCGCGATCACGGCCGCCGCCGCGGCGCTTGCGGTTTTGATTGCGCGGCCGGCCCGCGCCTGGGATTCGCGAACGCATCGCATGATTGCGCGGCTCGCGGTGGAAGCGTTGCCGGCCGGAGCTCCGCGCGCCACGCTTGCGGCCAGCGAGACGCAGTTGCAGGAGTCCGCGGTCGCGCCCGACGAAGTCTTGCGTCCGCTCTACGGCAAGTCGGAAGCGATCAAACACTATCTGGACCTCGAATATTTCGGCGCGGATCCCTTCGCGGCGCTCAATCCCGACATTCACGTGATGGAACGGGAGTACGGGTGGCGCACGCTGGAACGATCGGGCGTCTTGCCGTGGGCGATCGAAGAAGAGTCGGCCGACCTCGCATCGGCGTGGCGCGGCGGCAATTGCGCCAATGCGATCCAGACCGCGGGCTACCTGGCGCATTACGTCGGCGATGCGACCCAGCCGCTCCATTCGACCGTCCACTTCGACGGCTACGCACAGGATCACGGCGTCCACGCGCGTTTCGAAAGCGCGGTCGATTACAACGTCTGGCGCATCGAGCAGATGGCGCGTCCGGAAATTCGGCTCGCGCCGATTGCTTCGCCATGGGACGCGGCGATCGCCGAATTGCGCGAGAGCCATCCGCTGGCGCAGACGGTAATCGACGCCGACCGTGCGGCGCGCGCCGAAACCGGACTCCGGCGCGGCGCCTATTTCGATCGCGTGTTAATGGCTCAAGAAGCGCCGATGGTCGCGCGGCAGATTGCGCTCGCGGCTTCGACCCTGGGATCGATCTGGCAGTACGAATGGACGCAAGCCGGCCAGCCGTCCGCATGCGCGCAATAATCCTGCGCTTCTGGGCGGCGGCGGCAATGATTAGAATATCCATTGAGAATGCGACGCGGCCGCGCCAACAGCTTGCGCCGCCGCGTCGGAATGGGAAATTTGCCGCTGATGGACTGGTGGACCCAACGCTTTGACGATCGCCCCCGGCCGACCCGCGGCGACGTGCGTCCGTCGGTGAGCGAAATCACCGACTATCTGCTGGTGGGCGAATATCCGCGCGTTTCCGATATCGAATGGCTCAAGCGCGAGCATCGCGTGACCGCGATTCATAATCTTCAGGACGACGAGGATTTGCGGATCAACGCGCTCGATATCGGCGAACTGGCGGCGGCCGCCGATTCACACGGAATCGCCTACGCGCGCACTCCCATCCATGACGGCAGTTCCGACGACGTCGCGCTCAGGCTGGCGGCCGCGCTCGCGGATTTGCACATCCTTGTGGCCGGCGAGCGCCGCGTTTATTTGCATTGCAACGCCGGATTGAACCGCGCGCCGACGCTGGCGATCGCCTACCTGCGGGCCCATCGCGGGATGTCGCTCGCGGAGGCGATGGCGCTGGTCAAAGCGCGGCGCGCGTGCGGGCCGTTTATGACCGTGCTCGAAAATCATTTCGGCCCGCGCCACCTCAAACCGTCGGCCTAGCCGGCGGCGGCGCCTCCGATGGCGAGTCAACGGATTCTCCGCGGATGCGCATGGGGCGTTCATCTGCTGACCGCGTCGGGCGCCGCCGCCGGGCTGGTCGCGATCGAACGGACCGCGCATGCGGATTGGCGCGGCGCGTTTATCGCGATGGCGATCGCGGTCGCGATCGACTCGTTCGACGGGCCGCTGGCGCGCGCGCTCCGCGTCCGCGAACGCATTCCGGTTTTCGACGGCGCGACGCTCGACAACATCGTCGATTATCTCAATTATGTCGCGGTCCCCGCTTTCCTGATGCTGCGGGCGAATTTATTGCCGGCGGGGAATTCCGGCACGGCGCTTGCCGCATTCGTGATGATCGCCAGCGCTTATGGCTTCAGCCGGACCGACGCGAAGACCGAGGACAATTATTTTCGCGGCTTCCCGTCTTACTGGAACCTGGTCGCGCTGTATATTTTCTGCCTCGGATTTTCGCGCGCGGCCAACGGCGTTATCGTCGGCATGCTGGCGCTGATGGTGTTCATACCGATTAAATATATTTATCCGAATCGCACCGAGCTGATGCGTCCGCTGACCCTCGCGCTCGCGGCGGTATGGGGCGTCGCGACCGTCGCGATGCTGCCGATGCTGCCGGAACATAACGATCTCCTCCTTTACACGTCGCTCGCCTTCGTCGTTTACTACTTCGCAATGTCATTCGCCCTGCATGCCCATCCGGCGCGAGTCGCCGCCCGCCGTCCGCGTTAGGCCGCGATGTACGTCACGATCGCCGCCGCGCCGGAATCATGGCTTGAGATCGTCGAAGGAGCCGCACCGATCCTGCTGATCGCTCCGCACGGCGGACGCGCCGGCGCGGCCGCGCGCGCCGCCCTCCATCCCAAAGTGAACGACCTCGAAACCGCCGCGATCGCGCGCGAATTGACCGTGCGGCTCGGCGCCAGCGCCCTGGTTAATGCGGCGATGGACCGCAATGAACTGGATTGCAACCGGCTCGCGCAACTGGCGGCGCGCGCGCCCTGGATGCTCGAGTTGATCGCGAGCCGGACCGAACAGATCGCAAACCGCCACGGGCGCGCGATCGTGATGCTGATCCATGGCTGGAACGTGATCGAGCCGCGCGTCGATATCGGCCTTGGCCTGCGCGATCACGGCGCGCATCTCCGGCCGCCCGCCGGCGCGCACGTCAGCGCGAGCGACGAATTCATCAACGGGCCTGTGACCGCGATGGCCGCGCGGCTCGCCCGCGCCGGCATCGCGGCGACCTTCGGAATGCGCTACCCCGGCGGCGCACGGCAGAACCTGCTGCAGGCGTTCACCCCGCGCCATCGCGCGAGCGACATTCCCGCCGTCCGGCGGCTGGCCGCGATGGCGGCGGACGGCGCGGTCGATGCGCTTCAACTGGAAATGTCGGTCGCGGTGCGGATGCCCGGCCCGTTGCGCGCGAGCGGAATTGCCGCGATCGCCGAATCGTTTCGCTCCGCGCCGGCGGATAGCGGCCCGGTCCGTGAAACCGGAACGGAAAAATCGAACGGCGCCAACCCAGCGCGCATCGTAATCCGCGAGTCGCCGCCGCGTCCGGCTAAAGCCAGCGCATCGGCCGCCTCATCCGCCGCCGCACCGGCCCGCTATGGCGTGGAATTCTTCGACTCCGCCGCAGGCGTTGGAGGAATTGCCAGCTTCGATCTCGGTGTGGGCGGCGCCGGCGGACGGATCATGATTCTATTCGATCGATGCCGCGCCGCGCTCTTTACCGCCGAGGGACGCCCGCTTCATGACGGCGGAATGCTTTCGCTCGGGCCGCTGCGATTCGCGTGCGACGGCGCCGTTGGCAGCCTCGCATTCGCGGGTCCTGCGATTATCGTGAACGACGGCGCCGCATATCTGAGCGTCGAAAACGCGCTGGCCGGCGGCGCGCTCGACCCGGCGATGCGCTTCGGCGCTTTGCTGATGCTCGACCGCGAGGCGCCGGATGCGGACGGCGCGGCGCCGAAATCGGACCCCGCCGCGGCGCCGCCCCGGTATGGACGGCTTGAAGGCGAAATCGTAATCGCCGGACATCGCCGGAAAATCGACGCCGTCGCGCGGATCGGCGTATCCGTAACCGGACTGGGCGCGGGACGCTTCGAAAAGCGGCGGACGCTGTGGGCGCGTTTCCCGTCAGGGCGCCGGTTCGCCGCGCTCGAAGCATGCGAGACCGCTGACGGGATTGAATCAATTCACCGCGAGGCGCGAACTCTCATCGAAAGCCGCTGGCGAACCGCGCAAGTCGGCGCGATCGAACTCACGACGCGCGACCCCGCCGCGCCGCCCGACCGTATCGCGGCTTCGATTGTCGTGGCGCGCGGCGCGGAGCTGGAGCTACGCGGCGCGGTCAGAAATTTCATGTCATTGTCGCGTCCGGGCTTGGACGGCGTGCGCATTCATACCACGCTCGGATTCGCCGAGTTCAGCCTCGGCGAAGAGCGCGGAGCCGGGATGTTTGAATATTCGCGAGTCGCCGGCCGGCCGCAAACAGCGGCGAAAGCGCCCGGCTAAATTCGACGATACGATTTCAGCCGGCTTCTTCGGACGCCGCCGGCGGCTGAGTCGGGTCCGCGGCCGCATCGAGCCGCCGCGCGACCAGCCGCGCGAGTTCATGAAAGTTTTTCGCCAGCGGCGATTCGGCGTACTCGCGAATGAAAATCACGCCGCGATCGCAGCATTCAGCAAACCGCGAATCGAACGGCAGGCGCGCCAGCGTCGCGACCTCGTCCGCGGCGGCCGACGCGGCGAGATCGCCCTGCGGCAGCAACGGCCGCACCGCATGGCATCCCTCGCAACTGAAGCCGACCATGTTTTCGACCAGTCCCAGCACCGGAACGCCGCAGAGCCGCGCGATTTCAATCGCGCCGCGCGTCGCGCGCACCGAGAATTCAGACGGCTGAGTCACTATGATCGCGCCCGCGAGCGGCGCGATCCGCGCCAGACGGAAAAGCTGTTCGAGCCCGGGAGCGAGATCGATCAACAGCACGTCAAGCGCGCCGAAATTGGTCAGGCCGATCAAGCGGCTCAGAGCGTCGCCGTAATCCAGTTCGGCGATCGCGGAACCGTTGCGGCTGGCCGCTGCGAGCGCCGGCTCGTCATCGAGGAAGCTGATCGGCGGCGGCTCGCCGTCGGGCAGAAGTCCGCTCGCCGCGATTCGCAGTCCCAGCGGCCCCGCTATCGGTTCGATGGTCTCGCCGCCGAAGACGCGCCGCGGCGCCTTCAAGCCCAGCATCGCGAGCACGTTCGGCGAATTCAAATCGGCGTCGAGGATTCCCGCCTTGCGGCCAGCCAGCGCCAGCGCGGCCGCCAGATTCACCGCGATCGCGCTTTTGCCGACGCCGCCTTTGGCGCTCGCGATCGCGACCGCCGCGCGCACGCCGTTCAGGCCCAGGCCCGGCGCAACCGCTCCGGGCGTGGCGCGGAAATCGCGTTCCGCGTCAGCCCGGCGTTCCCTGAAAATCCTCATTGCGTTTAAATCTCGACCGGCGCGGGCCCCGTCCCCACATCCGCGCTAACGACATCCAATTAAACATGCCCGGTTGGCGAAGTCGCGTAAAGCTCCCCCAGCGAACGGATACGCGCGGCTCGCTTACGGCCAATTTCGCGATCCGCGCGCGGGGCCGCTTCGCCCTTCGTTCAGATATTGTCTTCGTCCGCGTCGGTCGAGCCGAGTTTGCGGTACGTGTTGCGCTCGTCGTCGAAGCGGCGTTGCGAGCGCGCCTCGCGCTCCTGATCCTGCTGGCAATCGCGGCACAGCCGCGTGAACGGCATCGCCTTCAACCGCTCTTCGGCGATCTCCAGGCCACAGGATTCGCAGACGCCGTAAGCGCCCTCTTCGATCCGCGAAAGCGCTTCGTCGATCTGTTTGACCTTCATCCGTTCGCGGTCGGAGAGGATGAAATTAATTTCGCGATCGCGCTCTTCCGAGGCCAGATCATACGTGTCCATGCCCTCGTCTTTGGCGCCTTCGCGTTCAGCCTTGAGCTCGGAGTCGATCTCTTCGTGCAACTTCGACTTCATTTCGCGCAGATGTTCGCGGAGGTCGGCCAGGAACTTCTTTCGGTTAGCCGCCGTCTTCTGTTTAGCCATCGCCCGCCACCTTCTTAGTTAAGCATCGCGGCGTTCGCCACGGTCGCCTCCAGGTCGTAGCTGCGCGCGCGTTCGATGCGCGCGCGCACAAACTCGCCCGGTTCGGCGTCGCCCTTCAAAATCACTATCCCGTCGATCTCAGGGGCCTGCTGCGGCGTTCGCCCGCGCAATCGCGTGGCGCGCCCCGGCATCGGCCCTTCCACCAGCACTTCGCATTCGCCGCCGACCAATTCCCGGTTGCGGCGCAAAGAAATTTCCGCCTGCGCCTCCATCAGCGCGGCGCGCCGCTCGCGTTTGATTCGCTCCGGAACCTGACCCGCCATCGGATAGGCCGCAGTGTTCTCTTCGCGCGAGTAAGTGAACGCTCCGACCCGTTCGAATCGCTGTTCGCGCACGAACTCGAGCAGCCGGTCGAAGGCCGCGCCGTCCTCGCCCGGAAAGCCGACGATAAACGAAGTGCGGATCGCCACGCCCGGAATTTTCCGCCGGATTCGATCGAGCAGGGCCCGCAGCGCCGCGCCCGATCGCTCGCGCCGCATCGCCCGCAGAACTCCGTCGTCGGCGTGCTGCAGCGGCATATCAATATATTTAACCACTGTCGGCAATTCGGCGACTGTCTCCAGCAATTCGTCGGTAACGAAGTTCGGATAACAATAAAGCAGGCGGATCCAGCGGATCTCGTCGATCTCCGCAAGCCGGCGCAACAGCGCCGCGAGCGACGACGCCGGTCGCAGGTCGCGTCCATACGCGGTCAGGTCCTGGGCGATCAAGTTGATTTCGCGCACGCCCGCGGCGCCCATCGCGCGAGCCTCGGCGACGATATCGCCGGGCGTGCGGCTCTCGTGGCGGCCGCGAATCTTCGGGATGATGCAGAAGGCGCACTGGTGATTGCAGCCTTCCGAGATCTTCAGATAAGTCGAGAAGAAATTGCCCGTCAGGACGCGCGGCGCGTCGGCCGTGGGCAGCAGATGCGCGGCGCCGGCATAGGGCGCCACGATCGCTTCGGGCGGACGGCTGCGGCTCAGCAAATCCGGCAGATCGAGAAAATTGCCGGTGCCGACAAAAATATCCACTTCAGGAAGACGCTCGCGCAACTCGGCGCCATAGCGCTGCGCAAGGCATCCGGCGACCACCAGCCGGCGGCCGTCGGCGCGCCGCTTGATTTCGGCGGCGTCGAGGATCGCGTCGAGCGACTCTTTCTTGGCCGATTCGATAAAGGCGCAGGTGTTCACCACCAGGACCTGCGCGTCGTCGGGATCAAAAGTCAGCTCGTAGCCGGCGCCCGCCAGCGCCCCCATCATCAACTCGCTGTCCGCAAGATTCTTCGGACAGCCTAGCGTGATGAAATGAACTTTCTCGATCGTGGGCACGTTCTATAACCCAAGGTCGTATATTCCTACCCGCGCGCGACACCTAGCGCAATCGGGTATCAAAAATGCTTGCGCGTGCGATCGCCGTTGACCGCGCACGAGCCGATTAAGGCCCGGCGCCGGAAGTCACAACGTCGGCGCCGTCGGGAACATTGAAGATGAAATTGGCCGGCGCCAGCGCGATGTTCAGTTGGATGTCCAAAAAATGGAATTCCGTGCGGTTGCCGAGCGCGTCCGTAATCGTCAGCGTAACGATATTCGAGGTGGAACGATCGACGCCGATTTCAATCCGGGGTCCGCCGCCTTTAGGAGTTAATACAACATGCGTTAGCTTATCGTTGGTCGAATTTTCCGATCGCATCGCCGAGAAATCGCGTTCCAGATTGCCGGCGCCGAGCAGCAGCGCGGCGGCCGCCTGAGCCTTGATCGCGTCCTTCAGCGGCGTTTCGATTACCTGATTGAGGCCCGGATCGTAATCGTAAAGCGTGCGGCCGTCGCTCACGACCGTCTCAGGCTGCGGCGCTGCGTAGTCGAAGCGGATTCGTCCGGGCCGTAGCCACGACAGCGTGCCGCTACGATGGAGCGGCGATGCGCCGGGGCGGGTGATCGTTTCGTTAAATTTCGCTGAGAATGATTGCGTTTCCTGATAATGCCGCTGCAATCGCACGAGCAATTCGCGCAATTCCGGCGGTTCGCCAGCCGCCGTGATCGCGGCCAGCGCCCGCGGCGCGGCCGCCGTCGCAATAATCGCAAGCGCGGCGATGAACGCCGCCGCGCGCAAAATTCGCGCGAACCATGGAGTTGGGTTCGTATCAGGTTTGAGCACGATATTGATCAGGACGAAATAAACCGCGTTTCGATTCGCTCGATGACGGTTCGCTCACTCGGGCGAGCGCATCCGGACTTCGCGCGGACGGGCGCCGTCCGCCGGCATCACCAGTCCCTCGCGCTCCATCCGCTCGACCATCCGCGCCGCGCGATTGTAGCCGATTCTGAGACGGCGCTGGATCATCGAGATCGAAGCCTGATTGGTTTCGAGCACGATTCGCACCGCGTCGTCGTAAAGATCGTCGCGATAATCGTCGATGCCGCCGGGACCGTCGCCGTCGCCCGCGGCGGCCGTTTCAAGTATCTCCATCCGATAGTCCGGAGCGCCCTGCGCGTGCAAGAAATCGCAGACCTTGCGAATTTCAGTTTCGGAAACAAAGGGACCGTGCAAGCGCCGCAGCTTGGCCGTGCCGGGCGGCATGAACAGCATATCGCCGGCGCCGAGCAGCCGTTCCGCGCCGATCGAATCGAGAATCGTGCGCGAATCGACCCGCGAGGTCACCTGCAGGGAAATTCGCGCCGGCAGATTCGCCTTGATCAGACCGGTCAGCACGTCAACCGAAGGCCGCTGGGTCGCGAGCAGCAGATGGATTCCCGCGGCGCGCGCCTTTTGCGCCAGCCGCGTGATATCGCGTTCGACGGTCTTGCCCTCCGAAAGCAGCAGGTCGGCGAGTTCGTCGATAATGATCACGATTTTGGGCAGGCGGCGGTATTTGACCGATTCGTCGCGCCATTCCTCGTCCTCGCCCGAATTTTGCTCCCGGCCGCCCCGGCGCAGTTCCACCAGTTCTCCGCCCTGCCCGATCGCCTGGTTGTAGCCGTCGATATTGCGGACGCCCAGATCGCGCATCAGCCGGTAGCGCGACTCCATCTCCTGCGTCGCCCACAAGAGCGCGGCGGCGGCTTTTTCCGGATCGACCACGACGGGAACCAGCAGATGCGGAATCGCGTCGTAAACCGAAAGTTCCAGCATCTTGGGATCGATCAGGATAAAGCGCACGTCGTCGGCGGTCGCGTTGAACAGGATCGACGCGATCATCGTATGGATCGAGACCGACTTGCCGGTGCCGGTCGCTCCGGCGATCAGCAAATGCGGCATCGCGGCGAGATCGGCGGCCGCGGGACGGCCCGCGATATCCTTGCCCAACGCGATCGTAAGCTGGCTGCGGGCGGCGCGGAATTCGTCGGCTTCAAGAATTTCGCGGAGATAGACCTTCTCGCGCTTGCGATTGGGAACCTCGATCCCGACCACCGCCTCACCCGGAACGGGAGCCTGGATTCGCACCGTCGGCGCGCGCAGCGCCAGCGACAGATCGTCGGCCAGATTGACGATCTGGCTCACTTTCACGCCGGAGCCGGGTTCGAACTTGTACATCGTCACTACCGGCCCGGGCTGCACTTCGACCACGCGGCCGGCCACGCCGAAATCGCCCAGCTTCTGCTCGACCGCGCGCGCGCTTTCCGCCAGAGCGATTTCGTCGATCGCCGCGTGCTCTCCGGATGGCGTATCGAGGAGGTCGAGCGGCGGAAGCTGAAACCCTCCGGCGCCGCGCCGCGGCGCGACCGACGTCGTGGCGCCAGACAGGCCTTCCGTTTTGGAAGAAACGCTCTTCGGCGCCTGCCGCGCCGCGAATTTCAGTTTGGGCGGCGCCGCATCGGAATTGTCAGGCGAGGCGAGCGCGCTGGTCGCGATCGATATGGATTGCCCGCTCGCGGCGCCCGTCGAAGCTGTGGACGGCGTGGAGCCGTCAGACGCCATACCGTTCGAGTCCACGCGGTTCTGGGAGCCAAAGAAGGCCAAGAGATCTGTGGGCGCGCGATGGAGCGTCAAGGCGAGGCCGATCGCGATCGCGACCATGACCGCGATCGCGCCTCCGCCAAAATTCAAGTAATTCTTTAATTCCGTCGCGAAGAATACGCCAGCCGAGCCGGCGATCGGCGCGCCCGGCCGGTCGAGGAATCCGCCGATGGCGCTGATTGCGGCCAGCAACAAGAGCGCGCCCAAACATTCGTGGGCGAGTTGATGCGAATCGTTCGCCGCCCATGCGCGCCATCCAAGCGCCGCCGCCGCCGCGATTACGAGGTACGCTTCGATTCCGAATGAGGCCGCCAAGGAAGCCGCCAGGGCGCCGCCCAGCGATCCGCCCAGATTCACGCCGCCGAATTCGCGCGAACCGAGACTGAGCATCGCCCAAGCCGCCGCGGCGACGAAACCGAGCGCGGCCAATTCGCGCGCGATGCGGCCGCCGCGCGACGGCTCCGGCGCGACCGCGGCCAAATCGATCGGCGGCGCTTTGGCTTGACGCGGAATGGCGCTCAGACCTCCATCACGTGCGGAACGATCAGCGGCCGCCGATTGATCGCGTCGGCGAAATAACGCCGCAGCACCCGCACCATTTCATCTTTGAGACGCGTGATATCGTCGTCGGGACGCGCGCCCATCCCGCGAATTCGGGCGCTGAGTTCAGCGCGGGCGCGCGCCAAGTGCGGCGAGGAGCCATCGCCGGGCACGACGCCGCGGGAAATCAGTTCCGGTCCGGCGACGACTCGTCCATTGCGGGCCGAAATCGCCAGGAACGCGATCACGGCGCCATCGTGCGCAAGCGCGCGACGCTCCCGGACCAGGACGGGATCGCCCAACTCCTCGCCATCAGCGAAGATTCGGCCGACCGGCACAGGCCGGCCGCGGCGCGCCTCGCCGTTATCAAGGATCAGCGGATCGCCGTCCTCGAGCAGAAAGCAATTCCGCGCCGGCACGCCGGCTTCGATCGCGAGCGCGTGATGGCGCGCGAGATGGCGATATTCGCCATGAATCGGCGCGAAATGGCGCGGCCGAGTCAATCGAATCAGCTCGATCAATTCGTCGCGGCTGGCGTGGCCGGAGACGTGCACCGGCGCCACCGCGTCGTAGAACAGGTCCGCACCGCGCTTGCACAGCGAATTGACCATCGTGTTGATGACGCGCTCGTTGCCGGGGATAAACCGGGACGAGAGCACCACCGCGTCGCCTTCATCCAAATGCACCTGCGGATAGTTGTCGGCTGCCAGGCGCGCCATCGCCGACGACGGTTCGCCCTGACTGCCGCTGGTCAGATAGACCAACCGCCGCCGCTCCAGAAAATCCGCTTCGGCGCGCTCGATAAAGGTTCCCGGCGGCAGATTGAGCTGGCCGGTTTCCTGCCCGATCCGAACGCTTTCAGCCATCCGGCGTCCCAACGGCGCCACCCGGCGTCCGAACTCGTGCGCGACTTCGGCGAGCTGGCGAATTCGATGCAGATGCGACGAGAACGACGACAGGAAGAAGCGGCCCCGCGTGCGCCCCATCAGATCGCGCAGGACCGGCCGGATCGAACTCTCCGAGCCGGTTCGTCCCGGCCTTTCGACGTTGGTGGAATCCGAGAGCAGCAGGTCCACGCCCTCTTCTCCAAGCCGCGCGAAGCGCTCGCCGTCGAAGGGAGCGCCGTCAACCGGCGCGGGATCGATCTTGAAGTCGCCGGAGTGAACAATCAGCGCGCCCGGCGCCCGGATCGCCAACGCCATCGCATCCGGGGTCGAATGGGTGACCCCAATCGGCTCGACTCGAAACGGCCCAAGCCGGATTTCCGGACCGGGGGCGAACTCGCGCAAATCCGCGCCGCCAAGCCCATCCTCGGCGAGGCCGCGCCGCACAAATGCAAGCGTTACTTTAGATCCGTAAACGAGCGCCGGATGCTGTCGCAGCACGAACGGCAACGCACCGATATGGTCTTCATGCGCGTGCGTCAGAACAATTCCGAGGAGGTGAAGCCGCGCTTGCGCAAGATAGCGCAAATCCGGCAGCATCAGCCCCCTGCCGAGCGCGCTTTCCGGCGAAAACATCACGCCGGCGTCGATCAGAATCGCTTCGTCGCCGTATTCGACGACCATCAGGTTGAGCCCGATCTCGCCGAGCCCGCCCAATGGCGTAACTTTGATTGGCGTGGATTTCGCCGCAGCCATCAGCCCTTCGCAACCCTGCCCCACCCGCGCGCCGGCGCTTCGCCCCCCGTCGGGATTATATCCAGCGCCTTCCGCAGGCGGAAGCGTCGCGCCGCTGAAGTCCTAGCCGCGACCGGACTTGTGGACGGGCCGACGCGCTTGTGTACAACCGACGCCGCCGCACGCTTGCGCTCAATCTGGAGCGGGCTTAGCTTGGGCTTATCGAGGGCCGCATCCGATGTCCGTAAATAAAGTAATCCTAGTCGGCAATCTCGGGCGCGATCCCGAGGTGCGCTACCTGCCTTCGGGCCAAACCGTAGCCAAGTTCACGCTCGCAACCAGCGACTCATACAATGATCGCAGCGGCGCGCGGCAAGAGCGCACCGAATGGCACAATATCGTGGTATGGGGCAAACAAGCCGAACTTTGCGGCCAATATCTTAAAAAAGGCCGTCAGGTTTACGTCGAGGGACGCATCTCGAACCAACAGTACGAGGCCAAGGACGGCAGCGGCAAGCGCTACCGCACCGAGATCATCGCACAGCGCGTGCAGTTCCTTGGCGGCCGGGCGGGCGCGGGAGCGGGCGGCGGGATGGACGAGCCGATCGAGCTGGGCGCAGGCGATGGCGGCGGCGCTCCGATGGACGACGAGGACATCCCCTTTTAGTGTGACGTCCCTTGAAACCTTTACCAAAGAATCGCAGCGGACCGGGATTCTTCGCTCGGCAGCCTCGCTCAGAATGACAACCAAAAAAACGCTTCACCAAGTCATTCTGAGCCGGTCCTGAGCGCAGCGAAGGATGCGGCGAGGAATCTCGCTCCGCCTGGATGCCCGGATCAAGTCCGGGCATGACCAACTCTGTTCGTCATTGCCGGGCCCAGACCCGGCAATCCCTCCCTTTTCGTCCAACAGTGGGCGGCCTGCGCGCCAAGCTGACAAGGCATCAGGTGGAAGTTATTTGCGGGACGTCGCGCTAGCCGGCCACGTTATTCGGTATTCGAATCGTTCGGCGCGGCCGATGACGAGGTGTTGGCCGATTTGGTCTGCTTGGACGTGCTCTGCTGGCTCGACGTCGATTGCGAACCGCCGCCATGCTCGTACTTGTATCCTTGATAGGCCAGACTCGGTATGGCCAGCGCGATACATCCGTCGCATCCTGCCGCCACCCCGATCGCCAGCACCGCCACCAGCAGCCATCTGCCGCCGTTTCGCGCCCAATCCCGTTTCTTAACCATCATCGCCACAGCGCCATCTCCGCCCCGGTAAACCCCCGCTTCAAACCGTCGTCTCAACCGTCGCCACGGCCGCGGATTCCGAGCCGCTGCTCGATCGCGCGCAAGCGCCGCGCGATTTCCGGCAGTCGCGGCTCGACCGCGACCATCCGGCGGAAGACTTTCATGTCGATCGCCGGCGCTCCTCCCACCAGCGCATCGTCGGGCAGGTCGTTGTGCACGCCCGCCTGCGCGATTACCCGCGCCCGGTCGCCGACCCGCACATGATCGGCCGAACCCGACTGGCCGCCGAACTGGCACCATTGGCCGATTCGCACCGAACCGGCCAGTCCCGATTGCGCCGCCATCCGCGAATACTCGCCAAGCTCGCAGTTGTGGCCAATCTGAATCAGATTATCGAGCTTCACGCCGCGACGCACGATCGTCGCGCCCATCGTCGCGCGATCGACGGTCGTGTTCGCGCCGATCTCGACGTCGTCCTCGATTATCACGCTGCCGACCTGCGGCACCTTCACGAGGTCGCCGTTATGCTCGACGAAGCCGAAGCCGTCGGCGCCGATCACCGCGCCGTTTAAAATCGTCACGCGATCGCCGATCG
>JAJXZF010000075.1 GCA_021780225.1 Deltaproteobacteria bacterium | reverse complement strand
GTACAGGCGGGCCGGATCGCCGGGATCGACCGCAAGGCCGTGGACCTCCGCGTCCACCGGCTGATTGAGCGGCGCGAAGGTGCGGGCGCCGTCGGCCGAGCGGAAGATGCCGCCGGTTTCGAGCGCCGCGTAAATTACCGAAGGATCGGTTGGGCCGAAGCGGATCGCGCGAATCGGCGCGAATTCGGAGGGGCCGGAAAAGCCGAGACGATCGCGCATCGGGACGCGGCGCGGCGCGGCGCAGTTGCGGAAGCTTAGGCCGGCGTTTTCGCTGCGCAGCAGGCGCGTGCGCGAGGTGCCGATATAGACGGTTCCGGATCGTCCCGGCGGGGTGGCGACCGCCCAGACTTCCTCGTCGCGCGCGGCGCCGGGGGTGATATCGGTCCAGGAGCGGCCGCCGTCGGTCGAGCGGGCGAGCGCGGCGCGGCCGCGGGCGCTGCCGGCCAAGGCGTTATGGACCGCGCCGGCGTAAAGCAGATTGGGATCGTCGGCGTCGCGCGCCATGCACCATACGGAGGGCGGATCCGCCAGCGCCATTAGGGGCGGCCCGCGCCGCGCGGGGTCGAGAATGACGACGCCCTTCGCCGTGCCCGCGCACAGGCGCATCGCTTACCCGCGTTCGCTGGCGAACGCGGCGGCGAACGGCGCAACCGGATCGCAGCGCGCGCCCACGGTGAGTTCGCCGGTGGCGGCCAATTCGGCGGGTGCGACCTTTTTCGGACTCGGATCGAAGCGGACGCGCCGCACCGTGAGCGCGCCGCCGGCGAGCGCGATCGTCATCGCCTGCGCGTCGATCGCGACGATCGCGCCCGGTGGCGCGGCGACCGGAGCGCCGAGTGGCAGCGCGTCGTACAGCCTGAGCCGCCGTCCACCGAGCGTCACGAACGCGCCCGGCTGCGGATCGCATCCGCGCACGAGGTTATGGACCTCGCGGGCGGGTTTGCGGAAATCGACCGCGGCGTGCTCGTCGCGGCAGGGCGCTTCATAAGTGGCGAGCCGCTCGTCCTGCGCGATCGCGGGCGCCGTGCCCGCGCGAATCAGATCGATCGCTTCGACCATCGTGGCGATGCCGAGTGGAAAGAGCGTGTTGAAGTAGATCGATCCGGTGGTATCGGCGGGGCCGATCGGCGCGCGGCGCTGAATCAGGACGGGACCGGTATCGATGCCGCGATCGGGCCAGAACCAGGTGACGCCGGTTTCGGCGTCGCCGGCGATAATCGCCCAATTGATCGCGCTGGCGCCGCGATGGCGCGGCAGCAGGGAGGGATGGAAGCAGATCGTGCGACGGCGCGGGGCGTAAAGGATCCGCTCGGGCACGATAATCGTGACGAAGGCCATCACGGCCAGGTCCGCGTCGAGCGCCTTGAATTGTTCGAACTCGCGTTCGCCGCGGAACGAGGCGGGCTGGCTCAGCGGCAGATTCAGTTCGCGGGCTTTACGTATGAGCGGGTCGGGCCGGCCGCCGGGTTCGTCGGGCGGGGCGAAGACATGGACGATCGTTTCGCCGCGCGTATGCAGGGTTTCGAGCGCCTTTTCGGCGAACGCCGCCTGGCCGATCAGTACAATTCGCAAGTCATCCACCTCCGGCTTGCAGGGTCACGCCCGACGCTACCAAATCATGCCCGCAAGCGCATCCGGGGCGGGCTGCGATCGGTCCACATCGCGAAGCCGCGGAGTTGTGGAAAAAGGCCGGAGCGGATGGCGCCGCGGCGCGCGGGCGGCGATCGGCGGCGAGTCGGACGGTTTGCGCGCCTCGTCGATCGTCGGCGGCGGCGATGGAACGGCTTAAGCGCTCGTGATCGCTGTTTGATCTTGCCTTGAATATTTGTTAGATAGCCAGTCGCGTTTGCGTCAATGCGCGAGTCGCGCGGCTGGTGCATTGCGGTGAAAGCCGCGGAACGGTCCGAGCGGTAAATTAGTCTGCGAACCGCTCGGACGCGGTTCCGTCGAAAACGCGGCGGGAGTAGCGATTATTTGGTGGAGGGAGGTGCGGATTCAGGCGATTTCCGCAGGGAGGGGTTGGTTCGGCTGTAATTTTCGGTTCCGGTTTATTCCGCTTCAGACAAGCCGACATCCCTTTGAAGCCATCCGCTGGCGTACGCCGGAGCGGCCGACAACGTCGTGTGACGCGACGGCGCGGCGCGATTGCCGGCGACTGCTGAAACGCCCTGCTCAATCCGAACAAACTCCAATCGAATAATCGGGTTATTGGAACGCGGCATCGGATGCCGATGGGGTAAAGGCGGCGCCGGATGTTCGCTCAGGGGACCGAGTGTCGCAATCTCCAAGGTTCCTGGATCAGTCAGGCAGGGAGGAATTTGCATGGAGACCGGATTGCACGGGAAACATGGGTCTGGGGGAGTGTCCCGGACAGCGGCGGCGCTAGCGGGAGCGCTGCTGATCGTCGGGCTGATCGCCGGCGGCGCACGCGCCGGCGACGTGAATGCGCAGCCCGCAAGCGGGCTGAATGTGACGGGCGCCAACGCGGATGCGTTGCCGCAAAGTTCGTCGGCCGCGCCGGAAAACGGCTGGCTGAGCGGACTGCACGTGTCGGGCTATCTCAGCCAGACCTTCGGCATGTGGCAGAATCCGTCGGCGTTGCGGAACTTCACCACGAGCCGCAACAACCTCGCGACTTCGCGCACGCTGCTGCAGGTCGACGAGAACTACCGCCTGAACGAGAACAACTCGTTCTTCGCCCGCGAATGGTTTGTCTACGAGCCGCCCTACGCTTTCAACAGCGCGAACGGGCTCGGCATGTACGCCAACGAATTCTACAATCAGTACACCGTTCGCGACGCCTGGTGGGAGAACAAGACCGGTCCGCTGACGACCTATATCGGCAATCAGATCGTGGTCTGGGGTCAGTCGCTGGCGTTTCGCGTCGGCGATATTGTCAATCCGCAGGACACCACTTGGGCGTTCGGCTTCGCCAACCTCGAGCAGTCGCGCATTCCGCAGTGGATGATCCATCCGATCCTGAATCTGCCGGAATTCGGACCGCTCACCTCGAATTTCCTCGAAGGCGTGATCATCCCGCGGCTGCAGCCGATGTGGAATAGCTGCGACTACGCCGACCATCGCTACGACGGTGAATGCAACGTCAACGCGGGCACGGTGAACAACGGTTTCCCGGGCGGCGTCGGCTTCGACCCGGCCGGCCGCTTCAGCGAGCACCTTGCGACATTTCGTTATCAGCCATATCAGACGGCGGTAATTG
>JAJXZF010000099.1 GCA_021780225.1 Deltaproteobacteria bacterium | reverse complement strand
TCCCAAGCTTTTTCGGGGCGACGGCTCGGATGGCGCCGCTTCATTCAGCAGTACTGACTATTCGTCATGCATCGGCCAAATGCACTGCATCGCAAACCGAGATTCCGTGCGCGCACTCCGCGCAACCCGCGCGCCTCATCGTAAAAATAAAAAATGGGGAGGGCCGTGGCCGCGGCCCTCCCCTGTCTCATCTCCAAACCGAGTCCCAATTATCGCATTGCGGCCTCAGGCTGGCTTGGCGACAAGGAGCGTATCTTTCCCTTTCTTCTTGGAATTGCGCATGAAATAGAGCGCGCCGTACAAACCCCACACCGCCGACAGCACTACTGCGATGATCGGCTCTTTCCAGCTTCCGAGACCCTCCAGCGGCCCGATGACATAGAACGCGAGGCACGCGAAGTTCGCGAACGCGCCGAAAATCGGCACCACCATGTGCTTGAAGCCGTGGAACTCGTGATGCTCCTTGAAGGCGACGATGCAGACGACGTTGGTCAGTCCGTAGAGCACGAAGGTGCCGAAGTTTGACAGCAGCGTCACCGTCAGCAAGCCGTTGGGCAGCGCCGACAACGTCGCGTTCGAGCCAAGGCCGAGCGCGTACCAGATGTTGTGCGGCAGCGTCTTCATCACGTCATCGGTCGGAGCCGAACCGCCGGTGAAGAAAGTCAACGCGGCAAGTCCGCCCAACACCGCCGAAATTCCGGCGAGCGTCCAGATCGCGCGATGGGGCGTCAGGTTGTCGCCATGCAGCAGTCCGAAATGCTCCGGCACTTCTTCGTCGCGGCCCATCGCATAGGTCACGCGCGCGCCGGTGTTGATGCAGCTCAAGGTCGTGCCGATCAGGGCAAGGAACACCGTGAACGCCTCGATCAACATGAACGCCTGGCCATGCCCGCCCAGCAGCGCGTTGCCGACCAGAGTCATCATGTCGCCGATCGGCGCGGCCGATCCGCTCGCCGCCTTCAGGCTGTAGGCGCTGCTCATGAAGTAGTTGGCCGCGAAGTATTCGAACATGTAACAGATGAGGCCCTGAATGGTCAGCGAAAGCAGCACCGCGCGCGGAATATCGCGCTTCGGGTTCTTCGCTTCCTCGCCCATCGCCGTGACCGACTCGAAGCCGACCAGCAGCAGGATCGCGATCGTCGCCTGCAGCATCGTCCACGAGATGTTGTGCGGCGCGATTACCGACCAGGCGCTCGGATGGGACGGGTTGTCGCCGCTCAGCGCGTAATGAAGCGTGGTCTTGATCACGTTGCCGTTGGCGTCGAAACCCAGGCCGGCCGAACCTTCCGGATGGCCCACGCGATAAGCGATCGCCAACGCGCTGAAGAAGATCAGCGCAGCGATCTGAATCGCGTTGATCGCGATATTGACGTTGGTCGATCCGGACACGCCGCGAAACGCGATATAGGCGACGACATACGAAAAGATCACCGCGACCACCGCCATGAACAGCGGTCCGGGCACCGTGCTGTTCATCATGCTCGGACATAGCGTGCCGAAAATGTAGCCAATCAACACGCCCATCGTCGCGACCATCACCGCGGGATAAACCCAGTAGTAAAGATGCGACGCCCAGCCGATTACGAACTTGGCGATGCGGGAAAATTTGTAAGCGCGGGTCGTGTTAAGGAACGCCTGTTCCGCGAACAAATAGGAACTGCCGGCGCCGGGATAGAGCTTCGCCAGTTCCGAGTACGAAAGCGCGGTCGCATACGCCAGCGCCAGCGCGACGAAAATTCCAGCCCACATCGCCAGTCCCGACGGAAACACGTAGCCGGCCTGAATGACGAACGTGATCCATAGGAACGCTCCCGGTGCGATCAACGCCATCGCGTTGACCGTCACCCCGGTCAACCCAAGCGTTGCTTGCATCTTGGGTGCTTCGGGTGTTGCAGCCATCTTTCCTCCTTGTCTCTATCCGCTGTGCGGACACCGAAATTGTCCCAAGCCGCAGGGACGCCGGTGAAGGAGGCCATCAGCAAGCCCAATGCCATCCGAAAGTCGTAGATAAACTTGGACTATTTTCCGATCCGTGCATATTTCACTGCCCACAATGCAAGCATTGCATCGCACGGTGATTATTTGATGGGCGCCGAAGCTGAAGCCGCGGTCCCTTCGACGCTGATACGGCTAAAACGACAGCTTCAACGAATTCTTTGAGCGCGGAGGGACACGCGCCCTTCGGCATCGTGCGGCGGGGATCAGCCGTCGTCGGGTTCGCGATCGGTCCGCCGCTTCGGCGCGCCGACCGCCAGCATCAGCAGCGGCGACCACGCTGGATCGTCGGGCGAAAAGAATTTCGCCGCGTCGTCGTCATAAAATGTCAAACCCGTCGCGCCCCGGCCGATCGAATATGCCGCGAGGTAGGCGCGGCCGCCGAGCAGTCCGGCCTCCAGATGCGCGATTCGGTAACCGCGATTCCCGAACGCCTCCAGCACCTCGTCCAGGCGCGCCATGTAGCAAATCAGCGCGCTGCAATCCGCGCCCAGCGGCTGTTCAAGGCACAGGTATCCCGCCTCGCCGCGAAATTCGCCCGCACGCAGTAATTCGAGAGCGCCCGCCGCACGCCGGAAACGATAAACGCCCGCAGCCAAACCATCGACCGCGTTGACGATCAGGAATGGCTCGACCGTGAAAGGAAAATCCGCCCGAACCGGCGCGCGCGCGGTCATGAGAATTGTCCCGAGCTCGGCGGCGTCCATCGCTTCGCGCGCGAATTCGCGCGTCGAACCGCGGCGCAGGATCGTGGCGCCTAATTCCGCCGTTTCGTCGTCCGCGAGCGGCTCGATCATTACCGGCGGGCCGCCGCCGGTGCCGGTGGGCGGCGCCAGACGCGCCTCGCGGCACGCCGCCGCCGCGTCCGGCGAGTCGAGACTTGAAGCGCGATGCAGCTTGACGAGGTCGTCATAGACGACTTCGTGGGCTGACAGCGGAATTGTGTCGAGGCCAATCGGAGGCAGCGCTGTGGCGCCGGATGGCGCCGCGGGCGCGTCCGGTACACGCCCGAGCGGCGCCAGACACACAACGCCCTCGCGGTCGCCGTCCACATCAAGCAACCGTTCCACCGGCGCATCGGCAAAAAACGTAATGATTTCCGTGGAAATTTCGTCCGCATTGGCGGCGGCGAGCAAATTCGCGAGCAGCGTGCCCGCGTCCCAGAAGCAATAACGATAGGCGCGCGCACGATATTTCCAGGCGCTCCGCCAATATAGCGCCGAAAAAATCAACACCGCCCGCGATTGCCTAAGATCGTCTCGCGCCGCAGCCTCCGCCAGATAGCCGCGCCAATCCCCGCGCCGGAGTCCGCGCAGCTTCAGGTCGGCCGGCGAAAAGTGATACAGCCCGCGCTCGACGCCATCGACGGCGCCCGCCGCGAGATAAATTTCGATCGGATAGAGCGCGCCGGCGGACGCCGCGGCGCGGAAATGGTACTCCTCGCCGTTGACGATCCGGCTGCGCGTAAGCCCGCCAGTGCAGAATAAAAGCCGCGTTATCTCCTCAAGACCGACCGTGCGATCGGCGCCGTTTGCCGTCCCGACGCGTCCCGCGATCGCCGCGCTGGCCGGCGCGGACGGCAACTCGATCTCGCGCGGCATCGCGAGCGTGCCCGCCGCCGGATAAATCTTGTACTGGAACGGACGGTTATCCCAATCCAAACGATGCGGATTCGAGCGAACGCTGGTGTACGAATGTTTCGTCACCTCGTGATAGAGGCGCGCCGCCGTGCGATCTTTGTCGCTCAAATCCGCCCCCCGCCTTTGATGTCCTGGCCTGTCCCGAACGGGCCCCGGCGATCCCGCGCCATCCGCCGGTTGACCGCCGTCGCCCGCCCCGTGCTATACGCCGAAGCATACACGCACGGCCGCCTGCGCCGGAAATCCTGTCGGCGCGCGCGGCGCGGCGCGAACCATCGCGGACCGGCCGGCTCCGGCGCGGTTTCGCTAACCGATGAAGCGCCACCAGGGAGGGTGCATCCATGCCACCGCGATTGACTGTGCAGGAAGTTCGATCGGTTTACGAAAAAATCAGCAACTGGGGCCGATGGGGCAAAGACGACGAGCGCGGCGCCCTTAACTTCATTACGGCAAAGAAGCGCGCGCACGCCGCGACGCTCGCCAAAACCGGCGACATCGTGTCGCTGGCGCAGCCGCTCTCGACCAAGACCACGCCGGACAACCCGCAGCCGGTGACCCACATGATGCTGCACGCGGGCCCGCCGGGAATCGCCTCGCTGGATTATTTCGCGATCGCGCCGCACGGGATGGCGTTCACCCATCTCGACGCGCTCTGCCACGTCTTCTGGCAGGGCAAGATGTACAACGGCTTCAGCGATCGCGAGGTCGGCCGCTTCGGCGCCAGGCGCTGCGCGATCGACGTCACGCGCGACGGCGTCATGAGCCGGGGCGTGATGCTGGATATCGCGCGGGCGCGCAAGGTCGAATGGCTGGATCCGGGCGAGCTGATTTTTCCCGAAGATCTCGAAGCCGCGGAAAAACTCGGCGCCGGCCTCGGCGTCGAAGAGGGCGACGTGCTCCTGATTCGCACCGGACGCCATCGCCGCAAAGCCGTCAAGGGCGCCTGGGATCCCCGCCGCGAAGGCCTGCCCGGCCTCGACGCTTCGTGCCTCGAATGGCTCCATGAACGGAAAATCGCGGTGCTCGGATGCGACGCCGTAAGCGACGCCGCGCCCAGCCCGTACGGCGCCGAACTGGGCCTGCCGATCCATATCGGCACGCTGGTGATGATGGGCGTTCATCTGATCGACAACGCCGATTTCGAGGCGCTCGCGGCGGCCTGCGAAAAGCACAACCGCTACGAATTCCTGTTCACGATGGCGCCGCTGATTCTCGAGCGCGCGACCGCGTCGCCGGTGAATCCGCTCGCGCTGTTCTGATCGAATAGCAATTCGCACAAAGCGGGAATTGAATCGAGCGGCTGAGTATTAGCCCGGCAACGCCGGAATAGCCACTGGTTAATGACGGAGCAATCGCGATGCGAAGCGAAGCGCTGGCGATCGACGCGGACGGCCATATCCTCGAACCGCCCGACCTGTGGCTCAAGTATAGCGAGGCGAAATATCGCGATCGCGCGATTCAAATCAAAGTCGGCGGCGACGGCTACGAATACCTGGAAGTCGCGGGCAGGCGCGCCACGCAGACGCGCCAGGGGCAGCTCGGCACGCTCGGCGGGATGGGCAAGCAGGTGGCCGAGGCGCGCCGCCGCCGCGAAGAGTTCGTCAACGCCGGCCGCGCGGCGGAGCTGCGCCACGAAAAGCCCAAGCCCGAGGACACCTACCTCAAGGGCGCCGCGTTCGGCACGATGGACATGACAGAGCGGCTGCGACTGCTCGACAAGGAGGGGATGGCGAAGTCGATTCTCTATCCGACGATCGGGCTTTTGTGGGAATGCGAAACGATGGACGCGGAATTGTCCGCCGCGTACGCGCGCGCCTACAACCGCTGGATCGCGGATTGCTGCCGCGATTCGGGCGGACGGCTCGCGCCGATCGCGCATCTTTCGCTCGGCGATCCCGACGAAGCCGCGCGCGAACTGGAACGCGCGGTCAAAGACGGATGCAAGGGCGCCTTCTTCGCGCCGTTCACGATTTCGCGCCGGCCGCACGCCGACCCGGCGCATGATAGGATTTTCGCGATCGCGCAGGACCACGGCGCGCCGCTCGCGATTCATCCGACGCTCGAGCCGTCCGCCTTCGGCGTGCATCACCGCTTCGACAATTTCGGCTGGGCCGCATGGTACTACGACCTGTTCGCGGCGCAGGGCGTGCAGCACGCTTTCGCGACGTTCTTCCAGTACGGCGTTTTCGATCGCTTTCCGAAGCTGAAAGTGGTCGTGCTCGAATCGGGCGCGGGATGGATTGGCTATTTCCTGGATCGCGCCGACGCGATCTTCACCGGCACGACGATCGCGCAGAACGTGCGGCTCAAGGAAAAGCCCTCTTACTATTTCAAGGAGCGGTGTTTCATCTCGGCCGATCCCGACGAACGGACGATCGCCGCGATGATGCGGCACGTCGGCGAGAACAAATTCTTCTGGGCCAGCGACTATCCGCATCCGGACCATCCGGGAAACTATCTCGAAGAGCTGGCCGGGATGGTCGAGCCAATGACCGAATCGGGCCGGCGCGGAATTCTGGGCGAGAACGCCGCCCGCGCCTACAACCTGCTCTGAGCGAAGGAGCGGAACGTGATGGCGGCGGAACTGGCGAATCTCGACGCGACGGCGCAGGCCGCGCTGGTCGCATCCGGCGAGGCGACCGCAGTCGAACTGGCCGACAAATAGTATAACCCGTCTGCTCAAACGCCCCGCCTTTCCTTGCCGACCCAGCGGTAGAGGTGAAACGATGAGCGCCATGTCCGCTCGGCTTAAACTGCTCCATCAATCTTCTGGTGATTCCCAGGAACCACCGAGCGCTTTTGCCGACCGCGTTGGCCAAGCTTATGCTGACAGCCGCCATGCCGAACATCGCAAGAGTCATGGGCTTTACCTTACTCCTCCCGCCGTAGCCGCCTTTATGGCGAGCATGATCGGAGCTCGCGATACCTTGCGTCTGCTCGATCCCGCCGCCGGCGCGGGAATTCTGCTTTGCGCGGTGGTCGAGCGCCTAGCCCAAGATCCCCGTCCCCCGCGCGCGATTGAGATCACCGCATACGAGATCGATGCCGAGCTCGCGAAACATCTTGGTGACGTTCTTGATAATCTTGCGAAATGGGCGGCACAGCGCGGCATACTGATTCGCACCAATGTCCGTTGCGAGGATTTTATCCTCGCAGAAGCAATTCCTTTGCGCGATCATGCCGACCATCGCTTTGACGCTGTCATCGCCAACCCGCCCTACTTCAAGATTCGCAGGAAGGATCCGCGCGCTGTCGCTGCTGGCGCAGTGGTGCATGGACAACCGAACATTTATAGCCTGTTTATGGCGGTGGCGGCCGGGTTGCTAGCCCCCGGCGGCGACTTCATCTTCATCACACCACGCAGCTATGCATCCGGCCCTTACTTCCAGAAATTCCGCGAAAGATTCTTCTCGCTGGCGCGACCAGTGCGCGTCCACGTTTTCGACTCACGCCGCGATACCTTCAGCCGCGACGAAGTCTTGCAGGAAAACGTTATTCTTGACGCTGTTTGCGATAATAATTGGCTCGAAAAGAAAGACGCCTATTCGCTCACCATCTCCAGCAGCACCAATGCGAACGACATCGAACGCCGCATCGAACGCCGCATCTCTCTCGCCGATGTGATCGACACATCAAATCCACATGGCGCGTTCCGGTTGCCTGCCGCGCCCGAGGACGAAGAGATCCTGCGCAAGGTGGACGCATGGGCGGGATGCCTTGAAGATTATGGCTTGCAAATTTCAACTGGCCCGGTTGTTCCCTTCCGCGTCACAGAATTGCTGGCAGTGAGGCCCAATCGCAACACAGTGCCTTTGTTATGGATGCACCACGTGCGCGCGATGGACGTTCATTGGCCCAATGGAACCCGCAAGCCGCAATACATCACGGACCGGCCCGAATCCCGAAAGCTCCTCGTACCCAACAACAATTACGTTCTATTGCGCCGGTTCAGCGCAAAAGAGGAAACCCGTCGCCTCACTGCTTCTCCCCTGTTGTTGAAAAACGCCACCTTCCCGGCGGTTGGTCTGGAAAATCATCTGAATTATGTGCACCGTCCAGGAGGAACTCTCACGGAGGACGAGGCTTGGGGTCTAGCGGCGCTCTACAACAGCGCGTTGTTTGACGGATATTTCCGATGCATCAGCGGCAACACTCAAGTCAGCGCCACTGAACTGCGGGCAATGCCCCTTCCGCCTCTCGAAGCCATTGTCTCTCTCGGGCATCGCGTGAAGCATGAGAAGCAGCCCCTCGCCGTCGTCGACGAACTCGTTCTCGCTCTCGCCTCAGAGCCGACAACAAAACAAACGTAGACAGGAAGAGGGCGCGTGCCGAAGACCAAAGAAGCGCGAGAGATACTAAAGGCCCTCGGCCTACCCGTCGCACAACAAAATGAAATTTCCGCCTTGACATTGATGGCGTTAGCCGGCCTTGGTCCGGACGATCCGCGGGCGAGCGCTAAGCGCGTCAAGCGCACAGTGTCCAAGGGCATAATGGCCTTCATTTCCGAGAAATACGGCAAGACCTACGCTCCGAATACTCGTGAAACGGTCCGCCGCCAGGTGCTGCACCAGTTCGTACAGGCTCGGATTGCCGACTACAATCCTTTCGAACCCGAACCGCCCACGAACAGTCCGCGCGCGCATTACGCCATCAGCGAATCCGCACTGACTGTTATCAGAACCTACGGCAGTCCGCGCTGGGCCAGCGCGGTTGCTCGATTTGTTGCCAAGCATGGCTCGCTGGCTGTCAAATATGCTGGCCGCCGCTCGAGCGGCAAGCTAGTGCCCTTGACCCTTCCCGACGGCCGCCGGGTCAAGCTATCTCCCGGTGTCCACAATCGGGTGCAAAAAGCAATTATCGAGGAATTCGCACCGCGTTTTGCTTATGACGCAGAGGTGCTTTATCTCGGCGATACCGCAAAAAAGAACGTGATAATGGATTCGGCAACCCTTGCCGAGATTGGTTTGGCAGCAAATGACCATGACAAATTGCCGGACATGGTCCTATTCGACCGGCATCGCGGTTGGCTCTTCCTGATCGAGGCCGTCACTTCGCACGGTCCCATGTCGCCAAAGCGTGTTGTCGAGCTCGCGGAACGCTTGAAAACCACCAAAGCCAGCCCCGTATATGTGAGTGCTTTCCCAAATATTGCTACATTCAGGAAGCACATGAAGGACATCGCCTGGGAAACAGAGGTCTGGATTGCCGACATTCCGGACCACATGATTCACTTCAACGGCGACAGGTTTCTTGGCCCCAGAAAGTGAGGTTTCTGTCGCCAATAATCCAACCGCACAAGATGTCATCTGGTTTTTCAGTGATATCGAACAAATGATGGAAAGACAATTAACATAAGCGCCACTGATAGAGCAGTTAAAGTATCGATTTACCATTACACGGCTTTAGCTTGCGAGTTATTATTAGGCAAGACCTATCAGCCTACTATTGGAGGTGGTGGATCAAGTTTTTGGGGCGGCCGGGACCATCGGTTCGATCGTGATCGGCAGCTCGAAACGCAACGCCTGCGGCATCTTGCAGATCGAATCGTTGCATTCCTGATAGTTGAAGACGCCGCCGATTTTATAATCGCCCGGCTTGAGCTTCTGCTTGAGCCTGATCGTTCCCGACGCGCGCAGCTCGCCCTCGTAAACCGGATAGGTTTCGTTGAGCGCGGCGAAACGCATCGGAATCGGCTTGGGCATCGCGAGGTTCTGGGCGGAGACGAGCTCGCCGTCGAAGACCACGGCGGTCGGCGTCAGCCCTTCGCCCTGAGGCAGCGGCTCGCCGTAGGTATGCCATCCGGGGGCGATCTGAACGTCGAGCGTGAAGGCGAGCTGGTTTCCGCTGAACGTATCCGGGGCGGAAAGCGCGATTCGCGCCTGCACGTCGCCGGCGCCGACCTCGGCGGAGGGACCCGACGCGGCCCCGCCCAAATCCGACACCAGCACCGCCGACGCGGTCGGCCGTTCCTGATAGTCGTCGAGAAACAGCTTGGCGCGCACCGCGCCGTCGGCGGCCAGCAGATACTGGCCGGGGAACGGGATGCCGTAGAAGCGGACGTCCCTGGGCACGTTCGGATTGAGGATTTCGAACTTTTCGATCACGGCGCTGCCGCGATCGGAAAGCATCGGGTAGCGGATGTTATAGGCGGCGGCGAAATTGTGTATCACGGCTTCCGAATCATAACTGATTTCAGCGACATTGACGCCCTTTTCCCTGAGCGCATCGACGGAACGGTTCAGCTCGACGAGCTGAGAGCGGCAGTAGGGTCACCAATCGGCGCTGCGGGTGAAGACCAGCAGCAGGCCGTTCGGCCCGGTGAGATCGGCCAGCGAGCGGAGCTTGCCGTGCTGGTCGGGCAGCGCGAAATCGGGCGCGCGCGAACCGACGGCAGGTCCCGTGCGCAGGCCGTCATTCTGCGCGGCGACGAAGCGGTTCCAGAGCGCGGGATCGAGTTTTTCGCCCGCGGCCATCTGCGCCAGCACCTGATGAAACGCATCGGCTTTGACGGCGGAATCCATTTGCGCCGGAGCGGCCGGATCGCCCATCGCGACGGACCTCCCTGAAGCGATCGGAGATTTCCGTCTATCACGCGGGCGATGAACGGCACAATCTCGCAAAAACGAGCCGCTCGAGCCGATTCGCTTGAAAATCCGCGCCGCCGGAGTAATCAGAAATCACGCGCGGCGGCGCCGCGCCCGGAGGAGCGCGCGATGGCGGAACTGCACTGGATGGCGGCGCACGAGCTGGCGGACCTGATTCGGCGCCGCGAGCTCAAACCGAGCGAGCTGATGACGGCGACGCTGGCGCGTATCGCAGCGGTGAATCCGAAGCTCAACGCGTTCTGCGCGATGCGCTCCGACGCGGCGCTGGCGGAGGCGCGCGCGCTCGACGAAAAGATCGCGCGGGGCGCGGATCCGGGACCGCTCGCGGGATTGCCGTTCGGCGTGAAGGACCTCGCCGACGTCGCCGGGATGGCGACGACCTACGGTTCGGCGCCGTTCAAGGACCATATCGCGGCGCATGATTCGGTCGAAGTGGCGCGGCTCAGAGCGGCGGGCGCGATCGTTGTGGGCAAGACCAATACGCCGGAATTCGGGCACATGGCCTTCACGCGCAATCTGCTGTACGGAATGACGCGCAATCCGTGGGATCTTGAACGGACGCCGGGCGGATCGTCGGGCGGCAGTTCGGCGGCGGTCGCGGGCGGGATGACGCCGCTCGCGACCGCGTCGGATTGGGGCGGATCGATCCGGATTCCGGCGTGCTATACGGGCGCGTTCGGAATCAAGACGACGCAGGGACTGATTCCGCTCGGGGCGCGGCTCGGGATGCAGCAGTGGGTGGATTTAGCGGTGGTCGGGCCGATCACGCGGACGGTGCGCGACGCGGCGCTCTATCTCGACGCGACCGCCGGCTACGATCCGGCGGATCCGTCGTCGCTGCCGCATCCGGGATACTCGTTCGCGGCCACGCTGGAGAACTTGCCGAAGCGGCTGCGAATCGGCTTCCATCCGGATTTCGGCCGGCCGATCGAACCGGCGGTGCGCGACGCCGCGGCCAAGGCCGCCGGGACGTTTCGCGAGCTGGGGCACGAATTGACCGTGCTCGACGAGCCGGCAATCGAAACCTGTCACGCGTGGCGGACGATCGGATCATTTCAATCGCTCGCGGGACTGGTCGAATATTTTCCGGGCAACGAGGACCAGTTCGGACGCTCGTTCATGGCGAGCGTGAAAGCGGCGGACAAAATCACGGCGCGCGATTACGGCGCGGCGTACCGGGTGCGCGAGCAGTTCAATGAATGGCTGCGCGAACTTTTCACGCGCTTCGACCTGCTGCTGACGCCGACCGTGCCGACCGAGGCGTTCGCGGCGAACGGCCCGCCGCCGAAGGTAATCGGCGGGCGCGAGATTGAAGACGTGATGCAGGCGCTGACGTTCACCTATCCGTTCAACTTCAGCGGCCATCCGGCGGCGACGGTGCGCGCAGGCTTCGGCGCGAACCGATTGCCGGTGGGACTGCAAATCGTGGCGGAGCGCTATCGCGACGATCTGGTGATGCAGGCCGCTCACGCATACGAGCAGGCGCGGCCGTGGAACCGCGACTGGCCGGATCTCTGAACGATAGGCGCCGGAGCGCGGCGCGATCAGTGAGTCTTGGTGGCGCCGGCGGAGCCGGTCGGCGGCAGCTTGCCGATCCGAATCAACTCTTCGCGGAGGCTCGCGCGCGACAGCGGCTTGCATAGCACCGCCGAGGCGCCCAGTTCGTAGCTCTGCGCGATATCCTGATCATACAGCGAACTGGTGATGACGAACGCCGGCACCTGCGCGCAAGATTCGGACGCGCGCGCGGCGCTCAGCACGGAGAAACCGCCGTTGTCCGGCAGGCGGAGATCGACGAGCATCAGGTCGGGACGATCATTGTCGGTAAATTGGCTGATCAGGCCGACGGCCTCATCGGCATTTTCGGCGACGATGACTTCGCTGGCTTCGCCCAGCAGTTGACGAATCACCGTAACGGCTATGAAAGCGTGTTCGGGATTATCTTCGACCAGGAAAACACGCACTCCAAATTCCGGAATGAACCTGTCGTTGCCCGCGTCCATCGGAAACCCCCGCTGCGCGCAAGTATACACAAACGCGGCGCGAAGCAAACGTAAAAATTCCGCCGGCGGCATTTAAGCAATCCTGATGATTGGCCGTCGCGCAAGCATGATAATGCGTCCGCGCGGCGCGGTCCGGCCGCCTCTTGCGGTTCCGCGGCAAGTGTGGTGAGTAGCAGATGGGCTGCCGCGGGAGCTGCATCCAGTCAATCAAACAAAGCGAGGCGTCATTTATGAAAGCCATGGTGATGGAAGAGATCGGCAAGCCGATGGTGGTCAAGGAATGGCCGAATCCGGCGTGTCCCGCCGACGGTGCGATCGTGCGGGTCGAAGGCAGCGGGATCTGCCGGTCGGACTGGCATATCTGGCAGGGCGACTGGGCTTGGGTCGGCGTCAAACCGCGGCTGCCTGCGGTCCTCGGGCATGAATATGCCGGCGTGGTCGAGGAAGTGGGCAAAGACGTGAAGAACCTGAAGCCGGGCATGCGGGTGGTGGCGCCGCTGGTGCAGGGCTGCGGGATGTGCGACGACTGCCGCGGCGGCCATTCGAACCACTGCTTCACGCCGAGCACCGGCGGTTACGCGCGCTACGCGGTGCTCAGGCACGCGGACTTCAATTGCGCGGAGTTGCCGGAAAAGGTCGATTTCGTCGAGGCGTCGTCGCTGGGCTGCCGCTATGTCACGGCGTTCCATGGAATCATCGACCAGGGCCAGGTCAAGGCGGAGGAGAGCGTCGTCATTTACGGATGCGGCGGCGTCGGGTTGTCGGCGGTTCAGATCGCGGCGGCGCTTGGCGCGCGGGTGATCGCGGTTGACCTCGACGATCGCAAGCTGGAGCTGGCGAAAGAGGTCGGCGCCGCGGACGGGGTGAACGGCAAGAAGACCGATCCGGTCAAGGCGGTGAGGGATCTGACGCACGGCGGAGCCGACGTAAGCGTCGATGCTTTGGGAATCGCGACGACCTGCCGCAATGCGATTGCGAGCCTGCGCAAACGCGGCCGGCATATCCAGATCGGCCTGACTACGAATCTCGAAAAGGGCGAAGTCGCGCTGCCCGTCGATCAAATCGTCTTCAGGGAACTGCAGCTCATGGGCTCGCTGGCGATCCAGTCGTTTCGTTATCCCACGATGCTGAACATGGTCGAGCGCGGACGGTTGCAGCCACGCAAACTCGTCACGGAAACGCTTCCGCTGGAAAAAGCCTTTGGCGTGCTCGAACAGATGTCGAGCTTCGAGAACGTGGGAATCAGCGTGATCAATCAATTCTGAGCGATTCGGAGCCGCGGCCGCGCGAGTATCCCGCGCGATTTTCGGGTTCTCACGCGGCCGCGGCCTGAACTATTCTGTGCGTGAGCGGAGCCGCTCGCGGCCCGCTACATCGGCGCGAAAGCCGAAGGAGAAAATGCATGAGCGGTTACACGATCATCGACGCGGACACTCACGTGACCGAAACGCCGGACCTGTGGACCAGCCGGGCGCCGGCCAGCATGCGCGACCGAGTGCCATACGTTGAAACCGACGCCAAGGGCGTGCAGCGATGGGTGCTACCGGGCGGCCGGTCGCTGGCGCATGTCGGCATGAGCGCGACGGCCGGCGTCGGCAGTTTCAAACGTCCGCCCAAGAATTATCAGGAGATGCATCCCGGCGCGTACGACGCGAAGGCGCGCCTCAAGTACATGGACGACATGGGCATCTGGGCGATGGTCATGTATCCAAATGTCGGCGGATTCGGCGCGCAGCAGTTTCTTAAATTGAACGATCCGGAACTGATGCTCACCTGCGTCCGGATCTACAACGACTGGCAGACCGAATGGGCGTCGGCCGACTCGCGCCGGCTGCTGCCGATCACGTCGATTCCGTTCTGGGACGTGCCGGCGGCAGTGGCGGAGGTTCGGCGCTGCGCCGCGATGGGCCACAAGGGCATCCTCTTCACCGGCGAGCCGCAATATTACGGCAAGCCGCTGCTGGGCGACCCCCATTGGAATCCGCTGTGGGAAGTGGCGTGCGAGTTCGACCTGCCGATCAGTTTTCATATCGGCTCCGGCGACATGGCTGAGGGATTGCTGAAGACCCGCGTCGCGTCATACGGCAAGATGGCGGCGTTCGCGGAACTGGCGGTGGATATCTTTCTGCGCAACGGCCTGCAACTGAACGACCTGTTGATTTCGGGCGTGCTCGCGCGCTACCCGAAGATAAAATTCGTATCGGTTGAAAGCGGGATCGGATGGATTCCCTTCACGCTCGAAGCGATGGACTACCAGTTCCAGGGCAACAGCGTCGCGGAGGAGCATCCGGAATTCGATCGGCTGCCGTCGGAATATTTCGCGCGCAACGTATACGCCTGCTACTGGTTCGAGCAGACCGCGCCGCGCCGCCTGATCGACAAAATCGGCGTGGACAACGTGCTGTTCGAAACCGACTTTCCGCATCCCACTTCGCTCTATGGCGAGGAGGTGCATGCGCGCATCAAAGGCGGGCTGGCGGATTGCGAGGAATCGGTCCGGCGCAAGATTCTTTGGGATAACTCGCAGAAGCTGTACAGGGTCGAGCAACCCACCGCCGCCGACGAAGCGAAACTGGCCGCATCGGCCGGCGCATAAGAATTCCTCCGGGGCCGGGCGCGCCGCGGCGCGCGTCCGACCCTGGGAAGAACCCGGCGTCAACCGAGTGCGGCGGCGATTCCCCGCGCATCGAAAACATCCGAGGTCCTCCGATGATCGAAAGAAAACAGCGCGTGCCCTTTCGCGATTTCGCGACGCTCAGCGACAAAGATCGCGAGATGGGCGAGCGCACCCAAATCAACGGCAAGGTCGCCAATATTTTTCGCGTCCTGATGCAGCATCCAAAACTCGCCCGCGAGTGGTCGAAATTCGCGAGCTACATCCTTTCCGACCGGCAGACGTTGAACGCGCGCGATCGTGAAATCGCGATTCTCCGCATCGGATGGCTCAATCAGGCGCCCTACGAATGGGAGCAGCATGTCCGCATGGCCAGAGCGGCCGGGCTTACCGGCGATGAAATCGAACGTGTCGGCAAAGGTCCCGCGGCGGGATGGAACCGGCACGACGCCGCGTTGATTCAGGCGGCGGACGATCTGTTCGAGAATTCGATCGTTTCCGACGAAACCTGGAAAACGCTTTCCGAACGCTACAACACGCAGCAGATGATGGACCTGGTATTCACGATCGGACAATACAACCTGGTGTCGTGGGCGCTTAACAGCCTTGGCGTTCCGCTCGACGACTACTTGCCGGGAGCCAAAAAGTAAGGGCGATTTCAGAGCGATTCGTCCGCTTCGATCCCGGCTGCAAATAGCGGGAACTCGTTAATCGGTAGCGCGCCGGTCTCCGGCCCGGAGGAAGAAAATGTCCTACGATTTGATCATTCGCAACGGCACGGTCATCGATGGGTCGGGATTGCCGCGGTACCGCGCGGACGTGGGAATCGCGCAAGGCCGCATCGCCGCGATCGGCAAAATCAACGAATCGGCCAAACAGATCATCGACGCCGAAGGCCATATCGTGGCGCCCGGCTTTATCGACGGCCATACTCATATGGACGCGCAGATTTTCTGGGACGCGCTCGGAACCTGCTCGTGCTGGCACGGCGTCACCACCGTGGTGATGGGCAACTGCGGCTTCTCGCTGGCGCCGTGCGCGGAGAAAGACAAGGCGCGCGTAATCCGCAACCTCGAACGCGCCGAGGATATTTCTCCAAAAGCGATGGAAGCCGGAATCAAGTGGTCGTGGGATTCCTTTCCCCAATATCTCGACGCGATCGATCGGCTGCCCAAAGGAATCAACTACACCGCCTATCTCGGCCACTCGGCGCTGCGCACCTACGTGATGGGCGAGCGGGCCTTTTCCGACGAAGCGACCTCGGAAGACCTGGCCGCGATGAAGCGCGAATTGCGCGCCGCGATCAAAGCGGGCGCCGCCGGATTCAGCACTTCCCGCAATCGCAATCACGAAACTCCCGACGACCGCCCAGTGGCCAGCCGCCTTGCCAAGTGGGAGGAAGTCAGCGAACTGGTGGGCGTGATGGGCGGCCTCGGCGCCGGAGTTTTCGAGCTGGCCCAGGAATCGGTCGAACGCGATCCCGAGGGGATGCGGGACTTCTTCGCGCGATTGCAGCGTCTCGCGCTCGCGACCCGCATCCCGACGACCTTTGGCGTGGTGACCGTGCGCAGCGCGCCCGACATGTGGCGATCCTATTTTCAGATGATCGACGAGACGGTCGCGATGGGCGGCAGGATGCTCGCGCAGGGCAGCAGCCGATGGATCAGTTCGCTGCTCTCTTTCGAGACGGCGATGCCCTTCGACAAAACTCCGATATGGGCGGAAATCCGCAAGCTGCCGCTGGCGGAGCAGGAAGCCGCTTTGCGCAATCCCGAGTCGCGCCGCGCGCTGCTCGAAGCCGCGCGCGAGTACATGACGAGGCCGGACCGCGCGATCGGCGCCGAAGCGCGCAAACCCAACTTCGACTACCTGTTCCTGCTCGACAAGCCGTTGCCGCCTTATCGTTCGATCGCCGAGATCGCGCGGGAAGCCGGGAAAGATCCCCTCGAAACGCTAATCGACCTCGCGCTGGAAAAACATCTGAAGCAATTCTTCATTCAGCCGATCGTGAACGAGGATCAGGATGTCGTGCTCGCCATGATGCGGCATCCGCGTTCGGTGGTGACGTTTTCGGATTCGGGCGCGCACGTCTCGCAGATCATGGATTCGTCGATCCAGACCCATCTGCTCGGCCACTGGGTGCGCGATCGCCAGGCCCTGACGCTCGAATACGCGATCCGCAAGATCACTTTCGAGCTCGCGTCGTTCTGGGGCTTGCAGGGACGCGGGATGATCAAGGAAGGCGCCTGCGCCGACGTGACAATTTTCGATCCGCAAACGATATCGCCCGCGATGCCGACGCTCGAGTACGATCTTCCCGCCGGCGCGAAGCGGCTCAAACAGAAATCCGTGGGTATCAAAGCGACGATCGTCAACGGCGAAATCCTGATGCGCGACAACGAGCATACCGGCGCACTGCCCGGCAAATTGCTGCGCGGGCCGCTGGCGTCCGCGTAGCCGGCGCGCCGCGTAATCGGTCCGGTGCGCCGGACCGATTACGGCCGGACGATCTTCGGCTCCGGGGCGCACGCGCCTGGCGGCGGAGCGGAAGCGGCGTTCGCGCCTTCCCCGGCTTCCAGCGCGCCGAGCGCCGCGCGCGGAAAAACCATCAGGAGCAGATTCTGTCCGTCGGGAAACCGGCGCTTTGTATTATAATCGAGCGGATAAGGATAGAAGATCCGCGTCGCCGAGGGGCTGTATTTCCGCAACAGCGCGGCGACTCCGTCGCGATCGCCGACCAGCCCGATCGCGACGCCGCCGCCGCTCCACGGACCGACCCATAAGCCCGAAGTCGTGAGCTCCGGCTGTTGCGCCGGCCCCAGCTCGGCCATCAGGCGATAATCGATATGTGAAATGCCGGCCAGACGATCCAGTATCGCAATAGTCATTCGCGCGCCGAACGGCTTTGAGAAAATTGAGTAGTCTGAAAGCTGACGGGGCGATTCATCCCCGGCCGCCGCCGAATCCAGCAGCCCGCGATCGCGCAACTCGCCCGCACCGAGCAGTTCCGGATTAAGGCCCGCATGCAGCGCCTGATGCGCCGCATGCAGCAGCAGGGCGAAACGCACGCGATTGTATCGCGCCTCCATTCCGTCTCCCGTCGATGCGCCGAATCCGGCCAACTCCGCCGGATCGATCCGATAAACCGCGACTCCGCCGATTTCAGATCGCCGCCAGCGCAACCCCGCGAACAGTCCCGCGAACTTCTTCTCTTCGACCGGATCGATCAGAACGGTCCTGATGCTGTAGTGGCTCAGGAACGCCGCGAACTGTTCGGAAGCGCCGGGAATATCCGGATTATCGTCCGCCAGCGCGGGAATGATCGGCCATCGCGCGAATGCGGGAGGAATCAGATTTGCGATCAACCGCCCCTGCGGCATCCGGAAATAGAAATTGGCTTCGGCCTGCCACCACAGGGAATATCCGGACTCCGCGAATGGCAGTATCAGTGCGATCTCTCCGTTCGATAAATGGGCTTTGTACAAATGCCGCGCGAAAAATGGCGGCAGGCTGTCGCGAGCGGCGTAGGGCGTCATCGGCATGACCGGAAAGATGCTGAAAACAGCGCTGATCGCCATAACCCAACGCCAAATCCTGAAGCCGCCGCGCGCCAGCCAAAGCGATGTCATCGCCGCAAAAATGAGGAACAGATAAACCGTGAATCTGGCGGGGATCGCGTTGTTGAGCAGCGGAACCGGCATCGCCAGCAACCACGGCAGCGGCAGTATCGCTTTGCCGTTGAAATGAAGAACCGGGCCGAGCGTCGCGGTGGCGACAATTAACAGCATCGCGACCAGCAGCCGATCGCCGGAAGATTTGGAGCCGCCGATCGCGAAAAAAATCGCGATCAGCGGCAACAGCCCAAGAAAAGCGCTCGCCTCGCATCCCCAAGTCAAATTCTCGGCGAATTTTCGGACCGCGGAGATGCGCGTGAAGATGTTCGGTTCGAGCGGCAAAACGAAATTAAGCAGATCGGTCGAACAGTGCGCCGGATTGTAAATCGGCGTCAATCCGAAGGGAGACGGGAAAAAGCTCGCGAGCGCCGGCGCCAGAACGACTGCGGCGATCGCATATGAAACGGCGCTGAGCCGCGCGAGATTTTTAAGGCGATCGCGAACGGTCTCGCCGTAAATCCATCGGGCGGCCAAGATGGCGGCGCCGCAGAACAAGGTCGTGGTCGCCAAAATTTCCGGCGAAAGCAAGAATTGACCGACGATCAGCGCTACCGCGGCGGCGACGAATTTCGACGATCTGATTTTGCCGTTGAAACAAGTCACGCCAAGATATGGAAACAGCGGAACAAGAAAACCCATCGCCAGCGACAGATGGTCGAGCAACTCGCCGCTGACATACGTGGAAAAGCCAAAGACGAAACCGCCGGCGAGCGCGGCGCGGAAGTCGCCCGTGATGCCGCGGCAGAGCAGAAAGGCGGTGAACGCGCTCAGCGCCGGCGTCATCAGGCACAAGACATTGTACGAGACGATCGGTCCGAACGCTGACGTGACCGGCCACATGATCAGCGCGGCGCCTGGAATCGTCGTCGCCCACGCCAGCATGCATCCCGACGGCGCCCAGGCGAAATCGGTGCGCAGCGGATTCAGATGATGCGCGATGGCCCACGGATACCAAGCCAACCCCCAGATCGGAATTTGCGGATCGCCGGCGGGGCCGAAGCCCAAGCGGAGATGGCGAAAATCCGGAAACAGCGGAAGGCCGAAAATCACGATCGAGGCGATCGCGTAGAGCGCCAGAGCCGCAAGCGCTTCCGCGCGCCGGGCGGACAAATCCATTTGCCGCGATCGTGGCGCCATCGGCGCAGAATAGCGGCATTCGACGACCGGAATAAATCCAGCGCGGAGCAAAGCGGCGATCGCCAGCTTGATTCTTTGTGCAAATAAATTCCGCTGGGCGCTCAGCGCGATCTTTCCGGCAAGATCGCATACGACCCCAGCGTTGACGCTAATCGGCCGCCCTTTTCACCCGCGATGAGCGGGGCTGTCCGCCAGCGTTACCATTGAACTGGATCTTGGACCGCTTCGTCACCGCCATCCGCAAAGGAACGGTCTGCACTGAAAGCGCTGGTTCGTTCGGGATTTGTCGTGGAATGGCGGAGAGGGAGGGATTCGAACCCTCGGTACCGGTTACCCAGTACGCCAGATTAGCAATCTGGTGCCTTCGACCGCTCGGCCACCTCTCCGCGTCGCCGACTTTGCGAGCAATTCCGCAGGCTTGCGCCCGATCAATATGCCCTGCCCGAGGATCCCATTCTACCACTTTCTGGCAAATTTCTGGCATTTTCGGCGAGATAAGCCCGGCCGCCGCCAGCGATCGCTCGCCCCGCTCGGCGTCGCTGCGATCCGGCTTGGGCGTCCATCGCGCGCTTAATGGCGGACAATTATCGCGACCGTGGAATGGCCCATCTAATGGGCCACGTAGAGCGGATTCAGCCCCTCGGAAAGAAGCAATTTGGCATAAGCGCGCCGGTACTGATAGGGGCCTGATCCTAGAGCCGCGCAAGCCGAAGCAAACTGAATCAAGCTCCGCGCACCATCTTGAGACTGGGCGGAGCGCCGGCGTAGTTACAGAAAATCAACGTGCTCCTGAGCCCGACTCTGGTTTGCTGCTCGGCAAGCGCGGCGCGCACGGACGCCAGCATGTCCACCTCGCGCTCGCTGTAGGAAATCTTCGGCAGACCCTCGCCGAAGCGCGTCAGATTCCGCACGACGATAATGACGCCGCGATCAAAGTTGATATCTTGGCGTAGCAGCGCTCAAGCGAGTCTATGATCTGGTCGCGCCCGAGACCGCGGAAATTCGCCAGCAGAGCGGCATTAGTCACTCCGATTGAGAGAACCTGATCATTATACATCATAATTTTGAAGCCGCTCCGCGGATTCGCGTACGCGGCATACCGCTGTGAACAGGCCGGCTTCCGGTTTGATTCCGCCGCCGCCCCAGATAGCGCAGCATCGCCGCCATGATTTTTGTCCGCTTTTTCGCGCACCCGCCAGAACGCGGAAAAGCGTTCAGATATGGTAAATATCGAGTGCGCCGTCGATGAGATCGTTGAGCAGGATGATTTTCTTTTTGGCGATCTTCAACGCGCCTTCGACGGAGCGGAGCGTGTGTTGATAGAAGCCGAAATACATGAGCGTCTCTTGCCGCTCCGGACGATAGATCCGCACTTGCCAATTCGAGGCGACGCGCGCGTCGGCGCCAACCACCGCGTCGATGCGCACGTTCGCGATCAGATGACAGGTGCGGATTGACGGGCTGGTGGCGGGCGAAACGCCGGACTCGATACGCCAGACGCGATCCTCCAGCCCTCTGCGGCTGTTGTAGTAAATCAGCGAAAGCTGCGCCTGCGCATCGTCGGTCGGCCGTCCGTCCATGCTCCACGCCGGCAGCCAGAACTCCGCATCCTCGGTGTAGAGCGACAGCCATTCCGACCAGCGCCGCTCGTCGAGGCAGGCGGCCTCCCGGTACAGCGTTTCGGCGCAGCGCGCGACGAGATTGGTTTCCATGGTCAACTCTCGCGCTCCGCGCGGCGCCCCTGATTCATCAGGCTCAGCCATTGCCGATACTGTCCGTGGAAGAGCGTTTCGTCGTCAAAACTCGGGCTGCTTGAGACCGGGGCCAGTCCGAGCGCCTGAGCGTCGGCGTCGGCTCCCGGCGACATCCTCCGCTGCCCTCGCGCGTATCCTTGCTGCCAGCGCGCCAGACGCCCCCGGTATCCGCGCTGGCAGGCTTCAAACGCGGCGAGATCATCCGGCGTGCCGACGCCGCTCGCATTGAAGAAATCCTCGTATTGCCGCAGACGGTGTGCGCGCGCGGCCGCCGCTTCGCCCACTGGAGCTATACAATAGGTCGCCACCCGGGTCCGCTCGACTGAGACGGGGTGGATAACGCGAATCTGAGTCGAAGTCTGATCCATCAGGAATACGTTTGGATAAAGCAGCAGGTTGCGCACCCGTCCGAAGATCCAACCGGCGCGAACCGCGCCGAATCGAGCCGTCAGCCGCTCCCGCTCCTGGTAGACCGGGCGATCTTCCGGATTGGGGTAATCCGCCCAAATCATGCAATGGCCGCCGCCCAGATCGTAACAGCCGTTGCGGGTATGTCTCAGATGAGCCGCGTCAAGCGCCTTCACCGCGTCCTTGCCCGACGCCGACCGCCGGCCGGCGACGCCCATGAAACTGCGGTGCACGATGTCGAAATGGTATCCATCCACGCCGTTTTCAGCCTGCAGTTTCCAGTTGCCGGCGTAGAGATATTCCGAGCCGCCTTTCAACACCTCCAGGCCGTGCGGCGCCTGATCGGCGATCATGTCGATAAAGACGCGGGCGCCGCCCAACCACGCCTCGACCTCCGGAACCGCCGGACTAAGACTGCCGAAAAGAAACCCGCGATAACCCGCCAGACGCGGGATCGGCTGCAAATCATGGTTCAGGCGCTCGAACGACTCGGGATACGCCCCCTGCTTGTGGCCTTTGACTCCATTCAGCTTGCCCGCGCTGTTGAACGACCAGCCGTGGTAGGGGCAGGTCAGAATCTTTTGATTGCCGCATTTGGACTGGCAGACCGCCGCCCCGCGATGCGGACAGGCGTTGATGAAACAGCCGACCCGCCCATCCTCGTCACGCATCAGTATGACCGGTTGACGGCCGATTGAGGCAGTCAAAAAGTCATGCGGACGCGCCAGTTGGCTCTCGTGCGCAAGGTAGACCCAGTTGCGCTCGAAAATATATTCCATCTCGTGCTCGAAAATCGCGGGGTCGCGGAAGATTGCCCGGTCCACCGTGAAGACGCCCTCTTCGGGACGGTCCATGACGTATGCGGCGAAGCCCGTCCCGCCGGCCATCGACGCCGTCCCCCCGCCTGAACCGCCAAGGTCCCCGTTCCGCCGCGTATCCATAGTCGTCCTCCCGCGCCCGCCGGCGATACGCCCGTTTTACTCCGTCGCCGGCGGCTGGTTGATCCGCAAAGCGCGCGCCGACACCTAAGCGTCCGCGCCGTGTGCGGCCTGTTGCTGAGTAAACTCCGGCATTACGTATTTGGCGAAGCGCTCGAGCGATTTGACCACCAGGTCGTGCGGTTCGCCGCCTTGCGCGACCTCGAAAATCAGATAATCGACGCCGTAGTAATCCTGCGCCCACTTGATCGTCTTAATTATGTATTCGGGATCCCCGATCATCAGCAGGCGGGCTTTTTCGAGATCCTCGTAGGTCTTGCCCGCAAACACGCGCGAGACGCCTCCGCCGTAGTGTTCAAACGCCTTGGAAGTGTGCGCGCTGCGGCGGTCCAGCTCGCTGAAAAATTTGAAATATTGCAGCGCATACCGCCCGCCCTGATCGCGCGCTTCCTGATTGGTGGCCGCGCAGTAAAGCTGGAAGACCCCGGAGACTTCCCTGTCCCGCGGGTTATGGCCGTTTTCCTCCAGCGTTCGCCGATAAAGCTTGATGACCTCGCGCACTTTCTCCGGCGCTGGCACGAACAATCCTGTGGTCAGATGGAATCCATGCCGTCCGGCCCAGATTGCGCTTTCCGGAGTAAGCACCGCCGACGCATAGATCGGAGGATGCGGTTGTTGAATCGGCTTGGGGAAAAAGTTGTAATTATCCAGCTGCCAGAACTTTCCCTGATATGAGAACGGCTCCTTCGATGTCCACGCCTTAACGATGATGTCCGTGCCTTCATGATAGCGGGCATGGTTCTCGTCCTCGTTGACGCCAAAGATCTTGTGAGAGTAGTTGAGGAAGCCGCGGCCGATGCCGTACTCCAATCGCCCGCCAGACAGTACGTCGAGCATGGCGTACTCTTCGGCCAGGCGGATCGGATGGTTGAACGGTATCAGCGACACGCCCGTGCCGAGCCTGATGCGTTTGGTGCGCGCCGCGGCCGCCATCGCGATCACCGGCGGCGATCCGAATGAATAGCCCGAATAATGGTGCTCGCCGAACCAGACGGCGTGAAATCCCAATTCTTCTTCCAGTTGAACCTGCTCCAGTATCTGTTCGTAATAGCGTGAAGCCGACCCGTGAGCTTCGGGATAATAGTCAGTGTTATAGAGGATACCGAATTTCATCTTGATTCACCTCGCGGCAATGCCGCGTCGCTCCCGCCTTCGCTCATCCCGCTTGCGCGCAAGAGCGGCGCTTAGCGCCGTAGGGCGGCGAACACGTCTTTCAGCCCCGGCTCGTCAGGCGCGAAATCGAGTTTATCGGCGCCCATGTATGAATTCGGCAGTTTGCGGTACTCTTCCGGCGGATTGTCGCAATACAATTCGAGTTCATGGCCGTCGGGATCGCGGAAGTAGACGCTCTTGGTGATCCCATGGTTGACCGTAAAGGAGATAGGAACGCGCTGCTCTTTCAGTTCTTTGAAAGCGGCCCGCAATTCTTCCTCGTTGCGCAGGCGGAAGGCCACGTGCAGCAGGCCGACCGCGCCGGGCGAAGGAACTTCCGCGTTCGGACCCACCTCGAGCAGCGCCAATTCATGATGATCCCGGCGATTGTTGGCCAAAAACAGGATGCCGATTTCCGGACTGTGGTTCATCACGTCCATGCCAAGCACGCCGCAATAGAACTTGCGCGATCTTTCCAGGTCGCGCACCTTGAGCACCACATGAGCAATTCGTTCCGCGCGAATCATAGGCCCTCTCCTTCCGAAACGTTCTGGTTTGTATGGATTTGACGGCGTTCCGAATCCCGCTCCGGACGTGGCGTCGCCCTGCCTCTTCTCAATCGCCCGCCGATGGCGGCCTTGTCGCGACCGGCGCGGCTCTTCAACAGCGCCAGCACTTGCGGCTCCAAAAACCGGATATACTCGTCCACCGAATCCGCGACGCCCGCGAAGGCCCAGCGCCGGACCGCCCAGGCGTGCCCGAGAACCATAACGCTGTGCGCTTTGAGATCGACGCCGCCGGGAGGGAAGCGGCCATGGGACACGCCGTATTCGATCGCACGGCCCAGAATCTTTTGCAATCGCCGTTCGTGCTCCATCAGCGATTCGCGCGCCCGCCGGTCAAGCGATTTGGTTTCCTGATAGGCAAGCAGAATGAATTTTCGCATGCGATCAACGGCACGTATAAAGGTCTCGCACACCGCGATGAAGACCGCTTCCGGCCTGTTCGTGTCGAGCTTCGCCCGTTCGACCTGCTCGTCAAGCGCATTGAGCAGTTCTGTCTCTGCCCGTTCCTGTTCGCGCGTGATGATGTAAACCAGAATGTTCTCTTTGCTGGCGAAGTAGGTGAAAAGCCCACCGACGCTGACGCCCGCTCGTCTCGCCACTTCGCGGGTTGTGGCCGCGTGAAATCCTTCCTGAAGGAACAGATCGAGCGCGACCCCCGCGATCTCTTCGCGCTTCGATTCAAGCAAACGCGCATCGCGAATCAAATCCACGACCTTTTTCCCGCGGCGGAGAACTTTCCACGCCATTACGGCCCTTTCCTGATTGAGCCCTCGCTCAATATCCTGAAAGTCTTTGCCGTTTGTCAGATGGCGACGTTATGCCCCCTGTTCGATCGCGCAACCATCGTGATGGCTTGATGCAACCACCCTCGTTTCGTGGCGGATGAAAAGCCCCGCGGCGAATCAGTACAAGACTTGCGCGCTTCTCAGGCGGTCGATTTCCGCGCTGGCGTATGCAAGCAATTCCTTCATCACCCAGTCAGTATGCTGACCCAGCACTGGAGCCGGGGCTTGGACTCCATTGGGGCCGTTAGCGAGCCGCCATTGGACTCCCGCATGGGTGCGCACTCCGACTTCCGGATGATCCAGGCGCGCGAAAAAACCGCGCTCGTTCAGATGGGCATCTTCGGCGAGGTCGCGGCTGTGCATTGAAGGAAACGCCGGAACATCAACGCGCTGAAGGATATGCGCAACCTCCCATTTGTTCCGGCTCCGCGTCCATGACTCCAACGCCGCGACCAACTCAGGCTCATTGGCCTTACGCCGCTCGGCATTTGAAAAGCGCGGATCGGCGGCCAATTCCGCGCGACCGATAGCCTCGCACAGCCGCCGCCACTCGTCGTCGCCGCAGCAGGCGATCGTGACCCATTCATCCTCGCCGGCGCACCTGAAGCAGTCATGCGGCGCCGTGATGCGGTCGCGATTGCCGATTCTGGCCGGCTCGCGACCGTTCATCGCGTACTCCATCCAGCCTTCCGGCGCCAACGCGACCATCGCTTCCAACAGCGAAAGATCGATGAACTGCCCGCGGCCGGTCAGCGCGCGCGCGGCCAGCGCCGCGCAGATCGCCACTGCGGCGTGAATGCCGCCGTTTGGATCGCCATAGGAAATACCCACTTCCTGCGGCGGACCGCCCTGATAGCCGGTAAGCGACGACAGGCCGCTCATCGCCACGATTGCTGGACCATAGCCCATGTAATCTTTGTATGGTCCGGTATGGCCAAAGCCCGAGATCGACGCCGCAATAATGTCGGGCTTGATTTTCTTCAAATCCTCATAGCCGAGACCAAGGCGGTCCATTACTCCGGTAGCATAATTGTCGAGCACGACATCGCATTTCGCGATCAGTTTCCTGGCGATCGCGATTGCCTCGGGCTTTCGCAAATTGAGCAGAAAGCTTTTCTTGCCCTGGTTCCACTGGTTGAAATAGCCGCAGCGATCCGGACTTGGCTCCATTCCGGTCGGATAAATCGGCAACCGCCGGCCGAGGTCGAGACGGGTGCGCGATTCGATCTTGATTACCTCGGCGCCCAAATGGGCCAGCAACATTCCGCAGAAAGGCCCGGCCCACGCCCAACTGAAATCCGCCACCCGCACGCCCTCCAGCGGGCGCCCGGACGGTTTTGGTCGGGTCGCGCGGTGTTCGGCGCGTTTGACGCCGTCCTCGAGCATCCGCGCCACCTCTTTATTGTGTTCGCCCAGAAGCGGAGCCGGGCGCGCAATTCGCCAGCCGCCGTCGGCAAGCTTATAGGGGGCGCCTGGATGAATCAGTCTGCCAGCCTTTGGATGTTCAACCTCGACGAAAAAGCCGCGCGCCTTGAGTTGTTCCTCCTCCGCAAGCGTCGCCATGGAGGAGAGTGGAACCATGCAGATTCGCTTTTCCTGTCCGGCGCGGAACAATCCGTCAACACTCCAGCCGCCGGTCCATTCCTCGATGTACGTCTTTAAAACGTCGGAATTTTCGGAGCGTTTATAGCCGTCGGAGAAAATTTCCCATTCTCCCCACTCGGGATTGCCCATCAATTCCATCAGACGCTTCCATTGGTCCGGTTCCGCAACCACCATGAAGATGATGCCGTCACGGCATCGGAAAAAGCCCCACGGGTAAAGCAGCCGCCGCCCCAGACGCGAAGCGATTCGTCCCGCATAAGTGTAATGGACAAAATTTTGCTCGAGCAGCGACGCCACGGACTCCTGCGCTGAAATATCAATGTGTTCGCCCAGTCCCGAAGACAACGCCCGGTAGTAAGCCGCCGCGGCGGTCAACGCGCCAACGAGGCCGGCTTGAAAATCGCCCTGGATCCCCGCCGCTTTGAGGGGCGGCAAGTCCGGCAGGTCGGAGGAATTCGGACTCAGCCAGGCCCATCCGCCGCCATGCGCAATCGTCAATTCGCACGCTTGGTAGTCACGATAAGGCCCGGTCAATCCGAACGGCGTAATCGAGCACATGACCAGCCGCGGATTGATTTGGCGAAACCGTTCGTAATCGATTCCGAGCGCCCGCATTTGCGCCGGCGGATAATTGTGGACCAAGACGTTGGCCCAGCCGATCAACTTCTCGAGCTGCCCGCCCTCGGCGGGCAGCTCGAGCGTGACGCCGCGTTTGTTGGCGTTCAAGTACAGGAAAAGCCCGCTTTTTTCGGGATCGGGAACGCCGCCCGGAAACGGCCCGCGCTTTCTCGCCGCTTCGCCTCCGGGCTCCTCCACCTTGATCACGTCCGCTCCGAGGTCGGCCAGCATCTTGCAAGCGTAGGCGGCCGACGCCACACCTCCAAGCTCCAACACGCGCATCTCTTGCAGTCCGTCCATTTTGCTTCTCCGAAGTTCGATGGCGGCGCGGGGCCGACTGACTAAACGCTCAGCCGCCGAAGTAGGCGCGCGGATTATCCACCGTCATCGTGCGGATCTTCTCCTCGCTGACGCCGCCTTTGCGCAATGCGGGAATGATGTTCCTGCAAATATGCGAATAGTTCCAGTTCGGCGACGACGACATCAGATGCTCTATATCCTTGGTCATTCGCCCCAGCCAGCAGTGGACGGCGTCGTGCGACAGCATGATACGGTCGTAACCGACCGCCAGCAGCCCGAAAAGCGAGGCCAACCGCATCTTGTCGGGCGCTATAGCCTCGATGCCGAAACGATCGAAACCCAACCAGGCCCCACGTTCCAGGATGTCGAAATAGTAACGCATATCTCCGACGCCGCAGGCGTGGCCAATCAGCACGCGATTGAAGTCGACTCCCTCTTCGCCAAATATGTCCAGAGTTTCGCGGCCGAACGGCGTGAGCTCGCTATTGTGGCAAAGGATCGGCGCGCCGGTCGCTTTATGCGCGCGGGCGGCGGCCCGCAACGCCTTTTGCTCGTTGGCGGTCACGCCTTCATCCTTCGGCGTCCATCCGGGAACGCCGCCGGTGGCCGTCTTGATGATCCCGGCCTTGATTCCGCCGCCGTCGATTCCCTCGCTCAATTCGCGCACATAGATTTCGGCGATATCGTCCGCCGACATCATGCGGAAATGCATGGGAAAACCGAGCGCCTCGTTGTAGACCCCGGTCGCCATGATGATGCGCACTCCCGATTTTTCGGCGGCTTCGGCGGCGAGATCCGGAATGCGGCCGAGTTCCATCGGGCACGGATCGACCATGCTCGAAACGCCGAGAGTTTTGATCTCCTTGAGCTTTTCGACCAACCCGGCCATCTGGCGCTTGCGGTCGAAGCGCCAGTTGTCGAACTCCCAGCCCGGCATTCCCGCCGCCAGATGTTCGTGGATGAGAGTGAACCCAAGATCCTTGGGCTCAGCTGTCCCGAGAACCGTATTGATTTTAGCCATTGCTTTCTCCCCCAATGCTGACGATGCCCCAACGTACGGATGCGACCCAGAGTCCGCCCTGATATGGCGTCGATGTTTCGGAGGCGCGGCCGCGCCACGACGCGCGTTTTTTTTCTTCTCTATGGTGACGCCCGGATTACCTCGATCATGCCTGCAACTCCGCCGAAAATCGGAAGTCTCCACTTGGTCTTTACTAACGCATGATCTGCATCAGCCCCGACGGACTGCCGTATTTCACTCCGTCCAAGTACTCCTTCGGCGCCTGTAGATCGAGGTACGCGCCGCTATGCGAGGGATTGCAATGGGGGCAGTAAATCGTCATATGGGTGTTCTGAAGGTCCCAGAACGACGCCGTAACTTCTTTCCACCGATATCCGCCCTGGGGAACCTGGCCAATTTCATTGAAAAACGCCATGAATTTCCAGAGCTTGCCGTTGGAATCGTACATGTCATTCCACTCGGAGTCCCATAATTCCTTGTCGACATACATGACGCGGTGCGAATAACAATAACCTGCGGCTTCGCTTGGAATGCGAGTAACGTCATCGATCGTCAGATCGCGCAGCTCCCATTGACCCCATGACGGCTTGGGGAAGCCCAGGGGCATGTCGTACTGGTTGGGAAAATCGCCGGCCGCGTAGTTGTCGATCGCCATCAGCGTCAGCATCTTCCGGTCGCCAAGATTATGTCCGGTGTAGGTGGCCGTGCTGCCGTTGAATCCGTTCGTCTTGGCGTCGTCGTTCGACAAATCATAGCCGAGGAACGGCGCGCAGCGGGCGCTGGTCGAAAGCCGCAGCGAGCGCCGCAACGACGGCACGAAGACATAGTTGTCGGGAAAGGGGTGGGATTCCTGATCGGAATAGTACAAAGCAAGCGACGTCGTGTAGCGCGCCTGCTCCGGCGTCTGTTCCATTACCCACTCCGAGTACCAGCTGCCCGGCGCGTAATTCTCCTTGGGAGGAAAGCCTTTGTCGGTGATGTAATCGCTCCAGCGGTATACGACGTTGACAGTGGACGGCGAGATATTGCCAAACCTGTCTATGACGTAAAATGTGCTGAAATTGCCTCCCGACTTCACGTACACCGCGGGAACGTAATCAAAGAAGACGTTCGCCAGAATCTTCCAGCCCTTGTGCGGCGCCGCCGGATCAGGAAATGGCGTCCCGCCGTGATAGTTTTCGATCTCATAATGCCCGTTGGGCAGCACCTCGACCGCGGTTTGCGGGCCGTACTTCTCGGTCGCCTCCACCCACGTCGCGGGCAGCAGATTATGGTGAGTCGGCCCGAGGTCGATTTCGACGTCGGCGGGCATTTTCCAGCCATAGCCGCCTTCGAAAAGCTTGACCATGCCAAGGGGCATGTAGGCCTTGTACCGCTGCCAATTGGCCATCGTAATCTTTGTTCCCAAGGGCAGTTCGGGCGGCTTTGCCGACATGTTCAGCCACTGCGCCATCTCGCTGTAGTCGGTCGATTGCTGCGCCCGGCCGGTCGCCGGCATCCCGATCGTCATTAGCAAGGCCACGATTGTCGCAAATCGAATCGAAGGTCGTATTCCGTGGAACTTAAACACCATGCCCACTTCTCCGCTTTTTATTTCCGTTAACGCCCGTTATTGCGCGCAAACCGGGCAAATCACGCTTTACCATGCGGCGTCTACTGAGCCGTCCAGCCGCCGTCAATCACCAATTCAGCGCCGGTTATAAAAGACGCCTCGTCGGAACACAAGAACAGCGAGCCATGGGCGATCTCCTCGGGCCGCCCCATCCGGCCAAGCGGCGTCGCCAGCTTGAATTGCTCCACGGCTTCTCGCGTAATCTTTGAATCGCCGATGATCGGCGTATCGATAATTCCAGGATGAATCGAATTCACCCGGATTCCTTGCTTTGCGTATTCGAGTGCGGCCGCCTTGGTCATCAATCGGACCGCTCCTTTGGCTCCGTGGTAGGCGATGAAGCCGGGACTGCCGATAATGCCAAACACCGACGATATATTGACGATGGCGCCGCCGCCCGCCTTGCGCATTTCCGGAATCGCGGCCTTCATCCCGAGCCATACCGCCGTCTGGTCAACGCTGACCACCCGGTTGAAGCCAGCCAGAGTTTCCGCCTCAACTCCCTGGGTGTTGGCGATACCGGCATTGTTTATCAAGGTCGTGAGCTTGCCAAAGCGCCGTACGGCTTCGGCAACCGCTCCGAGCCATTCCCTTTCCTGCGCCACATCGAGCCGAACGTAAACCGCCTCGCCGCCTTTGTCGGCGATTTCCCGAATCAGGGCCTGGCCTTTGTCATCTTGAATATCCGCGGCCACGACCTTCGCGCCATTGGCTGCGAAAACACGCACATGGGCCGCGCCGATTCCGCTTGCGGCTCCGGTCACAAGCGCCACTTTTCCGTCGAGTCTCCCTGTCATGTCAACATCTCCACAACGAGTTAATGTGCCCGCTCGTCCTTGATCCTGAATAAAGTGGTTCTCTTGTCATTTTCCATGTCGCGGAAGTTTGTCAGCGGCGGCTCTGGATTCCGCTTTGGTGACGAACTTATCATAGTGGATATCATGTTCGGCAACCCCGAGACGTCGTAGGGTGGCCACCGCCGCGTCGATCATCGCGCTCGGACCGCACAGATAGGCCTCCATGCCGGCCGCGTTGGGAACTTCGCGCCGCACCACTTCGGTGATCAGTCCCGTCGCTCCGCTCCAGGCGTCGTCCGCGGCCGGTTCGGACAACGCCGGCACGAAGCGGAAGGATGGCAGCAGCTTCTCGAAACCAAACAACTCTTCCAGATGGAAGAGATCGCGTTTCGCGCGCGCTCCGTAGAAAAAACTGACCGCCCGAGGGTCCCGTTTCTCGGTCATGTCGCGCACCAGCGAGAGCATCGGCGCCATCCCTGAGCCGCCGGCGATGAAAATCGCCGGGCGATCGTTCTCACGCAAGTGGAAGCTGCCGTAGGGACCTTCGACGGCGAGTCGGTCGCCGACCTTGAGGCGTCCGCGCAGGTATTCCGAAAACAGTCCGCCCTGCATCAGCTTGACGATCAATTCGAGTTCGCCATCCGCGCTGGGCGGATTGGCCATCGAGTACGAGCGCGTTTCCGTGGTTCCCGGCACAAGCACATCGACATACTGCCCCGCCTTGAAGGAGATGCGCGCGGGTTCGATCAGCCTCAGCTTGAGTTCGCAGATGTCGTGAGTGAGATATTCGATTGCGCAGACCTCGGTGAGAAATCTTCCAATCGGCGCCCCGGCTTCGAGCTCTGATTCCTCGTAATCGGTCAATTCAATCGTGATGTCGCTCAGCGGATAGGATGAGCAGAGCAGCGCCATCCCCTGCTCGCGCTCGAAGTCCATCAGGGCGAAGGTTGACGCTTCCGCCTGATCGACTTCGCCATCCGCGATCAGCGCTTTGCAGGAGCCGCAGCCGCCGTGCTTGCAGCCGTAGCGCAGATTTATCCCCTGCCGCAAAGCCGCCGCCAGGATAGTCTCATCCTCGCCGCACGTGAACTGTTTCTCGAATGGAAGCAGAGTTATGACATGTTTTTCAGTCATTCGTTCCCGCTTGACCGAGCCGTCGCCCGTCGCAAGACATGCAAACCATCCGTTTCGCGGCGAGAAGAGACGGACAGGCTATTCATAGTTATGTCAGCCTCCGCCGGTTGGGATGGTCCGCGCCGGACACCTATCTATTGCAGCAAAAAGCCTTCGTAACCCTTGTCCGCGGCTTCGCGGCACTCCTTGCGATAGGCGGGAAAGCTGTTGGCGTAGAGCAGGAAAACGCGATCTTTGCCGGGTATATTCGCGCCCAGGAACCAGGAGTCGCCGCCGGCGTCGCCGCGCGTGAGGAATGAGTGGCCGGCCAGTTCCGCCGAATGTCTCACCCAAGCGTCCTCGGCCTGCGGCGTGGCTTCGATTCGCGTGAGGCCCTTCTCGCCCATATATCGAATACAGTCGGCGACCCATTCAACGAGCATCTCGATGCAGCGCGGCAGATTGGCGAACGCCGCGGCGCTGATGATGAACATGTTGGGGAAGCCCGCCGTCTGCATCCCCAGATAGGTGCGCGGACCATGCGCCCATCGATCCTTGAACGACATTCCGCCTTTGCCGCGAATATCGATTTTGCTCAGCGCCCCGGTCACCGCGTCGAAACCCGTGGCGAATATAATGACGTCGAACTCGTATTCCGCGGCGCGGGTCTTGATTCCGGTCGGCGTAATCCGCTCGATGGGCGATTCCCGGAGATCCACCAGAGTGACGTTGTCGCGGTTGTAGGCTTCGTAATAGCCGCTCTCTAGCGGAATGCGCTTGGCGCCGAACGGATAGTCCTTGGGCGTCAGCTTTTCCGCGACCGCCGGGTCCTTGACGCGCTCGCGGATCTTGTTACGGACGAACTCGGCATAGATCTCGTTGGCCTTGGGATCGGTGTTGATATCGTGAAACAGGCTGAGCCACTTGGCGAAACCGCGTTGCTCCCACAACTCTTCAAACCGCGCCAGCCGCTCCGCCGGAGTCACGTCGTAAATCGAGCGCGGGTCAAAGTCATGGATAAAAGCGGCCGTGGTTTCGTTGGTCCGCCGGAAAATCTCGGGATAGCTCGCCTTGATTTTCTTCATGGTTTCCGGATCGATCTTCCCGTTACGCAGCGGCGCGCAGTAATTGGGCCGGCGCTGAAAGACGGTCAGATGACCTACCACCTTGGCGATCTCGGGGATCAACTGCACGGCGCTCGCCCCGGTACCGATCACCGCCACCCGCTTGCCCTCCAGCTTTGGCGGCTCCTGCGGCCAGCGGCCGGTATGGAACCTCACGCCCTTGAAGCTTTCCAGCCCGGCGATCGGCGGCGTGTATGGGGCGGACAGGATGCCCACGGCCGTTATCAGAAACCGCGCGCGCGCGCTGCCGCCCTGTTCCATCCGAACTTCCCAGCAATTCTGCCGATCGTCGAAGACCGCGGAAGCGACCCGCGTGTTCAACTGGATATCGCGGCGCAGGTCGAACTTATCCGCCACGAAGTTGAGATAGCGCTCGGTGTCTGGCTGCGCGGAGAAGTGCTCCTTCCAATCCCACTCCCGCAGCAACTCCTCGGAAAACGAATAGCCGTAGGTGTAGCTCTCGGAATCGAAGCGACAGCCCGGGTAACGGTTCCAATACCAGGTGCCGCCGACGCCGCCGCCCTCCTCGAAGAGACGGACTTTCAGGCCCAGCCTGCGCAGATGATAGAGCTGACACAGGCCGGAGACGCCCGCGCCGATAATAATCGCGTCGAACTGATCGAATGAGCCTTCGTTCACGGCCGGCTCTCGCTCTAATGAAACTGCCATTTTTTAATTCCTATCAATGCATGAACATGCCGCCGCTGACGCTCAGCGTATCGCCGGTGACGTAACTGGCGTCGTCGGAGGCAAGAAATGCCGCGGCTCGCGCGATCTCTTCGGGTTTGCCCCAGCGGCGCATCACGACCGAATTGAGCAGGCCCTGTTTCATCGCTTCCGGCATGTTGTCGAGCACGCTGTGCGCCAGCGGCGTATCGATCGGTCCCGGCGCGATCGCGTTCACACGGATACCGTGCGCCGCGACTTCGCCCGCGAGCGACCGCGTGAACGCCATCACGCCCGCTTTCGCCGCGGCATAGGCCGATCCCTGCGGATAACAGACCCATCCAGCGACCGACGCAATATTGACGATCGCTCCGCGTCCGCTTTTGATCATGTGAGGCACGACGGCGCGGCAGCAGTGGAACGTCCCTTTGAGGTTGACGTCGATTTGCAGATCCCATTCCCGGTCGGTCATCTCGACCACGCTTTTGACGATATCGGTGCCGGCATTGTTCACGAGAATGTCAATGCGGCCGAAGCGTTCGATCGCCTTCGCCGTCATCTCCCGCACCTGGCCGTCGCGCGTGACGTCGAGTTCAACTCCGAGCGCCTGACGGCCGAGCTTTTCAATCTCGGCGACGACCGGCGCGATTCGCTCCTTGACCATTTCGGCGACCGCGACGTGCGCGCCGCCCCGCGCCAGCTCCAGCGCGATTGCGCGGCCGATCCCCTGTCCCGCGCCGGTGACGATCGCGACCTTCTCAGTTAGTTCCGCCATTGCTCGCCCCTCCACCGGCTTGCGCCGCGATATTTTTCAGCGGCGACGCGACCTCATAATGGCAGCGTCTGATATCGTCGATGGTCCACATCCGCTTGGGCTCGAGCAGCGGCTGAGCCATCAGCGTCTTGCCATCGTCGCGCAAATAGCCGAGGTTCTGAATCACGTCGGCCAAATCACAGCCGTCATAGAGATCGTAGAAGCTCTTGAATCCCTGGTAATGGTTGGGATCGTCTTCAAAAATCGATTTGCACGCGGGCGAGCAAAAAGCAAGCATACGGCCCTCATGCTGCATCGTGCAGCCGGTGCTTGCGTCCGGACGCGGAAAAATCCACGGCAGCTGGCAGACCTGGCAGAACGCCGGCAGGCCGCCCAACTCCTTGGTTACCAGCATTCCGGCGTCGGCGTCGGTCATCTGCCGATAGGCCTCCCAGAATTTGCCGTAGTATCCGTACCAGCCCGGATACTTCTTCTCGAACCATTCCATTTCCCGCTCGTCGATCGGATCGTAGCGGTGATAGAACACTGGCCATGCTCCGAACAGATAGACCGCCGCGGTATGCGAAGCCCATTCGCCGTTGCGCATCACGTCCGGCAGCCAGCGCGGCTCCTTGATTCCGTACTTTTCGAGTTTCTTGTAGAAACCGCCGTAGAAGTCCTCCAGCAGCCATTGCCGCGACATCTCTTTGGCCGACTGCGTCTTGTGCTTGACGAAGTAATCCGCGAACAGCGACAGCCCGACCTCGAAGCCCATGTGCCCGCGCCAGGTCCACTTGTCGAACGCCTTCTGGATCAGCGGAATGTTGCGATCGTCCTGCAGGAGCGTCATCAAGGTGGCGTAGCCGTTCGCCATGTGCCGCGATTCGTCGGACTGGATCGTCAGCATGGTCGAGGCCATCACCTGATCCCCGCTCTGCACCGCCGCCGTCGAGAGTCCGACGAAAAACATGTTCGAGTAGGCGGTCTCGATGAACACCTGCAGTCCCAGCGAGGTCTCGACCGCGTCGCAGGTGGTGAAATCCTCCGAAAGCGAACGGAAAATGCCGGCGCCGACGCTGTTGCCGGCCGCCTTGAGGGCGATGTCGTAGCCGTTGGGATCGCGCCATGAACGCATGTGATGGCGCAACACATTCATCTCGAGCTGGGTGTGGCGCATCTCGTCAAGCACCTGCATCATGTAGCCCTGCCGCAGCTCCATCGGCGCCACCACCCGCGCCATCCGCCCCATTTGCCGACCCGCCGAATACTCGATGGCCGACAGATTCGACAGGGCGAATTTCATCCCCTCCATCCAGCGCGGCTCCGGATTGGAAGCCTGCAGGCGGCCCGCCGCCTCGAGCAGCGCGTAGTGGCGGCTCTCTTTCTCGCGCTCCATCACGAAATACTCGCGGATGAAGGTCTTGAACGGATCCACCGCTTTTTTCGGCAGGAAAAAGCGGGTCGGTTCCACATACTTGTCCGCCGCCGAAATATAAGTCGGCTCCCAGTCGATATTCTTTACGCGTTCGTACGCTTTACTGAGGCTGCGCGCCATAACGATCCTCCGATGCTCGATTCAGCCGAGCTCGCTGCTAATCGTGATGCGATTGTCTTCGACGTTGATGCGTCCGTTGTAGGAGGAAAGAATCACCAGGAAGGTCGGCATGTCGTACGGCCGCCCAAGCTGCTCGGCGATCCGCTCGATCTCGAACGTCACCCGCTTGGGCACCTCGATCGAGATGTACGCCGGATAATGCTCGATAACCGCGTCCGGGTAGCTCGCGGCGACCGTGGCCGCGGCGGCGTCGGCCTCCTCTCCCGCGATCAGCTTCACTCCCACGTTGTCCCGTTCCTCGATGTGCGGCGTCTCGCTGCTCATCTATCGCCCTCCTCCACCGCCGGAGCGCGAAGCCCCAGCTCGACGATTTGCGCGGCCCACGCCTCTTTCAGCCGGCGCCACGCCGCGTCGAACTCCAACGGCTTCCGCTCGGTCATCCCGAACAGCGGGGCGAAGGCGCGGGCCGCGCGCGCCGCGCGCGGCGCCCAGACGGCGAGCCAGCCCTCGATCGCCGGTCCGTTGCCGGCCGCCGCCTCACGCATCAGATGACGAACCAGCTCCGCCGCCGCGGCGGTATTCCGGCGGCGATCGACTTCGACCGTCTCCACGATCACGGGCGTGACCGAGTCGCCATGATGCGCCGCGAAGCGCGCGAGGAATTCGCGCGTGAAAAGCGCGCCCACCAGCGGCTCGAAAACCAGGTTGACGGCAATATCGATTTCGCCCCAGTCCCGACAGGCGAGCAGCCGCTCGACGTATTCGCGCGCTGGCTGGAAAATCGGATCCGTGAGCCACGCCGACTCCGCCGCCGCATCAGTGAAGCCGGGCAGATTCTCTTCCAAATCCATGCAGTAAAGCGCGATCGCTTGCGCATGCCGGTCCTTGTCAAGCCCCTCGAAAACCAACGGGGTGGCGACGACATCCGAAAGCGCCTCGCGCTGCGCATAACAGAGGCTCAGGAACAGCCCGTACTCGACGTAGCGGTAAGCCGCGTAGTGACGCGCCAGGACGCCGCGCCACAGGGGCGAGAACTCGGCGAACAGGCCCGACCGCCTGGCCCCATCGACCGCCAGTTCGATCGCCTCCTCCTGTTTCGCCTGAAGCTCCACGTAAGGCCGAAACCAAACCTGGCCCGGATCCCGGTAGGCCCACCAGTCGCTCGACCGCAACACCGTCGAGTCTTCGCTCCACATCGGCCGGCCGTTCGAACCGGGCGAAAACCACCCCTGCGTCGCGAAATTCCTTGGACTCCACTGCGTGTGCAGCGTGACCTCCTCGTACTGCGTCGGCCGCCGCCCCGCGGGCTTGAAATAGCGGAAATCGACCGCCGCCGCCCGCCGCGATGCTCCTGCCGTGTTCGCCATGGTTTAACCGTCCTAATCTTGAATTCGAGAAATAATTTCTTTCTGGAAAGTATTCTCTACGTCAAACGCCCGCCGATTGTCAAGGGTAATGATTTCCGAGCGGAAATATCGGATGATGTGGAAATGGAAGAAATCAAAATTCGCGGAGATGAAAAGGCCGCCGAGTTCCTCGACCTCTTCTATCCCATTCACTACACCCTGGGGATGGCCCTGGAAGCCACGCTGCGGATGAACGTCCTCAGCCGCAAGCAAGCCGCCATCCTCTGACTGATTCGCTGCCAAAGCGGCGACGGCCGCGCGCTGCGCCGCAAGGAGATTCAGCGCCTGCTCACCGAATGGTTCGAGATTAGCAGCCCGAGCGTGTCCAAGGCGCTGCGGTCGATGTCGGAGCCGCCGCTCAGTCTCGTCAAGGTGCTGGAAGACCCGCGCTCCAGGCGCGAAAAACGCGTCGTATTGACCGCCAGAGGCGGACAATTTATCGCCGCGATGGCCGATCAGGGAAAGGCTTTCTTCTCGCCCATCATTACGGAGATGACCGCAAAGGATGCGAACGAAGGACTCCGATTCTTGCGGAAAATGACCGCTCTTCTCGAACGGTCGCTGCACAATAATCGCCGGACGCCGCGGCGGCACACCGCCTGACGCGGCACGCCGCGCGAAAAGCCGGCGGCGATGCGGAGGGCTGTTGATCCGCGACTTTTGCGGCCCCTCCATCCGCGGCTCAAGATCAATCGCGCGCGCTCGATCCGCGCCGGCGACCGGCCGAAAAGGCTCTTCGTCGAAAATTCAGGCGGGTAATCCGAGCGTCGCGCGAACCGCGCTATGATAATGAGCGAGCGCCGGTTCGTTGCGTCCAAAAAGGATGTGATCCTGGGCGCCCGATCTGAAACCCCGCTGCATCGCTTCGGCGAGCGGAAAATCCTCGCGCTCCACCGTGCGCAGCAAAATATCCATATTCCGATCCCAATGCGCGCGCGCCTTTTCGCTAACCGTCGGCTCGGGCGTGTATAGCGATACGTGCATAGCGCACTCGTCCGTGCCGTTGCCGGCCGGATAAACCCGCCAGGTTTCGATATGATCGCCCTGCCACACCAGCACCACATTTGGAAACAACACGTAAATAATCGCCAGGTGTTTAAGCAGTTGCCAGCGTTCCTCCGGCAGATTGCGCAATTCGTCGATCGTCGTGCGCGAAACCACCATTCGCAGATTGCCGTTTTTATGCGGGTCGAAAAGCGCGACCTTGCCGTTGATCAGCGGCGCGATGGTGTTTCGATGCAGAATCGGCACATGGTAGGCTTCCAGGAAGGTGTCAACCACCAATTTCCAGTTCATCCGCTTGCGCAAAACCCGGGTTTCAAAATGCGCGTAACGATCGAGTCCGAATTCCGCCAGTTCAGCCGCCAATCCGCCCAATAATTGGTCGGGGTCGAACGCCTGTTCGCCCGGCGCCGGCCGCGCCCAAATGAATCCATGACTCTCTTTTATCGGCAGCCGCCTGAGTCCGTGTGAATTGCGATCAATTTCGCCGAACGCCCGGTTGTCGGTTATTCCCAGCAGCCGCCCGTCGCGCCCGTATGACCATCCATGATACGGGCATACGAAAGTTTTCCGGCCCGAACCGCATCCCTCAGCGACCCGCGTCCCGCGATGGCGACAGACATTCAGGAACGCATTGACCTGTCCGTCGTCGGCGCGCACGAGCAGTATCGGCGCGCCGGCAAGATCGTTGGTGATGAAATCTCCCGCCTGAGGCAAATCCCCGCTCAAGCCCATCACCAAGGGATAATCCTGAAACAGTTTTTGGCGCTCCAGTTCAGCCTGCTCCGGCGAAATATAATCGCTCAGCGGGTTGCCATACACCGTTTCGCGAAGCGAGGTGCGCTGCTCGTCCAAAGCGGACAGCAGCCTCCTGCCCAATTCTACTTGCATTGCCGTTTTCATCGGCGCCTTCTCTCGCATTCAATCGCCCCGGCGCGAATTTCGATCGTCGAGCACGAGGCTCGCCCGCCGTCCTCGGCTATGAAAATGTCGCCGCTCCGGGCGCTGTTCAACAAACCGGCCGGCGGCGGAGTCGAAGCGGCAATTATCACCCGCATTCGCTCCCGCCGCCGGCCTTGAATTTCAACCATTTCATCCGGCGCGCCCGCAGCCCGGGCCGTCAAGCCTTACATAGCTCGACGGCCGGACCGCGCGCCGCCAAAACCGGCGAATGATCGCCCAAACGCCGTCAGTTAAGTCCGTAAAGCTCGGCCACGTTGTCGTGCAGCAGCCAGTTCTTTTCAGTCTCTGTAAGCCCTTGCGTATGCTTGGCCAAAAGCTCCTGCGACCACGGCCAGGTCGAATCGCTGTGCGGAAAATCGTTGGCCCACATCAGGCGCCGCGGATTGCACAAATCCTTCATTTTGAACGCGACCCAGTCGTCCTGGAATGTCATATAAACATTCTCGCGGAAGTATTCGCTCGGCATCTTGGACAGCGATTGTCCCGGCGGCAGCCAAAACCGATGGCGATCGAAGGCGTGATCCATCCGGTACATATAGTGCGGCGCCCAGCCGGCGTCGGCTTCCACGCATATGATCTTCAGCTTGGGATGCCTTTCGAAAACGCCGCCCAAAATGAACGTTCCGATGATATCCTGGTTGCCCCGGATAATGCTCAGGAATCCGTTGAGTTTCGGTCCGCGCGCGGCCAGCCCGGATCCGCCTCTGATGTTTTCCTTGGATGTCAGGATATGAAAACTGAGCGGCATCTTAAGCTCGATCGCCGCCTCCCACAACTCGTCGTAAATCGGGTTGTCGTAGTCTTCCTGAACCGGGTAGCCGGACATCATAACGCCGCGCAAGCCAAGCTTTTTGATGTTCATCAGGTCTTCGATCGCCTCTTTCGGCGAGCGCACCGCAGTCTGTCCGAGACCAAGAAGACGATCGGGATGGGAGCCGCAAAATTCCGCAATCCAAAGATTGTAGGCGTCAAAGCAGGCTTTCTTGTAATCCCCGTCCGGATGGTTGCACAGCACCATCCCGACGCTGGGATAGATCACCTCGGCCGCGACGCCGTCCCGATCCTGGTCGGCCATGCGCGCTTCCGGATCCCATCCGCCGCGCTGCAGATCGGCGAACTTCACCGCGCCCGCCGCGCCCGCGAGCTCTTCCGCCTTCTTCCCGGCCGCGGCCACCAGCCCAATCGGAATGGTGTCCTTCATTCCGGGGACTTGGAAGATGTCTCCGCGCTGCGCGTCATGCACGAGCCGCGGCGCGTCGTCCTTATACTTCTTGTCGATCCGCGGATAATAAGTATCCGGCGGCTCCATGATGTGCGAATCCGCCGATATAATCGGCTTCGAGATGATTTGTGACGGCATGATATTCGCGACCTCCGTATCTTGTTTACTCTGCTTTAACCTAATCTCGGTTGACGCCGCGGCGCTGGCAGCGTTAATCTTCACGCCTTATCTCATAATCTGCATCAGGCCGCCAGGGGTTGAGTAACGCGTAATGCTGTTGTACTCCGGCGGCACATTCGCGTCATACACGACGGCGTCCGTTTTGCCGTCCGGATTCGCGGTGAAAACGTCGCTCTTATGATCGTTTTGCAAATCCCAATAACTTTCGATCAGCGAACCGGGCATCGGATAGGGGGTCTGCCCGGCGCTCTGCGAAGGATCGGCGGGATGCAGATGGATGCGCACGATCTTCCACAACTTCAGATTGGAGTCGTAAATTTCTTCCCACAGCTGATGCATCAGGCGTTTGTCAACGTACATAACGCGCGCGCCGTAGCAGTATCCGGCCTGTTGCGACGGCACCCGGCGGACATCAAGCACATAGACATCGCGCAGGCTCCAAGGGCCCCAAGACGGTTTGGACCAGCCAAGCTGGCCGTCATATTCGCCCGGATACCTGCCGTCGGCATTGGTCAGCTCGGTGATGGCGAGAATCTTTCGTTCGGCCAGAATATCGGCGTTGAAGAGCGATAAACCGCCATTGTAACCGCCGCGCTGGTCATCATGGATCATGTCGCTGCCGAGCAACGGCGAGCATCTGGCCGACGAGGACAGGCGCAGCGAGCGGCGCAGAGCCGGCACGAAGACATAATTATCTTCCGTGCGGCGCAGGTCCTGCCAGAAAATTGTCAGATCCGCCGTATAACGCGACTGCTCCGGCTGATCCACCATCAGCCATTCCGTATACCAGGAGCCATTGGCCGAAGGTTCCGTGCGCGGAGCCGAAGAATCGCTGTTATAGGCCAACTGCCGATAAACCAACGATGTCAGCGTGCAGGCGCGATTGCCAAACCGGTCGGCGGTGCAGAAGCTTCCGTAGCCGCTCTTCGGCGACATCACGATCAGCGCCGGCTCGTTCGGAAACCATATGTTGGCCAGAATCTTGTAGCCCTTGTCCGGCTCCTGCGGATTCGGAAACGGCATGCCGGCCACATAATTTTCGATGTTCATGGTGCCGTCCGGCTCGTGCACCACCCGGGTTTGGCCGCCAAATTTCTCGCTCGCGGCCGTGTACGCCGGGGTCGGCGTATGCAAAACGGTCGGGCCAACGTCCATCTCAACGTCGTCCGGCATTTTCCAGAAATAGCCGCCCTCAAAAAGATCGATCATGCCCACCGGCATGAACTGTTTATATTGCCGCCAGTTTTGGCTGGTGATCTTCGTCCCGGGAGGAATCGTTCCCTGATTTTGGGTCGCCTTGACCCAATCCTGCATCGTCGCCCGCACTTCATCAGCCGCCGCAATACCGGTCCAACAGACAAGCAAGCTCGAGAGGATCAGAGCGAATATCTTCGGGCGCGAAATTATCGTCATTTTTCTCCTGCGTCACAATTCGTGGAACCCTCGCAGCCAAGCCAAGCGGCGCTCAACGATTCCCTAGATTTCCAGCTTCTATCAAAATCGCGACGCGTCTTCAATCGGAAACAGATATGATATTAAGCGAGACAAAGCCGGGAATATCGCGAGCGCCCGCGCGCTGCGCCTGCAAAGGAGATTGGGGCAATTCGATTTTCCCGATAAGCTGACGAACGGCCCGGGCGCAATAGCGGCGCAAGGCCGGGCAAAGGCGGCCACGCACGACAATGAGCGGTAAAGCTCACGGAGCTATGGACGGATATCGGCGGCACGGAAACCCCGTGAATAAAACGACTACGGCCGCGCGCGGCAGCGGACAACACGCGGAAGCGAACCTGAACGGCCTGAGCGGCCGCCTGAAACGATCGCGCCTGGAGCGCCGCCTCACCCTTCGCAAACTGGCCGAGGAAGCCGGGGTATCGCCTGCCACCATCCAGAAAATCGAAGCGGGGCGGCTGGTTCCGTCCATCGAGATTTTCGTCAAAATCGCGAAGGCTCTGCGATTGCGCGCCAGCCAACTGCTCGGCGAAGACGAGGGGTCGGCCGACGTCAGGATAATTCGCGCCGCCGCCGCGAAATCGCTGCCGACCGGTTCCCGCATCAGGATTCAAAATATCGCGGAAGCCCTCCGCGACCCCAAGATGGAGGCGTACCTTGCCAAGATTCCTCCGCGCTGCCGCAGCGGCAAGCCGCTCGGCTTCAGCGGTGAAATCCTGTTCATCTGCAAAAAAGGAACGATCGATTTTTGGGTGCGAGAAATACACGAAGTGTTGTGCGAGGGCGACACGCTTCACCTCAAGGCGGCGGTGCCGCATCGCTTCGAAAACAGAAGCGGAATTGACGCGGAACTACTCGCGGTATGGTCGCCCGCCTGACAATCTGGCGATCGCGGACGCGCGATTGGCCTGACTCGCGCGCAACCATCGCGATCACATTGCCAAGCATCCGATATGATGGGCTGGACGGGATCGCCCCGGACCGGACTATTTGCGCCTTGGAGTGGACCTAACCCGCTTCAGTTGACGGTGTTGGGCTGCGGAAATCGTTCTGAGGTAGATGGCTCGCTTTCGTAGTTGATCGGCGACAGATGGTCGAGCGCCGGAGGCGCGCCGGTTGAAGCCGCTGGAAGACGATAACCGGCGGATGAAGAAGCGGTTGGCCGAAGCGATGCTGGACAACGCGGCCCTCAAGGATCTGCTCGGGAAAAACGGCTAGTGCCTGCGGCGCGACATGCGGCCGCCGCACAGCTTATCGAGCAATACCGCATGAACCGGGTGCGCGCGTGCAGGCTGGTGGGGCTCAATCGGTCGAGCCTGAACTACAGGCCGCGACGGCCCGGCGATTCGGCGTGCGTGAACGAGTGCGCGGGTTGGCGGCAAAGCGGCGCCGCTTCGGATATCGGCGACTGGCCTGGCTACTGGCGCGGAAGGCCACGTGATGAATCGCAAGAAGCTCTATCGCATCTACCGCGAGAAAAGCTCATGGTGCGCCAGCGCGGACGGCGCAAGCGTGCGATCTGCACGCGCTCCGCTGGTTTTGCCCGACGCGATCAATCGCCACTGAGGGTAGCGAAAACGTGACCGCCAAATTGCATAAGTTCAACCCTCCATCGTCTTCATTGAACGTCGGCGTCAAAACTGCGCCGAATCAGGCCACTTTCCGCCACATTCGCGAGAAAAAACTTCAAAGTTTTTCGCGATCTTGACCGGGTTTTAATCCCGTCGAGTCTCAAGTTATCACGGCCCGTGAAAGCGTCCGGTCGGATTGCTAATCTGGGCGCCAAAAGAAGACCGGGCGAGGACCGACGCATGACCGAATTTGCGCCGGTTTGGTCGGAGCGCCGGACGCCCGCATTGAGAGCGCGCATGGTCAGGTTTAAGCGACACCACGGGAAGCACCCAAGTTGGTGCCTGTGTGGTGCCGTAACCCGATGAAAACTCCCGAACTACGCTGAAAACCTAAGAAGCGCGTTTCCTTGATTTTGTTGAGCTTCGTTCAGGGTCGTAACGGGCGTTCGGGGCTTGACCCTTACTCTTAATCAGCGGGTCCGGAGTTCGAGTCTCCGACGGCCCACCAGTAAAATCAGGGGTTTTTTCCTCGTCCAGTTCCTCCAAATCGTTGATGGCGCCTATCTGGCGCCTATCGCGCCCGGAAACTGTATCGAGAAAGTCCACGTAGCGGGCGGCGTCGCTCGGCAGCCAGCGAGCGTACCAGCGAAGGGTCGTCGTGGGATTCGCGTGACCCAACTGCGATGCTACACAGGTAATCGGTGCGCTTTTGCTCAGCAGCAAGGTGGCGAAGGTATGGCGTAAATCGTAAACGCGATGACTGGCGATTCCGGCAAGTTTTGCCAATCGGCGAAATCGCTTGCGAATTCGGCTATCATCAAACGGTCTGCTGCGACCGTTGACGAAAACCCAATCTTGCCAAGCGTCGCACCGAGGCTCCGCTGCTTTTCTTTCCCGCTCCGCGCGAAGCCGACCGAGCGTCTGCATTAGCTCCTGACTTAAGTGGACGTATCTGGAGGCGCGGGTCTTTGCGTCTTCGATCTCGTTCTCTTCTGACAGCGAATGGGCCACGGTCAGCTTCCGGTTTGCGAGGTCAACGTCGGACCATTTCAGCGCTCTGGCCTCTCCGGGCCTCACGCCGGCGCGCGCCAACAGGAGAAAGAATGGGTAGTGGGTCGGGTCTTCCCTTTCCGCCGCGCTCAGAAACGCGGCGAGCTCAGTCTCTGACAGCGGCCGGATGTCGGTCTTGGGCGAGCGGCCCAAGGCTTTGGCTCTTCGCGGCAAAGTCGCCGGATTAACGATCGCGACACCGTCGTCGATAGCCGCGGCATAGATCGCGGAGATGGTGGCGCGGATCAGCCGGATTGTATCTTTGGACAGCCCCTGCTCGTGCTTCTCGACCAGCAATCGCTTAACATGCGAGCGATGCAGTTGGGCGACTTTCATCTGGCCGAAGACCGGCGCGATGTGCACTCGAAACAGCCCGGTGTAGCTCCTCAAGGTGCGCGCCTTTAGCCGGCTGGCAGATTCACGAAGCCAGCGCTCGCCGTATTCGCCGACAGACATGTCGCGAAGCTCCGGCAGGGGCAAGCCCTCACGCTGTTGTCGCCATTTCTCGACACGCAGTTGGTCTTCAAGCTTTCGCGCTTCCTTCTTGGTCGCATGGAAATAGCGATGGCGCACACCGGCGGCGTCGTATAAATCGACCACCCAAGTTCCGGCCTTCTTTCCCGTTCCAGGATAGATCGCCATCCCTGCCCCTATTCGCCGTGATGCTCGTTACGTCGGATGAAATCGCGAATCGCGGACTCGCGAATCGTGATGTATTTGCCGTGGCGGATCGCGGCGCGCTCGCCGCGCTTGACCAGCTCATAGATGTAGCTGGTCTTATAGCGCAGCAGTTCGCCGGCCTCGCGAACATTGTAAATCCGTTCGGCGGCTTGTTCCTTTTCGCCAGCGCGGCCCGAGCCGTTGCTCAAGCTCTTGCGTGCCGCATCCAAAATCGCAATCAGAGCCTCGCTCGGGTTGGCGATTGCATCCTTTTTTTCATCAATTGTCGAGTCCATGACTTGTGCTCCATCGATCACTTTCTGGAATCCATCGCAGTGCCGGAGTGTACCGCCGCAGCCCGATAAACGGGGTGAGCGGATGCTCGCCCCCGACCCTCGCGTTCCCATTTGTACGGTTCAGGAAAGTCGGCCCGCCGCGTCAGGGATCGACCGCGGAGTAAAAGCGGTCGAGAAAGACACGCTCTTCCTGCAGGCCCTTGGCGGACAGGATGGTCAAGACGGTGTCGCACATCGGCGGCGGCCCGCAGATGTAAGCGTCGAACTGGCTGGCGTCGGCAAGCTCGCGCTGGATCAACTGGGCGACCGTTCCCACCGGACCTTTCCAGGCGCAACTGGCGGTCGGCTCCGACAAGACCGGAAGGTAGCGCATGCTGATGCAGCGCCACTCGAAGGAGGCGATTCGATCTTGCAACGGCAGGTCACAGGCGGTTCGCGCGCCGTAATAGAAAATGATCGGTCTGGAATCCCGCCGCTCGGCGGCCGCCTCAAGCATCGACAGCATCGGCGCGATCCCGGAACCGCCGGCGATCAACAGGATCGGCGCGTCGCCCTCGCGCAGGTAGCTGGTTCCGTACGGCCCGCGGACGCGGAGCGGCGCCCCGGGCGTGAATGTCTCAAGTTGACCCGAGAACAGTCCTCCGGGAATTCTCTTGATGATCAGCTCAATCTCGTCGCCATGGCCGGGCGCGTTCGCGATCGAGTACGAGCGCCAAGCGTCCGGATGACTCGGCGCCTCGACCTCGAGAAACTGTCCCGGATGGAAGTCTATCGCGTGGTCAAGGCGCAGATGGAGGCGGCGCAAATCCCGGCTCACCGGCTCGTTCGCCAACAGTATCGCCGAAAAGTCCAACGGCTGAATCATCGGCAGCAAACGCTGCGCCGGGTCTTCGGGAACCTGGATCTCCAGTTCGGACAGGGCTCGGGAGCAACACAAAAGCGCCCATCCTTCCTCGCGCTCGCGCTCGGAGAGCGCGTAAGGCGAGGCGTTTCCCAAGTCAATCTCTCCGATGCTCGCCAGGTACTTGCAGCTCGAACAGTTGCCGTGGCGGCAGCCGTAACGCAGAGGAATTCCCTGACGCAGCGCCGCGTTCAGGACCGTTTCGTCTTCGCCGGCCTGGAATGACAGACCGCTGGGGACGAGATGAATGCGGCGCTTCGACATGATCCGGCTAGTCTCCGGCTTCGAGTTCTTCCATCTTCGAAGTGACGCGGAAAAAATCGGGACCGGGAGATGCCCGCCCAACGAAGGAGCTCATCACCACAAGCCATTGGCTGAGCTCGATCGGCCGGCCGAGCTCCTGGCCGACCTTGTCCATTGGCACGACGATTTCGTCGTCGGCCTCAATCTTCCAGTAGGTGCCGCTGTCCGTCACCTCGACGCCTGGATTGTCTCGCTCAAGGACGTCGATCGTGGCGTCGGCCTCATAGCTCTTTGTGAGTATCAGTACGACCCTTCTTCCGGTGTGAGTGGTCATGCCGCCTTCCCCAGATTTGGCTGAATGCCGGCGGCCAGCGCGGCCTGGGCTTCGCGGGCGCGAGAGACGGCCTCGGCGAACGTTCCGCAAGCCTTGGGAATGCGCGCATAAACCGCGGCCAGCGCTTCCATGGCTTCGAGCGCGCGCGCCGTCCAGATGTTGACCCAACCTCTGATGACCTCAAGATTCGCGGCGGAGTCCGGGACGTTCCGGGCAATAACCATACGGACCAACTCCTGCGTCCATTCGGCATTCCGGCGACGATCGCGCTCGGTGGTGCTGATGATCAGCGGAGTCACGGCATCGCCATGGAAAGGCCCATGGCGACGGACGATCTCGCTCACGCCGATCTCGGCGATCAGCGGATCGACCGCATAGTGCGTCGCCACCGCCAGCTCAGCCCAGTCGTCGATGGCCATCAGCTCTTCGGCCAGCCGCCGCAATGGCTGGTAGATCGGATCGGAGAGCCAACGCTCCTTGCCCCCGACGTCCCGGAATCCATCAATCTGCCCTTCGAGGTCCATCAGATAGATCACGATCGCTTGCGCATGACGCATGCGATCCACAGCGGCGAAACAAAAGACGTTGCCAAGCGTGTCGGACAGAGCCTCGCGTTGAGCCTGCGCGAAGCAGCGGAACAACCCGTACTCGAAAAACGACCAGACTCGATAATGCGCGCCCAGAATCTCGCGGGCCCAAACCGGATCAAAGTCGCGAAACGCGCCTCCGCGAGCGGCGTCTTCGACGGCGCGCTCGATCGCGCGTTCCTGCTCGGCCTCCATGCGTACGTAGGTGCGCTGCCAGAGCGCTGCCGGGTCGCGGAAGTCGAACCAGTGAGGATGGCGAAGCCGGGTCGATTCTTTTCGCCATGCCGTGCGGCCCTCCGCCGTGCGCAGGAACCATCCGCCCTGATCGAAGACCTCGGGATCCGGCTGCGTATAGCAGGTGACGGCCTCGTATTCCGAAAGGCGCCGTTTGCGGGGCTTGATGTAAGTGAAATCGCGGGGCGTTTTGGCTTCGCTCATGGGACCAACTCCCGAAGAGGATTCTTAATCTCGATCTTGAGTGCGGCGATGTCGTCGATCGTCCACATCTTGTTGTCGTCGAGCGAAGGCTGCGCCATTAGTGTTTTACCGTCGGAGCGCAACAGTCCGTTCTTGCGGATATAGTCCGCCAGGTCGCAACCGTCGTAGAGCTCGTAAAAAGTCTCGTAACCGAGATAGCGCTGCGGATCCTCGTCGAAGATGAATTCGCAGGCGTCGCCGCAGAACGCATGCATCTTCCCCGCGTGCGCCTTGACCCGCATCGTCGTCATATCGGGACGCGGGAACACGCAAGGCATTTGGCAGACGCGGCACAAGGGCGGCAGGCTCTGGAAGAGGGACAGAGGAACCATCTTGTCCCTCGGATCGATCATCTTTCCGTATTCTTTCCAGAACGCGCCGTAAACGCCGTACCAGCCGGGATATTTCCGCTCGAACCACTCCATGTCGGCGTCTGTGAGCGGATCGAACCGCCAGAACTGCAGCGGCCACGACGCGAACGCGAACATCGCCGCGGTGTGGTGCAACCATTGCATCCGCTCGCGGGCGTGCGGATACCACCGTGGCGCCTTGAGGCCGAACGGCGCGAGCTTCTCGATGTAGCAGCCCACCCAATCCTCGTGAATCCACTCGTTCCACTTCTCGCCATAACTCGAGGAGCGGTTAGACTGGAAGTAGTCGTAAACCGCGCCGACAAAGGGATCGAGGAAAGCGTGCTGGCGCCAGAAGGCCCGGTCGAAGTCGGCCTGCAAAAACGGCAGGTTGTCGGGATTCGACACCGCGGCGGCGAGCGTCGAGTAACCGTTCGCCATGTGCCTGGATTCGTCCGACTGGATGCTCAGAAAAACGCTCGGAGTCGCCTGATCGCCGTTCGCGGCGGCGACCTCGGTCATGGCCACGAAGATCGGGTTGGTATACCCCGTTTCCGCAACGACCTGCAGATTCAGCGCGCCCTCGATCGGATCGCCGACGAAAAACGTCTCGAGCGCGGCGCGGCCCGCCCGGTTGAAAATGTTGGCCCCGCGGAACTTAAAGGCTTGCGTGAAGCCCTCGGGATCGGCCGCGTGACGGGCGAAATAGCGAACCAGGTACGCCTCTTGATTCGTATGCCGCACCTCGTCGAGCATCTGCGCCATATAGCCTTGCCGCAGTTCGGCGTTCTCGATGGTCTCGATGAGCTGGCCCGTCGATTTCATGGCCGCATATTCCCCGAAGTTCAACACCGGGAGCGCCACTTTCATTATTTCCATCCACCGGCGCTCGGCGCGCGCAGGGGCGTTCGAGCGCGCCAGCGCGTCCTCGAGGGCCCCGTACTGGCGGTTGTCTTTCTCCTCCTCCATCGAGAAATAGTCGCGCAGCAGATGGCGGAAGGGGTCTTTGGTCTTGGCCGGAATTTTATAGCGCGTCGGATAACGAACCGGCTTCGCGGCGTAGCTGGGTTCCCAGTCGAAATCCTTCACTCGATTATGCGCCTCGACGAAATTCTTCACGACTTTTCTCCTTCTGCGCGTTGAAAATGCCGTTCAGCAGCCGGGGCGGCGCTACCGTCTCCAGCGTTTTCACAAGCCCCGGGCCGACGCGCCGTTGCAGTTGATTCAGAACGTGCGCGCATCGCCATGGCTTCTCATCCCGTCCAGTTCCGATAACGACGGAAATTTACGCTCCAGGTGTTGCTTATCGTCCCCGCGGCCATGATTCGCGACGCGGTCTTTTGCCCTCTGATGATTCGCCGGATCTCGAATCGGCCGTTTCACAAAGCAACCATCTCGCCCTTTGGCCGCGTCCGTCAACGCCCCCTGAAATTCACGCACATTTCGCCCGTTCAAAATTTTTCCCCGCAAAAAATATTTCCCCAAGACAAGTTTTTCTTTCGCTTGTTTGCGCCGTGTTTATCAAGCTCGCCGTGAGCCGCTTATTTTGGCGGAATAAAAGGCTCGCGACGTTGCGCATGAACCAGCACGCGCCTGCGAGGCCGATCGTCTCTTCTTTGTCCTCGGCGACGAAGTGGATAATCAGCCCGCCGAACTGCTTGTTGGGAATTTTGCCGCCATCCCGCGGTCGCCCGCCATCTTGCAGCTGTCCGGCGCCACACACGCCATCAGCATCGGCGGACACCATTGCGAATCCGTCATAATTTTGATCTTGGGAAATACTTTCTCTTTGGAAAGTATCATGCACGTCAAACGCCCGCCGATTGTCAAGGGTAATGATTTCCGAGCGGAAATATCGGATGATGTGGAAATGGAAGAAATCAAAATTCGCGGAGATGAAAAGGCCGCCGAGTTCCTCGACCTCTTCTATCC
>JAJXZF010000012.1 GCA_021780225.1 Deltaproteobacteria bacterium | reverse complement strand
GGCTGGTCGGCTGGCGGGAACTCGGCTCCAGTAGTAAATCAGCGGAGGCTGCGTAATCGGTTGCTAGTAAAATCGCTCAACCGTCGTGTCGCTTTTATAGCTTTTCCACCAACTGGGAGACACCACCCGATCTGAAGACAGGGATAAGAGACCTCAACGGTAACGGCAAGGACGAGCTGATCATAGAGAGACCCCTGGCCGAATATAATTGTGCCGATGTCATAACCTGGCCTGCCGTTTACCGTCTTGAGAAAGGGGAGTATGTCGAGGCCAGCCGCGATTTTCCCGCCTTCTACGACAAGGAGGTATTACCGAGACTCGACGCCGAAATGCGTCAATATAAGGCGAGGGCCGCCAAAGCCGCCAAAGCGGGGCACGCGAACCTGCGGCATCCCGCGGGGCTGATCATGGCGCGCGACAAAATCCTGCGTGTGCTCGGCCGCGACCCCACCGCCGGACTGGCGCAAGCTCGCGAATGGGCTAAGAGTGACGACCCGGACGCGATCCAAGACGCCGCGGTTGTCTTCCGCGATATAGGCGGCCATGAAGGCGAAGCCCGTGCGGCTGACGCCGCGTTCAGGCGAGCGATGGCGGCACAACGCGCGCGGCAGGGCAACGGCTGATCCTCACAGTAGCGGCCGATCAGAACATTTTCTCACGGAAACCACCCTTATCGAGCGCGGTAGAGATAGATCGGCGCGGCTTCGCAAATCTTTTCTCGCGCAAGGCGTGTCTCGCTCCCTGAAGCGTAGATGAGTTCGTGCGTTTCAGTGGCGGACTCTTCCTCGGCGCTGATGAATAGCTCGCGCGGCAGAAGTGTAATTCGATCGGTAAGGGGCGAATAAAACACTTTCGAGCCTCCGCGTACTATCTCCGGCGGATTAGGCATTCCGGCGATGATCTTTTCGACCGCCTCGATCGGATCGTGCTGATGCGTTTCGATCTTGGGAAGCTTGTCGAGAACCGCTTGCGGCAGTTCGCATTGTTCGAGGTTCCAAACCCGGTAAAATCTCAGTAGGAATCGACGGCGGCTTTTCGGCTCCTGCTCGTCGGCGTCGAGGTCTTCAGGGCTCGCCTTCGCCGAAGACCACGCCATCTTTGAGGGCTACGCGGCCGCATCGATCGATGGTATCCGCGGGGGGTCGAGCAACCGTCCGATGACGCTGCCCGAAGAGGTCGCGCATTATCCAGACGTAATCGCCGCGGCGCTCAGCGAATTGCGGCTGGCGGGCGTGAATGGCCCCTATTCGGTTTTGCTGAGCGCGGATGCGTACACGGCGCTAAGCGAGGCGAGCGATCATGGCTATCCGGTAATCCAGCACATCCAGCGCCTGGTCAACGAGGAAATCGTGTGGGCGCCGGCGATCGACGGAGCGTTTGTGCTGACCACGCGCGGCGGCGATTTCGAGCTCCATCTGGGTCAGGACGTTTCGATCGGCTACCTGAACCATACCGACCGGATCGTGAATCTTTATCTTCAGGAATCGCTGACGTTCCTGATGTTGACATCGGAGGCGTCGGTCGCGATCGCGCCGGCGTCGCGCAAGGGCGGAAGAAAATAGCGGAGCCGGCTCGACGATTTGGAACGAAACTCCGCGCGCGGCGGGACTTTCGACGGATTTGCTACTCGGTGCGAACAAAGTAATTATCGTCAGATAATTCAGGCGCCGCCGAATTTCACGATCGATTGAGATCGTCGATGCGTCGCGCTTTCAATTAGACGCATCGACTTTTCGCCAATCCTGATTCACCGGCCGCCGGCCGGAATGGCCGGCGTGATTAAGCGATCGATAGTTTTCACGCCCCAAGGCTGAGTTAACTGCCCGGCTTCCCATCGCCTTTGGTCTATGATTCACTAATCGGAGCCGATTTCAGCCAAAATGCGTCCAAGGCCGGAGGAAGCCGAGATGAGCGTTAAAGAAAGCGAAGCGAACGATCGTCTAATCAGTCGGCGGCGGATGCTTGGCTTGGGCGCAGCTGCGGTCGCGACGCTCGCCGCGCCGGGATTGGCGCTCGCGGATGAATGGGTGCGCATCGCACCGGCGGCGGCGACGCTCCATTGGCGGCGAAATTCGGCGCATCCCCGGCGCGGCGAGAGCGGTGAGACTCAGACCGCGCGCCATGCACCGCCGGTCGCCGATGACGGCGCGGGCAAATCCCTGCGCATGTACAATCTCCATACGGACGAAAAGCTTAACGTCACCTTCGCCGAAAACGGCGTTTACGATCCGGGCGCACTGCGCGAAGTCAACTATTTCTTTCGCGACTTCCGATTGAACCTCGTCCGGCCGATCGATCCGCGCCTGCTCGACCTGCTCCACGCGATCCATCAGATGAGCGATGCGGGCAAGCCGTTCAATCTGATTTCCGGCTATCGTTCGCCGCAGACCAATGCGATGCTCGCGGCTCGTTACGAAGGCGTCGCGCGCCACAGCATGCATATTGAAGGACGCGCCGCCGATATAAATCTGCCGGGGCGTCAGTTGTCGCTGCTCCATCGGGTCGCGCTGGCGTTGCGTTTCGGCGGGGTCGGCTACTATCCGCAATCCGATTTCGTACACGTTGACACCGGTCGCGTCCGCCATTGGGGCTGACCGCCGCCGGATCGAATCGCGGCGCCGCTCGAGCGCCGCTGTAATCCTTCGGCAGAGCTTGTTACGCTCGCTTTCTGGAGGGCCGATGCGATGGCTGGTCCGCTGGCGGGCGTTCGCGTAATCGATGTCACGCAGATGATCTCGGGGCCGATGGCGACGATGATGCTCGCCGATCAGGGCGCCGACGTGATCAAAATCGAGCCTCCGGGAATCGGCGATCTGACGCGCGCGATGGGCGGCAGAAGGCGCGGAATCTCGCCGACCTTCGTCGTGGCGAATCGCAATAAACGCTCGGTCGCGATCGATCTGAAGAATGCGCGCGGCGTCGAACTGCTGAAGCGTCTCATCGCGCGTGCGGATCTCTTCGTCCAGAATTTCCGGCCGGGCGCGGCGGAGCGGATGGGCATCGGTTACGATGCGCTCAAGGCCGTGTGTGCCGACCTTGTTTACGCTTCAATCAGCGGCTTCGGCGAACGCGGACCGTACGTTCACAAGCGCACCTACGATCCGGTGATCCAGGCCTACAGCGCACTGCCCTCGATTCAAGCCGACGAAACCGGTCGGCCGCGCATGATCCGCGTGATCGTGCCCGACAAAGTGACCGCGCTCACTGCCGCGCAGGCGATGACCGCCGCGCTCTTCGCGCGCGAGCGGACCGGCAAGGGGCAGCATGTGCGGCTGGCGATGCTCGACGCGGTGGTCGGATTCATCTGGCCCGAATCGATGCCGGCGTACACTTTCATCGATTCGGCGCCGCACGCGGTGCGCCCGCCGGGCACGCGCGATCTCGTTTTCCAGACCGCCGACGGGTCTTATATCACCGTCGCGGCCAACTCCGACGCTGAATGGCGCGGGTTGGCGGCGACGATCGGACGTCCGGAATGGATCGAAGATCCGCGTTTTCGCACGCCTGCGGACCGAATTCGCAACGCCGACGTCCGGCTTGATTTGACCGCGGAAATAATCCGGACCAAACTCGCATCGGAATGGCTGGCCGCGTTCGACGCCGCCGAAGTTCCTTGCGCGCCGATTCTGACGCGCGGGCAACTCTTGGAAGATCCGCAGGTCGCGGCCAACGAGCTGATCGTCAAAGGCGAGCATCCGATCGGCGGACCGATGCGGCAGCCGCGGCCGGCCGCGCGCTTCGCGGAAACGCCGGCCGAGTTGCGCCGCTACGCGCCCGCACTCGGCGAGAACACCGAAGAAGTGCTTGCCGAGATGGGCGTTACCGCCGCCGAAATCGCATCGCTGCGTGAAGCTTTGGTAATTGCCTGACGAGCATCGTGGAAGACCGCGCTCCGAACCGTCACTTGATGGCTTATTTACAAGAGCCGTATGCAGTGTAAGCTCGACTTATGAGGATAAGTAGAAAGGCGCAGGCGGAGCGGTCGCATTGGACAATTGGTTCCTTGGCTGATGTTGGAGCGCTCCGTCGGGATTTCGCAAATGTTCCGCGCCGCCAAAATCGTAAGCGTCAGCGGAAGCTGGAGATGCACTACCTTACCTTGTATCTCTTCGCTCTCGGCGAATATGGCTTGCTGGATTATCCGTTCGAACTCACGCATGACGATCGCCCCGACTTTTTTTGACGGGCGCCGGTTGGAATGATGATGCTGGCGTTGGCATTGAACATACGAAAGCGATCTCGGCTACACATCAGAGAACACTTTCGGAGCTGACGAAAGATTATCCAAACGGAGTTGCGATCCTTGCCTCGCTGTACGGATATACGAAGCCGGATCAGGAACTGTCTGAATGGAGTGCGTATATCCGCGCGGCGATTGAGAGGAAGCTCACGCTCTTGCAGCAGTATCGACCCGCGTCTCGCTATGACCTGTTAATCCAAGATAATTGTCAGATATCGCCGGGTCCGGATCGGCGTCGGGCGCTTGAGGCGGTTGCCGAATTAACGCTGGAGTATAGACGGCCCAATTCGAAGTTTTCGAAGTTGAAGTTAGGGAAAGTATCCGTAGTCGTGTCGCTCGACGTTCTCTATGATGCCGGCGGCGAGAATCGAGTGCTTCCCATCCTGTCGTGGAGCGATCCGCGAATGGATGATCCGGGAGAGGAGGAAATTTTCGCCTCCAGGGCGGAGCATGGAGGCCGCGTGGAAGCTCGTCGGCAAATTAGAAAAGCGCATGCCGAAGGTTTGCCAATTTATGGTATCGACGAGCGCGGACGTCTGATTAGAGAAGACGCGAACGGCCGTCGCTTTGAAGTCCAAATCCGAAATGAAGGCGATGAGGTCGTTGTTCAAGAGTTGCCGCCCCGGTGAGTGGGGAGCCGTGGATGTGGCTGCTTGCCGGGCCGAACGGCGCTGGCAAAAGCACCTACGCCGAAAATCTTGAAGGTCGGGTAGAGGGAATTGTCCGGCCAGACGAGTTAGCCTCTCGCATCTCGCGGGAAGCTCCCGAAGCGGCAGCGTTGGCGGCGGGCCGGTCAGCCGTGCGCTTACTCCAGGAATTTATCGATCGCCGAGCTAGTTTTGCGGTTGAAACCACTCTCGCCGGGAAACTGCATTTGAGAATAGCCGAGCAGGCGAAGGACCACGGATGGCGAATCGGACTGTCTATATTGGACTGACGAGCGCCGATTTGGCGATTATGCGCGTCAAGGAGCGCGTTGCGGACGGTGGCCATAACGTTCCTCCGGGCGATGTTCGACGCCGTTATGAACGCAGCTTGGATAATCTGAGCCACATGTTGAAGTTGGCCGATCGCGCGATCGTTCTGGACAACTCTTCCACGCGCGACCCAATGAGGCTTGTGGTGGAGGCGGCCGGCGGCCAAATCCGATACAAAATCCGCCGACTGCCAAAATGGCTGCGCGCACCAATGAGCGCGCTCCCCCCGTCCGTGCGAAGTTAGTAATTTCCTTCGATGATAACGCCGGCGGCGCGGAGTTCGGCAATCTCCTTCGCGTCGCGGCCGAGCACATCACGCAAGACCTCATCGTTGTGCTGACCCAGCGTGGCGGCTTCGAGCGGCAAATCCTTCGGAAACGCCGAGAACTTGAGTGGAAATCCCGGTATATCGAACTTGCCCGCGATCCGGTCCTCGACGCTGCGCACGGTGCCGCGCGCGCGATGATGCGGATGATGCACGGTCTCCTCGATCGAAAGCACGGGCGCGCAGGGCACGCGATGTTTCTGCATGTGCGCGACGGCGCTGTCGCGATCGGGAAAGGCCGCGAGCCAGTCCTCGATCATTTTCACGACTTCGTCGCGATTCGCCAGCCGCCCCGCGTCCGTGCCGAGCCGTTCGTCGGCGGCCAGTTCCGGACGGCCCATCGCCGCGCATAAATCCTTCCAATGATGCAAAAACGCCATCACGACGATCCATCCGCCATTGCCTTTGAAAACTCCGGCGGGACAGATGTAGTTCAGGTGGGCGCCCGCGCGGCTGGGTTTGAAGGCGCCGTTGCTGCCGCTGTACTGATGCACGCTGACTTCGTTGCAATGGTAGTAGGCGTCGAGCAGCGCGGCGTCGATATGCTGGCCCTGGCCCGTGCGATCGCGATAGCGCAGCGCCGCCAGAATCGCGAGCGCGCCATGCACGCCCGTGCTGACGTCGCCGAGCGCCACGAGCGGGACGTACGGCTGGCCGTTGTTCTCGCCGATCATCGAGGTGACGCCGGCGTAGGCCTGCGCGATAAAATCGTAACCCGGCAGATGCGACAGCGGGCCGCTCTGTCCGAGCGCCGAAATCGAGCAGAGGATGATGTCGGGCTTGATCTCCTTGAGCCGCGCGTAGCTGAGGCCCATCTCGTCGAGCGTGCCGGGTTTGAAATTTTCGACCACGACGTCCACTTGAGCGGCGAGCGACGCCACCAGCGCCATCCCGCGCGGATCGCGCAGATTGACGCAGACGCTTTTTTTGCCGAGGTTCTGCTGGATGTGATAGAGGCTGCGCTCGTTGCGCAGTTTCGAGATATTACGAATCAAATCGCCGGCGGGCGCCGATTCGACTTTGATCACCTCGGCGCCCATTTCGGCGAGCATCCGGGTGCAGGTGGGACCGGCCAGCGCCCGCGTCAGATCGAGCGCCCGCAGCCCCGTTAAAACGTGTTCATGGGGATTCGACATGCTGATTTGCAGACCTTCGTGATGGATTCGCGCTGTATAGCAAACGCCGCCGGGAAGCGCTAACCGGCGCCGAGCATCGCGCGCGCTTCAGCGGGCGACGCAGGCTCGCGTCCGCAGGCGCGCGCCAAAGCGGCGATCCGTTCGACCAAATGCGCATTCGAGGGTTGACCCAATTCTTCATAGGCGTAATCGCCGAGTCCGATTGCGAGATGGCCTCCGCGTTCGATCGCGGCGCCGGCGATCGGGAACAGGTTTCCGCCCGCGCACATCACCGACCACGGCATCCTGGCCGAATGCGGAATAAAGTCGGCCATCGCTTGCATGCCGCGCACGGAGCCGGGATTGCCCGCGAAGAATCCGCCTTCGGTCAGCACGATTTGCCCATAGACCGGCTCCGCGAACAAACCCGCCTCGACGAAAGCCGCGGTGGTGCGGATTGCGCTGACGTTCCACCATACCGCGACCGGCCTTACGCCGGCCTCGCGGATGGTGCGGGCGAAGTATTGCAGCGTGCGCGTGGTGTTCAGATAGACGGTTTCGTCGGTCGTGAAGCGGCGGCCGCGCGCGTCGTAGGCGTCGACGTTGCTGGTGCCCATGTCGATCGGGGCGAGGTCCGGGCGCGTCGCCGGATCTTTCGCCATCGCGACGATATGGCTCATCCGCGCCTCGGGCGAGGGCAGCGTCCACGCTCCCAGCGTGGGCATGATCAGAAGATCGCTGGCGGCTTTGATTTTGCGCGCGGCCGCGGCGTAATCCTCGGCGCGCGACGACGGCGCGCCGGAGACGGGATCGCGCGCGTGGTAATGGATAATCGCGGCCCCCGCGTCGAGGCATTCAAGCGCGTCGGCGGCGATCTCGCCGGGACTGAAGGGCACATGCGGGTTGCGCCGGCGCGACGCGTATTCGTTGATCCGCACTTCGATAATCAGTTTGTCCATCGCGAAACTCCGCAGGTGGCGGCGCGCATGCGCGTCAGCGTTTGCGGCAGATCGTAAGTCCGTCCGACACGGGAACCATGACCGCATCGACGCGCCGATCGGCGACGATAAAATCGTTCAGATCGCGAATCGCGCGGGTGTCGTCAGTCTGGCTCCGCGGGTTTACGACCGCGCCGTTCCACAGCACGTTGTCGATCAAGATGATCCCGTTCGGGCGCATCCGCGCGATCGCTTCCTCGTAGTAATTGCGATAGTTGGTCTTGTCGGCGTCGATAAAGGCGAAATCGAACGATTCGCCGGCCGGCAGAGCGCGCAGGGTCTCGAGCGCCGGACCGATTCGGAGCGTGATTTTGCCCGCCACGCCGGCCAGCTCCCAGTATTTGCGCGCCACCGCGGTCCATTCCTCGCTCACGTCGCAACAGAGGAGACGGCCGTCCGGAGGCAATCCGCGCGCGACGCAAATCGAGCTGTAGCCTGTAAAAGTGCCGATTTCGATCGCCGAACGCGCGCCGGTCGCGCGCGCCAGAATTGTCATCAGCGAACCCTGCTCGGGCGCGATTTGCATCACGCTCATCCGGCCGAGCTTGCGTGCGGTCTCGTCGGCGAGCTCCCGCAAGAGCGCATCGCCGTTATGGCCGTGATTTACGAGATAGTCATAAAGCTCGGAGTCGAGCTTGAGAAATTTTGCATCAGAGGTCATGCCGTGAGCCTATCCCTCCGCGGATGGATCCGCCAAACCGCCGCCGCGGCGATCGCCGGACAGGACCGCGTCGAGTTCGCGCTGGATACGGCCGGGATGCGTGGCGTTCCAATAGATATGGCCGCAGCGCTCGCACGCCGCGAATGTATCCTGGCTCGCGTAAACGAAGGGCGGAACGCGCATGCGCACGGCGTCGCGATCGGTTATTCGCAATGCGCCGTTGCAACGCGAACACCGGGTAAGCATCGTCGCCCGCGGATCGAAATCAAACCGCGCGATCACCTCGCGCAGTTGCGACCGAAAATCGTTTCCGGCGACATAATAAACGTCGGAGGCCGTGCGCAGGCGCTTGTCGCGGGTGAGAAGAATCCGTTGCTCGGCGCGCGCCCGGTACAGCAGTTGGGCGGCGTTCAGGGAGGGATCGCCGAACACGTCAGCGCCGAGCAGGCGAAGCCACCTGGCCAATCGGCCAAGCGTCCGGTCGGCGGCGAAGCGGGGCGATGCGCCGAGTTTCCTCATAGCCAGCGCTCATAGTATAGCAAGGCCGGACAACGGTTGTCGGTTTTGCGGAAAATCAAAGCGATACATCAACTCTGTGCGGGGGTGCGAGATGCGCGAGCAGCCGGTTAATTTCGATTCGGACGGATTGACGCTCGAAGGGCTGTACGCGGCGCCGGCGAATCCCGGCGCCCGTGGATGCGTGGTCTGCCATCCCCATCCGCTGTACGGCGGCACGATGTACAACAATGTCGTTGACGCGGCGTTGGCGGCGATGTGGTCGAAGGGATGGGCGACGCTGCGCTTCAATTTTCGGGGCGTCGGCCAGAGCGAGGGCGAGCACGACGGTGGGCGCGGCGAGGCCAACGACGCCGCCGCGGCGATCCGCTGGCTGACGGCGCAGACTGGGGTGGCGCCAGGCGGCGCCGTGCTGGCGGGATATTCGTTTGGCGCGATGGCGGCCGGAGCCGCGGCCCCAACCATTCCCGGCTTGGCGGCGCTCGTGCTCATCGCGCTTCCGATCGGGATGATGGAACCGTCCGGCCTCGACGGCTGCGGCGGGCTTGTGATGCTCGTCGCGGGCGATCAGGACGGTTATTGCCCGGCGCCGAAACTTAAAGCATTGCATGAGAAACTTAGCGAACGCGCGCAGATGCGGATCGTCGCCGGCGCCGACCATTTTTTCGGCGGATTTGAGCCGGAGTTGCAGAGCGAAATCGAGGCGCTGCTCGCGAAGCTTTAGCTTCGGCCACAAGTTCCGGCGGACGCCGCGCGTCTCATTTGGCGACGCGCTCCGGCGCAGCGGGCGGCGCGTCGCGGGATGCGCGCCAGATGGCGCCGAACGGGTCTTCGGGCGAGCCTTTCGCGAGTTCGATTATCCGCGCGATGGTCGCGCGCATATCGGCATGATTGAGCCGGTAGAGCGCGTCGAAATTGCGCAGATCGTGAAAGTAGATCAGGTAATTCAGCAGGACCGCGTTGTTGATCTTCTCTTTGTCCAAATCGAATCGTTCAAGACCTGACAGCGTTGGCTTGAGCCTGCCGTAGTCGGACGCGATCGATTCGAAAATCGGTTGGCGGCGCTTCAGAATTTCGGTTTCCGGCAGGCCGCTCCGATACAGCCGCAGCAGCCGGGCCTCTTCGTGCAACAGAAAGAGCGAAAATTTCAGATCGCTGTCGAAGATTCCGCGCGCCGCGGCGGCGTCGGCCGAGTTTGGACCTTCAGTCGCCGAGTAAAACGCAATCGCGCCGCGGCTGCCGGCAAAAGTCGCGGCCGATTCGTCGAAGGTCACGTTGCTCGCCAGAAAATAGGTGCGATGGAACAGCTCGTGAGTGATTGCGCCGGCGAGTTCCACGCGCGGCAGCGCCAGCAGATCCGACAGCAGAGGATCGTTGAAAAATCCAAGGCTGGAGAATGCGACCGCCGGCCGTACGTAGGTGTCGAAACCTTTCGCTTCGAGTTTGGCGGCTTCGGCATTGGCGTCGTCATGGCTGAAATAGCCGCGATAGGGAACATCGCCGACGATCGGAAACCACCAGGTGTACGGTTCGAGCGAGTCCCGCGGCGCCGCCATCACCACCCACACGATCGCCCTCGAATCCACATCGGTAACCGTGCGGTACGCGCCGCCGACATTGAGGCCGAGCTTATCAGCCGCGAAGCCGCGGACCGCGAGCACGGTTTCGAGGCGGGCGCGAATTGCGGCGGACAAATCCCGCTTTTCCAGCACTGTGGCGATCGGCTTGCGATTCCACAACAACCGCATCTCTTCGTAAGCGGCGCGCGATACATACCCGATGTCGCAACCGGAGAGACAAAGCGCCAGCGCCAGCGCGATCGCTCGCGGCAACCAGGGGCGAACCGTTATCGCAGCCATTGTTTCGCGCGGCCGATTTCAATCAACGGCTTCGCGCGCGTCGGCGCCGGCGGTGGAATATTGAAGCTCGAAGAGGCGCCGATAAAGGCCGGGGCGTCGCAGCAATTCCTGATGCGTTCCGCTTTCGCGCAGGACGCCGTTGCTCAGCACCAGGATGCGATCCGCTTTTTCGATCGTGGAGAGGCGATGCGCGATCACGAGCGCGGTGCGTCCGGCCAGCAGTTCGATCAGGGCGGCCTGAATCAACCGCTCGGTTTCGCTGTCAACGCTCGAGGTCGCTTCGTCCATCACGAGCACCCGCGGGTCGTAGGCGAGCGCGCGAGCGAACGAAAGCAGTTGGCGCTCGCCGGAGGAAAGATTGGCGCCGCGCTCGCGAATTTCTTCGTGCAGCCCGCCGGGGAGCCGATCGACGAATGAGATCGCCTGCGCGCGCCGCAAGGCGTCTTTTACCGCGGCTTCGGGAAGATCGGCGCGTCCGAGCCGGACGTTTTCCAGAACGTCGCCGGCGAAAAGGAAAACGTCCTGCTGAACCAGGCCGATCGTGCGTCTGAGGGCGGTCAGATCCCAATCCCGCACATCCACGCCGTCAACCAGCACGCGCCCGGAGGTGACGTCGTAAAAGCGATTGAGCAGCTTGATAATCGTGGTCTTGCCGGAGCCGGTGGGGCCGACGATCGCGATTTTTTCGCCCGGCGCGACGCGAAAACTCAAATCGCGCAGGACCGGTTCGCCGGCGCGATACTCGAAGCTGACGCGGTCGAAAACGATCTCGCCGCGGCGTGCGGCCGGGACGCGCGGCGCCGCGGGACTCGCGATCGCCTCCGGCGTGTTCATCAGGACTTCCAGCCGCTCGAGCGCCGCGAGCGCGGATTGCAGCGTCGTGTATTTCGAGGAGACGTCGCGCAGGGGGGTGAAGAACATCTGCGCGTACTGGATAAACGCGACCAGCGTGCCAAGGCCGATCAGGCGGTGAATCGCCTCGCCGCCTCCGACCCACAGGATGATCGCGACGGTGAATGAGCTGAGCGCCTCGACCGCCGAGAACTGGCCCGCCTCGTAAACGTTCGCCATCATCTGGGCGTCGCGGCTTTTCATATTGAGCTGGTCGAACTCGCGCCGCGTTTCGCGTTCGCGGGTGAAGAGCTGAATGACGGCCATGCCGCTCAACGCCTCGGAAAGATAGGCGTTGAGCGCGGCGAAGCGTTCGCGGATATCCCGATAGACGGCGCGCGAGCGGACGCGGAAGAAATTGATGATCAGCAGCAGCGGCGGGATCGCGCAAAGCGCCCAGAGCGCCAGATGCGCGTTCTGCCAGAACAGAATCGCGACGATTCCGCCGAGCGTGACCAAATCGACGAAGAGCGTGAGCGAGCCGGCGCTGAACATTTCGTTGATCGCGTCGATATCGGTGGTCATCCGGCTGACCAGGCGGCCCACCGGCGTGCGGTCGAAAAACGCCATCGGCAGCCGCTCGACATGGGAGAAGAGCGCGAGCCGCAAATCCGACAGGCTGTATTGCGCGACCATCATGGTCAGGTAGTACTGGCCGTAGAAAGTCGCGAATTCGCCCGCCAGCAGCAGCAGGTAGAGGCCGCCCAATGCGAGCATCCCGTGGCGTCCGGCGGCGCCGATGACCGGCGCCGCCCATCTTGGCGGGGCCGCGCGGCGATGCGCGAGGTAGACGTCGATCGTGATTTTGATCAGATACGGCTGCAGCAGCGCGAAGATCGAATTGAGCGGCATCAGCAGCGCCGACGTCCAGAACAGGCGCCGGTAGGGCCGCACGAAAGACCAAACGAAGCGCAGCAGCCGCGCGTCGTAAACCTGCTCGACTTTTTCTTCCGCCTCAACCTGCATCGCGTCTAGTAGCGGGCGAGCTCCTCCTCGAGCAGTTGGCGGCGGAACAATTCGGCATACAGGCCGCGCCGCGCCATCAGTTGTTCGTGCGAACCGCGCTCGGCGATACGGCCGCGATCGAGCACGATGATTTCATCGGCGTCGCGGACGGTCGATGCGCGATGCGCCACTACGATCGTGGTGCGGCCGCGCACCGATTCTTCAAGGCTGCGGAGCACCGCCTTTTCGGTCTCGGTGTCCACGCTGGAAAGCGCGTCGTCGAGCACGACGACGCGCGGATCGTAGGTCAGCAGGCGCGCGATCGTGACGCGCTGCTTCTGGCCGCCCGAAAGCGCCATGCCGCGTTCGCCGACGACCGTGTCGAGCCCGCGCGGCATCACGGCGATATC
>JAJXZF010000115.1 GCA_021780225.1 Deltaproteobacteria bacterium | reverse complement strand
GCTGGTCGGCTGGCGGGAACTCGGCTCCAGTAGTAAATCAGCGGAGGCTGCGTAATCGGTTGCTAGTAAAATCGCTCAACCGTCGTGTCGCTTTTATAGCTTTTCCACCAATTGGGAGACACCACCCTTCGCGAAGACGATTAACGATGTGCTGAGCCTTTTCCTGATTCTGTGCAACACATACCAATACGGGCTGCATATTTCACCTCATTGATTCTCGGTGTGTCCGTTCGCTTCCTCATATTTCACATGAACCGCCTGGTGAGCCACGTGCCGATGACGCCTCGCTTTGCAGTGTCGGGTGGCTGCGACAATGTCGGGCAGCGCCTTTCCTATTTCAGCCCCGCTGACTCGGAGGCGATCCAGCCATTGATGGCCGCGCGGTCCGCCGCAGACAGCCGGGCCTCGGGGTGCATCGAGTAGACATAGTACCAAGGTGGCATTTCGCCTTCGGTAATCTCATCGCGAATCTCCCTTAGCTTCTTCAGACGCTTTGCCTGCGGGTAGGCTCCCCACTGCGAGAAATTCAGTTCGGCGCGGCCCTTGTGGACGTCATGAGCGACCACCCACGACGCCGGCGCCACGTTACTGTACCACGGCCAGACGGTTTCGTTGGAATGGCATGGGTAGCACGCGCGCACCATCACCTGCTTGACTGGAGTCGGCGCTTCCAGGTCGGCGGTGACGGAGGATTGGTCTTGTCGATGCGAAACGCCTGCGCGACAACCAGAAGCACCACGAGCGCGAGCCCAGCGAACTTGAGCACGCGAATCACGGTCGTTACTTCACCTCCTCGTACTTACCGCCGGGGCATTTGGCGGGGTCGAGCTTGGCCATCGTGTAGCCGCCTTCTTTGCAGACATAGTAGCTTTCGGGCCCGCCGGTCATCTGACCGAGATTGGCCGCTGCCGCTTTAAAGAGCTTGAAATGCTCGGCTTCGGCCGCTCGCGCCCATTCGAAGCATTGTTCCGCAGCTTTGCTTCCGTCCTTGCGCGCCTGGCGAATGAAGCGGGGATACATGGTGTCGCGTTCGTAGGCCTCGCCTTTGTTGGCGGACTCCTCGAGGTTTTGCTCGGTGGACTTGATCGGAGGCAGATTTATCCTCGCCTCAGGCGTCGCGCCCATTTCCTTGACCACGTTGGCTTCGCAGGTGCGATGGATCTGCTCGGCGGCCGCCGCCGCGCGAAAGAGACTGCCTACCCTACCGTAGCCTTCCTTCTCCGCCTGTTTGGCAAATTCCAGGTACTTGGCGTGCGCGTTGCTTTCGCCGTTGTAGGCGGCCTGTAGATTTTTGAGCGTCTCGGAAGGCTGGCTCGCGGCACGCGCCGCCACCGACATCGCGAGCACGAGGCTCAGCAGAGCTGCGGCCATGGGTTTGCGCTTGCTCAATGGTTTACTCCTTGGCCGAAGCTGACTGTTTTCGAACGGACACACGTTGATATTCATTGTTAAACCGGCGGCGTCAAGCAACTGCCCGATGTGGCGCGCTCAAGTAGCGAGCCGAGCTTTTCATCCAAGTCCTTCGCCCACTCGTCGGCCGTCTGCCGCGCGTTTCCTGCTCATGTCATCGAGCCAATGGCCCCGCGGAAGCGCGCGAGCGCGTAGGTAAACAAGGCAAGGCCGATCAACGCGAGGGCGGCGAATTGTTTCCAGACGATCCCGATACCTGCACCTCGATACAGAATCCCTTGCGCGAGCATGACGAAATGGGTCGTGGGCGCGCCAAGCATCACGAACTGCACGACCTCGGGCATGCTCTCCCGGGGTGTCCTCCCTCCCGACAGCATCTCCAGGGGAAGTATAATCAGGATCATCAGCAGGGCAAATTGCGGCATCGAACGCGCGATTGTCCCCAGGAATATGCCCAGCGCCGTAGTGGCGAAAAGGTTCATCGCGGCCCCCGCCAGAAACAGCGCGAGCGAGCCCTGAATCGGGACTGCCAACAGCCACTGCACCATGAAGACAAGCGAGAATGCGCACGCCGCCAGCACAACCAGCGCCATCGACCATATCTTGCTGGTCATGATCTCGAACGGCGTGACGGGCATCGCCAGCAGATGCTCGATCGTTCCGTGCTCGCGCTCGCGAATCAGGGCTGCGCCGGTAAGCACGATCGACAGCATTGTCACCTGGTTGATCACCTGCACAACCGCACCAAACCAGGATTTGTTGAGCTCCGGATTGAAGCGCGACCTCAGGGCAAGGTCCACGGGCAGGGTCGCCGACGGACGGTAGCGTTTTACGAACTCCTCCACCTCGCGGGTAACGATGGTCTGTATGTAGCCACTCCCTGTGAACGCCTGACTCATCCGGGTCGCATCAACGTTGAGCTGGATCGCCGGGTTGCGCTCCGCCAACACATCGCGCTGGAAATCCGGCGGGATATCCAGGGCGAAGGTGTCGAGTCCCGCATCCATCCTCTCGTCCATCTCAGCCCGGTTAATCGTCACTGGCGGAAGAAAATAAGGCGGATAAAAGGCCTCGGTGATCCGGGTCGAAAGCGGCGATCGATCTTCGTCAACAATCGCAATCGGCGTCCTGCTGAGCGTCTCAGGCATGGCCGTCGCCGCTGCGTAGACCGAGAGAGTAAAGGAATAGGCGATCAGGATCAGCATTATCGGATCGTGAGCCAGGCTGCGCAGCTCCTTGATGCCCAGATTTATGACGTTCGCCAGGCGCATGACTCAGGCCTCCTGCTTTCTCAGCAACGTCGCGCAGAGCGACAGCAACAATGGCACCGCGAGAAGCAGCGGAATGAACGATGTCCGCAGGCCCCAGAAATTCAGCGCCTTGGAGAAGATTCCGCGCGAGATGATGAGGTAATAGGTGGTCGGAAAAATGCGGCCGATGAACGCTCCGACCCCCTCAAGGGAGGAGACCGGATCGAGCATGCCGGAGAACTGGGTGGCGGGCAGGAGCGTGAGTATCGCCGTGCCGAAGATGGCGGCAGTCTGGCTGCGCATGAAGGTTGACATCAGCAGTCCCATGGCGGTGGCGGCGGTGACATAGAGAAGAGTCGCCGCGGTCAGCGCCAGGAAACTGCCCTTGATCGGCACCTGGAACACCACGACCGCTTGGACGGCGAGCAGCGCGAAATTAAACATCGCGAGCGCGATGTACGGAAGCTGCTTGCCAAGCAAGAACTCCAGCCGGGTCACTGGCGTAACGTAAAGATTGACGATGGAGCCAAGTTCTTTCTCCCGCACCACGCTGAGCGCGGCCAGCATCGCCGGGATCATGAGCAACAGGAGCGGGATCACCGCCGGTACCATCGCCACCAAGCTCTTGACGTCCGGGTTGTAGCGGAAGCGCGTCTCAATCGTGACGAGCCCGCCCGGCGCCGGCCCCCCTGGCGCCCGAGAGGCCTTCTGGGCCAGCCATTCAGCGTGCATCGCCTGGACATAACTGCGGATCGTCTCGGCGCGCGATGGCATCGAGCCATCGATCCATGCACCAATCTGCACCGGCCTGCCACGCGCCACATCCCGTCCGAAATTGGGCGGAATCTCGATCGCCAGGCTGAGCTCGCCCAAGCGCATGCGCCGATCCAGATCGGCGTAGTCGATGATCGGCTTATGCTCGATAAAATAGCGCGAACCGGCGAGATTCAGTATATAGTTCTGGCTCGTGGTGGTCTGATCGCGATCCAGCGCGGCGAAAGACAGGTTCTCCACGTCCATGGTGATGCCGTATCCCATGACAAACATCAGGATGACCGTGCCGAGCAGCGCCAGCGTTCCGCGAACCGGATCGCGCCGCAATTCAAGCGCCTCACGGTGCGTATAACTGAACATTCGCCTGAAATCGAAGGCCGGACGACGATCAGGTTGATGCGGGTCAGAAAGACCAACGCCGGGCCTCGCGCCGGCGGTCGCGACTTTTACCCCCGACGCCGCCGCGCTTTCATGCACGTCAGCCGCCGCTTCTTCGAGATAGCCGATGAAGGCCTCCTCCAGGCCTGCCGCGCCGCGCTTTTTAATCAGCGCGCCAGGAGCATCGCTGACCAGCACGCGGCCCGCGTGCATCAGCGATATGCGGTCGCAGCGCTCGGCCTCATTCATGAAATGCGTGGATATGAAGATTGTGACCCGGTCGCGGCGCGAAAGCTCGATCAGAATCTGCCAGAAGCCATCGCGCGCAACCGGATCGACTCCCGAGGTTGGCTCGTCGAGAATCAACATCTCCGGGCGATGAATCATCGCCACTGCCAGAGAGAGGCGCTGGCGCTGGCCCAGGGGCAGAGCGCCTGGAAACGCGTCGATCACTTGGGTCAGATCGAACCGCCGCGCCAGTTCCTCGATGCGCGCCTGGATTTCCTCAGTCGGGACGTGAAAAAGCCGGGCGTGAAGCTCGAGGTTCTGCCGGACGGTCAATTCACTATAGAGCGAAAAGCCCTGCGACATGTAGCCTACGCGACAGCGGGTATCGAGATCGTATGGATTAACCAACTGGCCGAACAACCAGGCTTGACCCTCGCTCGGCGGGAGCAGCCCTGTCAGCATCTTCATGGTCGTCGTTTTGCCGCATCCGTTTGAGCCGAGGAAGCCGAAAATTTCGCCTCGGTAGATGCGGAAGCTCACGTGATCAACGGCGACAAAGGCTCCGAAACGCATCGTCAGGTCCCGGGCTTCGATAGCGACTTCGGCGCTCTCGGCCGCTTCGCGTGGCGTCATCTCCACCGGCCGGTGACCCTTGCGTTTTTCTTCGGGGAGCAGCGCGATAAACGCGGCCTCCAGCGAAGGCGTGCCGGTGCGGGCAAGCAGGTCTTGCGCCGAGCCGGTTGCGAGCACCCGGCCTGCGTCCATCGCCACCAGCCAATCGAACCGCGCCGCCTCTTCCATGTAAGCGGTCGCCACCAGAACGCTCATCCCCGGCCGGCCAGCGCGGATTCGCGCGATCAATTCCCAGAACTGACGGCGTGAAAGCGGATCGACGCCGGTGGTAGGTTCATCGAGGATCAGAAGGTCCGGGTCGTGGATCAACGCGCAGCACAGGCCCAGCTTTTGTTTCATCCCGCCGGAGAGTTTGCCCGCTGGGCGCGCGGCAAAGGGGGCTAGACCCGTGCTTTCCAGAAGCTCGGTGATTCGGCGCTCGCGTTTTGCCAGGTCCTGACCGAAAAGGCGCCCAAAGAAGTCGATATTCTCGAAAACCGAAAGCGTCGCATAGAGATTTCCGCCCAAGCCTTGGGGCATGTACGCGATGCGCGGGCAGGCCCGCTGGCGATGAACGGCGGCGCGCATGTCGCCGCCCAGCACTTCGATCTCTCCCGTCTGCGCCGCACGGGCGCCAGCGACCAGGGCGAGCAGGCTTGATTTCCCAACCCCGTCCGGCCCGATCACCCCGACCATGCAACCGGCGGGGAGATTCAGGCTGATCTCATCCAGGGCCCGCGTCCGGCCATACCGCAGGCTCACATCGCGCAACCGCGCCACCGGTTGGACATGTTGAGGGAGGTTCATCACTGCGGAAGCCGAATTTGCAGCTCAGCGGGCCATTCGGCTTGCGGATTGAGCCGAACATAGGCCATGCCGGGCAGGCCGGTCTTGACTTGGTGGAGGTGCTGCCGCAGTAACTCGGGCGCGATCCGCGCCTTGACCCTGAACATCAGCTTCTGTCGCTCCTCCGCCGTCTCCACCGTCTTGGGCGTGAACTGGGCGACATCGGCGACAAAAGAGACCTTTGCGGGAACGACATACTGGGGTGCGGCATCGAGCACCAGCCGCACTTCCGCGCCGAGCCGCACGCGACCGGCCTGCCTGGTTGGCAGGAAGAAAGTCATATAGACATCGCTGAGGTCGACCAGGTTGAGCACTCGTCCACCCGCCGGAAGAACCTCGCCCGGTTCGGCAACGCGATACTGTACGCGCCCGTCCACCGGTGTGCGAAGCTCGCTGTCGTCGATGTCCGCCTGGATACGTTGGATCGTGGCCTTTTCCGCCTCCACTTGCGATTGCGCGTCAACGATTTCGGATCTGGCGGTACTGATCGCGGCGTCCGCCGCCGCGGATTGCGCTTGGGCGGCGCTGACCGCCGCCTTCGCGTCCTCAAAGCGCGCGCGATCGTCATCCAGCGTCTGGATCGGAACAACGCTTTTCGATGCCAACTCTTCCGTTCGCGCGAATCGTTTCTGAGCGGCATCGAGCTCGGCTTTTCGTTGCGCTACTACCGCCACGGCCGCCGCCTTCTCAGCGATCCGTTGCCTGACCCTGCTCTGAACGGTCTCGACGGCGATAAGCGCGCGCTGTAGCCCTGCCTCCGCTTCCCTCCGCTGCGCCATGAGCACATCAGTGTCCATCCGGGCCAGAATCTGCCCGGCATGCACGAAATCGCCTTCATGCACGAGGATGTCTTTGATACGCCCCGCGATCTTGGTGGCAATGTCGACTTCCGTCGCTTCTATCCGGCCATTGCCGCTTGCAAATCCCTCCGGCAGCCCTTTCGGCTTGAGAAACTTCCATGTCAAAAGGGCGCCTACAGCAATGACCGCGACAACGGCCACCTTCAACAACAATGAAACGTACTTCGAGTTAAACACTGCCGAATTCAGGTGTGGGCTTCGAAGAGATAAAGAGGGAGGAGAGAGTTTTCGGCTTATGCGTCAGATCGATCATTTGCCTGCTGCCGCAACTCCTCGGCGTGTCTTCGCAACCCCTCCCAGAGCTGTGATGGCCGATGCCATCGCGGCAACCCCAGCGAGCCGGCCGATTGGTATCGGCGCTAACTTGAGGCTCTCCTGAAGCACCGGAGTGTGGATCGCCACCGCAAGAAACATGATGGCGGCCAACGCCCACAGGTCGATGACATAGTTGCCGAACGGACCGATCGCGAGCACCGACTCGCACTCGCACCGCGAGACGAAAGCGAGCATCACATGACCAACCATCCAGGCCGCGAATGCGGCTGTTTGAATCTCCTCGGTTGTCGCCCCGCGCAGCCAGCTCCAGCCGTAGGCCGCCATTACCGCCGTGAACAAGAGACCTCCTTTCACAACAATTGCCGTCATTGCGGCGCGATCCAGGAGCCTTCCGGCGCCACGCCGCCGAGGGCGGCGCGCGAAAATGGCGCGCTCGGCCGGTTCCGCTACAAACCCGGCCGAAGCGGCGAGGTCCATGAAAAGCTCGAGTACGATGATCTGAATCGGCGAGAACGGCATCGCCAGGCCGGTAATCGCCGGCAGAAGAAAAATCAGAATTAGGCCGAGCTTGACTGCGAGATAATAGCCGACGCCCTTGCGCAGATTGTCGTAGAACTTACGCCCTTCAAACACGCCACGCGTGATCGTAACGTAGTTGTCATCCGCAAGCACCACTTCCGCCGCTTCTTTTGCGATATCGGTGCCCTTCGTCCCCATCGCGATCCCAACGTCGGCGGCCTTGAGCGCAAGCGCGTCATTGACTCCATCGCCAGTGACGGCCACGACTTCACCCGCACGCTGCAAGGCTTCGACGATGCGGTACTTATGCTCGGGCGATGTGCGCGCGAAGACGGATGTTTGCCCAAGCGCCTCGTCCAGCGCCAGATCGGACAACTGGTCGAGTTGGCTGCCAACGAGCACCCTGTCGGCCGGGATGCCAACCTGGCCGGCAATCGACGCGGCTGTGGCTGGATGGTCGCCGGTTACCATGAGCGTGCGGATACCCGCTGCGGCGGCCCGAGCGATCGTTTCCTTGACTCCCGGGCGAGGCGGGTCCTCGAAGCTAATCAGTCCTACAATCTCGAGGTCGCGCTCGATCTCGGTGAAACCGATCTGGGCCTCTTCTGCCGTCAGAGCGCGCGTTGCAACGGCGATGACTCGTCGGCCGTTCGCCGCCTCCTGGCCGACGAATCTGTCGTACTCGTCGAACACATTCGCCGCCAAGTTGCGCACCTCTTCCGGCGCACCGCTCACGAACAGATGCAGTGCTGATCCTGCGCGCCGGAGCGTAGCCTTGGTCTTGCGCCCGTTGCCGACCAGCCGAACGCGCACAATCTCTGATGTGGGCAATGTCAGTCCCACCGCTCGCGCCGCTTCGACGATAGCTTGTTCCAACGGATCGATCACGTGTTCGGACAGATTGGCGAGGGCGGTTCGGAGCACGGTCTCTGCATGCCCATCAGGATAAACGCCGGCCACCTGCATGCGGCTTTCGGTGATCGTCCCTGTCTTGTCCGTCGCGATGATCGTCACGTCGCCGAGCGTCTCTGCGGCGTGGATGCGTTTGACAAGGAAGTTGCTGCGCGAGAGCGCGTAAGAGCCCAGCCCGAGCACCATCGTAATGATGATCGGAAGCTCCTCGGGAATTGTCGCAAAGGCAAGCGACAATCCCGTCAGGATCATCTGGCGGAAGTTCTGGCCCTGCAGGATGCCGATCAGCGGGATCAGAACGGCGAAAAACGCGGCAACCCAGACCAGCTTCCCGGCCAGCTCCTTCATTGCCAGTTGCAATGGGGTTCTGGGACGGCGGACCTGCTCAAGCGTCAGGGCGATCGCGCCGATTCGGGTGGAGGCCCCAGTGGCCGTCACCACGGCCTCGCCCTGACCAGCGACCGCGACGCTGCCGGCGTAGACGATGTCGTCGACGCTCTTCTCGACGGCAACCGATTCACCGGTCAATGCCGCTTCATCACAGGCAAGATTGCGGCTTTCGCTCATCCGCGCGTCGGCCGGAATGCGTGTGCCGGGAATAAGGACCAACAGGTCTCCGGGCACAACCGCTTCCGTCTCAGCGTCCACGGCCACCCCGTCCCGCACGACTCGCGCCTTCGGGGCCGCAATGCGCTCCAGCGCGGCGATGGCGCGTTTGGCGCGGAACTCGTTGTAGACCTCCACCAGCACAAGGGTGATGATGACGGCGAAGATGGTGGCCGCGTCGGAGGCCGCGCCCCACAGGCTATAGACAACGCCCACCGTCAGCAGGAGGAGGATCATCGGCTCCGTGATCTCCTCGCGCGCAATTCCCCAGAAGCGCACAGGGCTCGGACGGAAGATTTGATTCGGCCCGAATCGCCCAAGCCGAGCATGAGCCTCTTCTGTGGTCAGCCAGGAAGCCCTTGGGATGTCCATTGTGCCGCTTTCCTGCTGTGCGAGGCTTAATTGATCGGCCATCCTCTACCAGTTTCCCCGTATTTTCTTTTCTGTTGGGTCAATGCGCTCGCTGCCGATGGCTCGGACTCGTCAGCTTTGCCAGCATCGACTTGCCCAAACTACGCATCGCGAAGTCCTAAACTCGGTGGTCCGCTTCGCCCTCTCGACCCTTATCAATGATTGTCGCACGCGAAGCCTCACGGCTCGAACAAACTCTCGACATCGCGCGCGCCATGAATCACGCGGACGATCTCGACGGCGTTCTCGATCAGCCGATAGGTCCCCGATTGCGGGAACGAGGTTCCGCAGACGAACGGTACGATCCTCGACAGCCGATTCTCCTTGTCTACTTCAGGATCACCCTAAGCCCGACCGCGTTAACCGTAAACTCGTGCGGTGGTAGTCCTGCCACCCCATCACGGCCTGAATGATCCCGTGGAGGCGCGCCAAGGAGCAGTCGTCAGGCACTTGGATGCGCGCCAGACCGTTGGGTGAGCCTCCAATGCGAGTCGAGATTGGCTGTGCGATCATGCACTGGTCCTGATCCAAGGCTAAGGCCAGATGACCAACAGCTCGCTGGAACCGAGCAGACCAGAATCTCCGCGCCATCGGTTGGCGCTCTCTTACTCTGGTTTCCAGCTCTCGGTCTTGAGGCTCCCGACCCTCGTGAATTCGTCGGCATTTCGAGTTACGAGGGTCGCCCGCTCGTGAATGGCGTGCGCGGCGATGAGCAGGTCCATCGCGCCGATCGTTCGGCCCTTGGCTTCCAGCGCGGCGCGAATTTCACCGTAAATCCGGGCGGCTTCGCCAGGCCAATCGAGAACCTCAACAAAGGCCAGGAACTCATTTAAAGCGTGTTCGTTGCGCTGGCGTTCGCGCGACTTCACCACTCCCGTCCACAACTCCGCGGCGACCATGCAAGAAATAGCCACGTCCTGCGGCCGGGTCCTCTCGAGGCGACGAACGATTTCAGGTTCGTTGCGCTTGATCGCGTAGATACAGATGTTGGTGTCCAGCATCAAACGCGGCATCAGAAGCCCTCACGCTCCTGCGCCTGCCGATCCTCGATGCGATCGGGAAAGTCGTCGCTGAACCGGGATGCGCGGGCGAAGTACTCGCGCCATGACTTGGGGCGCGGGGTGAGAATCACGCGCTCGCCCTCGCGCTCAATTGAGACCTCATCGCAGGAGAACCGGTATTCCTTCGGGATGCGCACCGCCTGACTGCGACCGCTGGTGAACACTTTAGCGGTTGCTCGTCTCGTCTTCTTCTTCGCCATATATCAAGGATATATAGCATTGCCTGCGGGACTTGCCAAAACGGTTTGGCTGGGGTTTGGCAAACGCTGCAGCAAATCCGGGTAAACGCTCACATCGCCAAGCCAACCGGGAAGGCAAAAGGCCGCGATCTTACTTGCTTTTCTTGGTCGGCATTGGATGTGCTTTGCTGATAGGGCGAGTCCGGGTTCGACTCCCGGCCGGGGCACGTCGCGTCGCGCAGCCGGGGGAAATTCTCAGTTCTTCCGCGCGAAGATGCGATCAATCAAAAACTGCGGGAGATCGAATGCGGGGGGACGACCGAAAGAGATCCGATAGCCTTTCGTTCGGCGGCGGCCACAACCAGTTTCCAGGCTGGCTCGGTTGGCCGGAGCGGATAAACGCCCCTGACGGTTCTGTAGGCGCCGGAAGCCGACATCAATCCGAGTCCGCCGCTGATGGCCAGCATTGGCGGCTCAATCTCGACCTTGTACGTCCCTACGACCCGCCCCGCCGTCGGACAGCATGGCGGATCGCCAGCTTTCCAGATTGAGAATGCAAATTTCAGCTCGCCATTAGCGAATGAGTTCGCGACCGGGCCGCGGATGATTTCATTCTTGCCGAGTTTGCCTTGATACCACTTCTCCGGCGATTCGATTTCCACGGGATTCACATGGTCGCCGCCGAAAACGAAAACCCGGTCGCGCCGTCCCTCGCCGTTGAAGCCGGGCACGTCGACGAAGGAACTCCATTCGCTCCACGACGACTCGACTTTCACGACGAAAAAAATTGGCAATCCGACGCGCCAAACGACGAGACCCGGACCCATCGAACCGACGAGCTTCAGCGACTGATACTGGTCGTCGCCGGTCCTGCGCCAGAATGCGACACGCTCGGCGCCGTCCGCTAAACGATAGACTGAGGCGAGGAATGGCGCGTTGTCAGCAGAACCGCCATCTCGGGAGGAAGGGAGGAGACAAGCGAGAGTTATCGGATTAGCGCGACCGGCTCCGAAGGACGCTGGCGCGATTATCTCTTCCTTACGATATCGGCGAGCATCTGGCTTCGATTGCCGGGCAAGAAGCCGCCGCTCACGTTTGAGTTCGACGGCGCCTGCATGTTTCGGCTCGCCCTGTGCGTTCTGTAACGCCTCTGCGGCCATCGATCTGACGCCGATACTCTTGTCATTTAGCGCGATCAAAAGAGCATCCGCCGCTTCAGGCGTAAGCGGATTCATCTGCCCGAGCGCGCGTACCGCGTCTTCCCGCACATGCAGGTCCGGGCTTTTCAGCGCAGCGGCCAGCCGGGGAACCGCGGCGTTTCCCAACCTCGCCAGCGAATAGCATGTTAGCGTGCGGTCGGCGACTTGATTCCGGCCGAGAGCCGCAATCAGATCGGGCAGAGCATGATCGCAAGCGGGCGATTCCTGCGCCATAGCCGCCATCATCCCTCCGCGCACGGCCGCGCTTTTATCATTCGCAGCCGCGCGAGCTAACGTCGGGCAAGCGCGGGTTCCTGCGATCTCCGCGAGGGTACGCGCCGCTTGACCGCGAGTTCCTGGGTCGGGATCGCTTTGCAGTGCACGCTCGACCGGTGGAATAGCCTCTTTCGCGGCGCTCCCCATAAGTTGCAGGGTTCTCAAGGCGGTTATGCGGAGCGCAGGGTCGCTGGAACCTATTAACGCCACAAGAACAGGGAGCGTCCGCGTGTCGGCTGGATCGATCGAAGCGAGTGCGACAGCCGCCTGGGAACGCACGTTCGAGTTGGGATCGTGCAAAGCCTCCGTTAGATCAGGTTTCGCCGTCTCCAGAACCGACAGAGCGGCGAACGCGAGAGTCGGCGGCAGAGAAAGCGGCGGCAATTTTCCAATCATCCGGGTGACGCTCGCCATGCTTACGAGAGCCGCTGCGGCGCCAGCGCGGATTCTGGGGTCGGGATCTTCGAGAGATTTGCGAAGCAAGGGCACGATCGGAGCGCCGATGTTCGCCAGCGCCGATTGCGCCGCATCGGCGCCGGCGGACTTCAATCCGTTAATCAGAATCGGCCACGCCGCAGGCTCATGTAATCCGATCCTGCCTAACGCCTGGAACGCCACCCGTTGCCGCATCGGGTCATCGCTATGCGCCAGTTGAGCTAGAAAGGGAACCGCCGCCGCGCCGCCGTCGCCCAGCGCATCGAATACCGAGAACTGAAACCTGTTTTGTGGATCTGGAGTACTCAGCGCCTCGACCAAAGCCGGAATCGCAACCGCCGGCAAAGGCTTCATCCGCATGAGCATGATCGCAGCGGCGTTTCGATCTTGCAGATCGGCGCTTTTCAACGCCGCCAGCAGTTCGGAGAGGGTCGGCGGCGAACCGTGGCCGGCTTCCCGGGTCCAGATTGCCAGTTTGTCCTCGCGACGTTTTTTCGGCAACCGCGGCTGCGGGGAGCGCATTTCCCGCTTCGCGCTCGCGACGAGCATCATCCATGTCGGCCGGGCGCCGGGAGCAGCGGGCGTCTCGATGATCATGTAGGTTCCGGTCACGTCACCCGCGTTGGGGCAACACATAGGGTCATCGTCGTTCCAAATCGACATCGAGAATTTTAATTCGTCGTCGGAAAAACTGTTGTAGGCCGGGTACCAGATAATTTCGCGCGGCGTGAGTTTGGGTTGATATATTTTCTGAGCGGACTGGATTCGCACCGAATGAAGCTTGCCGCCAACGACGGCGAACAACTGGTCCGTGTGGCTGCGCCATCCGTCCACTGGCACATCGACGAACAGTTGCGTCCGCTCCCGCTGCGCTTCTTGGCCCCGGATACGAACCTTGGCCGTGAAAATGTCCGGGACCTCGTAATACTCTTCGCGAAAATCTGGATCCTGAGACTGGACGACTACGGCCTTGCGGTAAGCGTCGGGACCGACTTTCCGCCAGAAAACCAACCGCTCCGGGCGGTCGCGACCGGAATAGAGCGCAATCAGAAACTGCGCCCGCCGGATGGGTTCCTCAGTCGCGACAACTGGAACCAGGTAGCTCAGTGAAAGCGGATATACATGATTGGGGTCGGCGGGAACCGGCGCGGCAATCTCCCGTCCGGTATACGTCCGCATATCAGGCTTCGATTCCTGAGCGTAAATCTTCTCCTCGCGCGCCGTCTCTGCTTGGGCTGCGCGCTGAGCCGCCCCGCCCGCGTCCAGCAACGCACTCGCGGCGGCTGATCTGACGTCGAGGCTTTTGTCATTGAGCGCAACCATGAGAGCGCGCTTCGCCTCCGGCGGCATCGGCTTCATTCGCGCCAGCGCCGTGACGCTATCCTGGCGAACATAGAGGTTTCCGCTCTTAAGAGCCGCGAGCAGCCCTGGAACCGCAGGAGCCCCGATTCCGGCGAGTTCGCCGGTCGCCGAATATGCCGAATTGCCAAGAGTTTCGAGCAACACCGGCAGCATCCGCGCGCATCGCGGATGAATTGCGACGAGCGAGCGTGCGGCCCATACGCGCACGTTGGGGGCCGTGTCCGTCCCAACCGCGTGAGCGAGCGCGCCGCAGGCGTCTCGGCCGGCGACTGGAAGCAGCGCGCGCGCGGCCCCAACCCGTACATCGACGTTTGGATTACTCGCCAAGGCTCGCTCGAGAGCAGGCGCGGCAGACCTCGCCGCACTACCCATGTTCTCGAGTGCTGAAGTAGCCTCGTCGCGAATAATGAAGTTGTTATCGTCGAGAAGCTGAACCAGGATCGGAATCGATCTGGCGTCGGCTGGATTCGCGTATGCCAGTGCAACCGCGGCCCAATTGCGCACTTCCGGGTCGCGATCGTTGAGCGCATCGGCCAGTTCGGGAGCCGCGGGCGCGAGGTCGCGAGAGGTTGCCAATACGACACCGCTCTGGCGGCGCGCCTGCGCCGAAGCATCTTTATAGAGCCGCGCAAAGTTCGCCATCTCGGCCAGCGTCGCGGCCGCGCCCATCCGCGTGCTCGGGTCCGGGTCTTTCAGCGCGCGAACCAACAGGGGAACCACCGGCGGCCCTGCGTGCGCCAGTTCGTAGGCGACTGGCCACGGGCCAAAGGGCGATTTTTTGAAACGCGCGATCAGAATTGGCGACGCTGCGGGCACAGTCAGCGCCATTCGATCCAGAATTTCTTCGGCTGCTTCGCAGGTCACGGCGTTAGGGCTGCCGAGCAGGCGAGTCGCCGCGGGAAGCGCGGGAGCGCCGGCCTTGGCGAGGCCGAGGATCGCATAGCGCTGGCTTGCGTCATTCTTTTCAGCCGTCTGAAGAAAATTCGCAAGCGCCCGAATTACCTCCGCGGGCATCGGCTGTATAGCCGCGAGCCGCCGCGCCGCATCGCGTCGCGACTGTAGTTCGGGACTACCCAATTGCGCGATCAGCGAAGATACCTCGGGTGAGGCGTTCGCACCGCTCGCCGCTGCGCTTTGTGCCGAAATCGCGGGCGCGAAAATCATGCCGAGAAGCAGGATGGCTAAAACCACCGAATACGAATAAGAATCTCGGCTCATGTCAAATTACTCCTGCGCCACCTTCTCCAGTCTGTGAGCGGCCGCGCTTTGGAACGTGAGCTGTCGTCATCTTGCGTTATAGCATATTAAAGTTCCCCGCTTCCGGCTATTGTACGGAATGATTGCTGTTAAAGGCGGATGCCTATCGTACAAGCGGAGCGAGTCTTGGGTCGCTGTAAATCTGACTTACGACAAGCCCGGCTGGATAACGCAGATCGCCGACGCCAGCGGCGCCACGACCAAATCCAGCTATGATGGCCACGGCAAGCTGATAAACCTCGTCGCTGCCGATAAGGGCGCGGCGGCGCCGGCCGTGGCCGGTACGCCGGCCAAATCAATGACTTTAATTTCCGCGCGCGGCGGCGTTAGGATTGCGCTCTCTTTCGATTTACCTGGATCGAGACAGGGAGCTTTTCGGGTTGAGGTTTTGGATATGGCCGCTCTCGGTTCCCGCCGCCGGATCGATCGCGCAATTGATTAGCGCGGGCTGGCCTGACGCCAAAGCCTCGGCGAGCGCGGTTTTGAAATCCGCGGGAGCCGTCACGTGATAGCCGGCGCCGCCGAAGGCTTCGATCAGCCTGTCGTAGCGCGCGCTTCTCATCAGCACCGTCGGCGCGGGATCGGATCCCCCGCCGCGGTTGACGTCGTCGCCGCGGTAGATGCCGCCGTTATTGAAGACCGCGACCACAATTGGCAGCCGGTAGCGGCAGATCGTCTCGATTTCCATGCCGCTGAATCCGAACGCGCTGTCGCCCTCGATCGCGAGCACCGGTTTGCCGCTGACGGCCGCAGCGCCGATGGCATACCCCATGCCGATACCCATCACGCCCCAAGTGCCGCTGTCGAGGCGTTTGCGCGGCAAAGACATATCGACGATGTTGCGGCCAAAATCGAGCGTGTTGGCGCCTTCATTGACGACGTAAACATCGGGCCGTCGAGCGATCGCTTCGCGAACCACGCCCAGCGCGCCATAAAAATTCATCGCCGTCGCGTTGGCGTCGAGATTCGCCCGCATCCGTTCGGCATTCTGGCGCTTGCGCGCCGCAACCGCATCGAGCCACGCGGCGCTGGGCTGAATCCGTCCCGGCTTATTCGCTTCGAGAAGGCAGGACAGCGCCGAGCCGATATCGCCGACAATCGGCGCGGCGATCGGCCGATTACTGTCGATTTCCGTGGGCGCGATATCGATTTGCACGAATTTGGCCGCCGGCGGCCACTGCGGCCCCTTGCCGTGAGCCAGCAGCCAATTCAGCCGCGCGCCAATCAGCATCACCACGTCAGCCTGACTGAGGACAAAGGAGCGGGCGGCCGCCGCCGATTGGGGATGATTGTCGGGCAACAATCCCTTCGCCATCGACATCGGCAAGTAAGGAATCCGCGTGGTCTCGATCCATGCCCGCACGGATTCGTCGGCCTGAGCGTACGCCGCGCCCTTGCCCAGAATGACCAGCGGGCGCTCGGCCCTGGCCAGCACTTCGACAGCGCGCTGGATCGATTCCGGCGAAGGGATGTGCCGTGGCGCCGGATCGATCGCCTTCACCAGCGATTGCTCCGCGGCCGCGGTATCGAGCGCGGCGCTCAGGACGTCGGCGGGCAGGTCGAGATATACTCCGCCCGGCCTGCCGGAGAGGGCGGCATGGATCGCGCGGGCGACTCCAACGCCGATATCCTGTGGACGATTTACCCGGTACGCCGCTTTCGCATACGGCCTGGCGGCGTTCATCTGATCGAGCTCCTCGTAATCGCCCTGCTGGAGATCGACGATCGCACGGTCGCTCGAGCCGCTGAGCTGGATCATCGGAAAGCCGTTGACCGTCGCGTTGGCGAGCGCGGCCATCCCGTTCAAAAAGCCGGGCGCGGATACGGTGAGGCAAATTCCGGGCTTTTTGGTCAGGAAACCGGCGATCGCCGCGGCGTGTCCCGCGGACTGCTCGTGGCGAAATCCGAGATAGCGCAGACCCTTCGCCTGCGCCAGGCGCGCCAAATCCGTGATTGGAATTCCGGCGACGCCGAAAATGGTCTCCAAGCCGTTGAGTTTGAGCGCGTCGATGACGAGGTGAAACCCGTCAGTGACGTTTGATTGGGCCATGCCGCTCTCTCCCTAGTGTGGCGTCCCGCAAATAAGTTTGCACTCCGCGTCTGCCTTGCGCTCCGCGTGGATGCCCAGATCAAGTCCGGGCATGACTAACCCTGTTCGTCATTGCCAGGCCCAGACCCGGCAATCCATCCCTGGTCGCCCCGCGGTGAGCGACCTGCGCGCCGAGCCGATCAGGCGTCAGGCGGAAGTTATTTGCGGGACACCACACTAGGTTTCCGGCTTGAAGAGCGCAGCGACTTTCCGCCGATCGATTTTGCCCGTCGCATTGCGCGGCAATTCGGACACGACCCGGATCACTTTCGGCGTCTTAAAATCCGCGATACGCTCGCGGCAAAAATCGCGCAGACGATCAGGTTCGGCGGCGCCCTTGAGCACCACCGCCGCCCACACTTCCTCTCCATATTTGGCGTCCGGCACGCCAAAAGCCGCGGCTTCGGCCACTGCGGAATTTTCCAAAAGCGCGGCCTCGACCTCGGTGGGTGAAATTTTCTCGCCGCCGCGATTGATCAGCTCTTTGATACGTCCGGTCAACGAGAGATACCCGTCGTTATCGATAACCCCGACGTCGCCGGTGCGGAACCATCCGTTGAGAAAAGCCTCCGCGTTTGCTTTAGGATTGTTCCAGTAACCCTTCATCACCTTGGCGCCGCGCACGATCACTTCGCCGGCTTGGTTCGCCGGCAGCCGATTTCCCGCAGGATCGATAATCGCAAGCTCGACTCCCGTGCCGATTCCAACCGACCCGGCCTTGTGCGGCCGCGGCGGCAACGGATTGGACGAGGCCTGATGGGCGGTTTCGGTCATGCCGTAGGCCTCGATCACCGGAGCGCCGAATCGGTTCTCGATTTGGCCAAGGACGGCGGGAGCGAGCGGCGCGGAGCAGGAACGAATGAATCGCGGGCCGTTGTGCGGCGCGCCGTCGGCGTCCGCCCGCGCCAGCAACACGCTATGGATAGTCGGCACGGCCGTGTACCAGGTCGCGCGATGCGCCGCAAAGGCGTCCCAGAAGGCCGAGGCTGAGAAGCGCGGCGGGATTACCAGCGTTCCTCCCGACGAGAGCGTCGCCAGGGCCGCGCCGATCAAACCATGGCCGTGAAACAGCGGCATCACCAGCAAGCACCTGTCAACCGCGGTCAAAGCGTAATGAGCCGCGATGATGCGCGCGGACGAAGCCAAATTCGCATGCGTCAGCGGAACCAATTTCGGCAGGCCGGTGCTTCCGCTGGTATTTGAAAACAAGGCGATGTCGTCCGCGGCGGCAGGCGAATGATCGCCCCGCATCAACGGAGACGGCCCGGCAAGCGAAACGCTACCGGAGGCGTCAACCCCGGCTTGCCATACGGGTGTTCCAACCTTCGCCGCAACTGTTCGCACGACGTCATCGCCAGCCTGAGCGATGATCGCTCGCGCTCCGTTTTGCTCCAGCGAAGCGCGCAATTCGTTTTCCTTTAAGGCGGGATTCAGCGGCGCGGCAATCACCCGCGCATGCGTCAGCGCGAGAAACAATTCGACGAATTCGAGCCCGTTGGGCAGGAACATCGCGACGCAGTCGCCGGGCTTCAGTCCGGAGCCGGAGACCTGTCGCGCGGTCTGTTCGATTCGCGCGGCTAGATCGCGGTACGAAACGGTCGCGGCGGGACTGAGCGAGATAATGGCGGGATCGTGAGATCGCGCATCCTGAAAGAGTTCAGTCAGAGTTAATTGCGACATATTGACGCTCAAATCGGCTTAGCATTAGCCGATAGCCGTCAATAAATCCATGCGAAAGATACACGCCCCGCGAGCGGCTGAATGAATCCGCCGCACGGAAAAGCGCCGGCCGAGCGGCGAAGGAAAAAATCGCGCCTAACGTTCGCCGGAATGCCACTTGCTCATGTGGTTGCGATGGCTGTCCAGGTAAAAGTCCGGGCCAAAGTGCTGGTCGTAGAAGCCCTGATCAAGGTGATGCGCCTGCGTGTAGACGCGCATATAGAAGGTCGGAATGGTCGCCGGGAATCGTCCGTAAGCGTCATACAGATATTGCGCGGTTTCGCCCAGCATCTCGATAAATTCCGGCGTATAGCGCTCGACTCTTGCTTTGACCGCGGCGTTATCTCGAAACGGTCCGGGCTGCGCCGGATCGAAGGCGCCGCCGGGTCCGAACTTCCGATCGCTGAACCGGACGGCCGCTTCCCTCATATCGGCGCAATAGGGTGGGCACAGGCCTTCAAACTGTCCATCGATTCCGATCGGATTCGGCGCCGGCAGCGCGCCTCCGCGCGCAAAGCGGAAGCCCAGGCCTTTGATTCCTTCAGGCGCGAACGCCCCCATCAGGCTGGGCGGATTGATTCCCGTGAAGAGCCATCCGCCGAGTCCCATGGCCTGCAGCATCAAGGTCATATTGTGGCAGACCAGCGACAGCTCCATCGCTCCGGTCGCCAGACAGTACTGGTCAAAATCGACCATCGAAAATCGCTTTGCCGGATCTATCAGTCCGCGCTCGATCCAGGGCCGGAGGTCGCCGCAGATTCTGTCGAATTTGGGATCGTAGGGCGTGAAACCCATCCCCATGTAAACCGCCAAAAGATCGAACATCTGCTCGGACAGATCGATTACCGGCGCAAAGACGGTAGTTCCGGGCTTGTTTGCGTTCCACAGATTGTGGGCGCTGATATGGGGAATACGCACCGGCGCCTCGACGCGGCCGTCGGCAAGCTTGACGCAATTCCGCCGGACGAAATCGATTAGCCGCTCCGGCTCGCCGTCTCCCAATCGGTTGAACGCTTGCGGATCAAGACCGCGAAACCGCGTGAGGTAGGTCCCGCTATCGTCCGTGAAGATCAGTTCCGTAGCATAGATTCCGGCGCCGCTGGGGTAGGTGCGGCCCAACAGACGTATCGGATAGTTGCACCCGGTGTCGGGCAGCCCCGCCGCGGTATGCTCCATCCCGGTGTTCCAACCGTTGATTCCGGCGCCGCAAAGCACCAGCAACGCCCGCTCGAGATCGTTGAGCGGAACCGGGTCGAGCTTCGATTCATAAGCGAGCGGCCCGTCAGGAATCGTCATACCCATGCCAAAGCGCCGCGCGCGCCGGCCGAAGATCGCTCCCAGCAACGGGAATTGCATTAATTCTTTGACCAGATTGCGGTCCGCGTCCTGTCGGTCTTTCGTTTTCATTAGACTCCTCGATTCGCCACCGCCGCGTTCGTTTCGCTGGATACGCCGAGTCGCCAGCTACAGCGCGCTCAACCCAAACAATGACTTTGGCGGATCGTGAGCGACCAAATCCAGCGACCCGCATGCGACTGGCAAGCGGCTCGGCCAGTTTTGATCGGCGGCGATTCGTCCATCGCCCGGATGCGCCGCGAGCAGTTCAGAACGTATAACGTTTGCCGACCACGGAAGGATCCAGCACGCCGTCGCCGCAGGCGTTTGCCAGCGCGACGATTGCGCGCCATCCGGTGCAGTGGCCGGCCGCGATCACGCGAGGCTGCAATTCGAGCAGAGCTTCGACGGTCTCCGGAATAATCTTCTGATTCGGGCCTGCCAGATGGAATCCGCCGATCACCGCGTGAATCGCGGCGTTTCCCGCAAGGCTGCGGGCGTGTTTCAGCACATTCACGACGCCGGCGTGCGAACAGGCCGTAAATACGACGAGCCCCTTGCCCCTCACGTTCACCATCAGAAATCGTTCGTCGATTATCAACGGATCGGGAACCCAGCTCCCGTCGTCGGATTTTTGAAAATGGCCGGGCAACCCACGCTCGAACGGCGTGACCCGCGGAATCTCTCCGCTAATCACGAACATGCCGTCGAACAATGCTCGCGCTTCCCGCGTCGCGATGACTTCGGCGCCGCGCGCCGTCAACGCTTCCACCGAAGGAACATCCCTCATCGGCCGGAACTCTCCACTGGGCAGGCGGCGCGCTCGCGATCGAAACATTCCCGGATGCGCATAATAGGGAACCGTGCGGCCGCCGTTCTTCGCGCGCACCATATCGACCGCTTTGAGCATCCCGCCGGAATGGTCCCAATGGCCGTGAGACAACACGACGCTCTCGACAATTCCAAGGTCGAGGCTCAAGCGGTTCGCATTGCGCTCGAAGGCGTACTCCTCGGGGCCGCTATCGAAAAGAACGGCATGTTTCCGCTCGCCGCACGTCGCGGTAATCAAGAGCGAAAAGCCGTGACAGGCGCAGCATAAAGCGTCGCCCGAAAGCTCGTTCATCCCGTGCCGGTCAAGATAGGCGAATTCCGATTCCGCATGCGCCGGGATGCTCGACAGGCTGTCGGTGGCGTTATCGACAAGAACCTGAATCTCGATTTTGTCCAGCAAGGCAGGGCTGATCGTGTTGGTCATCGCTTTTACCAGTTGAACCTACGCTCAGCCGAACCGTAGAGCAGATGCGATGGTAGCCGCAAGCGCCGTCGGCAAATCATTCGAGAATCCGTGCTTTCACGGCGTTGCTTAAGCGGAAAAGCGGCGCGGAAACGTGACCGGTGGGGTTCTTCGCGAATCGTTTGCGAAGGCGGGCTGGAAAACGTTAAGTTTTCGCAATGCAGATCGGATATTTCACCGAGCGCCCGTACCGCTGGCTACCCGAAGAAGAGCTTCTGAGAAATCAGGCCTTTTTCGCCGTTTCAAACAAATACTACGACCGCGAAAAAGCGTCCGAGGACTACAACTATTACCTTGACGAGTATTGCTACGCCGAAGACCTCGGCTTCGACGTGCTAGCCCTGAACGAGCATCACGGCAACCCGATCTGCATGGGATCGGTAATGAACGTCGAGGCCGCGGTGCTGGCCTATCGCACCAAGCGAGCGCGTCTGGTGCTGATCGGAAATCCCCTTCCGGTGATCAAGCATCCGTTGCGGATGGCTGAAGAGCTGGCCGAAATCGATCTGATATCGCGCGGCCGGCTGGTTACCGGATGGGTTCGCGGCGCCGGTTCCGAGCAAATCTTCAATAACGCGAATCCGGCCTACAACCGCGAGCTGTTCAACGAAGCCCACGATTTCATAGTGCAGGCCTGGACCCGTCCCGGACCGTGGCGCTACGAAGGAAAGCATTTCCATTATCGGCATGTGAATCCGTGGGCCCTGCCCTACCAGCGGCCTCATCCGCCGATGTGGATTCCGGGCACTCTCAGTCCCGAGACGGTCGAATGGTGCGCCGCGCACAGCTACCCGTATATCGGTCTCGGCACGCAGTTGGCGCCGACCTGTGACCTTTGGGATTTTTACGCGGACGAAGCGGCGAAACACGGCTACCAGGCAGGTCCGGAAAATTTCGGCTACATGGTTGCGACCGCGGTCGCCGAAACCGAGGAAAAGGCGCAGGAAGCCGCCGCCGGATTCGTGTACGGAGGCGGACAGAACGCCTTTTCCGCAGCGCAGTACACGATGCCGCCCGGCTACAACTCCAAGGCCGCGATTCGCGTGCTGGCGAAGCAGCAGACCAGCGCCTGGCTGGGGCTGAGCGGCGAAAAGATGAAGCAGCAGTTGCAGGACGCCGCGACCGGCGATATCGACTACGCCGAGATCCGGCGCAAGCTGCATGCGGCCTTGTTGCGCGGCGAAAAGAATTTGCAGGTAATCGTCGGCACGCCGAAGACGGTCATCCCGAAGCTCAAAACCATCCTCAGCGTGCTGCGCACCGGAATCTTCATAATCCTGAGCTTGCAAGGCCCGGCGACGAACGACCAGCGTCGGACCAGCATGCGGTTGTTTGGCGAAGAAGTGATCCCCGCGCTCAAGGAACACGCCAGAGCGATCGGCATCCTGGACCCGTTCGAACGCCAACCCGGATCGGTGAAGCTCGCGCCCGGCGTGAAGCGCGAGCCGGTGGCCGATCGCGGCCCCCTCGCGCACCTGGAGTTTTAGACGAGATCGAACTTCCAACTCGACGAAAAAACTTCCGTCACTTTCTGGATCGCCGGCCGAGTCCGCCGGCGATCCGGAAATTCATCACGCCGCCGCCCATCCCTTGTCGTAATGCGCGGCGATCCGGATGTTCGCGCGCAAGTGCTGGTACTTCCAGACGCCATTCACCTTCACGTAATCGTCGTCGTAGCGGCATGCGATCCATCGCGCCTTATGGTCAGCCCGGAAAGTGAACGGTCCGAGCAGATACCACGAACCGGTCGCGCGATCGCCGTTGATCGTGATGCGCGGATTGAAGACGTTATGCTGCGAAAAGCTGATTAGCTTCTGAAATCCCTTGAACAGCTCTCGAATCGCGGCGTGGCCCTGAGCTTTGCCGAAATCGCCGCCTTCCCAGACGCCGTCCTCGGCGAAGATCGTGGTGATGCGATCGGGATTATGATCGTCATCGCAGATTTCGCAATAAAGCGCCTTAAGCTGCTTGATCGCTTCGATATCGGCAAGTTGCGTGACCATTTTTTCGAGTTCGCTGTTGGTCATGGCGGTTTCCCTCGATCGGTTTTGTCTCGGAGCTTAGGACTGCCGTATGATTCGCGTCAACGGCAGCGCAACCGTCCGAAGAATTACGTCACACATCCGCCATTCCGGCTCCGTCGAACGCTACGAAAGAGGAGGACCATCGACGATGAATAGCGATGCCCAGCGAGAGCAAGCCGAAACATTCCGCCGGATGCATCGCAACGGCAAAATCCTGCTGCTTCCGAACGCATGGGACGCGATGAGCGCGAGAATCTTTGAAGCCGCCGGATTCGCGGTCGTCGCGACCACCAGCGCCGGCGTGTCGTATTCGCTCGGCTGGCCGGACGGCGAGTTGGCGCCGCGCGACGAAATGATCGCGGCGATCCGCCGAATCTCGGACTCCGTCGCGATTCCGGTCACGGCGGATATCGAATCGGGATTCGGCGCGGCGGCGAGCGACGTTGCGGAAACCGTGCGGCGGACGATTCAGGCGGGCGCGGTCGGCGTCAACCTCGAAGACACGGTGCAAGGCGCGGGGCGCACGCTCTACGATCTGCCGCAGGCCGTCGCGCGGATCGGCGCGGCGCGCGAGGCGGCGCGGGCCGCCAGCGTTCCGATCGTAATCAACGCGCGGACCGACGTTTTTTTGCTCGGCATCGGAGAGAAATCCGGCCGCTTCGATGAGGCGGCGCGGCGGCTCAACGCCTATCGCGAGGCCGGCGCCGATTGTCTCTATGCGATGGGTTATTTCGACGCTGAGACAATCGGCCGGCTGGTGCGGGCGGTTAAAGGCCCCTTGAACGTGATGGGATTGCCGGGGACGCCGCCGGTTGCGGAATTACAACGCCTCGGAGTCGCCCGAGTCAGCACGGCGTCAGGTCCGACGCGGCTCGCGATGACCGCAATTCGGAAAGCCGCGCAGGATTTGCTCGAAAACGGCGATTTCGGCATTTACGGCGGCGACACGATTCCGCATTCCAACGCCAACGCGCTGATGGCGCGCCGCGGCTGAGCGATCGCTTGCGCGCGCCGTCAAGCAAACGGAGTGAATTTCTCGTTGACCTGCCGCATCCGATCGATCCGGCCGGGTCGCTCGAAATGTTCCGGCGCACGGGCGATGACCTGCTCGATCGGTGGGACGGCCGCGTGTATGTCCGCACGGTATTGGCGGACCGCAAGCCGGTCGCCTTCACGACCTCTTTTGAAAATCGCCGGGACGGACTCGCCGCGCATGTCGTTCTGGAACGTCCGCGCGATCGCGAAGTCGTTGAACCGGTGGTGCGCGCGATGTTCGTCAAGCCGCCCGGCGAATATCGTGAATTGCGGAGACGCGATCCGCTCGTCGATGCGCTGGAACGCGCATACCCCGGCGTTCGATCGGTTCGGCAGTCCAATCTGTTCGGGGCGCTAATCCGATGCGTGACGACCCAGCAGGTGAATCTGCGTTGGGCGGCGACCTGCCGCCGACGCCTGGCCGAGACGTTTGGAGAGCTTCACCGGGTCGGCGGCGCGGAAGTTTACAGCCTCGCTCCCGACCGCATCGCCGAGCTTGACCCGGCAAAAATCCGCGCGCTGCAATTAACCAGCCGCAAAGCCGAGTACCTCGTGAATATCGCGCGGATGATTGCGAGCGGCAATCTGACGATGGAGATGCTGGCGAACGCCGCCGATGACGACGTAATCGCCCGGCTGTCTGCGATTCGCGGAATCGGTTTGTGGACGGCGGAATGGATTTTGGCGCGTTCGCTGGGCCGTCCGCGCGTCGTAGCCGGCGACCTCGGCATGCGCAAAGCGATCGGGATCGGATACATGGGCGGTGCGCGGCCGTCCGAAGCGGAGACCCGGCGCGCCACTGCTCATTGGGGCGAGTCGGCCGCCGTGGCGCAGGCGCTGATGCTGCATGCGCTCGCGGAAAAACGCCTTGCGAGCCTCGCCGCGCAGGCGGGCGCATCCCGTCATGCGCCCGCCGACGTCTGATTATTCGCCGCCGGAACGAACGAAATCCGGTTTGCGCTTTTCGACGAAAGCCTTGACCGCCTCTTTGTGATCGCCGGTCTTGAAGGTCATCATCTCGTACGCGAGCGACGCGTCCATGATCAGGTTCGCCTGCTGCTTGAGCCACTTGTTGACCGACAGCTTGCTCCAGCGAATCGCCCAAGTCGGACCGTCGGCCAGTTCCTGCGCCAGCTCTCGCGCCTTCGCCATCACCTGCTCAGCCGGCACGGCATAATTGACCATCCCGATTTTTCCGGCTTCGGCGCCGTTGATGAAATTCCCGCGCATCAGGAATTCTTTCGCGCGATGCGGCCCGATCAGCACCGGCCAGATAACCGCGCCGCCGTCGCCGGCGACCACGCCAACCTTCACGTGCGTATCGGCGAAACGCGCTTTTTCGGAAACCACCGTGATATCGCACAGCAGCGCGAGCGTCGCGCCGAGTCCAACCGCGTCGCCGTTGATGGCGCCGATGATCGGCTGCTCAACGTCGAGGATATTTTCCACCAGCCGCCGTCCGTTGGCCGCGCCGATCGGACCGCGATCGAACCGGCTGCCGCTTTGCCCGCCGCCGACAAGCGTTCCGGAAGCCATTCCCTTAACATCGCCGCCGGCGCAGAACGCCCGTCCCGCTCCGGTCAGGATAATCGCATTGACCGCATGATCCGCCGCGAGATCGATCCAGACCTGCTCCAGTTCATGATGCATCCGGCTGTTCACGGCGTTGAGCGAATCCGGCCGATTGATCGTGACCGTCGCCACGCGCTCGGCAACTTCCACTTTAAGAAATTGATAATCGCTGTAATCCATGGCGCCTCCTCCCGATGAGCCGAGATATATAACGCGCGCCGTCGCGATTGCCATCGTTAACCACGACGAAGCTGCGGACTCGCTAACGGATCGGCGCTCCGATGCGCTATGGTTGCGGCCATCAGGCGTGCGGAACGCGGCCTGATTCAGCGGCGCAAATTGACGGCGGCCGGAGATTTCGGATATTCCGCAGCCAGGGTGTGACCGCGATTAATTAATCCAATCAGGAGCGAAGATTCGATGGCGTCTGGAATTACACGGCTTAAAGACAAGACGGCGATCGTGACCGGCGCGGCTCAGGGAATCGGCCGCGCAATCGCGACCCGGCTCGCGGCCGAGGGCGCGAAGGTCGCCGTATGCGATATTCAGGAAGACGTGGCGAAACGCACCGCCGAAGAAATCAGAGGAGCCGGAGGCGCCGCGGTCGCCGTGCGGCTCGACGTTACCAGCCTTGATAGCGCCATGGCCGCGGTGACGCAGGTCGAACGCGAACTCGGTCCGCTCGCGATCCTGGTCAACAACGCCGGATGGGACAAGCTCGAACCCTTTATCGAAAGCACGCCGGAGACCTGGGACAAGGTTGTCGCGATCAATTTCAGAGGCCCGCTGAACTGTTGCAAAGCGGCCGTTCCTCGCATGATCGGGCACGGCGGCGGGAAAATCGTCTCGATCGCATCCGACGCCGGCCGGGTGGGATCGCTGGGCGAGGCCGTCTATTCGGGATGCAAAGGCGGAATTATCGCCTTTTCGAAGACGCTCGCGCGCGAACTGGCCCGCAACAAAATCAACGTCAACGTCGTTTGCCCCGGTCCGACCGACACCGCGCTGCTTCGCGGGGTGATGGAAGATCGGCCGAAAGTGCTCGAAGCGATGCAGCGCGGAATCCCGCTGCGCCGCCTCGGCAAGCCGGAAGATCTTGCCGGCGCCGTCGCGTTCTTCGCCTCCCCGGATGCGGATTATGCGACCGGTCAGGTAATCAGCATCAGCGGCGGCCTGACGATGGCGGGCTGACGGATTAAAGCCGTCGCGGCAACCGGCGTCACCCGCAACCTTTAAATTGGAGCGAGAAAAGATGGCCAGCGAACCTCCCAAATTTGATATCGAACGCGCCAAGAACGCGGCGCAAAGCGTTATCGGCGACGTTGCGTCGATGGTTCACGGAGCGATGAGCTTTATCGGCGACCGGTTGGGAATCTTCAAGGCGATGGCCGGCGCCGGTCCTCTGACGATCGAAGGATTGGCGGCCAGAACCGGTCTCGCGCCGCGCTATCTCCGCGAATGGCTCAACGCGATGACCGCCGCGCAGTATGTCGAATACGACCCCGGCGCAAAGACCTACCTCCTGACGCCCGAATACGCCGCGGCGCTGGCGGACGACGATTCGCCGTTCTTTATCGGCAGCTACTTCCAGATGGCGCAGGCGGCTGTCAGCGTCGCGCCCAAAGTCGCCGAGGCCTTTCGCACTGGCAAGGGCGTGACGCAGGCCGAATACCCCGCATCGTTTTTCGAGGCCGCCGAGCGCAATTCGCTCACGCGCTACAAACACAAACTGCTGCGCAAATGGATTCCGGCGATGCCGCACGTGGTTGAAGCGTTGAATGCCGGCGGCATGGCCGCGGACGTCGGATGCGGCGGCGGTCGCGCCGCGATCATGATCGCTGAGGCGTTTCCAAAAACCCGCGTGACCGGATTCGATATTCACGCCGAGTCCGTTGAACGCGCCCGGCGCAATGCCGCGGCCGCGGGCGTCGCCGGTCGCGTTACTTTCACCGTCGCCAACGGCGCGGAAATGCCCGAAGGGCGGTTCGATCTGGTGACGACGTTCGACGTGGTGCATGACGCGATCGATCCGGTTGGCCTGATGCGCGGCGTGCGCCGCGCGCTCAAGCCCGGCGGCAGCTACCTGGTGCAGGAAGTGAACGTGTCGGATGACGTCAAGGACAATATCCGCACTCTCGGCAAGATGATCTATTCGGTCAGCACCCTTTACTGCATGACGACGTCGCTGTCGCACGGCGGCGCGGGAATCGGCGCGGCGATGGGCGAAGCCAAAGCGCGCGAATTGGCCGAAGCCGCGGGGTTCAAACAATTCATGCGCCTCCCGATCAAGGACGATTTCGCCGTGCTTTATGAATTGCGTTCGTAACGGCTCGAATCGCCCGTCGCCTTTGGCGTGAGCGGACTCTTCGATCAAGCGATTGCCTCCAACGGCGCGAGGGGGCAAAGTGTTTGATCGATCGGAGTCGCGCGCATGGAAATAATCGCCAAAGACAAAACCCGTTCAGCCGAAATTCGCGAACGCGTCGGCCATCCAATCATCGATTCGGACGGGCATGTGGTTGAATTCGAACCCGCCCTGCTCGATTACATCCGCGACGTCGGCGGCAATTCCATCCTGGAGCGGTACAAGACCGCCTTCGACACCGCCTTCTATTTCCGATGGAACCACATGACCCCCGCCGAGCGGCGCGAATTCCGCGTGCCGCGGCCGGTCTGGTGGCCCTATCCGACAAAGAACACTTACGATCGCGCGACCGCGGCGCTGCCCAAACTGCTCTACCAGCGCCTTGACGAGATGGGTCTGGACTTCACCGTCCTCAATCCGAGCCAGGGGCTGTTCGCGTCCCATATAGAAGATCGAGACCTGCGCCGCGCCGTGTGCCGCGCGTTCAACAATTATCACGCGGATATTTTCCGCGAATATTCGGATCGCATCACGCCCGCGGCCTGCGTTCCGATGCACACTCCGGCCGAGGCGATCGAGGAGCTCGAGCACGTGGCGGAGCTGGGCCTGAAAGTCGTGATGATGGCCGGCTTTGTCCGCCGGCCGATTCCCGGACTCGCGAAGCAGACGCCCGATTTCGCCCGCTACCTGACCTGGATGGATAACCTTTGCCTCGACAGCGAATACGACTACGACCCGGTCTGGGCGAAATGCGTCGAACTCGGCATCGCGCCGACCTTTCATTCCTTCGGCTTGAACTGGGGGATGCGCATCTCGATTTCAAGTTTCATTTACAACCAGATCGGTCATTTCGCGGCCGCCGCTGAAGGAATCTGCAAAGCGCTTTTTCTCGGCGGCGTCACGCGGCGCTTTCCGGCTCTTAAATTCGCGTTCAAGGAGGGCGGCGTCGCGTGGGCGGCGACCCTCTACTGCGCGCTTTTCGAGCGCTGGCACAAGCGCAGCCTCGCGATGATGGAAAACTGCGATCCGGCTAATCTCGATCGAAAATTGTATCGCGAACTATGCGAAAAATTCGGCGCGGAATTCACGCGCGGCCGGCTCGACGGCGACCTCGCGCCTTCGGAGCTTGAAGGCGGCGGGGGCGGCGATCCGCATGAACGCGACGAGTGGGTGAATTGCGGAATCGCACGGGCCGAAGATATCCGTGACCGCTTCGTGCCGAACTTTTTCTTCGGCTGCGAAGGGGACGATCGCATGACCTCCCTCGCGTTCGACTCGCGCCGCAACCCGCTGGGCGCACGGCTCAATGCAATCTACGGTTCCGACCTTGGCCATTACGATTTGACCGACTTCAAACTCGCGGCGGCCGAGGCATACGAGGGCGTCGAGGACGGCTTGATGACCGCAACCGACTTCCGCGACTTCGTCTTCACGAATCCGGTCAAGTTGCACGCCGGAATGAATCCAAATTTCTTTAAAGGCACCATTCTCGAAAATGAGGCCGAAAAGGCGCTTGCCGAATTGCGGGCGAACGGCGAGCTGCCCCGGACTTCGGAGGATATAACCGCCGCGGCTCGATGACGGCCGCTTCCTTACGGTTCTTCTCGATTAAAAATTGCCGTGATACACGCAGGGCCGGATTTTCGATCCGGCCCTGCTTTTTCAGCACTCGCGTATTTATCGCCGCGTTCGACAAACATGCGCGGCGGCGATTCTTCGACGATTTATTCGGGCACGTGAGGAATCACGTCTTTAACAAAGCGTTCGAGCGAACGCATGATTTCCCGATGCGGCATCCCGCCGAAATTCGTGATCAGAGAAATCTGCGTCGCGCCCATCGATCGGAAATACTCAATTCTCGCGAGGCATTGTTCTGGATCGCCGAATATCACCTGGTTGGGATACATGAAATCGTAATTCTCGTGGATATGCTGGAAAATCTTTCCGATTCCGGCGTAGCCCTTGTATTGATCCGGATCGGCGTCGTTGCGATTCGCTTCGGCCGCGAGTTCGAAGTAATTGGTCAGAAACGGACGCGGAAAATCGCGCGCATGGCTGGCTGATTCCCCGCAAAAAGCGTGCATGCACATCATGACTTCACGGCTCGCCGGATCGTGGCCCGAACTCTCGAGCGTCGCCCGGTAATGGCGCACGCGGGCGACGCCGTCCTCGGGACTGCCGACGTATGGCACATACATCAGGTGGTAGCCGTTGCGCGCCGCGAACTCGAAGGACTCCGGCGTCATGATGCAGGCGACATAAATCGGCGGATGCGGCCGCTGAACCGGTTTTGGCAGCACATTTACATTTTTAAGCGTGCGATATTTGCCCGCGTAATTGATTCGTTCGTCACGCCATGCGCGCAGGATTAGTTCGTGCGCCTCGTCGAACCGGGCGCGGCTTTCATTCATCGGCACGTTGAACGCGTCATATTCCGCCCGTTGAAAAGCGCGTCCGATTCCAAAATCGACGCGCCCGCCCGAAAGATTGTCGAGCATCGCGAATTCCTCGGCGACGCGCAGCGGATCGTTCAATCCGATCAACGCCACGCCCGACCCGATGCGGATGCGCCGCGTACGCTGCGCCGCCGCGGCCGCAATCACGGGGACCGACGGAATTACGCCGCCGTAGCCAAAAAAGTGATGTTCCGCGAACCAGACGGCCTCCAAGCCGTTTTGGTCGGCGAATTCGACCTCTTTAAGAATATCTTCGTAAAGGTTCGCGACCGCGCCATTGAGCGGCTGCCAGAAAGTCGGCAGATAAAACAGCGAAAATTTCATTCGTTCCTCTCGCGGGAATCCGCGGCCGCACGCCGCAAAGATCCGGATTGACGCGCCCGAGCGCGCCAGAAGGATAACGCGAAGACCGGTCCCTCGCTATCGCCGCTTCGTCCGCTATCGGACTATCGCGCATCCGCTACGAATCGCGCGTGCTGTCGATGAGCCGATCGGATTGCGTTTCGGCGACGGCGTGTCATCCTAACTAGCGGCGCGCGGAGCCTGACGCTCCCGCGCGACCAGGACTGGGGAGGAACCGGGAGTGGGAGACGGTTTTTCGATCTATAGAATTGGTCCGGCGGCCGGAATCGCTGGCGCGCTGGCGCTGATGGCTCTAATTGCATTCCGCGCGATGCCGGCGAGCGCGCAAGATTATCCCGACGTTTACCATCCCGCCAGCGAAGACCATCCGGTCAGCGGCAAGCAGGACTTCATGAAACACTGCGCGCCGTGCCATGGAACCAACGGCCGCGGACACGGGCCCGAAGTCAATCTGATTCCCGACATTCATCCGCCCGATCTCACGGTGCTCAGCATGCGGAACGGCGGAGTCTTCCCGGCAAAACAGGTCGCCGACACGATCGACGGCCGCAAATCGATTCCGTCGCACAAACGTTTCGATATGCCGTTTTGGGGCGTCAACTTTCAAGCGTCGGACAAGGAGTTCACGCCGAAGAGCGAAGCGCTCGCGAAGGCGCGCATCGACGCGCTGGTCGATTACATTCGAACGATCCAGCGCCAATAAAGTTTGGCGTTCCCGAGCGGACGCTACGGGCGCTTCAAATCCTGAACGATTTCGCGCAACACGCCGCGATCGCGATCGTTGTGCACGGGAATTTCAAACGCGACGCGGGTCACCCCGGCGAAGCGCTTCTTGATCACGCCCGCGATATCGTCGTAGGTCCCGACCGCCGCGAACGCGCGCACCATCTCTTCGCTGATGACCTTCGGCATCTCGCCCCATTTTTGCTGGATCGACAGGCGATGAAGCTCGTCGGCCTGGCGCGACCATCCGTCCAATTCGAAGCTCGAGCGATATGAGCGCGTCGATCCGTAAAACGCGATCGTCGCTTTCATTTTCTCGACCGCTTTCGCCAGCTCGTCGCGGTCGCGCGCCACGCACAGGAAACCGCCGCCGCCGATTTCGAAGTCTTTCCACGCCGCCTGCGGCCTGCCCGAGCGTGCGAAGCCTTTTTTCAGATTCGGGAACGCGATTTCGTCGAGATACCTGCGCGTAACGATTCCGTGCAGCCGCACGCCGTCGCAAACCTCGCCCGCGACTTGCAGCATCCGCTCCTGAACCGCCGCGATCAGCACCGGAATGTGCGGCTTGTCGATCGGCGGCGGCGAAAAATTCGGCGTCATCAGCGAGATGTTGTAATGCTCGCTTTGGAAATTCAGCGGCGCGCCGGTCTGCCACGAATGCCAGCAGGCGCGCATCGCGCCGACGTAATCTTTCATCCGCTGAGCCGGTTTCGACCACGGCATCCCGAACCGCCGCGTCACGTGGCCTTTGACTTGCGAGCCAAGTCCGAGCACCAGCCGTCCGCCGCTCATCGTCTGCAAATCCCACGCGACATACGCGGTCGCCACCGGACTCTTGGTGAACGCCAGCGCGATTCCCGTGCCCAACTCGATCGGCGACGGCTCCTGCGCCGCGACCGCCAGCGCCAGAAACGGATCGTGTTGCGTTTCGACCGCGACCGCCGTGTCGTACCCCAACGCGGTCGCTTCGCGCACCTGTTCGCGCAGCGTATCCCATCGCGGCGCGGGGCGTTTGCCGCCCGCATCCATCTCCGGCGTATATGGAGTTCCCCAGTTCAGGTATCTTTCGATTTTCATCGTCGCCATGGCGCGGTTATCCCGTTGATCTCCAAGGCTGTCAACCCCGCGTCGGCGGCACTTGCTCCGCCGGAACATCCCTGCGATTATTTCCCCGATGCGCCGGCCGGGGTTCACCATAGCCGCGCTTGCCGCATTCGTTCTTCTGGGCGCGCTGATGTTCACGCGGCCGTTCGCGCGGTCCGCCTGCACCGCCGTGACCGGCGCCGAAAACGTCGGCATTGGCGTCGCGAATCTCCCCGACAATACCGCAAAATTCTTCTGTTACCGGACCGCGGCCGGGAAGCGCCTGCGCTTCATTCTCGCGCGCGACGCCGAAGGAAAAATGCACGCGGTGTTCGACGCGTGCAGCCAATGCTACCGCTACCATAAGGGCTACGCCGTCGCGCACGGCTACCTGATTTGCCGGTTGTGCGGAAATCGCTACAAGCTCGAACATCTCGATCGCGGCATCGCCTCCTGCGTGCCGGTGCGGCTGAACACGACCGATCGCGGCGATCGGGTTGAAATCAAAGTCGCGGATCTGGTCAAAGGACGCTCGCTCTTCTGATGGCGCGCCGGCTCAATTCCGACACTGGATGGGCGCTCGCGCTCATGCTGATCGTCGCGATCCTTCTCGCCGGCGTTCCGATCGTCGCCGACGCTCCGTTGTCCGGCGGGTCGCCGACGCTTACCGTCAACATCTGCCATCCGCTGCCCGGCGTTAACGTCTCGACGACTCTGTGCGAGGCCGCGCCGACCCGTATCGTTCACTTCCCGGCGCTTGTCGATCGCGATTTTGGCGCGATCGCGCTCTTTGCCGCGTCCCAGTTCGATCGGCCGTCCGACGCGCCCGATCCCCCTCCGCCCCGCGCTTTGATTTAACCCTCCAAAATCCCATTTTTAGGCCGCCGCCCGGCCGATACCCTTGTATCGTCCGGACGCGCGCGGCCAGTCATTCGACGATGGCTCGGTCGCCGCATCTGAGGTTAAATTGAGGCATTTTATCAGCGCGATTGCGCTCTTGACGATCTTCGCGCCGGCGCGAATCGCGTTCGCGCACGGCGTGGTCGGCGATTACATGTTTCTTGAGCCGCTGATCGCCGAAGATCCGACACCCGCGAACGAGTTCGACATCGTTCAGCCTCAATGGACCAAAACCAGCGAAGGCCGTACTTTTTCGCTCGGCACTTCGATCGAAAAAATCCTCGCGATAGATTCCAATGAGCTTCCGCGGCTGAGCGTCGGCGTCGGCGATTCGTGGATCTGCCAGTCGCCCAAGAACGGACCCAATGTAAATGGCTTCAACGATCTCGACCTTTTCATCAAATATGCTTTTCTGGTGGTTCCGCAGCATGAATTCCTGATGGGCGCGATGCTCGACCTGCAGGCGCCGCTCGGCGATCCGCACGTTCAGACGCAAAACCATACCAGCCTTGGCCCCGAACTCGTCTGGGAAAAAGGCCTCGGCGATCTGCCGAATTGGCCGATCGTGAAATTCTTCCGCCCGTTCGGCCTGCAGGGCGATTTCGGTTACCTGCCCGCGCTCGGCGGCCACACCAGCCATCTGATGTTCGGCGATCAGGTGGTCGAATACTCGCTTCCGTATTTAAGCGAATCCGTCAAGGATATCGGGTTGCAATGGCCTTTGCGCAACCTGTTCCTTTTCAGCGAGTTCAATTACTCCCAACTGATCGCGGGACCGTCCGGCCAGACTTTTCCGAATCTGGTCGCGACCCCCGGCATCGCTTACGTCGGCTACCGGTTCGAGTTGAGTTTTGGAACCCAGTTCGCGCTCAATAATGCGAGCGTTCCGGGAACCCACGCGTCGGCGATCGGATTGCTCGATATCTTTTACGATTCCATCATTCCGCAAGGAAATTGGACGCTGTTTGGAGGCTGACGGTAATGCTCTACCGCAAAAACATCCTGACGATCGCCGCATTGTGCGCCGCTATCATGCTGGCGCCGCGAATGGCGAGCGCCCATGCATTCCCCAAACGTGAGAATCCCGCCGCGGGCGCGACCCTCAATTCGCCGCCCTCGCAGGTGACGATCGACTTCGACGCGCCGATCGAGAAGCTGTTCGCCAAGCTCACGGTGCTCGATTCTTCAGGCCGCAATCTCGCCTCGGAACCGGTGGTAGGCGACGCCGGAAAGCGTCTCTCGGCCGCCCTGCCCCTATTAAAGCCGGGCGATTACAAAGTCGCGTGGAGCGTCGTTTGCCGCGACAGCCATCGCACGGAGGGATCGTATCAATTTACCGTGAGCGGCTCCCCGCATTGACTCCGATCGGCGCGAACGCGCTCGCTCAATGGCCGATCGTCGCCGCGCAGGCGATCATATTCGGCACGGCGGCCTTTGAGGTCGCTCTAGCGCCGCGCGATCCCGGCGCGCGTTCGCCGCTGCTTCGCGAGCTCGCGCCTTTCTGGATCGGTCTCGCCGCTGTCTTGATAGCCGCTGCTCCGGTCGCCCTGCTCACGCAGGTGTCCGCGATGGCTGCGGCGCCATGGCGCACGGCGATCGCCTTTGTCCCCGAGGTCTTGCGCGAAACTCACGGCGGACGGCTTTGGATCGTGCGGCTGATCGCCATCGCCGCCGTCGCTGCCGTCGCGTTCCGCTGCGCCGATCATGATCGCGCCCCCGCGGCGCTCGCCGCGTTCGCGGCGGTTCTGATCCTGGCGGGCGCGCTTTCCAGCCACGCCTATGACTGGGGCCTCTTTATGGTCGCGATGAATTTCCTTCATCAGGCCGCCGCAAGCATGTGGGCGGGCGCCTTATTGGCGCTCTGTTACGGCGAATATTTCGGCGATCGCGATCCGGCCGCGCACTGGATTCATGAAGTCGCACAACGGGTTTCGACGGCCGCCGGATGGTCCGTCGGCGCCTTGTTCGCCACCGGCGCCATCCTGACCGTGCGTGCGCTGGGCTTCGATTCAAGCCGCCTGCTTTACTCCGCGTATGGCCGCGCGTTGATCTTCAAAATCGCGGCCTTCGCCGCGGCGGTCGCGGTCGGCGGCTACAACCGCTATCGGCTGATGCCGAACGTTCGCGAGCGGGCGTCGCGACGGACGCTCGTGCGCCTGGTCGCCGTCGAATGCGTCTTCATCCTCGGCGTGTTCGGGCTGGCCGCGATGCTCGCGAACACGCCGCCGGTCCATTAACCGCTCAGAAGATTAGCTGCGCCGCCGCGCTTAAAAGCCCCGCGCGCCTACGGCAGGCTTCTTATCCGAGCAGGCATCCGGGCGCCGGAAAAGCGCGGCAGAATTCGCGCACTTCGGCGCCGACGCGATCGATCGCCGCTTCGTCCTCGACGTTGCGCACGACCTCGTCGATCCACGCCGCCACCCGCTTCATGTCGCCCTCGCCCATTCCGCGCGAGGTCACCGCCGGCGATCCCATCCGCACGCCGCTCGGACTGAACGGTTTGCGCGGATCGTAGGGCACGGTGTTGTAGTTGCAGATGATGCCGGCGCGATCGAGCGCGCGCGCGGCTTTCTTGCCGATCACTTTCTTGTTCGTCAGGTCGATCAGCACCAGATGGTTGTCCGTGCCGCCCGACACCAGATTGAAGCCGCGATCGATCAGCCCGGCCGCGAGCGCCTGCGCGTTGCGCACCACCTGGCGGCCGTACTCTTTGAATTCGGGCGTCGCCGCCTCCTTGAGCGCGACCGCGATCGCCGCCGTCGTATGATTGTGCGGGCCGCCTTGCAATCCCGGAAAGACCGCCTTGTCGATTTTCTCGGCGAATTCCTTGCGGCACATGATCATCGCGCCGCGGGGACCGCGGAGCGTCTTGTGCGTGGTGGTCATCACGACGTCCGCGTACGGCGCCGGATCCGGATGGACGCCGGCGACGACCAACCCGGAAATATGCGAGATGTCGGCCAGCAGGTAGGCGCCGACCTCCTTCGCGATTTCGCCGAAAATCTTGAAATCGAACTGGCGCGGATAGGCCGTCGCGCCGGTGACGATAATTTTCGGCCGCTCCTTGCGCGCGAGCTCCCGCACCGCGTCATAGTCGATACGCTGCGTCTCGCGATCGACCACATAATGCACGGGACGCCAGAACGAACCCGTGATGCTGACGTTCCATCCGTGCGTCAGATGGCCGCCGTGCGGCAGCGCCAGACCCATCAGCGTGTCGCCCGGCTTGAGCAGCGCGAAATAGACCGCGAGATTCGCCGGCGACCCCGAATAGGGCTGCACATTGGCGTGCTCGGCCCCGAACAGCGCCTTCGCCCTTTCGATCGCCAGCGTCTCGATCTCATCGATATAACGCTGGCCTTCGTAGTAGCGCTTGTGCGCGTACCCCTCGGAATATTTGTTGGTCAAAACCGAGCCGGTCGCTTCGAGCACCGCCGGAGAAACATAATTCTCCGACGGGATCAGCCGCACCGACTCGATCTGATAACGTTCTTCGTCTTTGATTAGCCGGTAGATTTCCGGATCGTGTTGCCGCAATTGATCCACTCGTACACTCCGTCGCGGGACTGTCAGAAAAGGCTACCGTCCGGCGCGGGCCAAGGCAAAACCGCACCTTATTGAAGATCGGCCGGCGTCACCTTTTTGATCCATCCGCGATAGCCGCCCTCATAGCCGATCGCCCGCTGACGCTCGCGCACCCGCGCCAGGATATTCGCCACTTTTTCGCTTGAAAGAAGCTCGCGCGCCTCGATGCTCGCCGCCATTCGCAGGCCCTCCTGATGCGCCCGCTCGCGCGCGGCGTCAGTTAAGGGAACGCCCGGACCCTCCGGCTTCAAGCCCAGATATGTCTCGGCGATATGCGTACCGATCTGCGTTCCGCTGACCAGCGAATCCTTGATATTTCCTTTGCCGGTCAAAACGTTTCCCGCGGCGTAAATCGCCGTGCGTCCTTCGAGCAACAGGCCGATATCGGCGTTTACGTACTGATACACCTCGCCTTTGGTCGGAATTCCCGCCAGCGGTTCCGGGATGCTGCCGATCGAGCTGATCGTCATCGGCGCGAGCACCGGGCGCGCCGAATCCGGAACCGTCCGCACCTTGCCGTCGGCGACCTCCGTCCGGCTCATCTGTATTCCCGTCATCCGGCCATTTTCGACGATCAAGCCGGTGGGTACGCTCAATTCACGAAACTCGAAGAGAAATTTGCGCTGGGCTTTCTCCAGAATCTTCGCCCGCGCCAGCCGCATCGCCTCGGCCCGTTTCGGCGGAGCGTCAGGCGAAATATCCGAGAGCGGCATATCGAGCACGCGCCGGCGATAGTAAAGCGTGCAGGGTGCGACGCCTAAATCGCTCCAGGCCAGATTGTGGTGCTTCAGCACCGGCTCGATTCCTTCACGCTCCAGCTTGAGCATGTCCTCCCGGATTCCGCGCGCCGCAAGTCCTTTCAGCGTCATCTCGATTTGCAGGACCTTGACCACGTCGATCGACGCGAGTCCGCCGCCGACCACGGTCGCGCCGGGCTGCAACTCGTAACGCGGACCGTTATAGGACGCCTCCGGATAATGGTTGAACCAGTAAATCAGCGGATTTTGATAGACCAGACCCTTGTCAATCCATTCGTCCGCGCCATCGACGGGAAACGGCCGGTCCCGCCATGCGCCGTTGGTCAGCACCACCGCGCTCAAACCCCATCCTTCCCGCAATTCGTTGAAATCCAGATCGCGGCCCAGCCGGGTCAGCGGCAGGTAATGGATATTCGGATGGTCGAGCCGCTTGTTGATCTCTTCGTATTCGTCGCGCCGCTGCTTCACATGCCAGCGCGGCAAACCGTCTTCGATCTTTCCGTAAGGACGCGGATTCTGCTCGACGACGATCACCGCCGTCTTCCGCTCGGCGAGGATACGGGCGATTTCAGAGCCTGCGGTCGCGCCGCCGATTACCGCGACTACGTGTGTCGGATTCGGTTGTACGCTTTCAGCCATAATGATGCGCATTCTCCACGCCGCTCTTGCCGGGCGCGGCTTCGGGCAATCAGTTCACCTTATTCGCTGCGCCGCCTTCCGGAAACGCCGCGCCTGCGTGCGCCTCGCGCACGCAATCTCGATGCGGAATTTTCTAGCACATCGCGCCGCCGCTGATTAACCGCACGCGCTGCTCTTCGCCGCGCTCGGCTTGCGCGTAAATCCCGCGCATGTTTTTCTGATCCCGCGATGTACCGCCCTTCGAAATCCGCGCGCAGATGGGTTTTCGCCGCGATCGTATGCGCTCTGACGGCGTTCGCCGGATGCTATCTGCGCTATCAGCACCAAACCGAACATGCGGACTTCGACGAAGCGGCGTTGGGCGAGGAGCACGTCGTGAATTTCGCCCCGACTGAAGCGCGTCAGATTACCGAGGCGGTGCTGCGCAGCGATGGATTGCTGTTCGAGGTTCAGCCGGACAACTCGATCGTGACGTTTTGGCGCAACGCGGATTTTCAGAGTCCGAACGAATTCATCCCGCTGATTATCAATGTGCCGCCGCGTTATCGGTACGAGATTTCCTTTGTCCAGACGGCCCCGAAACAGACGAAAATCATCGTCAACGCGCATGCCGAGAATATTCCCGACGATAAACTGCCCGAATACAAGGCCAGCAACCGCTTCGAATTGTTCAAGGAAATTGACGAGGTTGCGCTCAAGTCGCCGCCCTCGTCCACCACGCCCGCGAGCGGCGGCGTGAATTTTACCGTTCTGCCCAACGAAGACCTCAAAGCCCTCGCTCAGCGGGTCACCGGCAATGCGGACAATTGGCAGGTAATCGCAAAGGACAACGGATTGAAATCCGACAGCGACGTCAAACCGTTTGAAAACGTTTGGGTTCGCAACAGCCTGCTCAAGCAGACGCCCGCGCAATGATGCGGGCGTTGCGCGCGCCGAGCGGCCGGCGCCTATGCGCGAGCCGTCACACGCGGCGCGCTATACCGTCCGCCGGGGCGCGCGGCGCCCTCGAGCCGTTTGCCGATCTGGAAAAATTACTCGCTGACGGTGATCGAGCCCGAGTCGTCGTATTCCGGGCACAAGCCCGAAGGGCTGACGGCCGCGACCACCGCCAAGAACTGCTCGAACGTCATCTGCAGGTTCAGAAACCCGCCCTGGCAGAAAACCCATCCGTAGTAGTCGAGGATTTCATCAGGGATCATCAAAGGCAGTCGCGGCAGCGTCGATACCATCGGAAACCGGCGCGGTTCGTCGAACCGTCCGACGTGCGCCGCGGACGGCGTCGAAATCTGTTCGCCGATTACGCTGCTGTCGCGCAACGGCACCACTTTCTGCTTGGAGCTTCGAGCCATGGATTGAATGGCCTCCCGAGTAGCCGGCCCCTTCCGAATCTCGATTCTATTGAAGTTGGCGGAAGATGCCAAGGTTCAAACAGCTCGCAAATTTGTATTTTTAAATGTTTTAAAATGTTTTATTAGCCAAGATGCGCGGCTCAATCTCCTTCTCAACCAACCAAATGTCCGCTCACAAAGGAAATTTATGGCGTCTGCCTCAGGGCTTGAAGCGATCGTCCTCGGCGCGATTCAAGGACTAACGGAATTTCTTCCCGTATCCAGTTCGGCTCATCTGGTGATTACGCCGTGGCTGATGAATTGGGACGATCCCGGCCTGGCCTTCGACGTTGCGCTGCATCTCGGCACGCTCGTCGCCTTAATTGTTTATTATTGGAAGGAATGGCTTACGTTGGGCGCTTCGCTCTTTTCCTCCGACCGCAAGAGCCGCCACCTTCTGTTTATGCTGATCGTCGCGTCGGTTCCCGGCGCAATTATCGGGCTGCTGTTCGAGAAGGAGGCGGAAACCGTATTCCGGGCGCCCGCGCTGATCGCCGTGGCGCTGGCCGCATTGGGCGTCGCATTATGGTTCAGCGATCGGGCGATGCCGCAAAGCCGCTCGATGACCGAGATTACGTTCGGCGACGCCCTTTTGATTGGTTTGAGTCAGGCCTTCGCAATTTTTCCCGGCGTATCGCGATCCGGAGCGACGATCACGATGGCGCGTCTGTTGCGCGTCAAGCGCGAGGATGCGGCGAATTTCTCGTTCCTGATGGCCGCGCCAATAATCGCCGGCGCCGGCCTGGTCGAAGGCCGTCATCTCGCGCACAGCATCGATCTTGCCGTCGTATTCGGCTTCACCGCGGCGGCGATTTTCGGCTTGATCGCGATCGCCGGCCTGGTCCGATTCGTCCGCACCCGCACCTACGAGCCATTCGCATGGTACCGGGTTCTGGCGGGGGCTTTTGTGATTGCGGTCGTGATTCTGCGCGGCTAACCCGAACCAAGCGGAGACGGGCGGGCGAATCCGCTGACGGTACGCGAAATGGCGCCGCGGGCCGCATCTGGCGCGGACGGCCGACGCGAAGTAAATCGGCCGTCCGCGGCCAGTCGTTTAATATTCCGTACCGACTTTTACCCGCCCATGTTCGTCATAGACGTACACGTCGCCGGCATTTTCGTCGCGGGTCTTCTTATGCGTACCGTCGCAAAACGGCTTGTTCTTCGACAATCCGCAGCCGCAAATCCAAGCCGGCAGTTCCGTGCCCTCGGGCACCTCGTACGGACCGTTCTTGTCATGCTTTACCATTCGCGCCATCGTTTATCTCGCTCCTTTGAATGTCGCGTCCGGCGTACCGACGCCGCACCCGGCGCAATCAAAGACCACCAGCCGCGTCCGAGTCAATCGCGCGCAATTTTGCGCGCAATCTATTGTGTTTTTCCCGACCCACATTCGCGCCCATACCGTCGATGCAACCTGGCGCGGGGGCGGCTATTCTGTTGCACGATTCAATGAATTCCGACGCCACGACCGCTCTCGAACCGTCCGTATCCACCGCCGCGCCCGACACGTCCCGCGGCGCCATTTCGCCGCCCGACGCCGCCCCTGCCGGACCGTCCGCGACCGCCGCGCCGAATGTCCCGCGATGGCTCGAGCGGTTGAGCGCGCCCGCGCTCGCGATACCCCTGCTGCTCGCGATCGGACTGATTCTTTTCATCCTGAACCTCGGCGCCGCGCCGCTTTACACCAAGGGCGAACCGCGCGAGGCCGTAACCGTCTTTGACATCGTGCACGGCGGCGGTGTCATCCTGCCGCTGCGCGCAGGAGTGGAAATTCCCTCGAAACCGCTCTTGATGCATTGGCTGGCGGCGCTGATCTCGAGTACCGCGGGCGACGTTTCGGCATGGACCGTCCGGCTGCCCTCCGCGATTTTGGCGATCGCCGGGATGCTCGCGATGTATCTTTATGTCCGCCGCCTCTTCGATAGCCGCGCCGGGCTGCTCGCCGCGATAATCGCCGGATCGTCATTCCAGTATCTGCAAGCCGGTACCGGCTCGCGCGTCGATATGACGCTCACGTTCTTCACGACGATCGCGTTTTTCGAATTTCTGATGGTTGCTGAAGGACTGCGCGACGCGACCATTCCGCTCTATCTGGCCGCCGCGCTCGCCGTGCTGACCAAAGGCCCGATCGGCGCGGCGCTGCCCGCGATGGCCGCCGTCCTGTGGCTCGTTCTGAGCCGCCGCTTCGACGTGATTCCGCGGCTCCGATGGGCGCGCGGCGCCGCGCTCGTCGCGATCGCCGGCGGCGGATGGTACCTCGCGGCGGCGATCGTCGGCGGATCGGCGTTCATTCACAAACAGCTTCTGAACGAAAATCTCTACCGGCTGATCGGCCATCATGGCGTCAACGTCGGCCACGCGCATCCGTTTTATTACGAAGACCTCGCGCTGCTGGCCGGTTTCATGCCGTGGACGCCGCTCGCGCTGCTGGCGGGATTGCAGGCGTTCAATCGCCCGCGCCCGCTCGATTCCCGGCTCGGCTATCTCGTCGTGTGGACGCTCGCAGTGCTGGTTTTTTACAACCTGCCGGCGAGCAAGCGCGGCGTCTATCTGCTCGCGATCTATCCGGCGCTCGCCGCGCTCGTCGCGATTTTTCTCGCCGACGCGATTGCGGATCCGCCGGAGCCGGTCGCGCGATCCGCCCGCCTGCTCGCGCGCGCGACCGGCGGTTTCTTCGTCGCCGCCGGCGTCGCGTCAGTGTTCGGTTTGCTTCTAATCTTTCTCGCGCCCGCGGGGTTGCTCTGGATTCTCGGCCGGTTCGATATTCTGCTCGCGCAGTTGCCGGCGAATTTGCGCGTCGAATTCCTCAAGTGGCTGCCGCTCGGAATCGCGCTTCCGCTCTGCGTCGGCGGCCTCGGCTGGCAGCTCTGCCGCACGCGCGCGACGGTCGCCAAAGTCTTCCTCGCCACGGCGTTTGGATTCGCGGCGATCGCGGTCGCGGTCAACTGCGTCGTCGAACCCGCGGTCGCCGACACCCTGACGCTGCGCGGATTCGCCCAGCAGGCGCTTAAGATGGCCGGGGCGAACCCGATCGGCTACATCGGCAGCCTCGATTACGATTTCGCCTTTTACAGCGGACGCAACGTCCGCTTCGTCACCACGCTGGCCGCGCCGTACGAATACGTCGTCTGCTCGGAAGACGATTTTCGCCTGCTGGGACCGCGGATGCGGGCGGAGTACGAACGCGTCGCGCTCAGCAATCCGACGGCTTTCGACGGAACCAGCCGGATGCTCCTGCTGCGGCGGGTTCCCGGTTTGCAACCGCCGGCTGAACCGAAAGCGGCTCCGCCACACAATCCCGCGCCCGCTCCGTCAGCTGATTCGAGCGCAACGTCCAAACGCGGCGTTTAAGAATATCGCGCCCGGCGTATATCGCTGACCGCCGCGGCCAGTCTCGGCAGGATTTCTCCGGTCGGGCCGCGCAGGCTGAAATCGCAAACCGCGGTGATTTCCGAATCGTACAAATTCGCCTCGACCAGCACGCCGCCGCGCTGTTTCACTTCAAGCGCGAACCCGGCGGCCGGATAGACGGTCGCCGACGTCCCGGCGACAATCACCAGATCGGCGCGCGCCGAATGTTCCATGCATTGCCCGAGCACGTCGCGCGGAATCGGTTCGCCGAACGCGACCGTGTCGCTCTTGAGCAGGCCTTCGCATTGCGGGCAGGGCGGCGGCAGCGTCTCGAGCCGGATCTCCTCCGCGCGAAATCGCGCGCCGCAATCGATACATCGCACCAGCTTCCAGTTGCCATGAATTTCCGCCAACTCCGCTTGGCCGGACTGCCGATGCAAGTCATCGACATTCTGCGTGATCAAAAACTTGAGCACGCCCATCGCTTCAAGTTCGGCGAGCGCGCGATGGCCGGGATTCGGTTGGGCGACTTTGAGCGGCCCCCACAATTCGTCATTTTGACGGCGAATCCGTTCTTCCCAGGCTTTCTTCGGATTATCGAGGAAAATCTGATAGCCGTTCATCGGCGGCTCGCCGTATTTGGTCCACAACCCGCCGGGTCCGCGAAACGGCGGAATCCCGCTTTCGACCGACAATCCAGCGCCGGTCAGCGAGATCGCATATTCGGCCCCGGCGATCGCGTGCGCCGCGGCGATTATTTCGGCGTCGGATGCGCGCTCATCTGGCTTTTTCATCAGCGCCCTCCCCTGCGGCCACACAAGAAATGAAAGTGAAGGCATAGGCGGTCGCGCCCGCATCCGGCATGCGCAGCGTCATGCCGCCCGCCTCGACGGAATCGTTGGTCGCCAGCTCGTACATCCGTGCGCGATCGACATTGACGGCCATTCGGCCGCCGTCAACTTTCACGTCGGCGCCGGGGCGATGGTTTCCGGTCAGTTCGATTGCGACGCGCGCCGCGCCGTTGGCCGATGGACTCATCACCAGATTCACGTCCCGCGCGGTGTAACGTAACGAAATCGTGGCGCCTGAAGCCGCGGCGCTTGCCCCCTCGCGGCCGACCGTCCAGCGCCCTCCGAGGTAGATCGCGCCCTCGGCGTGGCGGCCCGGATCGACATAATCCGCCTCGCATTCCTGAACCACGCCCGCGGGATTGCCGAATTGACCGCGTTCGTAACCAAGATAAAGCTCCGGCGTCACCCGATAACAGAGCGCGCCCGGATGGTCGCTCGGCCGCACCGGAGCCATCGGCGGCGGAAAGGCCGCGGCGGGATTAAGCTCATTGAGCAAAGCCTGAATTCGCGTCTCGATCTCGGCGTACATTCCTTCGCCGAAATGGTAATAGCGCAGCCTGCCCTGGGCGTCGATTAGATATTTGGCGGGCCAGTAGCGATTCGAGTAGGCGCGCCAGATTCGGTAGTCGCTGTCAAGCACCACCGGATATTCAAGTTTCAGTTCGCCGATCGCCGCGGCCACCAGCGGGCGGTCGCGGGCGAAGCTGAATTCCGGCGCGTGGACCCCGGCGATAATCAATCCGGAATCCGCGTAGCGGCGATGCCACTCCGCGACATAAGGAAGCGTCCGCAGACAATTCACGCAGCTATAGTCCCAGAAATCGACCAGGATGACCGCTTTGCCGCGCACCCGTTCCAGATCGACCGGCCCGTGCTGCAACCATTCGCCGCCTTCAAGCGGCGGCGCGAAAATCGTCTCTTTGATTTGGGGCATTGCGACCTGCCGTCACCGTTGATCAAGCGCGCCGCCAATCAAGCAAACGACCGCTTGAGCGCAACCTAGCATAGCGCCGATCGAGTCGTAACGATTCAGACGCCGCGTTCATGCGGCCGGTTTAGCCAAGCCGCGCGACGAAATCGGCGACGGCGGCGGCCAACAGATCGGGCCGTTCGAGCGGCAGATGATGATGAGTCGCCGGAATTTCAACCAGCTCGACGAGCCGATTGGAGGCGGCGGCGCGCGCGGCCGCCTCCGCGGTCATGATCCGGCTCATCCCGGCGCGCACCAGCAAGGTCGGCATCCGCATCGACGCGAGCGCGGCGGGCACGTCAAGTCCGTCGCTGCCGAAGAAGCTTTCGCGATCGAACTTCATCGTGTAGCGGCCGTCGTCCAGCCGCTTGAGGCTCCGTTCGGCGATTTCCGCGATCGCCTCCGGCGGAATTTCGCCGTCGTTCGGCATCAGGCGAAAGCGCGCCCGCGCCGTCTCAAGGTCAGGATAGATAACGGTCGGCAGCGCCTTCAGCCGCGCCAGGTAGCGATTGCGCCGCGGCGACGAAGTCACCGCGATATCCACCGCGACTGCGGCGCGCGCCGCATGCGGATAACGTGCGGCGAAGGCGACCGTCGCGATTCCGCCCATGCTGTGGCCAATCACCACCGGCTGATTCACGCGCAACGCCGCCAGCGCGCGCAAGGCGTCGGCGGCGTAATCTTCAGGCGCGTAGGCGGCCGGCCGCGCCCATCCGCTGTCGCCGTGACCGCGCAAATCGAGCGCGATCAATCGGTAGCGGCGCGGATCGAGCCGCGCGGCGAAGCCGCGCCACCACCATGCGTTGGCCGAATTGCCATGCAACAAGATGAGCGCGGCCGGCGCCGTGCGATTCCATTCGAGATAATGAAGCCGCGGTTCGCCCTCAATAAAGCCGCTCGACGGATCGCTCATGCAAACACGTCGTCCAGGAACGGACGCAGCGCCGCCGCAAGCCCGCGCGGATTGTCCAGCGGCACATGATGATGCGACGCGGGTACGGTCGCGATCCGGCCGCGCCCCAGCTGCTCCACCATCTTCTCCGCCACGCCGGGCGGGAGCACGCTCTTTTCGGGTTTCACGAACAGGGCGGGACAGCGAATTTGCTTGAGCCCGTCCCACGCGCGAATCGGATCGCGAATCATCGTGCGCCGATCGGATTTATAGTCCCACTTGCCGTCTTCGCCCTGCCGAAACGACAGCGCGGCGACATGCCCGAGAATTTCCGGCGTCGCGATCGTATCGGCCGGAATGGTCCGGAAACCGGCGATCGCCTCCGCCAGCGAATCGAAACGGCGGCCCGGTTTCGCCGCCAGCTCGCGCAACGACGCGACCGCGTCGGCGGGATAATTCGGCGGACTGTCGATCACGGCGATCGCGCGCAGGCTCGCGCTGTGGCGAATCGCGTGGCACATCACGTTATGGCCGCCCATCGAGTGGCCAACCAAGACCGGCGCCCCTAAATCCCATTGCCCGATAATGGCGTGGAGATCGGCGATATAGTGCCGGGTGCCGTAGCTTCCATCCGCGCTCCAGCCGCTGTCGCCATGGCCGCGCTGATCGATCGCCAGCACGTGATAGCGATCGATCAAATCCGCCGCCACAAAATCCCACCAGCGCGCGTGCGCCGCGCCGCCATGAACCAGCAGCACCGGCGGCTTGCCTTCGCCGCCGAAATCGACGCAATTGAGTTTAATCCCGTCGCCAACCGCGAACGCGCAGGTTTTCATCGGCGGCCTTCGGCGCGGGCCGCCACGCGCGCGCAATTCGTTCGCGGCGGCTTTGCAATCGACTTCAATCGTGCAACCATTTTGCTCAGGACCTCTCCATCCGAAACCTATGTTCGAGCGCACATCCCATGCCTGGTTCCTAGCCGGACTGCTGCTAATCGTTCCGCTCGCGCCGTCGCTTGCCGGCGCGGGCAATTCGCCCGCGGGAATCGCCGAATCGGCCGGCGGCTCGCCGCCGCTTCCCGGCGCTCCGGGCGTTCCAGCACCGGCGGCCGCGCCGCCGTCCGCCGCCCCCGCCGACGAATCCAACGCGGAAAAGGCTCGCGCGCTGGTCGCGGCCGCGATCAACATGACCGACAGCTCACAGGCGGTTAAGCTGTTGTGGCAGGCGACCGATCTCGATCCGGCCTACGACGACGCCTACCTCTACCTGGCGCTGTTTTACAATTCGCGCTCGAACTTCGGCAAGGTAATCGAAGTCTATCAGAAACTCCTCAAATACCAGCCGCACGAAGCGAGCGTCTATCTCAATATCGGCGAAGCCTACATGTCGTTCACTCCGCCGCGGATGAACGAGGCGCTGCCGAACTATCAAAAGGCGCTGCAAATCGATCCGACCTCGTCGTTCGCCGAACTGCGGATCGGGCAGATCTACGCAACGCAGGGGAATCGCGACGCGGCGCTGCGCTATCTCAAGCTGGCGAGCGGCGATCGCGCGAAAAATCCGGATATCGCGAATCAAGCGGATCGGCTGATTCGCGATATCGCGGGCTCTTGACAGTTTGATCAGGCTTTTTCGCGGTCAGGGCGCCGGCGCCGAAATCGGCATCCCGGCGGCGTTCCGCGGCGCGGTCTGCGCCGACGAATTCGGCAGGTTTCCGGCGGCGGGCGGCGCCGGCGCGCCGGCCGGAGCCGTGGGCGCGTCGAAACTGCGGCCCATCTTGAGCGCATCTTCCCGAAAGCGCGGCGGCACGAATTCGCCGTCAAAGCGCGCGCGCTGTTGCGGCGAAAGAACCGCGGCGATTTTCAAATAGGCGTCGAGCAGCAAGCGGCGCCGTTGATGCTGAAAATCCGCACGCATGTTCGTGATTCGGTCATGCGTGCCGCGCATCACCTCGCCGACCTGTTCGCGCTGCGACGGCGTAAGCGCGAGATCCTCGCTCATCCGATCGATCAGGTTTTGTCCGGGGGCTTCGAGCCAGTGCATCCGATACGCCAGCGTGGTGCTGGCGAATCCGATCGCTGATCCGGCCAGCAGCGCGGCCGCCAACACCAACCAGCCGTACTTACCCTGTAAGGCCATTATCCTTCATTGGACTGGCTGGATCCGGCGCGATCGATTCGAACAGCGCGGGTTCTTCCGCCGGATTCTCGACCGCCGCGCCATCCGGGAAATAAGCGGTGGGCGCGGCGCGCAGATCGTCGGCCGCGAAAGTGTCGGGAAAATCGCGCAACGGAAATTGCTGCACCGACCAGACCGACGCGCCGCCAATCATCAGGAATAGCGCCGCCACGGCCATCGCTTGCCACGGCGCGGTCACCGCCGGACTGCGCCGCAGCCGCATCGGCCGGCGCGCGACCGCGATTCGCGGCCGCAGCGGCGCGGAAACCGGCCGCAAGGCCATTTCGGGTTCGCGGTCGGAATGAAACACCGGAGCGCCAAGCGCGAAGAGCCGGAACGATCGGTCGCAGCGATCGCAATTCTCCAGATGGCTGGAAAAGCCGGCGCGCCGCTCCAAGTCCAGCGTCCGCCGCCAAAACGAAACAAATTCTTTGCGCGCTTCAAAACAATTCATCGCGCCGCTCGTCCCCGCTTTACGGTTAACATCCGCTCAGCTTGCTTGCGTAACATCTGCCGGGCTCGAAACGCCCGAATTTTGACCTTGGCTTCGCTCCACCCCATAATTTGCGCGATTTCGCTGACACTGAGGTCTTCCGACTCCTTGAGCACCATCACCATCCGATCTTCGGGACGCAGGAAATCGAGCAGTTGATGGGCGAGGTCATGCGCCTCGCGCCGCTGCTCGGCCGCTTCAACGATTTCTTCGGGCGTGGCCTCAGTGACCAGTTGCACCCATAAGTGCTCGGCCGCGGTGAAGTCGGCGACCAGCTCCTCGGGCCGGCGCTGCCGGCGACGCAACTCGTCATAGCAGACGTTGGCGACGATCGCGCGCAACCATCCGATAAACGGCATGTCCGCCCGATAGCTGGACAAGCCGGCAAACGAACGGATGATGCTTTCCTGGGCAAGATCGCGAATCAACTCACGATCGGAAAAGAATCGCGCGCACAACCGCTCGACCTTTTCGCGATAGCGCGAGGCCAGTTCCGCAAACGCCGCAGTCTCTCCGGACAGGACTTCGGCGATCAGTTCCTCATCGGTTCTGACGGCAGTCATCCCCCGAAGACGTTCGATTGCGGGCACGGCAGACATCTCTGACGTTTATTACGCCGAATACCCGGTTTCGGTTACAAATTTCGCATCGTGCCATTGCGATTGAACATTCTCATAATGCCTAGTCGCGCAGTGAATCCCAATAGGTCGTCAATGCTGCTTTAGGCCGGCCTTGATTAAATCGTCTGGCGTGTCGAGATCGAGCGCCACCCCCGCATCATCGACGTCAACGTAGGCGACGCGCCCGGGATCGGCGTTGACGACCACCCGCGCGCCCTGATCCTCGGGAGCGTCCAGAAGCTCGTCGAAGACCGCCGCGTCAAAGAGCGCCGGATGGCCTCTACGGCCCTGATAGCGTGCGATAACGATCGGCCGCGACAGCCGATCATGCGCGGCGACCAGCTCGCGAAAGGTCGTCGCGGCGACTTTCGGATGGTCCGCAAGATGCACCACCACGGCGCGCGCATGTTCCGCGATTGCGAAGCGCAATCCGACCTTCAGCGAGGAAAGCTGGCCGCGGGCGTAGGCGGGATTGTCGAGGACCGCGATTCGGCCGTCGCGGGGTATCGCGGGACGCACGCGGTCGGCATGTGCGCCCAACACGATAACGAGTCTTGGGATGACTTCGAGAATTTCAGCCGCTAAATGACCGATAAAGGTATCGTCGCCAATCTTGAGCAGCGGCTTCGGATACCCCATCCGGCGCGATTCGCCAGCGGCCAGCAAGATCGCACAAATGCCCGCTTGACTCATCAACCGATCCGAAGCGGGTTAGCGTTTGAGCGGCTGGCGGCTGAGACGGCCGCTTTTGACGCCCAGGTTGAATTCGTCGCGCACCCCGAGGCGCCGCTCGCGAATAATTTCCGCGATAATCGCGACGGCGATTTCTTCGGGCGTTTCGGCGCCAAGGTCCAGTCCGAGCGGCACATGGACTTCATGCAGGCGTTGCGGATCGTAGCCGTCGGCCGCGAGATGATCGAGCGTGGCGCGCGCCCGCCGGCGCGAGCCAATCATCCCGACAAAGCCCTCGGAATATTTGAGCGCGGCGCGCAACACTTCTTCGTCATAGGCATGGCCGCGGGTGACCGAAACGAGATAGCAGCGCCGATCGAAACCAAGCGAGTCGATAGCGGCGGCGAACGGTTTGACGATAATCGCGTCCGCCGTCGGAAAACGCTCACGATTGGCGAACGACGCGCGATCGTCGATCACCGTCACATGAAAGCCCAGCATCGAGCCGAGTTCGCACAACGGCTGGGCAATATGTCCGGCGCCTGCGATTATCAGGCGTTGCGCGCCTGTAATCGGGTCAAGGTAAAGGCGCGGCGCGCCGGCGCTTTCGATTCGGACCACCTGACGCAACGCGCCATCGCCGGCGATTTCGAGCAGACCCGGCCGCGCGTCGGCGGCGCGTTCGGCGAGCTGGTTGACGGCGGCGCCGCCCAGCTCGACAACCACGCCTTCGCCGCCGCATCCCGAGGGATCGATCACGGCTTTCGCGCCCACCGGCAATTCGCGGCCCGCTCCGGCGTCGACCACCGTAAGCAGCGCGGCAGGACGATTTTTCTCGGCGGACTCGGCAAGTTTGCGCGCCACCGGAAGATCGCGCGGCGACCAAAGATCGATAAAGACATCCATGATGCCGCCGCAGACGCCGATATCCTGCTGATCGAAATCACCGGTCAGGTCAACTTCGGCAAGTCTGGCTTGAGCGCCGTTTTCATCGAGCATCAGGCGCGCTTTGCGAAAAACTTCGGCCTCGCCGCATCCGCCGCCGATTGTGCCGAATTGTCCATCCGCGCGAATCAGCATCTTGGCGCCGACTTCGCGCGGCGTGGATCCGCGCACATTGACAACCGTAGCGAGCGCAAACGGGCGATCGCGCTCCAATGTGCGAACCGCTTCGGACCAGATTTGATCGACTCCCGGCATTGAGCAAAGCTCCCGCGGCGAGCGGCGCGCCGGTTGGGTATAGGCGGCGACGGGCCGCCGCGAGGGGGTCCGGAATCAGCATCCGGAAGCTTCGCGGCCGCGCCCAATTATTGTGGCGCAAATCCGCGCGGCAATTCCAGCGCCTTGGGCTGAAGCGCCGCCGAACGGATTGCGCCTGACGGGTCATCCGGCGCCGCGCCGCGGCGCCGGATTCGCAAGACTCGGCGCGACCTGCCGGCCCAAGGCGTCGTCCGATAATCCGTAGCGGCTCAGCATCCGATAGAGCGTCGAGCGCGAGACCCCGAGCAAATCCGCGGCGCGGCGCCGATTGCCGTCGGTCCGCTCCAATGAGCGCATCAGGGTTTGTTTGATTATTGCGTCAAGCAGGAATGGCGACTCCTCCGCGGGGCGCGCCGACTCGACCGGTTCCATCGAAACCACCGCCAGATGCGGCTCGCCGACGCGTTGGTCCTGGATTTCCGGCAATGAGCTCAAGGCGTCCGAATCGGCGCGCAAGATGTGCTCCGGCAGGTCGGCGACGCAGATGCGGTCGTGGTCGGAGAGCATGGCGGCGGACTGCATGGCGTGGGCGAATTCGCGGACGTTGCCGGGCCAGCCGTAGGCGGCGAGCGCGGCCAGGG
>JAJXZF010000091.1 GCA_021780225.1 Deltaproteobacteria bacterium | reverse complement strand
CCGCTGGGCGTCGCGATCGTCGGCGGGCTGTTGCTGAGCCAGTTGCTGACGCTCTACACCACGCCGGTGGTGTTTCTGGCGTTCGAGCGGCTGGCCGCGCGGCGCAAGCGCGGAGACCGCGCCGCGGTCGCGGAGGCGGCGTCGATGCGGGCGGCATGAACCTCTCGGAAATCTTTATCCGCAATTCGGTCGGCACGACGCTTCTGACGATAGCGATCGCGCTGGCCGGACTGGCCGGTTTCCGGATGCTGCCGGTGGCGCCGCTGCCGGAGGTCGAGTTTCCCACGATTCAGGTGCAGGCGTCGCTGCCCGGCGCCAGTCCCGAGACCATGGCGTCCTCCGTGGCGACGCCGCTCGAACGGCAATTCGGGCGAATCGCCGGCCTTACCGAACTGACCTCCACCAGTTTTCTCGGCGCGACCAATATCGTTCTGCAGTTCGACCTCAGCCGCGATATCGACGCCGCCGCGCGCGACGTGCAGGCCGCGATCAACGCCGCGCGCGGCAATCTGCCGGGCAATTTGCCGAGCAATCCCATCTACAAAAAGGTAAATCCCGCCGACGCCCCGATCCTGATCATCGCGCTCACCTCCGACACGGTGAGCCGCGGGCGGATGTATGACGCCGCCTCCTCGATCCTGGCGCAGAAGCTTGCGCAATTCAGCGGCGTCGGCCAGGTGCTGGTGGGCGGCGGCGCGTTGCCCGCCGTGCGCGTCGATCTGAATCCCACGCAGCTCAACAGTTACGGCATCAGTCTTGAGGACGTGCGCGCGATGCTCGCGGGCGCCAACGTCAACCGCCCCAAGGGACAATTGACGACGCGCGAGCGGACGGTGGCGCTCGGCGCGACCGACCAGCTCTTCAAGGCGGCGCAATACCGGCCGTTGATCGTGGGATATCATAATGGAGCCGCGGTGACGCTGGCGGACGTCGGCCGGGTTTCCGACGCGATGCAGGACGTGCGCACGGCCGGCATCGTCGACGGCAAGCCCGCCGTGATGCTGATTATTTTTCGCCAGCCCGGCGCGAACATTATCGACGCTGTCGATGAGATCCGCGCGGCGCTGCCGCAACTCAAGGCCTTCCTGTCGCCGGCGATCGATCTTTCCGTCGTGCTCGATCGCAGCACCACGATTCGCGCCTCCGTGCGCGACGTCGAACTCACGCTGCTGGTCTCGATGGCCTTGGTGGTGCTGGTGGTGTTTCTGTTCCTGCGCAATCTGCGCGCCACATTGATCCCCGGCATCGTCGTCCCGATCTCGCTGGTCGGCACGTTCGGCGTGATGTATCTGTGCGGTTACAGTCTCGACAATCTGTCGCTGATGGCGCTGACGATTTCGACCGGCTTCGTGGTCGATGACGCGATCGTCGTAATCGAGAATATCTCGCGCTACCGCGAGCGGGGCCTCACGCCCTTGGCGGCGGCGCGGCGCGGCGCGGCCGAAATCGGCTTCACGGTCGTTTCGATCAGCCTCTCGCTGATCGCGGTGTTCATCCCGATCCTGCTGATGGGCGGAATCGTCGGCCGGCTGTTCCGCGAGTTCGCGGTCACCCTGTCGGCGGCGATCGCGGTTTCGCTGGTGGTCTCGCTGACCACCACGCCGATGATGTGCGCGAAGCTGCTGCGGCCGATCGACGACCGCGCCCGCGGCGCCTTCCATCAATTCGGCGATCGCATGTTCGATCGCATCGCCGACGGCTACCGCCGGAGCCTCGCGTGGGCGTTGCGCCGTCGCCGCCTGACGCTTGCGGCGACGATCGCGACGCTCGCCCTCAGCGTGTTTCTCTACGCCGTTATTCCCAAGGGTTTTTTCCCCGAGCAGGACACCGGCCGGCTGATGGGCATGATTGAGGCCGATCAGGACACTTCGTTTCAGGCGATGCGCACGCGGCTGTCGCGATATGTCTCGATCGTCAATGCCGATCCCGCGGTGGAGCATGTAATCGCCTTTACCGGCGGCCCCGGCGGCGCGACCAACAACGCCCGCATGTTCATCTCGCTCAAGCGGCTCCGGGTGCGCCGGCTCAGCGCCGCGCGGGTGATCAGCCGCCTGCGCCGGCATACCGCGGACGTGCCCGGCGCCCGGCTCTATCTTCAGGCCGTGCAGGATTTACGCATCGGCGGCCGGCTGGAGAGCGCCGAGTATCAGTACACGCTGCAGAGCCAGGACCTCGATCAGCTCAATCAGTGGGCTCCGCGGCTGCTTGCGGCGATGCGCGGTTTGCCGCAACTGCGCGACGTCAGCAGCGACCAGCAGAACAGCGGCCTCGACGCCGCCCTGGAGATCGATCGGCGCACCGCGGAGCGGCTCGGGATCAGCGCGCGGACGATCGACAACACGCTGTACGACGCCTTCGGCCAGCGCGAAGTCTCCACGATGTATACCCAGTTGAATCAATACTATGTGGTGATGGAGGTCGCGCCCGAGTTCTGGCAGGACCCGATGTGGCTCAGGGAAATCTACGTCAGGGCCGCCGACGGATCGATGGCGCCGCTGAGCGCGTTCGCGCGCGATCGCAATACCGTGACGCCGATCGAGGTCAATCATCAGGGACAGTTTCCCGCCGTGACGATTTCGTTCAATCTGGCGCGCGGCGTGGCCCTGGGCGAAGCGGTCGACGCGATCCAGGCGGCGGAAAGCCGAATCCACCTGCCGAGCGGGATTCGCGGCGACTTCGCGGGCACGGCGCAAGCCTTCACCGCTTCGCTGGCCAATGAACCGCTCCTGATCCTCGCCGCGCTGATCGTCGTGTATATCGTCCTGGGGATACTCTACGAAAGCTACATACATCCGATCACGATTCTCTCGACGCTGCCGTCGGCGGGGGTCGGCGCGTTGCTGGCGCTGATGATTTGCCATACGGAACTGAGCGTGATCGCGCTCATCGGCATCATCCTGCTGATCGGCATCGTCAAGAAAAACGCCATCATGATGATCGACTTCGCGCTCGAGGCCGAACGCGGCTCGGGCGTCGCGCCGGCGGAGGCGATCTATCAGGCGTGCCTGCTGCGCTTTCGGCCGATCATGATGACCACGATGGCGGCGCTGCTCGGCGGCCTCCCGCTCGCGCTTGGCTCCGGCATGGGATCGGAACTGCGCCGGCCGCTCGGTATCGCGATCGTCGGCGGACTGGCGGTCAGTCAGATGCTGACGCTGTATACGACGCCGGTGGTCTATCTGTATCTTGACGAACTGCGCCTATGGCTATTGCGCGCCGCGAAGGCCGGTCAGCGCCGCCGCGGTCTTGACGCCGGCTGAATCGCGCCTTTGTCGAAGCTGGGGATTTGCGCCAATTCCATTCGAAGATTGGCGGCGAGTTTGATATGTGAGCTAGCGGCGGAGCCGTGACGTTGCGATTTTTGGCCGGCGCCGGAGCCTTGCGCGACCGACCGTCGCGTCGCGCTGGCGCCGGATTCGGGCGGACGCTCAATCAACCGGTATCGGAGCGATAACCATGCGGGTTGCATTCGGAATTATCATGGCCCCCGGCGGTCCGCTGCTGCGGCGCGACGAGGCCAGCCGCTTCGGCGATTTGGTGAAGATGGCCGAGGATTATGGCGCGGAGGCGATCGGCACTTACGACTCCGCCTTCATCGGCGGCGACGCCTACGTGCGCGCCACTTTGATGGCGCTTGCGGCGACCCGGGCTTCGGTCGGCTTGCGCCCGACCAACCCATTGACGCGCGAACCGCAGGTGATGGCCTCGTTTCTGGCCTCGCTCGACAGCCTCACCGACGGCCGCGCCTTCATGGAAATCGCCAGCGGCGACAGCGCCGTGCTCAACATCGGCTACAAAATCGCGTCGCGCGCGCGGATTGCGGACTACGTCGCCTGTGTCCGCGACCTGCTCGCCACGGGTGAAGCGACCTACCAGGGCCGGCCGCAGCGCGTGCGCTGGTCGGGGGTGGTCGCGCGCCATCGAATACCAATCTATATTTGCGCCGAAGGGCCGCGGATGCTGCATCTGGGCGGCGCGATCGGCGACGGCGTGATCGCGGGAACCGGTCTCTTCGGCGAGGTTATTCGCGACACCGTGGCGAGGGTTCGCGCCGGCGCGCGCGAGGCCGATCGCGATCCGTCCGCGATCGACATCTGGTTCACCGCGCGCACGTCGCTGCACGAGAATCGCGACAAGGCGATCGAGAACGTCAAAGGCTCCGTGTCGTCGATTCTCAATCACGCGATGCGGTTCAGTCTGGAGGGCAAGCACCTGCCCGACGAACTTCGCGGCCGGGTCCAGGAATACGTCGACGGCTACGAACTATACGATCATGTACTGCACAGCGGCCGCAATACCAGGCGGATGGAAGAGTTGGGTCTGACTGACTATGCGATTCGGCGCTTCGCCATCGCCGGCAATCCGAACGACTGGATAGCGAGGATCGAGGAGGTCGCCGCGGCCGGCGCAACCAAACTATGGATCGGGCCGTTGGGCGGCAACCTCGAGCGTCAGCTTCGCGACATGCGCTTGCTGGGCGAGCAGGTCATGGCCCGTTTTGTATCGTGAGGCGGACCGGGCCATGATTGATCCGCCGCGATGCGTTAAGCCGCCTTTCTTTCTACCTGTTCGCCGTCGATTCGGCATGCCTCCTCATGCCGACGTGACGCAAAAGCGGAGTCGCGCGAATCCGGGATCGGCGAACCGGCGTCGGCGGTTCGGGTAAGCCCTTCGCGGAATAGCGTCCGTGAATATCTTGGCGCATTTTTCCGAACGATGCGGTGTGCCGCCCTTCGCTGTTCGATGGCGACCGGAAATGTCCGGTTTTGGCCCGCAAGCTCGGTGCGTATGGCGTATCTCCGGCCGGAGGAGCGGATTGTTCCGCCAAAAATTTCCACGATCCGCCCGCGGGGATGGATTCAGCGCCTCGGGCAAGGCAATATGGTTGGGCAAAAGCCTCCAGAATTGCTAAAAAATCGCTTCAGCGGAGAGGTGGCCGAGTGGTCGAAGGCACCAGATTGCTAATTCCGTTGACACCGGGAACGACGAGGAGCCCGAGGGATGAAAACCCTTGCGGCACAAGGTGTTTCTGCATTCGTCGCTTCCCGGCCGGGAACCGCATTTCCCGCCTTTTCCCGCCAAGTTTGCCAGAATTTTGCCAGAAAATTTGATCGCGCCGATCTCCACGTTCCCGAGTTCATAGATCGGGACACAGCGCGAGGTTGGATTCGGCGCGCGCTGCGCTTTTCCCTTCCCATCACAAACTCGCTTTCGAGTCGTCGTGCGCGACTCGGAGAAGCCCTGCGTCCTGATGGAGGCAGCGATGGACGGTAGCGTTTACGCCAAGGCGCGGCGGGAATGGGACGAGCGCTACGCCGATTTGGTTCTCGGCAAGCGCAACTGGCAGATCGCGGCGGCCGGCCTGCTGATGCTCTCGCTTGTCCTCGCCTTCGGACTTGTGCGGGTCAGCACGCGCAGCAGATTCATCCCCTACATCGTCCGGGTCGATGGTCTCGGTTACGCGCTGGCAGCGCCCACCGCGCTCGGCGAGAGCGCCGCGCAGCTAACCACGGAAAGGATGGTGCGTTACGAGTTGGCCGGCTTCATCCGCGACACGCGCGAGGTGATCGCCGATCCGCAGGCCGAGCATCAAGTAATCGGCGAAGTCTACAGCCGGGTGCGCGGCGCGGCCTACAAGTTCCTCGAGAACTACTACCACGATCAGAACCTCGCCCATGACCCGTTCAAGGTCGCGCAGCATACGACCGTAACCGTGCAGATCGATTCGATCCTGAAGCTGTCCGACGCCACTTGGCAGGTGCGCTGGACGGAGCAGGCGCTCGGCCTCGATGGAGCGCCCATCGCAACCACGCATTGGGAGGCAGTGCTCGACACGGAGATGGCGCCGCAAGCGTCCGACGCCTCGATCCTCGACAATCCACTCGGCTTTTACGTGACGCGAATCAGTTGGACGGAGCAGCGAAGCTGACGGAGGACTCCGATGCGAGACAAGATTGCAGCCATCGGTATCGCGCTCGCGTTCGGGCTGGGCGGATGCGCGTCGCAACAGCCGCCACCGCCGCCTCTCACGCTCGTAACCCACGCCGCGCCCAAGCCGGAGACGGCGCCTGCGCCGGTGACCGGAGCGAAGCTTCTCGCCCAGCAGCCGCTCCAAGTCAGGCAGGCGGTCGCCGAGCACGGCAAGACCGGAGCGTGGCCGTCGTACACCACGCCGGCTTACGTGCTGTATCCCTACGGCGAAGTCGCCGAGCCGGTCATCAAGTGCGCGCCGCTGCGCACCACCGACGTTCAGCTTGAGCCGGGTGAGACCATCACCGATGTTGCGCTGGGCGACAGCGAGCGCTGGATGGTAACGCCAGCGTCCTCAGGCGATCCGCGCAACCCGACCCCGCATCTTGCGGTCAAGCCCAAGGCGTCGGGCATCGCGAGCAATCTCACGATCTACACCACACGCCACATCTATCACCTGAATCTGCGCTCACGGCCGGGCCACGAGATGCAGGAGGTCGAGTTCTATTATCCCGACGATCTGCTGGCCGCGATGGCGCAGGCGGACCAGCAGGCCAAGGAGCAGTCCGAGGATGCGAAGGCCGACGATCCGGCGGTCATGCGGCTCGACTCGCTCGATCCAGGCGTCTTGAATTTCTCCTACAAGGTCGCCGGGCCGAACGTGCCGTGGAAGCCCGTTCGTGCGTTCGACGATGGAAGCCACGTCTTTATCCAGATGCCGGCCGGCATGAAGTCGAGCGAGGCGCCGGCGCTGCTCATCGCGGCGGGCGACGGCAACGAGATGGTCAACTACCGCGTGCGCGGCGACTACTACGTGGTCGACCGGCTGTTCGAGCAGGCCGTGCTGGTTTCCGGCGTGGGACGCGCGCAGGACCGCGTCCAGATCGCATACACGGGCGCGGCGAGGTGAACGATGGCGGCGACTCTGAAAGCGGTTCAGCAGGCGCAGCGTCACGGCGGCGGCCGTCTCACGCGGACGCTGGTTATCACGGTCGGAGCGGTACTGGGCGGCTCGTTGCTGGCGATGATGCTGGCGCTTCATTCCGCGTCGCAGCCGGTTGCGAGCGGGACGCTGAAGGATCAGGCGGTCGCGATCCCCGACATGGCGCGACGGCGGGCGGTGGCCGAGCTCGAAGCCGACGCAAAGCCGCTCAGGATGCCGACGGCGGCTCCGATGCCGGCGCTCTCTTCACCGCCAGTAGTCGCGCGGCAGAGCAATCCCGTCGCCAGACCGCCGAGCCGGCTGGCGGAGCTTGAGCAGGACCAGTTCATCAAGGCGCTCGGCGCGCCGCAGATGGTCGAGTCGTTCCACAACCGCACGCTCGACATTCCGAGTGGCCAGTCCGCGGCGGCAGGGCTTTCAGGCGTCCAGCAGGCGAGCAGCGACGTTTCTCAGGCGACGCTAAAGCCGCCGCCCTCGCCGTACACGGTGACGGCAGGCAGCGTGATTCCCGCGCTGCTGGTCAGCGGCATCGACTCCGATCTTCCCGGTCCGGTTCTCGCCCAAGTGCGCGAGAACGTCTTCGACAGCGCCAGCGGCAGGTTCCTTCTCATCCCGCAGGGCACACGGCTCATCGGCGCGTACAAGGCCGCGCCCGCGTCCGGTCAGAGCCGCGTGCAGATCGCATGGCAGCGGCTGGTCTTTCCCGACGCGTCGAGCATGGACTTGCCGCAGATGCCGGGCGCCGACAGCGCCGGTTATTCGGGTTTCACGGACGAAGTCGATCATCACTATCTGCGCACCTTCGGCACGGCGACGCTGCTGAGCCTCATCAGCGCCGGGCAGATGGTCGGGCAGATGGGAGCGTTCGGCGGCGGCTACGGGTTCGCGGGGCCGATGGGATACGGCTACGCCGCGCCAAGCCAGTGGGCACTGATGGGCGAGATGGGCGGCTCGGCGGCTTCTTCGCAGATGGGAGCGGTCGGGCAGCAGGCGCTGCAGCAGGGAACGAACTCCTCGCCGACGATCGAGATCAGGCCGGGCTATCAGTTCAACGTGATGGTGACGCAGGACTTGGTTCTGCCGGGACCGTACCGGGGCGATTAACCGAGTCTCGAATTTAGAAAAAGGAGCGAGTCGCATGAAGCTCAAGCTGAAGGACAAAGAACTGCCGCAGGCGCAGCTCAGGCTGACGCTGCCCGGCAACCTCAAGGCGTCGCTGGACGAGTACCTCGTCTACTTGGGCGATACCTCGCATCGCGAAGCGGAGCTGAAGGAAGTTGCGCTTGAGATGCTGCGCCAGTTTGTGGAGACCGATCGGGATTTCAGAGGGTGGCGAAAGCAACGGGCAGAGGCGGACGTTCTGGGAGTGCAGAGCGGCGTGGTGGGAGAGCGGCAGAACGGGGTGGTCGGGGTGAAAATTTCGTAGGGCAAGATAAAGGGTTCCCCGTACCGTGGTGGTGAGAATGGCAACTTTCCCGCAAATCGACTCGATCTTTTCGCCCCGTACCGCGCAAAGTGCGCCCCGTACTTTCCGACCCGTTCTGCCGCTTGCTGTCGGAGCGCTTCTCGCTGCGCCGATTCTGGCGTTTCAGATGCTGGATCTTCGCATCGCATTCACCGGCAGCGCCTGCCCGCCGGGCATCTACCGCGCGACCGGCCTGCGGCCGGGAGGCGCGTTGGCACGCGGCGAATTGGTCCTGGTCTGCCTGCCGGAGACGCTCGCGCGCTTCGCGCTGGAGCGCGGCTATCTCGCTCGCGGCGCGGGTTGCGGCGACGATATCGAGCCGGTCGGGAAACGGATCGGCGCGCTCGTCGGCGACACGGTCGCGCTCGCGCCGACCTACGTGGCGGTCGATGGAAAGCGGCTTCCCAACAGCGCAAGCCGAATACGCGACAGCCACGGCAGAGAAGTTCCGCACATCGCCTTCGGCACGCATGCGGTGAACGACGGCCAGGTCTGGCTGGTCGGCGAGGCGGACCCGCGAAGCTGGGACTCGCGCTACTTCGGCCCGGTGCCGGCAAGCGCAGTGCGAGCGGAACTCAAGCCGGTAATCACGTGGTGACGCATGGCTGACGGATTACATACGCGCGAACAGGGCCTTCGCCTTCACCACCTCGCCAACCTTGGCGGCCTGGTCGCGCTCGCCGGGCTGGATCGCGAGCCGCCCAATCTGCTGCTCGGAGCGTTGCTCCGAATGGCCGGAAGCCTGGCCGAACTGCCTGAGCGCCGGCGCGCAGAGTTTGCGTCCATCGGCAGCGAGAAGCTGAACGAGCGCGCCAGCGCCAAGCGCGCGTGGAAGTCGTGGGCGCGCGCTAATCATCTTCACAATCTCACCCTGTCCGATGCGCAGATTCGACAAATCGTCGCGGCGCTCGGGGGCGGAAAGCAGCCAGCCGAGGGTGAACGGCTTTGCCGGCAGATGCTGGCGCTGCTCGACGGGAGCGCGGGCAATGAGTGACCTGCTGCGAAACGATTTCTGGATGCGCCCGCATCCCTTGGGCGTGCGCGGCGAGCGCCATCCGCACGGCCCGACGTTCTGGTGGACGGGGCTCGGCAAGCGCAGCGCGCGAGCGTCCCGCCACGTCGGCTGGCTCAACACGCAACTCGACCGCCGGGGCGCACTGACAACCGGCCAGCCGCGCGCCTACATGCAGCGCAGCGTCGTCAAGGTTTCATACTCGCGCAACACCAAGTCGGCGTCGTGGGCGGCGCACGGGCGCTATCTGGCGCGCGACGGCGCGCAGCGCGAGGGCGAGAAGGGACTCGGCTTCAACGCCGAACGTGACGATCTGAACCTCGCGAAGCTCCTTGGCGGCTGGCAGAAAGCCGGAGATGAGCGACTCTTCCGCATCATTGTCTCGCCCGAGAACGGCGCCCGGCTCGATTTGCGCGAGCACGCGCGCGAGCTGGTCGCGCAGATGGAGCGCGACCTGAACACGCGGCTTGAGTGGGCCGCGATCGACCATCACAACACCGACAATCCGCATCTTCACCTCCTCATCCGCGGACGCGACGAGCAGGGCCGGCCGCTGTCGATAGATCGCGGCTATATCCAGTCAGGCATCCGAATGCGGAGCGCCGAGATCGCAAGCCGGGAACTCGGACTACGCGCCGAGCGCGACGTGCTGAAGGCGCGCGGAGCGGCGGTCAAACGCGAGCAATTCACCGACATCGACCGCGAGCTTATTCACCGCGCCGACACAAAACACATCGTCAGCTTCGACGGCAAGCAGTCCCGCGGCGAGGCGGCGCGCGAACGGCGGGCGCAGGAAATCGCGCGGCTCAAGTTTCTCAGTCGCATGGGTCTCGCCCACAAGACCGATGCGGCAAGCTGGCGGCTCGCGCCCAATCTGGAGCGGACGCTTCGCGAGCGCCAGCTCGCCATCGACATCATCAAGAGCCGCGCGCGCCATCGCAGCCAAATGCTTGACAAGCGCGCGCCGCTGGCCATCACCAGGCTCGCGCCCGGCCAGGAGCTTACCGGACGCGTGGTCGGAACGGGGCTCGAAAACGAGGCGCGCGACCGCCGCTACCTGATGCTCGAAGGCGCCGACGGCAAACTCCATTACTTACGCCAGACGCCGGCGATTATCCGCGCACGAGGCGAGGGAAAGATCGGAATCGGCGAGATCGTGACGCTGGAAGCGCGCGAGTTCGAGAAGGACGGGCGCAGGGTGAACTACATCCGTGTCGAGCGACACGGCTCGCTGCCCTCAATACAAAGCGAAAAACAGATCGGCAACCAGCTCGACCTTGAGACGCTCAAGGCGGTCGAGCGTGACGGTCGCATCGACGCACGCGGCTGGAAAGGCTTTGCCTTGAAATGGCGGCAGGCGATGGAGGACCGGCTGCCCGCCCTAGAGCAGGCAGGGCTGATCGTCCGCAATCACTCCGCAGGCCGCGATTACTTTGTGCCGCCAGGAGCGGAGCAGAAGCTTCGCGCCGAGATCGCGGCGCGCGAACGCCGGGAGCGCGAACAGCAAAATCAGAAGGAGCGTACACGCTGATGGCAGCAACATCCTTACCGTACAGGCCGCCGGGCAATCCGGCGCCCAATAGAATAGCGACGATCGTCGCCGTTACCGCGGGGCTGATCGCCTTTCTGGCGCTGTGGGCGGCGACCCAGAGAGCCGCCGTGATGCTCGGCTACGCGACCCCTCTCGGCAAACCGGTCACGACGCTTCCTCTCATCGGACCCCTGTACGCTCCATGGGCGATCCTTCTGTGGGCGTGGAAGTGGCGCAACGCCGCAGAGGCAAGCGCGGTATTCGCCAGCGCCATGCGGCTGTTCGAGTATCCGTCGATCGCCGCGGCGCTGCTGGCGATGGGAGCGGCGCGGCTGGTGCGCGGAATTGCGCCGCGCATCCACGACCTTCACGGCTCCGCCCATTGGATGAATACACGCGAGGTCAAAGCCACCGGACTCCGCGACGCCGCGAGCGGCGTTTATGTCGGCGCGTGGCGCAACGGCAGCGGAACCTGTTATCTCCGCGACGGCGGACCGGCCCACGTGCTTGCCTTCGCGCCGACCCGCAGCGGCAAAGGCGCCGGCATCGTCATCCCCACGCTGCTCGATTGGCCCGAGAGCGTCGTGGTGCACGACATCAAGGGCGAGAACTGGGCGCTCACCGCCGGCTATCGCCAGCGCAACCTGGGCAATCTCTGTTTCCGATTCGACCCCACCTGTACCGATGGCAAGGGCGCGCACTTCAACCCGCTGTGCGAAGTCAGGCTCGGTGACGAGGAAGTTAAGGACGCCCAGAACATCGCCGACATCCTGATCGATCCCTCCGGCAACGCGCGTCGCGACCACTGGGACCTGACGGCCCACGACCTTCTGACAGCGGTCATTCTCCACATTCTCTATGCCGAACCTGAGAAGACGCTCGCCCGCTGCCTGAGCTTCCTCGCGCCGCCGGATCGCAGCCAGGATGACGCGCTCAAGCAGATGATCGATGCGCGCCATCCGCGCGAAATCACGCACGCCGTTATCGCCGGAGCGGCCCAGGCGGTCCTGAGCAAGAGTCCCAACGAGCGCGCTTCGGTGCTCAGCACGGCGGTGCGCTGCCTGAGCCTCTACCGCGATCCAATCGTCGCCGCCAACACCGCCGACTCGCATTTCGCCCTCGCCGATCTGATGCATCATGAGCGGCCGGTGAGCCTGTATCTCACCGTTCCGCCGTCGGACCTCACACGCACGCGCCCGCTGATGCGCCTTTTGCTCGCGCAGCTGGGCGCGCGACTCACTGAGCGGCTGCATACGCATGACGGCTCGCCACCGCTGCGCAGGCTCTTACTGTTGCTCGATGAGTTTCCGGCGCTCGGCCGGCTCGACTTCCTGCAAACCGCGCTTTCCTACGCGGCCGGCTACGGCATCAAGGCCTGCCTCATCGCCCAGGACCTGTCGCAGCTTTATGCCGCCTATGGAAAGGACGAATCGATCATCTCGAACTGCTCCGTCCGGGTGGCGTTCGCGCCCAACAAGATCGAAACCGCGCGACTGGTCTCCGAGATGGCGGGCGTCGCTACTGTGCGACACGAACGTCGAACCCGTTCGGCCTCCGGCACGAGCGTGTCGGAACCCGCGACGCAGCGTCCGCTGCTGACGCCCGACGAGGCGATGCGGCTGCCCGACGATGCGGCGCTGATCTTCGTCGCCGGCCATCCGCCCATCTACGCGAGCAAGCTTCGTTATTTCGAAGACCGGGAGTTGAACGCGCGCGCGAAGGTTCCGCCGCCGTTCCACTCCGACCGGATCGAGCATGACCATCAATGGCCCGCGCCGACGGCAAAAGAGGCGTCCGCACCCGCTGACGGCGCGAACGACACCGCAAACGGCGCGAGTGCTCATGCGAAAGACGCCGAACGTGGCGGCCGAGAGCGCGACAAGGGCGAACTCTCGAAGGAGTGGCCGTTTTCACCATGAGAAGGGCCGCACATGAAGTCTCGTGCTACCTGACCCAGGCCGAGGCCAGGGTGCTGCGCGAAGAGGCCGCCGCGCGCCATCTCTCGCTCTCGCGTTACCTGCGCCAGTGCCTGCTGCATTACCGCGCCATCACCGCCGGGGCGGACGGCGGGATGCGCCAGCTTTCGATCGCGCTCGCCGACATCGAGACGCGCCTCGCGCGCAGCGTCGAAACGCAGAGCAAGCGGATAAGCGCGCTCTATCGCGAGCAGCAGGTGCTGTTCGC
>JAJXZF010000092.1 GCA_021780225.1 Deltaproteobacteria bacterium | reverse complement strand
CCGTCCAATATCGGGAAGCTCAAACTTGATAATCATTCGCTGCGCGCCTCAACGCATCATGAATTCCGGACTGCCGAGGATCAGCGGCGCCCGCAACCGCGGCGGCGCATTTTCGACCGCGGCCGCCGTGTTCGGCGTGAAAAGATCGCCGAGCGTCATCGCCAGCGCCGCCGGATCGGGCGGCGGCGGCCGATCGGCGAATTCCGCCGGCCGCATCATCGGACGGTCCGCCGCGCCGTCCGGACGGCCGGCGGCGTAATCTTGCGGCGGCCGATTCAGCGGCAGCCGGCCCGCGCCGATCGCTGTCGCGAAGCTGAGCCGCATCATCATCCCGTCGGGATTGAGCCACGCCTCGCGCGTATTGCTGTAGCCGTTCGGCGTCTGGCATCCGTACAGCGGCATCCCCATCATCGCCATCGAACCCGCCAGCGGCCGCGCATTGACCACTTCGGCGCCGGCCGCGCGCGCGCACGAAATCACGTATTCGTATGGCGTCTTGAATTTCGTTCCGCGCACGCGCGGGTCGGAAAATTCCGCGCTCATGAACATGGTTTCGAGCACGGCGCGAATCTCGCCGCCGCTTTCGAGGTAGCGCCGCGCCATCCGCTCCACCAGCGCGTCGGGCGGCGCGTCGGCGACGAAATATTGCGCCAACTGGAAGCTCAGATGCTGCGCCGTCGCGGGGCTTTCCGCCAGCATATCGAGCGCGCGTTCGCCCTCGGCCATCCCGCCGCCCGCGATTTTGCGGCCCAGGAAAATTTTGTCGCTGTAGTCATGACGGCGCGGATAAAAGCAAAATCCATCGGCGCCGGCCTCCGGCCGCGCGCGATCTTCACGAGCGCGCGCGAAGCGGCCAAACCGTCCGCCGCCCATCCCGCCGAAACCGCCCATCCGGCCGGCGAATCCGGGCCGCTCGATGCTCCATCCGGTCAGGATATGCGCGAGCGCGATTACGTCATCCTGATGGTAGCCGCCGTTGACGCCCAGCGTATGCAGCTCCATCACCTCGCGCGCGTAATTCTCGTTGATGCCGTCGAATTTGCCGCGCGCGCCCGGCGCACCCGGCGCGGTGTTCTGCCAGTTGTCGAGATAAAAGAGCATCGCCGGATGTTTCGCGGTCGCGCCCAGCAGGTCGCGAAAGCGGCCCAGCGTATGCGGCCGGATCGCCTCTTCCTCGTACGCGCCGATCCAGATCGAGCAAAGCCCTTTGCCGGCGAAAACGTTGAAGTGGTTGAACCAGAAGGCCGTCAGCACTTCCTGAAGCTGGCGCGGCCCGTAAATCGCGCGCACGATGCGCGCGTAAACGGCTTCCTGCACGACCTGCCGCGCCGCGCGGCGCGCGGCCTTCTTCGCCTCGATATCGCCCTTGGCCGCTGCGCGAATCGGCTCCTGAAACTCCGCGAATAGTTCCGGCGGCGTCATGCCGAGCGTCCTGATCCCGCGAATTTGCGCGGTCAGTTCCGGCGGAATCGGAATCGACTCCGGATGAAGCTGGCGCTCCAGATAGGCGCGCGCGCCCGCTGTGGCGGCGGCGTCAACCTCGCCGGGGCGCGGTCCAAAGGCAGCCCGGTTGAGCGCGTGCAACGCCGCCGCCTTGTTAATCGAAGCGCTCATGATTGACGCGGTTCGCCGCCCGTCCCTGATCGCGAATTAATTCGCGTCCGCGCGATGATGCGCGCGGCCCCACCGGGTCTCGCTGCGATTGTAAAGATGCTCGCGATGCATGAAGCGGCCGGGATGGTCGCGGAACACGTCGGCGGCGCGCGGATGTCTCCGCGTCCATTCACGCAATTCCGGATGCTGCGAGAGATATTGCGGATTATCGATCAGATGGGGATTGGCGCTGAGCTGCTTCGCCACATCGGGATGCCGATCCAGATAAGCGTCGAAGCCGCGCACGTATTGGTGATGCTCGCCGTATTCGGTCGGCGGAGCCATGCCCCCCGGTCCGCCCTCCTGCGCCATCGCCGACGCCGCGAAAGCGATCCCGATTGCGAACGCTCCAGCCAGCGTTGCCAGACGTTTCATGGTTGCGATTGCCTCCTGCAAATCTATACGCAGCAGGCCGCGCGAATGTTTCAGCGTGCGGAGTGGACGGCGGATCCGCGGCCGGCGTCAGCGCGACGCCCGGCCCCACGCCTCGATCAGGCTCTCGAAGGCGCGGCGCAGCTCGGGATCCTTCAATTCGGGCAGCTCGATCGCGTGGCGGGTCGGGCGCGGCGCCGGCCGCAGCCGCGGCCGCTCGCGCCGGCTCAGCCGCCCCTGCACGAAGCGGACATCGCGGACGGCGTCGTTGCCCAAAGCGTCGTTCAGCCGCGCCAGAATCTGCGGCTTCATCAGGTTCAACTCCTGAATCCACATCGCGCCCGAAACCTTGACCGTCGCGACATGAAACTTTAGCCCCGCCACCTGCGTCCGCCGCGCGATCGTCTCGCCCACCGCCTCCGGCCACAGCCGCATCAGCCGCACAATCTCGAAATGGCCCTCGGTGTCGAGCCGGGCGAGGATTTCCTGCAGCGGACCGCCGATCTGCTGGGGGTATTTGCGCCGCGCCGGAACCGCCATACGCTCAAGATAGCGTTTCCCGATCGTCGCCGCGACCGGATTTCGCAACACGGCCGCAATCCGCCCGTAACTTTATGCTCAGCCCGCCGGTCTCCAGTTTGGACCTTTCGGTCGGTTGCGGGCAGAGCCTGTCAGCCGCGTCGCCGCGTCCGGGTAAAGCGTCGAAGATATCGATAAAAACTAAAATCAGGCATTAAAGCTGCTAATCCTTCATGATGCGATCACGAATCGGAACTAAAGCCGGCGAAAATCTGTGCAAAGGTTATCAACAACCTGATATTGTGTTATCAACAAGTTGTTCCATACTACCGGTAGGGTTGCGAGCTTGACACATCCGCGCGCGGGGCATAATTCCGACCTGTCGGATTTGTGGATGTGGCGGCGGAAGCGGTTTTGAACCGGCGGCAATCAGTTTAAACAGCCAAGTCGGTCCAGAACCTGCTGGGCGGGGCGTAGGCGGAGAGATTTGAGTCATGGCGCAGAGCATCGAAAAACCTGAACGACACCTGATCGATAATTCGGCGAAAACGCCCGACGCCGCCCGCACACGCGCCGCAGGTATCGCGCTCGAGCGCTTCTTCACCCGGCCCGGCGTCGATCCGATGTCGCAGGTCGAATGGGAGCTGCGCTCCGCGATTATCTCCGGCGAGGATGGCCGGGTGGTTTTCGAGCAGCGCGACGTTGAGGTTCCGCGCGCCTGGTCGCAGACCGCAACCAATGTTGTAGTTTCGAAATATTTTCGCGGCCCGATCGGCAGCCCGCGGCGCGAAACCAGCGTCCGCCAGTTGATCGCCCGCGTCGTCGATACGATCGCGGCATGGGGCGAGCGCCAGCACTATTTCGCCGGCGACGCCGCCCGCGACGCCTTCAAGGCCGAACTTACCCATCTGCTGATCAACCAGATGGCCTCGTTCAACAGCCCCGTCTGGTTCAACGTCGGCATCGAGCCCAAGCCGCAATGCTCCGCCTGCTTCATCCTGAAGGTCGAGGACAACATGGACTCGATCCTGAACTGGTACCGCAACGAGGGCATGATCTTCAAAGGCGGCTCCGGTTCGGGCGTGAATCTGTCCGCGCTGCGCTCCTGCCGCGAGAAGCTCTCGGCCGGCGGCACCGCGTCGGGACCGCTGTCGTTCATGAAAGCCGCCGACGCCTCGGCCGGCGTAATCAAATCGGGCGGCAAGACCCGCCGCGCGGCCAAGATGGTCGTGCTCAACGCCGACCATCCGGACATCAAGGATTTCATCACCTGCAAGGTCGATGAGGAAAAGAAGGCGTGGGCGCTGATCGACGCCGGCTATGACGGCTCGCTCGACGGTCCGGCCTACGGCTCGGTCTTCTTTCAGAACGCCAACAATTCCGTGCGCGCGACCGACGAATTCATGCGCGCCGTGATCGACGACGGCGCCTGGCGCACCCATTACGTCACCGACGGCGCGATCGCCGACGAATATCGCGCGCGCGACCTGATGCGCATGATCGCCGAAGCGGCATGGGCCTGCGGCGACCCCGGCATGCAGTTCGACGACACCATCAACTCGTGGCACACCTGCCCCAACACCGGCCGCATCAACGCCTCGAACCCGTGCAGCGAGTACATGCATCTGGACAACTCCGCGTGCAACCTCGCTTCGCTCAACCTGCTCAAGTTCCTCGATGACGCCGGCAACTTCGACGTGCGCGCCTTCCGCCACGCCGTGGACGTGTTGATCACGGCGCAGGATATCGTGGTCGATAATTCGTCGTATCCGACCGACGAAATCGCCCGCAACGCGCACTCCTTCCGCGAGCTCGGATTGGGCTACGCCAACCTGGGCGCGATGCTGATGGCGCTCGGGATGCCCTACGATTCCGATCAGGGGCGCGCCTACGCCGGCGCGATCACCGCGCTGATGACGGGGGAGGCCTATCTCCAGTCCGCGCGCATCGCCGGCGCGATGGGGCCGTTCGAGGGTTACGCGCAGAATCGCGAGCCGACGCTGCGCGTCATCGAACGCCATCGCAATTGCGCCCGCGAACTGAAATCCGAATACGTGCCGCTCGATCTCCTGAGCGCCGCGCGCGACGCCTGGGACGACGCGCTGCGCCTCGGCCAGACCGCCGGCGTCCGCAATTCGCAGGCGACCGTCATCGCGCCCACCGGCACGATCGCCTTCATGATGGATTGCGACACCACCGGCGTCGAACCCGATATCGCGCTGATCAAGTACAAGAAGCTGGTCGGCGGCGGGATGCTCAAAATCACCAACGGCGCCGTGCCGCGCGCGCTCAAGCGCCTCGGCTACGACTCCAGGGAGATCCAGGAGATCGTCGAATATCTCGACGAGCACGAAACCATCGAAGGCGCGCCCCATCTCGCCGACGCCCATCTCCCCGTGTTCGATTGCGCTTTCAAGCCGCGCGCCGGCTCGCGCACGATTCACTACCTCGGCCATCTGAAAATGATGGGCGCGGTGCAGCCGTTCATCTCCGGCGCCATCTCCAAAACGATCAACATGCCCGCCGACGTCACCGTCGACGAAGTCGCCGAGGCCTATATCACCGCATGGCGGCTCGGGCTTAAGGCGGTCGCGATCTACCGCGACGGCTCCAAGCGCGTGCAGCCGCTCAGCACCGGCGGCGCGAAGGCGCAGGGCGCGGCGGCCGCCGCTCCAGCCGAAGCCGTCCGGGCGGCGCAGGCGCTCGCCGCGGCGCCGTCCGACGAATTCCGGCCGCATCGGCGCAAGATGCCCGACGAGCGCAAATCGATCACCCACAAATTCGATATCGCCGGCCACGAGGGCTACATCACGGTCGGGATGTACGAAGACGGCGCGCCCGGCGAAATTTTCGTCTCGATGTCCAAGCAGGGCTCGACCATCTCGGGCCTGATGGATTCGTTCGCGACCGCGATTTCCTACGCCCTGCAATACGGCGTGCCACTGCAATTCCTGGTGGACAAGTTCGCCCACATGCGCTTCGAGCCGTCGGGCTTCACCAAGAATCCGCAGATTCCCTACGCCAAATCGATCGTCGATTACCTGTTCCGCTGGATGGCGTCGAAGTTCTTCGACGAGCAGGCGCGGCAGGAAGTCGGCGTTATCAGCCAGACGCCCGCCGCCGAACCCGCGCTCAAACCCGTCGCGGCGGCGCCGATCGCGCGCATCGAGGGCAAGGACTCCGGAATCCGGCAGGCGTTCATCAATCAGGCCGACGCGCCTCCGTGTCCCGATTGCGGCAGCATCATGGTGCGCAACGGCGCCTGCTACAAATGCATGAATTGCGGCGCCACCAGCGGATGTTCCTGACCTTCTGAGGCAAGGGAGGAGACAGGGGGATGGAGACGGCGAAATCGGAGCTCGGGCTGAGCCGGACGCGCGCGATTCTCGAACGCTCGCGCGATTTTGCCGCGCTGCGCGGCCGCGGCCATCTTCCGATCTGCGGCGCCACGCTCACCTGCGCCAGCGACCTGCCGTGGCAGATGCAGATCCGCTGCGCCCGCTGCCACGAAATCTTCTGGTTCGACAATCTGGCGTGGCGGACCGGCGGCGTCGGCCGCTGGCGGCTGAATCGCGAATCGCGTCCGGCGGCCGAGGCCGGATGCGCCGGGATCACTGCGGATTTGCCAATTACTCAGTCGCGGATCGCCGCGTTCGCGCAATCGGCGCGCGGCCGGCGTTGACCATAAGTTTGGGGGCGGGGACGGCGGATGCGGGGGAGATGGCCCCGGAGAGGCGTGGACGAAAGGCGGAGGAGGAGTTTGCAGGCGGAAGCGGCGGATTGCGGCGGCGGTTGAAACGCTTCTCCGGGGCCCCATTTGAAATGACTTGAGAGCGGCAACGGTCCGCTTTCATCAGAGTGTGCGGTGGGGCGGCGGATGCGGGGATGGCAGGGGGTCGGGAGTCTCTCCCGACCCCCTAATCGTTTCCAGAATTAGTATCGCGACTGAATATTCCATTCGGATTGCGCTTGCACTACTGGATGCCGCGAACGGCGCGGCGTCCGAATAGTCATTCGCGGGCTGGACCCGCGAATCCATACCGTAACGGCAGCGCCATCGTGATGGATGCCCGGGTCGAGCCCGGGCGTGACTGAAAAAGCGAACCGAATCGATCGCCGACCACGTGGATTGCCCGCGACGAACCGTGCCGATCTACCGCACCGTCATGCTCGGGCTTGACCCGAGCATCCCTGCGCGAGACCGCCCGCAATCGGATTCCTCACAAGCATGTCATCCTGAGCGGAGCGAGTCCGCGAGCGAAGTCGAAGGATCTCCCGCGACTGGACAGCGAGCGATAGGCAGGTCCGCGACACGCCTTCCTATCACACCAGCGAGGCGATCTGTTCCAGCGCTTCGTCGAGCCGCGAGGCGTCGCGGCCGCCCGCCTGCGCGAAGTCCGGCCGTCCGCCACCCGTCCCGCCGACGATCGGCGCAATCCGCTTGATAATCTCGCCGGCCTTGATTCGGCCCGTCAGGTCCGGCGTCACCGCAACGATCAGCGCCGCCTTGCCCTCGCCCAAATCCGTGCCGATTCCGACCACCGCCGAGCCGTGCTTCTGGCGCATCCGGTCGGCCAGCTCGCGCAACGCCTTGGCCTCGACGCCCTCGACCTTGCGCGTGACGATTTTGACGCCGTTGGCCTCGCGCACCCGCTCGGCGTCTCCGCCCGCTCCCGCGCCGGCGACCAGCTTTTGTTCGAGCGCACGGAGCTTTTTTTCCAGCTCCTTCTCCCTCGCGACCAGCTTCTCCAGCCGATCGAGCGCGGCGGCGTCGCGCGCGCCGAGACTCCGCCCCAGCTCGTCCAGTATTTTTTCGCGCCGCCGAATCGACTCGAGCGCGCCCTGTCCGGTGAACGCCTCGATCCGGCGCACTCCCGCCGCGACCCCGCCTTCGCTTTCGAGCTTGAAGAAGCCGATATCGCCCGTCCGCGCGACGTGCGTGCCGCCGCACAACTCGGTCGAAAAATCGCCCATCCGCACGACCCGCACGATATCCCCGTACTTGTCGCCGAAAAACGCCAGCGCGCCGGTCTTGAGCGCCGCGTCGTAAGCCATCTCCTCGGTCGCGACGGCGGCGTTCTCGCGGATACGCGCGTTGATCTCTTCTTCGATCGTCGCGAGCTCGCCCTCGCCCACCGGGCCGTTGTGGCTGAAGTCGAAACGCAGCCGCTCCGGCGCGACCATCGAACCCGCCTGATGGACCTCCGCGCCGACGATATCGCGCAGCGCGTAATGCAGAATGTGGGTCGCGGAATGGTTGAGCATCGCAGCGTCCCGCCGCGCCCGATCGATCTTTAGCTTGACGCGTTTGCCGCGCGCGAAGTCGCCCGCCGCCCCTTGCAGGATCCGCCCGACGTGCACAATTAACCCATCGCGCTTGCGAGTGTCCGTTACCTCGAAAATCGCTCCGTCGTCGGTTTCGATCACGCCGCGATCGCCGACCTGACCGCCGCTCTCGGCGTAGAAGGGCGTCTCGGCGGCGACTAATTCAACGATATTATCTTTTCCTTCGATCGAACTGGTTCCAGAGCCTATTATTTTGGTTTCGACCGCGGCCTCCTCGTAACCGATAAATTTTGAGCTTGCGCCAAATTCCGCATAGAAGCTCATATCGTAGGGACGCGGTTCAAGCCGGGCGGCGCGTCCGCGTTCGCGCTGCTCCTCCATCAGGCGATTGAATTCCTCGACGTCGACGGTGAAGCCGTCCTCGCGCAGGATGTCCTGCGTCAGATCGAGCGGAAATCCGTAGGTGTCGTGCAACTGAAACGCGACATCGCCGGGAAAGACGGCGCTTTTGATCGTGCGCCGCCGCTCGCGCCATTCCTCGAGCAATTGCAGTCCGCGCTCCAGCGTCTGTTCGAACCGGCGCGCCTCGTCGCCGCATACCGAAACAATTTTTGGTTTGTTATCGCGCAGCTCCTTGTATGCGTCGCCCATCACATCGACGACGTATTGGACAACGCTGAAAAGAAAGACCGCAAGCGATCCGCCCGACGCCGGTACGCCAAGTTTATGCGCGTGCCGGATCGCGCGGCGCATCAGGCGCCGCAATACATATTCGCGATCGCTATTGCCGGGCTGAACGCCATCGCAAATGAGAAAACTAATCGCACGCGCATGATCTGCGATCGCCCGAAATGAGATATCGGACTGGGCATTTTGACCGTAGCGGAAAATCGCTGTATTTCTCGCCAGCGTTTGAACCTGCGTCTCGATACCCGCGATGATCGTCCGAAACAAGTCGATATCGTAGTTGCCGAGCAGCCTGCCGGTCTCGAGGCTCTGCATCACCGCCGCGACCCGCTCGAGTCCCGTTCCCGTATCGACGTGCTTCATCGGCAGCGGCGTCAACTTGCCCGCAGCGTCGCGGTTGTACTGGATAAAAACCAGATTACCCAGTTCGATATATCGCGCGCATCCGTCCACGTTCACGCCGCATTCGCCCGCCGGATGCGGACACTGCGCCGACGCCTCCGCGCCGCGATCGATATGGATTTCCGAGCAGGGTCCGCACGGCCCGGTCTCGCCCATCTCCCAGAAATTGTCCTTCTCGCCGAAGCGCAAAATCCGGCCGGGCAACAGATCGGGAATCGTTTTCCACGCCGCCTCGGCCTCGTCGTCGTCCTTGTAAATCGTCGCGTAGAGCCGGTCGGCCGGAATCTCCCAGACCTTCGTCACCAGTTCCCAATGCCACGCGATCGCCTCACGCTTGTAGTAGTCGCCGAACGACCAGTTGCCGAGCATCTCGAAGAAGGTGTGGTGATAGCTGTCGCGGCCGACCGCTTCGAGGTCGTTATGCTTGCCCGAGATGCGCAGGCACTTCTGGCAATCGGCGACGCGCGGCGCCGGCGGCGTGCGCACGCCCAGGAAATAATCCTTGAACGGAACCATCCCGGCGTTGACGAACAACAGCGTCGGGTCGCCCTTGGGAACCAGCGGCGCCGACGGAACAATCTCGTGTTTCTTCTCCTTGAAGAAATCAAGAAACGACTGGCGAATTTTATCGGTGGTCCAACGCATACCGGCTTTATTCTAGCGCATGCCCGCTGAGGCGCGCACTATCGCAACGGGCCGCGCGGCGGCGCGCACGGCTCGAAAGCGGCGCCCGATCGAAGCGCACGGCGCGGACCGTTTCAACCGATCCGCGCCGCGTTTGGGTTCAGGGCAGAACCGTCAGCTCGACGGTGGTGTCGGCGGTCGCGACCGCGACCGATCCGTACAGCGGTCAATGGCGTTTGTAGGTCTCGACGAATTCGCGCGCGAGTTTTTCATCGACGCCCGCGATTGTGAAATGCAGGCGGGCGTTTTCGAAAATCGCCGGCCCCTCGCGCTTCGCCTGCGTGTCGATCATCGCCTCCATCGCGACCTCGACCCGCTTGAGCGGCGCGTTGGCGGCGTGCGCCAGCCGCTCGACCATGTGCGTGGCGCATCCGGTGATGCCGGCCAGGAACAGCTCGCCCGCGCCGGGCGCCTCGCCCGGTCCGCCGTGGTAGGCGCCGTCGTCCACCACGAGATGGTTGTGCCGGGCGCTCCACAGATGCCGCCCCGGAATTCCGGTGCTGACGGTTTTGACTTTCGGATTGATATATCTATCCGCCATTTCGACTCGCCTCCGTCATCGCGATCGCGCCGCCGTCAGGCGCGATGTTTCACGTGAAACGGGATGAAATTCTTCACCCAAATGGATTTCGCCGGCGTTCAAAATCACTCCGCGCAAGCTCCCGCCAGGCTGCACACCGCGACGCTGCGCCGCCCCTCGCGCAGATCGTTGCGGTCGAAGCCGTTGGTCAGGTACGCGAACGAAATTCCCGTCGCCGGATCGGCCCACGCCATCTGCCCGCCGAAGCCCGGATGGCCGAAGGCGAGCGGCGAATTGGTGCGGCCGAAGCCGCGCATGTTGGCGCGCCCGTCGTCGCCCGCGATCACGATTCCCAAAGCGCGGTTGGCGCGAATTTTCAGGATCGGATCGGTCAGCTCGCCGCTGCGGATGCGGCGCGCCTCGGCCAGCATCTCGGGCCGCCAGATTTGCCCGCCGTCGTGCGCGCGGCCGTCGTTGAGCAGCGCCTGATAGAAAAGCGCGATATCGCCCGCCGAGGTGGTCAGGCCGCCGGCGGGAAAGTCGGTCTCGCGCAGCACGGGATCGTTGAATTCCAGCACCACGCCCTCATTGATCGAGGAGACGCCGGCGCGCGGCGGCGTCACGCCGAGCTTGCGGTATTCCTCGTCCCTGGCCGGCTCGCCCACCCATCCGAGATCGGCGATTCGATCCTGCATCGCGCGCGGCGTGCCGATCCGCAAGTCGGGGATGCCGAGCGGTTCGGCGACGCGCGTGCGCACGAACTCGCCCAGCCGCATCCCGCTGATCCGTTCGATCGCCTCGGCGATCGGCCAGTAGTTCGCATGCACGTGATAGGCGAACTTCGCGCCGGGCGGATGCTCCGGGCGCCACTGTGCGAAGCGCTCCAGCCGCCGCTTGCGATCGCCCCAATCCTTGGGCGAGCCGGGCGCCACCGGGATGCCCGACGTATGCGTCAGCAGATGCTCGACGGTGGTCGTCTCCTTGCCGTTGGTTCCGTACTCGGGCACGAATTTGACGATCGGATCGCTCGCGGCGATGCGCCCTTCCTGCATCAGGATCCAGAGCGCGGAGGAAGTGATCGCCTTGGTCGCCGACATCGCGACGAAGCGCGTCGCGTCGGTGGCGTCGCGCTCGGCGCCGCCCTGCATCGCGCGCCCGTAGGTGCGCATCGCGGCGATTTTTCCGCGCCGCGCGATCGCGACCTGGCAGGCCGGCAACAAGCCATCGCGCACTTCGCGTCCGGCGCGATCCAGCAGCGCTTCGACCTTGTCCGGATTGAGGCCGACTTCGGCGGGACTATCCGCAAAGAAATGAGACGACGGCATCGTGGTTTCTCCTCGCGCCGAGCTTAGCCGTATCGCGCCGCGATCGTCCACCGGCGCGATCGGTCCGCGGTTTCGTCCGTCCCCGCGCGGCTGTTACGATTTCCGCGAGGACCGCGCGATGGCCGCCGATGCCACGGCCATCATGGGCAGCGCGAGCCGCAGCGAAAAACCAAAGCCAGACCAGGTCGTTTGCCTTGCCGAAAACTTTCTGGCTATAAATCTGGCAATTGTGAAATCATCTGGTCGACTCTGACAGAGAACCGAGGAGCAACCGTTCGGATCAGGAGCGAAAAATGAAGCCCAGCAACATAAAAAAGGGGATGACGGTCTGGATAAGCTGCGAAGTTCGAGGCGGACCCTTTCCGAACGAGCGTCGAGTATATATCAAGACCGGGCTGAGTGAATGGTTCGGATTCGTTAGCACCTCGGAACTGAAGCAAGGGGTATTGGAAGGCCACGACAGCGTGCGCGGAGTTGTTGTCGAAGTGAGTAATGACAACATCACAATTGGAATTCGCGGTCAATCGCCATCGAGTGGGGCAATTCTGACTCGATCTTCGCTAATCGCAAATGATACTGTCCAAGCCTGATTTGATCAAACGGGTGAAAGCCGGGCGTAAAAAGCCTAATGATCCCAGCAGCCTTTCATTTGCGCCTGAAATCTCACTCGATAAAATCGACCAATGCTCGATTGATTTGCGCCTAGCGCCGATATTTACTATTTTCAGAAAGAAAAAAGGGATAGCAACTTATGATCTTCAAAATCCTAAGGACCTTTTCGAAGCGACAGATTTGTGGGAGCACCATGAAGTCGACCGCTGGAAATTGGAGCCGAAGCAATTCGTTCTTTCCCGAACGTTGGAGACCGTTCATCTGCCGAATGATTTGATGGGACTGGTTGAGGGTCGCAGCAGCTTTGCACGATTTGGAATTGGAATCCATGTGACAGCGCCGAAGATAGACCCCGGGTACAGTGATCCGATCACGCTCGAATTGACCAACCATAGTGAGGCTGCTTATGAACTCCGCGCCGGTGAGAACGGAGTGGTAATTTGCCAATTGATGCTAATGGAAGTCTCCAAGGCGCTTAAGAGCGCCGACCTATATGGAGCGTCGGCGAAAGACCAGTTCGCAGGACACGACATGCCCATCCCGGTGAAAAACCAAAAGAAATAGCAAGCGATTTTCGGACCAATCGCTTCCTCCGGCGCGATCGGTCCGCGGTTTCGTCCGTCCCCGCGCGGCTGTTACGATTTCCGCGAGGACCGCGCGATGGCCGCCGATGATTTGATTCTCGAACTCGCCCGCTTCGTTGAGCGCGTCGCCGCGATCGGCCGCACCGGACTCGCCTTTCAACCGCACGGCTACGACGCCGAACGCTACGAATCGCTGCTGCAAGAGGCGGCGCGGATTCACGCGGCGCTGGCGGCCGGCGCCGAACTTGACGCGGCCGCGCTGGCCGCGCGATGGCGCGCCGCGGCCGGGGCGGGCTACGACGGCTACGTCACGGCGGGCGTGGGATGCGGCGCGATCGTCTTCAACGAGCGCGACGAGCTACTGATGATCCAGCGGCCGGGCGGACGCTGGTGGTATCCGACCGGCTTTTGCGACGTCGGCGAATCGCCCGCCGAAAACGTCGCGCGCGAAGTCGCCGAGGAGACCGGCCTCGCCGTGACGCCGACGCGCCTGCTCGGCGTGATCGACAGCCTCAAGGCGGGATCGCCGATGCGCCACATCTATTCGATGCTCTTCTATTGCCGGCTCGACGGCGGCGCCCTGCGGCTCCATCCGCTGGAAACGCTCGACGCGGGGTTTTTCCCGCTGGAGCGGCTGCCCGAACCGCTGCACGGCTACGATCGGAAATGGATTCGACTCGCGCGCGAATTCCATTTTGAGGGGCGCGTCGAAACCTATTTCGATCCGCTGTAAGCGCGGGACGCGCGCGGCCGGCGCGCAATCAGAACGCGGTCGCGCGCCGCGCGGTGCGCGCCGCCAGCGCGAACGTAGCGATTGCGAAGGCCACCGCAATAGCGATCGCGCAAGCGAGCGACGGCAGTCCGCCGAGCGCTTGCGTTTCGCCGAGGTAAAGCGTCTGCCGCAGGGCGGCCATCCCATAGGTGAGCGGATTCAGCCGCATGATCCATTGCAGCGCGGCGGGCGCGCCGGCGATCGGCCAGAACGCTCCGGACAGCAGCCAGATCGGCACCAGAATCAGGTTCATGATCGCGTGGAAGCCCTGCGTCGATTCGATCTTCCAGGCGATCGCCAATCCGATGCAGGTGAGCGCGAACGCGATCACCGCCATCATCAGCGCCGCCGCGATCGCCGCGCCGAGGCTGAGATGGATTCCCGCGAACGGCGCCAACACGAGAAAAATCACGCTCGGAACCCACGCCAGCGTGGCGCCGCCGAGCGCCTGCCCGATTACGATCGTCGGGCGCGAGATCGGCGCGACCAGCACGCCCTGCAAAAAGCCTTCGCGGCGATCTTCGACGGTCGAGATGGTCGCGAAAATCGCCGTGAAGAGCAGCACCAGCACGATGAAGCCGGGGTAGAGATATTCGAAATAGTCGATCCCGGCCGGCATCCCGGCCGGCTTGAAGGATGCGCGCAGGCCCGCGCCGAGCAGCAGCCAGAAGACCAGCGGCTGCAGGAACGAACCGATCACGCGGCTGCGCTGGCGCATGAAACGCGTAATCTCGCGCAGCCACAGAGTGCCGGCCTGCAATGCGATTTCGTTCATCAAACGTCTCCGTCTTCGCGCGCGCCGCCGACGCCGGCGAAAAAGCGATGGCCGGTGAGATGGACGAACACGTCCTCGAGCGTCGGCTTGCCGAAGGTCACCGATTCGATTTCGTCGCCGAAGGCGTCGACCACGTCGCGCACGAAGTCGTGGCCGCGCGGCCGTTCGACGCGCAGCACGCCGTCCACCAGCGCCGCATCGACGCGCATCCGCTCCGCGATTTTGCGGCGCAGCGTTTCGGGATCGCGCGAATTGATCGCGACGATGTCGCCGCCGACGCGCGCTTTGAGCTCGGCGGGCGGCGCGATTGCGACCAGCCGCCCCTGATGGAGCACGCCGATTCGATCGCAGCGCTCGGCCTCCTCCATGTAATGCGTGGTGAGGACGATCGTGACGCCGGCGGTTTCGCGCAGATGCGCGAGGTAGTTGAGAAAATCGCGGCGCGCGGCCGGATCGAGTCCGGTGCTGGGCTCGTCCAGCACCAGCAACTCGGGATTATGGAGCAGCGCGGTCGCGAGCTCGACGCGGCGCTTGAGTCCGCCTGAAAGCGTTTCGGCCAAATCGCCCGCGCGATCGGACAATCCCAGCCGCTCAAGTATCGCCGCCGACCGTTGGCGCAGGCGTGCGCCGCCGATGCCGTAGAGGCGCCCGTGATGCGCCAGGTTCTCGCTCACCGTCAGCTTGCCGTCAACGCTCGGATGCTGGAACACCACGCCGATGCGGCGGCGCAGCGCGATCGTATCGCGCCGCAAATCGAAGCCCAGGATGCGCGCGGCGCCGTCCTGCGGCGGCACGAGGGTCGAAATGATTTTGAAGAGCGTGGTCTTGCCGCCGCCGTTGGGACCCAGCAGGCCGAAAAATTCGCCGCGCCCGATCGTGAAGCTCACGCCGTCGATCGCCGTGCGCCCGCCGTAACGGAAACGCAGGTCTGACGCGGCCACCGCCGGTTCGGCGGATTCGTTCGTGGCGCGCGCATGCGCCGGGATCGCTGTTGACGCTGTCATCGAAATCGCAACCGGAATGAATAATTGATAGCCGGAATCGAATTATCGTCCTTGACGGCGCTCGTCGCAACGCCGCCGGCCGCGGCATGGGCGGTCGCGCCGCGGAAACCGATCGATTAGAATGCGCCGCCGATGAGCCGCACGAACAGGCCGTTGCCCGCTCCGATTCGCACGCCAATCCGCTGGATTTTGCGCCGATGGGCGGCGACCGGACGCAAGTCGGCGCGGCTTTATCGGTTGGTCGAAAGGCTCGGACCGCGGCTCGCGACGCGTCCGATGCGCTCGCGTCTGCCAAACGGTTGCGTGATCGGCTGCGATCTCTCGGACTTCATCGAGCGCCACATCTACTTCGAGGGGCTGTGGGACGCGGTCGAGGCCTTTCTGTTCACGCGCCTGCTCGAACCGGGCATGACCGTGATCGACGCGGGCGCCAACGTGGGAGAGTTTTCGATTTTGGCCGCGACCGCGGTGGGTCCGGGCGGATCGGTGCACAGCTTCGAGCCGGTCGAGCGCAATTTCGCCCGCCTGCGGGCCAATCTGGCGGCGAACCATCTGAGCAACGTTCATCCGGCGCGCGCCGCGCTATGGAACGAAGACACCGAGCTGACGCTCGGATTGCGCTCGGATCTCGACGCCAGGGGCAATCAGGGCGGATGGACGATCGCGCGGCAAGCGGAGGATGTGGCGCGGGTCGCGACGCCGGCGGTGCGGCTCGACACGTACGCCGCGCGCGCCGGACTGAAGCGGGTCGATGTGATCAAGATGGACATTCAGGGCGCGGAGCCGTTCGCGCTCGCCGGCGCGCACGAACTGCTCGAAGCGCATCACCCGGCAATCCTGACCGAAGTGCAGGAGTCGAGTCTCGCGGCGATGGGCAGCGGCGTGCGCGACTTATGGGAAGAGGCGCGCCGGTTCGGCTACGCCGCGTGGCGCATCGACGGGTCGCCCCGGCGATGCGGCCCGCTCGCAAGTTTCGACGGCGTGGACTACGCCAACGTGATTTTGCATCGCGGCGCGCTGCCCGCTCGCGTGACCGGCGGATGGGAGCGCCGGACGCCCAAGCGCTGGGCGTGCAGCGGATGGCGGCTCAGTCTTTTTTCACGAAATTAAGCGACGCCGAGTTCATGCAGTAGCGCAGTCCGGTCGGGCGCGGACCGTCTTCGAACACGTGGCCAAGATGCGCGCCGCAGCGCGAGCACATCACCTCCGTGCGCATCATCCCATAGCTGCGATCGACGGCGGTTTCGACTCGTTCCTCGGCCTGCGGCGCATAAAAGCTCGGCCATCCGCATCCCGAATCATATTTCGTGTCGGAATTGAACAGCTCGTTGCCGCAGCATACGCACAGGTAAACGCCCGTTTCGTGCAAATCCCAGTATTTGCCGGTGAAGGCGCGCTCGGTGCCCTTGCGGCGCGCGACTTCATATTGTTCCTGCGTCAGCATCCGGCGCCATTCGTCGTCGCTCTTGATGATTTTCTCGGCCATCGGAAATCCCTCCGCCGCGGCCGCGATGCGGCGCGTGCATTGGGATCTATCCTAATGCGAATGGCGCGGCGGCGAAAATCGGCGGCGGGCGCGCGGATCACAGGGACTTGGCATGGCCGACGGCCTTGCTCAGACCGTAAAGCGCGTGCTGGAGGCGCGGGATCACCTCGCGTTCTTCGCGCGCGGCCATATCGTCGAGCGCCACGGCGATATCGCGCATCGCCAGGCCCGCGTTCTTCACCGCATCCGGCGAACCGGCCTCGAAGTCGATACGCGCAATCCGATGCGCAAGCTCCTCCAATTTTTCGCAAACCTTAATCAGCGTGTCGGCTGCGTCCGGCGGCAACAGCTTCATTTGCGACGCTCCGCGCAGCAATTCCGCGTCTTCGGCGCGCGCGAAATGAACTTCCATCACCGCGTCGAGCTTACGCCACGCCTGCCGCGCCTCGCGGCGCAAGGTCGGATGGTCTGGATTCGCGGCCAGCGCCGCGCCGGCGGCGGCGACCGCCAGCAGCGGCAGGCGAAGCTGCCGATGCTCCTGGGCGAGTTCATAAACCAGCAGCCGCAATCTGGCTTGATTCAAATTGCCCGCCGATTCGGCCTGAGGAAGGTTCCGGCTTTCTTCTTTCATCGTTCGACTCCGCCCCAAAACGAGAGAATCCACGGCCCAGCATTGAAAAATTCCAGCATCAAAGATGCCAAAGCCGTTTGCGACGCACGGAGATAAGCGACGGATTTTTCAAATCGGTCGGCGCAATTTATGCGATAAATCCACATCATCGCCGGGCCGGCCGGATTCATTGGAACCGCGCCGGGGACGCGCCGCCACACCCGATCGCCACAGCGTGGCGGCGGCGCCTGCGGCATACGAAATCACCAGCTTGTTTTTTTCAGCCAGGCGCGGCGTCAACGACGGGCATGAATGATGCTGCGTTTTTATCCGAGAGGACCGGGCCGGGCGCGCAAATATCCACACGTTTAACGCCCTCTCGCCGCGCGCCGGAGCAAATCCGATGTCGGAGCGCTTAACAATTCCCTCTGACGATGTTTTTCTCGCGGGCGAGCTCGAAATTCCGCGCGGCGCGACGAGTTTGGTCTTGTTCGCGCATGGCAGCGGCAGCAGCCGGCTCAGCCCGCGGAATCGGATGGTCGCGGCGGCCCTCAACCGGGCGGGAATCGGAACCCTGCTCTTCGACCTTTTGACCGAAACGGAAGCGGCGGATCGGGACAACGTCTTCGACGTCGATTTCCTCGCGCATCGGCTGGCGGACGCGACCCGCTGGCTGCGTGAATATTTTCAGAACGGATACGCGATCGGATATTTCGGCGCGAGCACGGGCGCCGCGGCGGCCCTGGCCGCCGCAGCCCACGATCCGTCGGTCGGCGCGGTCGTGTCGCGCGGCGGGCGTCCCGACCTCGCGCTTCGCGACCTCGGCGAAGTGCGGTCGCCGACTTTGCTGATCGTCGGCGGCGCCGACTACGGCGTAATCGAATTGAACGAGAAGGCATACCGACTGCTGCGATGCGAAAAATCGCTGAAGATCGTGCCGCGCGCGACGCATCTATTCGAAGAACCGGGAACGCTGGAGGAAGCCGCGCGGCTCGCCGCCGATTGGTTCAAGCGCCATCTGACGGAGCGCGCGGAGGATAGTTTTCGCGCCGTGGAGACCAGGGTCTTCACCAACCGCGAAGAGGCCGGCCGGATGCTGGCGCGGCGGTTGCAAGCCTTGCGGCATGACGTGGTGGTCGTGCTGGGAATTCCGCGCGGCGGCGTGCCGGTGGCGCGGATCGTCGCCGACGAACTGGGCGCGCCGCTCGGCATCATGGTGGTGCGCAAGCTGGGCGCGCCCGGCCAGCCCGAACTCGGCATCGGCGCGGTCGTGGACGGCGACAATCCGCGGACGATTTTCAATCAGGACGTGATCGCCGGCCTCGGCGTGACGAATGAATATATCGAGGCGGAAATTTCCCGCCAACTCGCCGAAGTCAAACGCCGGAACGCGCTTTACAGCGGCGGCCGTCCGAAAATTCCGCTCGAAGGAAAAATCGTGATCGTCGTGGACGACGGCATCGCGACCGGCTCATCGGTACGCGCCGCGCTGCGCGGCGTGCGCCGGGCGAAGCCGAAGCGCTTGATTCTGGCTGTACCGGTGGCGCCGGTCGAAACGATCGTGTCGCTGCAGGGCGAGGCGGACGAAATCATATGCCTCGAAACGCCGCCGAATTTTTACGCCGTCGGCCAGTTCTACCGGGATTTCCATCAAGTCGCAGACGACGAAGTGCGCCGGCTGCTGGCTCCGCAACCTGATCGCGCCGAAGCCGCGCATGGATGAATCGAAGCCGCGATTAAAACGCCGCCTTGGCGGAAGGAGATGCAGATGAGCTTTTTAGAAAAATGGAAACCCTCAGTGGAAATGGATCGTTTTCGCCGGGAGTTCGACGAGTTGATGGACCGCTTCGGCTTTGATCGCGAATTCTTTGGCGGACGCGAGCGTAGCGCGCTCGAGCTGGCGGTTGAAACCTGCGTCGAGGACGGAAAATTCATCGTCCGCACCGACCTGCCGGGAATCGATCCGAAGGACGTCGATATCAAAGTGGTTGGCGACCTGCTGACCATCAAGGGGTCGCGGGAGGACAAAAGCGAAACCAAAAAAGGCGACTATTTCAGACGCGAGATCCGCTACGGATCGTTCGAGCGCGCGGTCACGCTGCCGGAAGGCGTAAAGGCCGACGACCTGAAGGCGACCTATCGGAACGGCGTGCTGGAGTTGAGCGCCGCGATGCCGAAGGAGGCCGCGCCCAAAGAGGTGAAGATCCAGATCGAGGGCGCCGAGCAAAAGAAAGTGGAACCCGAAAGGAAACCGCAGGCGGCGTAAGCCGCGGCGGCGGGCAATCCGAAGGGGGCTGATCGGCGGCGGCGTTATTGCGTCGCCGCCGCGTCACTACGGCTTTAGGGAATGAAGCTGGGCCTCCGGAACGCGGAACACGCCCTTGATGCAATCCGGGTTCCGGATCGCAACGTGGATGTGAGTTTTTTCGTGGAAACCAGAGCCCTGGTATATCGGCGCGCCTTCGATGAAGACGCCTTTGACCGAATCGAGTAGCTGATCGTCACGGTCGCGGCGAATCCTATGGAGCGTCTGAATCACCGCGCAATCAAGATGGCGCAGCAATCCATTCGGAGCATTCTTTGGCAGCGTGCGGCCGGCCGCGGCCGCGAGCTCGGACAAACTCCTATGGGCAGCTCGCACCTGTTCCACGCCGGCGAGGGTCGTCAGATCCAGGCATAAGCCCAGAGAGATTACCGCGCCGATAACGAAAGGTTTCCCGATTTTTGAGATATGGCGCTTTTTGGCCTCGCGCGCGAAATCGAGACCGCGAAGCGGGTTGGCTTCCCAGAAATAAATCCCGGGACCGAGCCAGTCGTAATCGTTGTTGCTTTGCTTAAAAGTTTCGCCCCTGAGGATGCGCTCGCCAACGGCCTGGTCGCATCCGTGGTAGCCGAGGATGAAACTCGCAGCCAGTTGATGCAACGGAATGCGAACGGCGGGCGGTCAGGAGCGATAATTCTTCGCGAGCTTACCCGACTTCGTGTAAATCCCGGCTTCGACCAAGACCTGCATCGCCGACTCGCGCGAGCGCGTAGCCTTCCTGGTGAACTCGGCAGCCGCCTCGCGAAACTGCTCAACAGCTTCCCGGCTGGTCAGGTCCGCCCGAATCTCGGTCGCCACTTTGGTCTTCTTCGTCATCGTTTTCAGTATCCGTCGCGGCGATGCTTCTTTCAAGGCGACGCTTGGGAAGGTGTCTGGAGTTTCGTTCGATCGTGGACGCGCCGCCCGTTCAGTCCCGCACTTGCAAAACTAATCTACGCAACCGCCATCGGGTTCGGAGCGCCGTCGCAATGGGAGCGCTTGCACCTCTAATTGTTTGTCGATGTGGAGGTTTTGATTGGTTGCGGGGAGAGGATTTGAACCTCTGACCTCCGGGTTATGAGCCCGGCGAGCTACCAGACTGCTCCACCCCGCGCGGCGCATACTAGCCGCCGCCGGATCGGCAGGTCAATATGGCCCCGGAAATCGCGCCCGGCGCCGCATCGACGCCCGCAAGCTATAATGAGATTGAACTTGCTTGCGCGCGCTGCGACGGATTGCGGAAGCGCACAAATCCGACGCGATGGTGAATTTTCGGCGATCCTCTTGACTTGACGGGTTTGCTCTAATTACGTGGTACTATATGGCGTCGTCAGACCAAGCGCTGATGGCCTACCCGGCGGGAACGGCTGTGCTCAACAGCAGAGTCTTGGTGCTCAACCGTTCCTATCTTCCGGTTCATGTAACTTCGGTCAAACGCGGCTTCGCGCTGCTCTACCAGGGCGTGGCGCGCGCGGTCGATGAACAGTACCGAATCTTCGATTTCGACAGTTGGCGGGCGCTCGCCCTGGAGACCCATCACGAGCGTATCGGCGTAATCGGAGGCGTAATCCGGGTGCCGCGGGTGCTGCTGCTTACCGCTTACGAGCGCGTGCCCAAACGCCACGTCCGTTTTTCGCGCTTCAATATTTACGCGCGCGACAACAACACCTGCCAGTACTGCGGGCGGCGCCTGCCGCGCACCGACCTCAACCTCGACCACGTAACCCCACGCTCGCGCGGCGGGATGTCCACCTGGGAAAACGTCGTCTGCTCGTGCCATCACTGCAACCGGCGCAAGGGTGGACGCACGCCGGAAGAAGCCGGGATGCCGCTGGTGCGCAAACCCCAGCGCCCGCAGTGGACGCCGTTCAGCACCGAGATGTTCAGCCTGCGCCGCTATCGCGAATGGATGCCGTTCCTGACGACGATCGACGCGGCTTATTGGAACACTGAATTGCTCAAGGATTGAGCCTTCGCCGGCGGCGTTTCGCCCGCGAAGACCGACGCCCTCGCTCCGCCCCCGGATTGGCTTGTCCGTCGCGACGGCGTAAATTTGACGAAGATTGGTCAACAGGCGCTCAAGGCACATCATCTTGGGCCTGTGGAAGCGTGTCGCGACGACTGATTGGGTCTCTATTGACCGTTCCGCGTCGCGTTAGGGTATTCTCGATGGGGCTGTGGTGGCGGAGGCGAGGGCGGTATGCGGTTAAAAAGCCTTGAAGTTGTCGGCTTTAAATCTTTTCTCGATCCGACCGTTATCAGTTTCAGTCCGGGCGTCACCGCCGTGGTTGGCCCCAACGGATGCGGCAAGTCGAATGTGGTCGACGCAATTCGTTGGGTGCTGGGCGAGCAGGCGCCCTCCCGCCTGCGCGGCAAAAGCGCCGAAGACCTGATTTACGCCGGCAACGAATCGAACCCCGCCGCCGGAATGGCGGAAGTCACGCTGCTGCTTGAAGCGGAGGAGCATTCCGCACTGCCCGAGCCTTATGCGGCGCTGAGCGAGGTCGCGGTGACCCGCCGGGTCTATCGCTCGGGCGATTCCGAATACCTGCTCAACCGGATTCCCTGCCGCCTCAAGGATATCACCGAGTTTTTCATGGCCGCGCAGATCCACAGTCGCGGCTATGCGCTGATCGAACAGGGTCGGATTGAGGAGATTATCCAGGCCAAGCCGGCCGAATTGCGCACGATGGTCGAAGAGGCCGCCGGTCTCTCGCTGTTCAAAGGCCGCCGCGATATCAGCGAGCGCAAGCTCGAACGGGTGCGCGAGAATCTGGCGCGCGTCGATGACGTTTTGAAGGAAATCGAGCGCCAGCTCAATTTCGCGCGCCGCCAGGCGAAAAAGGCCGAAGCTTTCAAAGCGATCCGCGCCGAATTGGTCGAGCTGGAGCGGCTCGGCGCGGGCCGACGCCTGCTTGAATTGCGGACGGAGCTGGCCGCCGCCGCGGCGCGCGAACTCGAATTGCGAGAATCCGCCGCCGCGGCCCGCGGCGCGATCGGCGCGACCGAAGCGGTCGCGGAAGCCGCCGCGGCGGCCCTCGCCGCCGCCCGCGACGAACTGGCCGCGAGCCGCCGCGAACTCGAAAATCTGCGCGCGGCCTTCAGCGAGCGCGCCCGCGCGCGCGAGTTTCTCGCCCGCCGGCTTGAAGCGACCGAACGGCTCCAACCCGAGCTCGAACAGCGCCTCGCCGACCTGTCAGGACGGGCCACGCTCGCCCGCGCGGCGCGCGCCGCCGCCGGAGCGCGGCTGGCGCGCGAGCTCAACGGCGGCGACGATCGCCTGGGCGAGACCGCGCTGGCGGCCCTGCGCGCTGCGCATCAAGCGGCCGACAAATTGCGCCGCGAGAGCGAGCGCCAAATCGAGGACTTGAAAGACGAACTGAGCGAGGTTGTGCGCGAGGCCGCGGTCACGCGCGGGCGGCTGGCCGATCTCTCCGGCGAACGCGCCGAACTCGAACGCAAGCTGGCCGCGGCCGCGTCCGAATTGCCGGCGCTGCGCGACGCGCTGGCCGCCGCTCATAACGATCTCGCTCAGGCCGACGCTGCGCTGGCCGCCGACCGCGCCGCGGACGCCGAGCGCGAAGATGCCCGCACGGCCGCCGCTGACGCCGAGGTCGCCGCGCGCGCCGCGCTTGACCATCAGGCGGGCCGCTTAGCCGCGGCCGAAGACGAACTTGCCGCCGCGCTCGCGCGCGCCCAGCGGATCATGCCCAACGGCGCCGGGGAACGCTTGCGCGGCGTGCTCGAATCGCTCAACGGCGATCGCCCGCCGGCGGACCCCGCGATGCTGCTCGAAGTGGTCAAGGCCCCGCCCGCGCTCGAGCCGGCCTTGCGCGCCGTGCTCGGCGAGCAAATCGACGCGGTGATCGTGGACTCTCCCGCTTTCGCGCTTCGCGCGATCGAAAGTCTCAAGCACCGCAACGCCGGGCGTTTGAGTTTCATCCCAACTTCGCTGGCGGCGGGATCGGCGCATGCGCCGATCGAAGCATCCGGCATCGCGGGCCGACTGGTCGATTTGGTCGAGGTCGAGCCGCGGTATCAGGCGCTCGCCGAGGCGCTGATGGGCCATGTGATGGTCGCGGAGGACCTCGATTCCGCGCTCGCCGCGGCGAATCTGAACGGCGTCGGAACCATTTTTGTCACGCGCGAGGGCGACCTGCTCGCGCCGGAGCGGATGATCGCCGGCGGCAGCGGCGCCAGCGCCGCCGACGGCTTTCTGGATTGGCACAGCGGCGCCCGCTCGGTTGAAGCGGCGCGCAACGCCGCCGACGCCGCCCGTGCGGAGCATCAGGCGCTCGCCGAACGCCACGAAGCGGCCCGCGCGACTCATCGCGAAGCCCGCGCGGCCGGCGAGACGGTCCGCGCTCGCATCCAGACGGCGGAACGCGCCGCGGCCGAAGCGCGCGCCGCGATCGCGCGCGCCGAGCAACGGATCGCGCTGGCCGAAGCGGGCCACAACGCCGCCGATCGGCGGCTCGCCGAAATCGTCGCGGCGGCGCTGGCGGCGAACGCCCGGATGGAAGAGCTGGCGATGCTCGAACAGGCGGCGCGCGCGCGCCTGAGCGCGGCCGCGGGCGAGCTGGCCGAGCGCAAGGCGGACGCGGAGCGGATGGCCGAGGAGATGCTCGCGGCCGCCGCCAAGGTCGAGGCGCGCAAAGCGGCGATCGCCGGCCTTGAGCAGGAGCTGCGCCATCAGCGCGGGATTGCGGACGAACTGGAAACGCAAATCGCGCAGAATCTGGCCGCGCGCAATCGCGCGGAGGCCGACCGAATCGAGTTTCAGGCCGAGCTTGCAAAGCTGGCCGGGCAGGACGCGGGCGCGGCGGCGCGGCGCGACGAGCTTGAAAGCGCGGTCGCGGCTTTGACCGAACAGGCCGCCGCGCGCGAAGCCGAACTCGAAGCGGCGCGCGCCGCGCTGGCCGGCGCGCGCGGCCGGCTCGAAGCGCTGGAGGCCGAAACGATCGAATACGGCCTCAAACGCGAGCGCGCGCGCACGCTGATCGAAGAACTGGAACGCGCCTTCGCCGAAAAATTCTCCGCCGCGTTCGACGGCGCCGCCGCGGAAATCGAAGCCGCGCTCGCCGGGCGCGACGCCGCCGCCGATGAGGCGCGGCTCGCGGAGCTGCGCGCCCGCGCCGAAAAAATCGGCGAAGTGAATCTTGCCGCGGAAAGCGAGGTCGCCGAGCTTGAACAGCGCGCGGCGGCGCTCGGCGCCGAACGGGCCGACCTCGAAGCCGCGGTCAACGACCTGACGCTTACGATTCAGAAGCTGAATCGCGAGGCGCGCAAACGGTTTGCCGAGACCTTCGAGGGCGCGGCGAAAAATTTCGAGGAGTTGTTCCCGAAACTGCTGCGCGGCGGCAAAGGCCGGCTGGATCTGACCGATCCCAACGACATGCTCGAATCGGGCGTGAATATTCTCGTGCAGCCGGCCGGCAAAAAGGTAAAAGAAATCGCCCTGCTCTCGGGCGGCGAGAAGGCGCTTTCGGCGATGGCGCTGATCTTCTCGCTGTTCCTGCTGAACCCGAGTCCGTTCTGCGTGATGGACGAGGTGGACGCGCCGCTCGACGAATTCAGCCTCGCGGCCTTCACCGGCCTGGTGCGCGAGCTTAAGGAGCGCTCACAGTTTATCGTGATCACGCATAATCAGCGCACGATGCAGAGCGCCGATCACATTCACGGGGTGACCATGGATCGGCCGGGCGTGTCGCGGATTATCTCGCTCACGATTCCCAACGCGGCGTGAGGCGAATCGCGCCGGCCACGCGCGGCGCCGCGGGCGTCCGGCCGGAACTCCGCCGCGCCGCCGCGAACGAATCGCCTCGCTGGCGTTTTAGAATTTCTCCGGCGCTGATATTCTGATCCGGTTCGCCGGCGCGCGGCGGCGCTCGCGGCTCGTTCGGGAATGTTGTTCGAGCCACGACCGCCGCCTGCGGCGCTCGGGCGAAGATTCTTTTACCGGGGCCAAACGCCTTGCCGACGATCCATCTGAATACGCTGCAGCTGGCGATGGCGATCGCCGTTGCCGCGCAGATACCGCTGCTCGGTCTCGCCTTCCTGAGCGAGTTCAGCGCGCGAAAACGGCGGCCGCGGCGCGCCGAACGGCCCGAGGCGCCGCGACCGGCACCCGCCGCGGTTCGGGTTGAGACGGTCCCGACCGCTGAACCGGCCGAGGTTGCGCCGCCGCCGCAGGTTCCGGTCGAAGCCGCCGCGCCGCCGCCCGAAATCGCGCCGGCACGGGTCGCCGAACCGGCGTCTCCGGCGCAAGCGCGGCCCGCGCCGGCCGCGATCCCGATCGCTCCCGGCGAAGCGGCCGAAGCCGTTATTGAAACCGCGCCGGTTGCGCCAGCCGCGGCAGCGCCGCCGCAAGCCGAAGCGCCGCCCGCGATCGCCGAAGTCGCGGCGTCCGCACAACCTGAGGCGACGCCGCCGTCCACGCCCGGTCCTGTCGCAACGCCGTCTCCGGGGCCGGTCCGGATTGGACTTGGTCTGCGCAAAACGCGCGAGAACTTTCTCGCCCGCGTGCGCGCCGCGATTACCGGCAGCGCCAAGGCTGACGAGATTTACGAAGGACTCGAAGAGGCGCTGATTGGCGCCGACGTCGGCGTCGAGGGCAGCCTGAAGCTGGTCGAGGCGGTGCGATCGCGGCTTAAGAACGACGCCCGGCCGGACGTTATCCGCGAAGCTCTAAAAGACGAAATCGCGCGCGTACTGAACGACGCCGAGCGGCCGATCGCCGATTCCGGCGACGCGCCGATGGTGATCATGATGGCCGGCGTCAACGGCGTCGGCAAAACCACGACCGTCGCCAAGCTGGCGGCGCTGCTCAAGGCCGAGCGGGGAACGGTGCTGGTCGCCGCGGCCGATACTTTTCGCGCCGCCGCGATCGATCAGCTACAGGTATGGTGCGATCGGGTCGGGGTCGAGTTGATTAAACAAAAACCGGGTTCCGATCCGGCCGCGGTCGCGTTCGACGCGGTCAAGGCCGCCGTCGCGCGCGGCGCGCGGGTGGTGCTAATCGACACGGCGGGGCGCTTGCAAACCAAGACCAATTTGATGGAAGAGCTGAAAAAAATCGCGCGGGTGGTAGGCCGCGAGCTGCCCGGAGCGCCGCACGAAACCTGGTTGGTCCTGGATGCGACCACGGGCCAAAACGCGCTCAGCCAAGCTAAGCTCTTCGGCGAAGCGGTACCGCTGACCGGCGTGGTGCTGGCGAAGCTGGACAGCACGGCCAAGGGCGGCGTGATCGTGGGAATCGCCGAGCGCTTGAAGCTGCCGGTTCGCTACGTCGGCCTGGGCGAAAACCTTGAAGATTTGCGGCCGTTCGACCCGCGCGAATTCGTCGATGCGCTGTTTGAAGAGGGCGACGGCGAGGGCGCGGCGGCGAGCGGTTCTTATGCGGCTTGACACCATATTTAATCCAAAATTAAAGTGAAGGTGGAAATTGGCAGACATGGCGACTGACGTCCTCAAGCAACTGGACGAACGTATACAGGCATCGATCGGCAGGATTCAGCAATTACAGCGCGAAAATGAGCAATTGGCGCGACAGTTGGCCGAAAGCGAGCAGCGCTTTCAGCAGGCAAGCGCCGAGTTGCGCGAACAAGAGGCCGCCCGCGCCGAAGTGAAAGAGCGGATCGAAAGGATTCTGGCGCGGTTTGATGGTCTTGATCTGGGCTGAAGATGAACGCCGTCGACGTCGAAATCATGGGGCAGCAGTTGAAGCTCAGCAGCGGCCCGGGGGTGGACGACGACCAGCGAGTTCGCGCGATCGCGGCGGCGGTTGACGAGAAGATTCGGCATATTCGCGCCAGCGGACAGACGGTAAATTCAATCAATCTGGCGATTCTGGCGGCGCTTCAGTTCGCGGACGAGCTTGAGCGCCTGCGCCGGGACCATCAGGACCTGCTGAGCCGTCTGGAGTCGCTCAACCGGCGGCTTTCAGCGGCGATCGGCGCGGGCGATTGAATTGACCGGCGCTGACCGCGGGCGCGTTGACGATAAGGCGGCGCAGGTTTCGAGGGGGCGGGATTTCGCGGGGCTGGGATGGATTTAGCGTTGCTACGCTCGCATCAGAGAGCGATTGACGCAGTTTACTTCGATGAAGAATAGCGGCATTTCGACTTTTGACGCATCCTCGTCGTTCGCTTCCGGCAGTGGGAGCGGAATATTGCGATGAGAAGCGACAGTTTTCTACAAGAGGCGAAAAGCACGCCAATTTAGCCCCGCGCCCGCCATCGCAGCAGTGAGCATGGCGGACGAAAAGAATCATTTGCGGCGGATTTTCCGTGAGTGCAGGGATGCGCTTGATGGAAAGTACGCAGTTGCGCTCGCCTGCCGAATTCAGCAGAACCTGCTTGAAGCTCCCTGTTACGCCGCGGCCGATCGAGTGGCGCTGTACGCCGCGGCCGGCAATGAAGTCTCGACCGAGATGATCGTGCGCGACGCGCTGCGCTCCGGACGGCGCGTCTATTTTCCACGTATCGCTCCGGAGCGCCGGGACCTTCAGATGGTCCGTGTGAACGATCCGTCGGAAATGCGATTGGGGGCGTTCGGAATACCCGAGCCGTCGGGGGCGGAAATCGCGTCGTCGCGGGATTTGCGGCGGGCGCTGATTTGCGTCCCCGGCCTGGCATTCAGCCGCGAAGGCGGACGCCTCGGCCGCGGAGGCGGCCATTACGATCGTTTTCTGGCTGGCGCCGCTGAAGCAGCGGTGGCGGCCGGTCTGGCCTACGCTTTTCAGGTGCTGGACCGGTTGCCCGAGGAGCCGCACGACCGGCGCCTCGGCCTAATCGTCACCGAGTCCGCCGTGCTATGGCCCGCCCAATCCGAAATTGGAGCGGCGGCGCGGCCGGACGACCAAGGAGGTATGAACCGGTGTTGTTAGACGCGGGACTGTTGATCCTGGGCGTTGTAATTTCCGGCGTGGCGTTCCTGTTGCTGCTGAACGCGCGCGGCCGAAACGACGCCGACGCGGCGCACAGCGCCGCCGGCGAAGCGCAACGAATGCTCGAGGAGGCTAAAACCAAAAGCGAGCTTTTAATCAAAGAATCGGAACTCAAAGCCAAGGACGTGATCGTCGCCGCGCGCGACGACGCGGAACGCGAACTGCGCGAACGGCGGCGCGATTTGGCGACGCTGGAAAACAAGCTGGAAACGCGCGAGGAGGCTTTCGAGAAACGCCAGGAAGCCTTTGAACGGCGCGAGACCGATCTCAACCGGCGCGATCAGGGCGTGCGCAATCGCGAAAAAGCGATCGGCGAGAAAGAGACCGAACGGCAGGCGCTGGTCGAAGAGGCGCGCGTCCGGCTGGAAACGATCGCCGAGCTCACGCGCGAAGAGGCCAAGCGCGCGTTGATCGACGAAATAACCGGACAGGCGCGGCACGAAGCGGCCCGTCATATCCGGGTGGTCGAAGAAGAGGCGCGCGAGGAGGCCGACCGCAGGGCCAAGCGCATCATCTCCATCGCAATCGAGCGGCTGGCGGGCGAATTCGTCGCCGAACGCACGGTTTCGGTAATCGCGCTGCCCTCCGACGAAATGAAGGGGCGGATTATCGGGCGCGAAGGGCGCAATATCCGCGCGATCGAGGCGGCGACGGGCGTCGATATAATTATCGACGACACGCCCGAAGCGGTGGTCATCTCGTGCCACAATCCGATTCGCCGTGAAATCGCGCGGGTCGCGCTGGAGCGGCTGATTTCCGACGGCCGCATCCATCCGGGGCGCATCGAAGAGGTGGTGCGCAAGGCCGAGCAGGAGGTCGAGGAATCGATCAAGGAAGCGGGCCAGCGCGCGCTGATCGAGGTGGGCGTCCACGGCGTGCATCAGGAGCTGGTCAAGCTGCTCGGGATGCTGAAGTACCGCTACTCCTACGCGCAGAACGTGCTGATGCATTCGATCGAGGCGGCGTTCATCTGCGGCGCGATGGCCGCGGAGCTGGGCTTGAACGAAAAGCAGGCGCGGCGCGCGGCGCTGCTGCACGATATCGGCAAGGCGCTGACGCACGAAGTCGAGGGATCGCACGCGCTGATCGGCGGCGAGCTGGCGCGCAAATACGGCGAGTCGGCGAAGATTGTCAACGCGATCGCGGCGCATCACGAGGAGGTCAAGGCCGAGACGATTCTGGCGCCGCTGGTCGACGCCGCCGACGCGCTTTCGGGCGCGCGGCCCGGCGCGCGGCGCGAGGTGCTGGAGAGCTACGTCAAGCGGCTGGACGATCTGGAAACGATCGCGAAGTCGTTCAAGGGCGTGGACAAGTGTTTCGCAGTGCAGGCGGGACGCGAAATGCGCGTGATCGTCGAACCGAGCCAGGTTTCCGACGAGGAGGCGACGATGCTGGCGCGCGAGGTGGCGCGCAAGATCGAAACCGACATGACCTATCCGGGACAAATCCGGGTGACGGTGATTCGGGAGACGCGCGCGACCGATCTGGCGCGATAGTAAGCCAAGCGAAGCAATGCGCACGCCGGAGCGGCGAGCAACGCCGCTCCGGCGTGTTTTATCGGACGTGAAATTCCGCTTCGCGAAGAATCAGATCGGCATCCGGTAGCCGTAAAACTCGTGATCTTCATTGTAGCCGCCCTGGCCGGCGCCGAGATGCTTGAAGTCGGCGACGAACTCGATCGCGGCGATCCACTTCACCTGCTTGAATCCAAGCTCGTTTTCGCATCGCAGCCTGAGCGGCGCTCCGTGCAAGACGCCGACCGGCCGGCCGTTCATCTCGTACGCGAGAATCGTCAGATGATGCCGCATGTTCTCGAGCTTGTGCACGTCATAGTAGCGGCCGCCGTCGGCGCCGTCGGCGAATGAGTAAAAGACGGCATAGCGCGCGGCGGGCAGCGGCTTTACCTCCGCGATGATTTTCGCCATCGGCACGCCGCCCCATTTCGCGACGCCCGACCATCCCTGGATGCAAAAATGGCAGGTGATCTGCTCCTGTTTCGGCATCGCCTTGAGTTCGTCGAAAGAGAACTCGCGTGGATTTGCGACGAGGCCGCCGACGCGCAGCTTGTAGCCGCCGAACTGGCGAGCGGCCAGCTCCTCGTACTCGTCCGACGCGGGCATCGTGCCGTTCGGCCAGAAATGCAGCGAGATGTCCTGTTCGGAATACTGATTGGACGGATCCCACCATTCGGCGAATCCTTTCAGCCATCCGATCAGGAATTCGCCGGTCTTTTGCACCGCGCGCGCATGATTCAGCGTAATCGGCGTGGCGAGCGCCCACGCGACGGCGACTATAGTCATTGCGGCGATGAAGATAACCAATCCTTCCGGACCCGCGCCGTCATTTCCGGCGAACATATGATTGAGGTTCGGCAGCAGGCCGGTGACGAATATCATCGCCACATGGATAAAGATGAAAAATAGGAACCAGCAGAGGATTATGAAATGTATCGAACGGGCGGCCTGACGATGCAGCATCCGCCCAAACCATCCGGCTTTGTTCGAGAGCGCCGGCGCTTGCATCAATCCCGTGACGATCGCGAGCGGCGCGGCAATGAATACCGTCACGAAGTAAGATAGCAACTGCAATCCATTGTACCGGACCCATCCTTCTTCGGCCGGAAAATCAAGCGAGAGATATTGAATCGCGGTTGAAAGCGCGTTGGGAAACACGTCCCAGGCGCGCGGTACGATGCGCTCCCATTGATGAGTGGACAAGAGCAAGACGAAAAAGATCGCACCGTTGAGCGTCCACAACAGGTCGCATGAAAAATGCCACCAGCGCGCCAGGCCGATCGAATGGCGGATACCGGGAATGCCGAGCCACCCGGGAAGCGTCACGGAGTCGTCTTTGGCGGTCCAGATGCGATCGGCCGGGACGGGGCGCTGGAACCGGAACCACTCCGTGCCGGGAGTGCAATCGCGATTCCAGTAGAGCCGCGGATGGTCGGCGAGAATTTGCAGTCCGGCGCGGATAATGAAGAACATCAGAAACAAATTGAAAAAATGCTGCCATCGCAACCATGCCGGGAAGCCCGAATAGTGAATAGGGACGGAACTTTGTCCCGGATAGCGCGCGATGAATCGCTCGACGGCGGGAAGCCGCCGCAACTCCTGCGCGATCGGAACACCGATGAGCAGACCAGCCACGCCGATCGGGATTAGCCAAAGCAGATTGAACCAACGTTTGCCGATGCGCACCCTGGGCGCGACGCCCCATTGCGGCGGCAGCCAGTGGCTGAGCCGCACGCGATCGTCCGCATGAGTCAATTGCGTTTCAAATGGATCGCTCAATTCGGCCATCGCTCAAACACTCCAATCTCCCGATCCGCCAATTCACGAATTGCGCAGTTTTGCTTCCAGAAACTCTTTCAGCACTACGGCTTGATTGTGTTCGGTATCCCTGGCGCCATAAACGAGGGTCAATCGGCCTTTGCGCGCGAGGGCGGCCAGCTCCGCGATCAGCGGCGCGGCGCCGGAACGTTCCAGTTCGCGGAGGTAGCGTTTGCGGAAGTCAGGCCAGCGGGCGGGATCGTGGCCGAAAAAGCGGCGCAATTCGTCGCTCGGCCCAAGCTCTTTCATCCATTTGAGGATGCGGAGGGAATCCTTCGCGCGGCCGCGCGGCCAGAGCCTATCGACCAGCACGCGCGCGCCGTCGGCGTCCGCCGGAGCTTCGTATGCGCGCTTAATCGCAATCATACGGGCCAACCCTGCGACCGCCGCACGCGGACGGCCTCGTCCGTGTGCGACGGCCGGATGGCGGCTATTGCGCCGGATGGGCCGCCGCGGCGCGCCGCGCCAGCAACCGTTCGGCGTCGAAGCGGAACATCTTCGCGGAATTCAGGCCGAGGATTTTCGCCCGCGCTGCGTCAGTGAGCGATTGCATCTGCCGCTCGATCGCCTCGGCGGAATGCGGCCACGTTCCCTCGGCATGCGGATAGTCGTTGGCCCACAGGAAATTATCGACGAGATTGAAGGACTCGGCCAACTGCAGGCCGGCGGGATCTTCCTGGAAAGAAACCGCGCCATGCTCGCGGAAATAATCGCTCGGCTTCCGCTTGAGCTTGGGCCAGGCCCACAAATGATGCTTCAGATAGGCCTCGTCCATCGCGCCAAGCGCCCACGCGACCCATCCGATGCCCGATTCGATCAGCGCGAAACGCAGGCGCGGGAAACGTTCGAGCACGCCCGAGGCGCACAGGCATGACATCGGCTCGATCACGGTGGTGCAGGCGTGCGTGACGTAATTGATCACGGCGCCGCCGTCCTTGCGCGCGGCGCGCGGATCCATGCCGGTCGAAATATGGAAAGTGATCGGCAGGCCGGTGTCCTGAATCGCCGCCCACATCGGGTCGAAAATCGGCAGATTGTAGTTGGGATGGCGCGCGTCGTGAGCGCCCCAAACCGGCTTGGCGGGCAGATTCAGGCCGCGAAAACCGAGTTTGGCGACGCGGCGGATTTCCGCGATCGCAATATCGGCGTCGGCGGTCATGATCGCCGCCATCGGCGACATGAAATCGTTGTACGGGCCGAAGGTTTCCCACGCCCAGTCGTTCCACACGCGGCACTGCGCGGCGCCGAACTCGGGGTCCTGCGTCGCCCACATCGAAAGCCCCTTGTTCGGGAACATGATTTCGGCATCGATGCCGTCGCGCAGATGGTCCTGAATGCGCTCTTCGGGCGTGCGGCCGGCGTTGCCGCGCAGGCGATCCTCGCCGCCCCTGGGCGCGTCGCCGATATTGACGGCGCGGATGCGCGACTTCTGGTAACCCTCGACGACCATCCATTTTTCGCCGTGCTCGTCCACTTCGACGTGCGGCAACCGGGGCTGGAACTTCTTGTCGATGCGCTGCCACCAGAGGCTGCCCGGCTCGTTGCAATGGCAATCGGCCGAGATGAGCAGACAGCGGCCCGGATCGTCCGGGCGCGCCGTGCGCGGCCAGCCCTGATGGCCGGGCGTTTCCAGCCGCCAGCGGTTTTTCTCGTCAACCGTCGTCGCTTCCTGCAACATCCGCGAACACTCCTCGCTTGCCGAAGCGCAATTCAGCTCCGGTCAAATGCGCTCGATAATCGTCGCCACGCCCATGCCGCCGCCGATGCACATCGTGATCAGCGCGGTGGTTTTGTTCTGACGTTCCAGCTCGTCGAGCACGGCGCCGATCAGCATCCCGCCGGTGGCGCCGAGCGGATGGCCAAGCGCGATCGCGCCGCCGTTGACGTTGACCGTCGCCGGATCCATCTCGCAGTCGCGCATCACTTTGAGCGGCACGGCGGCGAACGCCTCGTTGATTTCGACGAGGTCGATGTCTTTGATCGTCATGCCCGCCTTTTTGAGCACGCGGCGCGACGCGGGCACCGGCGCGGTGAGCATGATAATCGGCTCGTCGCCGGCGGTCGCGGTGGCGACGACGCGGGCGCGCGGCTTGAGTCCGTGCGCTTTCGCATATTCAGGCGCAGCGAGCAGCAGAGCGCTGGAGCCATCGACGATGCCCGACGAATTGCCGGCGTGATGGACATGCGGAATCGATTCGACGTTCTTGTAACGCGACAGCGCTTTCTGATCGAAGCTGAGCGTGTCGCCCTTCTGCACGTATTTGCCGATTTGCTCGAACGACGACGGCAGCTTGCCCAGCCCTTCGAGCGTGGTCGGGCGCGGATGCTCGTCGCGGTCGAGGAGCACCCGGCCCTCGGCGTCAAGGACTGGAATCAGGCTTTTTTTGAGCCGGCCTTCGGCGTGCGCGCGCGCGTAGCGATTCTGGCTTTCGAGCGCGAAGCGGTCGCAATCCTCGCGCGTGAAGCCTTCGATCGCCGCGATCAAATCGGCCGAGATACCCTGCGGAACCAACGGATGAAGCTGGCGCAGATGCGGATTGTGGCCGTCGATGCCGCCGCGATCGGCGTCCATCGGCACCCGCGACATCGATTCGACGCCGCCGGCGACGACCAGATCCTGCTCGCCGGCCTTGATTCCCATCGCGGCGAAATTAACCGCCTGCTGGCCGGAGCCGCAGAAGCGATTGATCGTCACGCCGGTCGAATCGTTCGGCCATTCCGCCGCGAGCACCGACATCCGGGCGATGCACATCGCCTGATCGCCGTAGGCGGTGACGCATCCGACGACGACGTCGTCAACGTCGCGCGGATCGATATGATTCCGATCTTTGATTGCGTTGAGCGTGCGCGCCATCAGTTCCTGCGGATGCAGGCTGGCGAGCGCGCCGTCTTTTTTGCCACGGCCGCGCGGAGTGCGCACTGCGTCGATAATCCATGCTTCGCCCATCGTCGTCTCCTTTGTCCAGCATCTTAATATCGCGAATCCGCGGCGGGATGTCCAAGGAAACCGAAGCCACCGGAACCGCAAGCGCGCCAAAAAAAAACGACCGCGGCGAAATTGCCGCGGCCGTCGCTAACAACGGATTTGAAAAAGCGCCGGATCCCGGGAGTGGGATGCGTTTTGGCCTTTCAGGCGGCGACCTGCGTCGTGCCGCGGAACGCGTCCTGATTGGGATCGCTGACGTAGCGGATTTTCGAGAGCGTCACGTCGGCGATCGCATAGCTGGCGGAAATCGGCCAATTCGGCCGGACTTTATCGCCGCCGTTCCAGAGCGCCGAATCGAACGAGACCAGATTGGGCCGGCCGCGCTCGGCTTTGCTGAAAGTCCATTCGGGATCGCACTGCACTATCGTGAGCTTGCCGTCTTCGCGATTGCGGCACAGATGCATGCTCGAGACGTATTGGACGTCGCCGCCGCTGATGAAATCGCGGTCGAGCATCTCGACTTCGAGCGCCAGCCTGCCCTCGGCCGTAACCACGCGGCCGACCACGCGATCGTGAAAAGCGCGCAGGGCGACCTTGCCCACGCGCGTCGGAAACCCCCATCGCTGCGCCAGTTCGCGCGCCGCCGCTTCGCTATCGACGTAGCTTGCGAGCGTTAAACCGCGCGGCCGCACGCCGGCGCGGCAGCCCAGGCGCACGTCGGCGATCGTGAACGGTCCAACCGGACTTTCCGGATAGTGCGTTACGTTGAACATCGCATACGCCGGAATGACGGGATGAACCGTCACCGGCATCAACCGCTGCGCGAGGTCGATATCGACTTCGTAATAGACGTTGAGGATCTGCGCGCCCTTGAGCGTCCAATCCTCGGTCTTGAAGCCGTGAATCTCGGCCAGATGCGCGCCCGCGGCGAAGGCCGCCACATCCATCGTTCCCGAAATCGGCATCAGCGTCCGCCTCCGGCCGCCGCGGCGTGCGACGAGCTGTCCTGAAAATGCGGCATCACATGCTTGGCGAAGGTGCGCAGGCTGTTGAGCACTTCTTCCTGCGGAATCGTTTCCATGGCGTTGAGCAGGAAGTTGATCCGATCGACGCCGACCGACTCCCATCGCTTGCAGGCGCGCAGCACTCGCTCGGGATCGCCAATCGCGATGCCTTCCGGCACGCCCGCCGGATCGGCCGGTCCCGACGCCTCCTTGCGCAGCGACGGCAGCAAGCCGAGCGATGGATACGACTTGGTCGGATAAGCCTCGCGCGCGGCGAGCAATTGCGCGGCCAGGAAATTGAACGTGCCGAGCATCCGCCGGCCAAGCTTGTTCCCCTTTTCCGTATCTTCGTGGCAGAAGAGGAAATTGACCGTGCTGACCTGATTATTCACGATTTCGCCGACCGGCTCGCAGTTGGCGATTATGCGACGGTAGTTCTCGACTTTGGTTTCCTGCTCCTTGACCGATCCGAAGGTCAGGCCGAGCGAGCCGAGACCGCGTTCGGCGGCGTCGATTTCGGTGCCGGGACTGGTCACCGCGACCCACATCGGCGGATGCGGTTTCTGGATCGGCTTGGGCAGTATCGTCCGCACCGGCATCGACCACGACCGGCCCTGATAGCCGAAACGCTCCTGCGTCCACATCTTCGGCAGGCAACGCACGAATTCATCCCAGGTGCGTTTGGTCTCGTCGGGATTCGCGCGGAAGCCGCCCAATTCGTTCCAGGTGGCGGAGCGTCCGGTGCCGACTTCGAGCCGGCCGCCTGAGAGGATATCGAGCGTGGCGGTGCGCTCGGCGATTTTGATCGGATGGTTGAATTCGGGCACGCAGACCACGATCCCATGGCCAACGCGCATCTTCTTGGTGCGCATCGCGCAAGCGGTCAGAAACAATTCGGGCGCGGAGCAGTGCGAATATTCCTCAAGAAAATGATGCTCGACCGCCCAGACCGAATCGAAGCCAAGCTCGTCGGCTAACGCGACCTGTTCGAGGCAATTGTCGAAGACGCGCTTTTCGACGCCGGGATCCCACGGCCGCGGCACCGAAATTTCATAGAAGATTCCGAATTTCATCCTGATGCCCTCCGCATTGCCGTCGTTTAGCGCAATCCGTCAGTAAGGGAAAGCCTCCGATGATTAGGAAAAAACGAAATTTCGTCCGGCCGCGGCGCCTGCTATCGAGCGTTGCGGCTGTGGCCGAATCGATCGCTCATCCGGCCGCGGCGCCTCCGGCGATCTGATTCAAGTCGGATCCCTTCCGCTCGCTGCCGAGCGCGATAACGACAGCGTCGATTAGCAAAACCGTCGAGGCGAGCAGCGCCAGCGCCGCGCTGTAGCCGAGCCGCCGTGCGATCAGCGCCTCGACAAAGGCGGCGTTGGAGGCGAACAGCACGCCCAGTTGATAGGCGAAGCCGGAAAACAGCCCGCGCACCTCCGGCGGCGACAGTTCGACCAGATGCGCCGGAATGGCGCCCCACGCGCCCTGCACCATGAATTGCATCAGGAACGCGCCCGCGGTCAGCCAGATCAGCGACCGCGGGAAAATCCACAGCGGCACAAGCAGCAGCCCCGCGAGCGTCGCCGCAACCATCGCCCGGCGCCGTCCGAAACGGTCGGAGAGCCATCCGAACGCGAGTCCGCCAAGCAGCGCGCCGATATTGTAGATGATCGCGATCGTCGCGATCGTGCGCGGTTCGAGCTTGCGCTCAAGATGCAGGAACGTCGGATAGAGGTCCTGCGTGCCGTGCGAGATCAGGTTCATCATCGTCATCAGGACGACCAGGTAGGCGAACCGCCGAAAATTCCGGCGCAGCGCGAGCCAGATAGCGCCGCGCGACGGACGCATCAGCTCCCACGATTTCGACTCCGGCACCTTGGCGCGGATATAGAGCGTCAGCAGCGCGGGCGCGCCGCCCAGAAAAAACATCGCGCGCCATCCGAAATGCGGAAAGACCAGAAAATAGGCCGCCGCCGCGAGCAGATAGCCGACCGCGTAACCCTCCTGCAGCAGTCCGGAGAGCAGGCCCCGCCAGCGCGCCGGCACGGCCTCCATCGCGAGCGACGCGCCCACGCCCCATTCGCCGCCCATCGCGACGCCGTACAGCGCCCGCCAGCACAGGAACCATCCGAAAGTCGGCGCAAGCCCGCTCAGCACCTCGAAGAGCGAATAGAGGATCACGTCGATCATCAACGGCGTGCGCCGTCCGTAACGATCGGCGAGCCAGCCGAAAATCAGCGCGCCGGCCGGACGCATCGCCAGCGTCGCGGTGATCGTGAAGGCGATATCGGCCACGTCGCGATGGAATTCTTTGGCGATAGTTGGCAGAACAAATACCAACGCGAAAAAATCGAAGGCGTCGAGCGTCCATCCCAGAAAGCTCGCGAAAAGGGTGTGGAACGCTTCGGATGTTGATTGCACGGAGGCGGCCGAGCTTGCGATTCCGGGTTCGGAGGCCATCGGTGGCGCTAAACATATTCGATAGCCGCCCGGCTAAGAAAGCCGCCGGCGCGACGCGCAATCACGGCTCTGAACCGCCGCGGATGGAAGGCGGCGCACTGTGCGAAAAGCGATGGACCAACCGTACTCAACCGCTCCGCGTAGTGAAGCCGGCAAATTCATCACGCTGATTCCGGCGCGGCTGGATCGCCTGCCCTGGAGCCGGCTCCATACGCTCATCGTCGTCGGTCTCGGCATCACGTGGGCGCTCGACGGCCTTGAAGTGACGCTGATGGGCGCGATCGGAGCGGTGCTGCAACTTCCGGACACGCTCGGCCTCAATGCTGAGCAGATTGGTTTTATCAGCTCGTGTTATTTGACGGGCGCCGTGGTTGGCGCGCTCGTCTTCGGCCATCTGACGGACCGCCATGGCCGTCGCCGGTTCTTCTTCATCAGCCTTGCGCTCTACCTGATCGGCGTTGCGCTTACGGCGTGCGCGTGGAATCTGGCGAGCTTCGCGATTTTTCGCGCGGTGACGGGCGCGGGGATCGGCGGCGAATATGCGGCGGTCAACAGCGCGATCGATGAGCTCGTTCCGGCGCGAATTCGCGGCCGCGTCGATTTGATCGTCAACGGTAGTTTCTGGTTGGGCGCGGCCGCGGGAGCGCTGTCAGGAATCGTGCTGCTGAATCCGCGCTTCGTGCCGTATCGCTACGGATGGCGCGCGGGCTTCGCGATCGGCACGGCGCTTGGTTTGGCGATCCTCTATCTGCGCAAATTCATTCCGGAAAGCCCGCGATGGCTGCTGACGCACGACCGTCCCGGCGAGGCGGAATTGGTAGTCGCGGAAATGGAGCGGGCGGTGGAAGCCCGTGCCGGCCGTCCGCTCGAATTCCCCGATGCCGTTCTTGCGGTTCGAATCCGCCCGCGTCGCGCGATCGGGATTGGCGGCGCGCTGCGCACGATCGTGATTCGCTATCGGCGGCGCGCGCTGCTCGGCGTGACCCTGATGGCCGCGCAAGCCTTCACCTACAACGCGATATTTTTCACCTACGCGATCGTGCTGAACCGCTTTTTCGGCGTCTCCGCCGCGCATGCGGCCGCATATCTGCTGCCATTCGCGGCGGCGAATTTCGCCGGGCCGGTCATTATGAGCCCGTTGTTCGACTCTGTCGGCCGGCGGCGCATGATCGCCGCGACCTACGCGATCGCGGCGGCGATATTAATCCTGACCGGCGCGATGTTCGCCCGCGGGATGCTCACCAGCTTCGAGCAGGGTTTGCTGTGGACGGCGATGTTCTTCTTCGCGTCGCCGGCGGCGAGTGCGGCCTATCTGACGGTGAGCGAAATTTTTCCGTTGGAGATTCGCGCTCTCGCGATCGCGATTTTTTTCGCCGCCGGCGCCGCCGTCGGCGGAATCGCGGCGCCATGGTTTTTCGGCCGCTTGATCGATACCGGCTCGCGCGCCGCGCTGCTCCATGGCTATCTGGCCGCCGCGGCGCTGATGCTGCTGGCGGCGATCGTCGAGATGGTCATCGGCGTCCCGGCGGAGCGGCGCAGCCTCGAACAAATCGCCGCCCCGCTATCGTCTGAATAGGCGCGTCGGACGGACGGCGGCGCTTGAGATTCGGCGCTCATCGTATGATAACGAAATCGAGACGGCTGAACGCAGAAAACCAGCGAGGTTCTGGCGATGTACAACGGCATCAAGGTTATCGACGCCGACGGCCACGTGATGGAGCCGAACGACCTTTACGATCAGTATCTCGAAGCGAAGTACAAACCCGACCTTGAGGAACTCAAGCGCGCCGCCGAACGGCGTCCGTCGAAATTCTTCTTCGGCATTTTCCATCAGCTCGACACCGGACGCCCGCTCGGCGTGCCGCATCCCGACCAGCCCCTCGTGCGCCGCGGACGCAATCCGCGCGCCGAAAAACCCGACCTGCGCGGCGGATGGGACCCGCACATCCGCATCAAGGACATGGACCGCGAGGGCATCGACGTGGCCGTGTTGTTCGCGACGGTGGTTTCGAGCTTCTGCTCTTTGAAGACGGTCGATTTCGAGGCGGCGATGATCCGGGCCTACAATCGCTGGATCGCCGATTATTGCGCGGCCTATCCGAATCGATTGAAGGCGGCCGCGGTCGTGCCGATGCGCGATCCGGAGCGCGCGGCCGCGATGATTCGCGAGGTTGCGCGCGCGCCCTGGGCGGCCGGCGTCTATTTATCCGGCCACATCGAAGATCGCCTGCTCGACCATCCGGCGCTCCATCCCATATGGCAGGCCTGCCAGGACGCGGATTTGCCGGCGTGCTTTCACGGCGGCACCGCGCGTCCGCCGTATGGACTTGGCACTTTCGAGATGACCAACAATCTTTTCCTGCAACATTCGGCGACCAATCCGTTCGAAATGATGCGGGCGGTCGCGGCGCTCGTCGGCGGCGGCGTGCTCGATATGTTCGAGCGGCTGCGCGTCGCGATTCTGGAGGCGGGCGCGGGCTGGCTGCCGTTCTGGATGGAGCGGCTGGACGAGCATTACGAGTTGATGCCCGAGTACGTGCCGTTCCTGCGGCGCAAACCGTCCGAGGCAATCCGCTCGGAGAATTTTTTCATTTCCTGCGACCCCGACGAGGAGACGCTGCCGTTCGTCGCGAACTTCGCCGGCCCCGAGCATATCCTCTACGCTTCGGACTATCCGCATTTCGACGGCCGGTTTCCCGATACGGTCAAGCTGACGGCGCGTCCGGAAATTTTTCCGCCGGAGGTGCAGCGGAAAATCCTGTGGGATAATCCGCGCCGGCTTTACACGCGGATTTCGTAGCGGCGGCGCGGCCGCCGCATTCGCGCCGCCGGGTCGCGGGCGTTCGGCCAAGCCGGAATGTTCAGGAAAACTTCGTCACCGCCGACGCCGGCAGCACCACGCGCACGCCGGTGGCCTCCAGCGTATTGAGCAGAATCGCCACCCGCTCCGCCCCGGACATGTAACGGTCGAAAATCGCCGCGAAACCGCGGAAAGGCCCATCGACCACGCGCACCGTTTCACCGCTCGCCAGCGCCTGCTCTTCAATCTTGACCACGCCGTTGACGCCGCGGCGGCGAATCTCTTCGATCACGCCTTGCGGCACGGTCAGAGGATCGCTTCCGGCTCCGACGATTCCCTGCACGCCATGCATATATTTCACGTCGAAGTAGTGAAGTTGCGGATCGAACCGCGCAAACAGGTAGCACGGAAACAGCGGCGCGATCGTCCACGCCATCTTGCCCCATCGGCGCGTGCGCGCCTCGAGCAGGGGCATGAACACCTCCGGCAAAATCGCCGCAAGCTGATCCCGGACCCAGCGCTCTTTGTTCGGTTTGGTGCGGATTAGATACCACTCCATGTCAATCCGCTCCTTCGACGCCATCGTTATCTGGCGCCGTTCCGATTACCCGCTCGATCAACGACACTGCTTCCAAGCGGCGCGCCAGTTTTTGATCTTAGCAGGCATCCCGGCCCAAGGCGTCAATTAATCGCTTCAAAGGGGCCGCCAAACATCGATCATGCGGCGCTCAAAGGCGCTGAGAATAGGCGAATATCGCCAATCAAACGGCGAAAATTCGTAAATTTGGCTGGACAAGCAAATTACGCGCGGCCGAATTTTTTCCGATCGATCGCCGCACCGGCTTCGTCATGCGGCATTGAAAAGAGGTCCACTGTTCCAATTTTCGCGCGGCGTGCGATCTTGCACGAGATCGCGAACGGCCCGGCCTTCGATCTCCTGGATCAGTCGAACGGCAGTCCGACGTAATTCTCCGCGAGACTGGCGGCCGCCGCCTGCGAGCTCGTCACATAATCCAACTCGGCCTGCTGACGGCGCCAATCGAATGGAGTTTCGTCTGGAAAGCGATGCAGCATCGAGGTCATCCACCACGAAAACCGCTGCACTTTCCAAACCCGGCGCAGGCAAACGGACGAGTAATTGTCGAGCGGGCCGCGCCGTCCCGAGCGATAGAACTCCGCCAGCGCCTCGGCCATCACCTTCACGTCCGCGACGGCGAGGTTAAGTCCTTTGGCGCCGGTCGGCGGCACGATATGCGCCGCGTCGCCGGCCAGAAAAAGACTCCCGTAACGCATCGGCTCGGCGACGAAGCTGCGCATCGGCGTGATTCCTTTCCGCACGATCGGCCCTTCAGCCAGCCGCCAATCGCCCGCCGTCGCGAATCGCGTTCGCAGCTCGCGCCAAATTCGATCGTCGGGCCAGTTCTCGATCGCCTCGCGCGGATCGCATTGCAGATAAAGCCGGGTCAGCGACGGCGTGCGCATGCTATGCAGCGCGAAACCGCGCTCGTGGCTGCAATAAATCAGTTCGTCCGAAGAGGGCGCGACTTCCGCCAAAATGCCCAGCCACGCGAACGGATACACCCGCTCGTAGATGGTCAGCGCGGCGCGCGGAATCGCTTCGCGGCAGACGCCGTGAAAGCCGTCGCATCCGGCGATGAAATCGCATTCCACGCGACGCTCGAAACCGTCGTGAATGAAAAGAATTTCGGGATGCTCGCCGCCAATGCCGCCGACGCGCACATCTTCGGCCTCGAAATGGATTGGCAGACCGGCCTCGATGCGCGCGTCGGTCAGGTCTTTGACCACTTCGCGCTGCGGATAAATCATAGTCGATCGGCCGCCGGTCAGGCCGCTCAGGTCGATGCGATGGCCGCGGCCGCCGAAGCGCAATTCGATTCCGTGATGGACCAGACCCTCGCGGCGCATCCGCACGCCGACTCCCGCCGCGTCCATCAGATCGCACGTGCCTTGTTCGAGCACGCCGGCGCGCACACGCTCCTGCACGTATTCGCGGCTGCGCGTTTCGACCACGACCGCTTCGACTCCGGCGCGGGCCAGCAGATGCGCCAGCATCGTGCCCGCCGGTCCCGCGCCTACAATTCCAACCTGCGTGCGCATCTCCGCTCCGCGCCGTTCCCGCCCGGCGCAATCATCCACGCCGCTAGTGTGGCGTCCCCTGAATAAGTTTGCGCTCCGCGTCGATCTTGCGCTCCGCATGGATGCCCGGATCAAGTCCGGGCATGACCAGCTCAGTTCGTCATTGCCGGGTCCAGACCCGGCAATCCATCCCTGGTCGCCCACCGCTGGGCGACCCGCGTGCCGAGCCGATCAGGCATCAGGTGGAAGTTATTTGCGGGACACCACGCTAGTCGCCGATCAAGTCGCCTTCAAGGGCGCGCGCGATCGTTCCCTGAAGCATCGCGCGGGCCGTCAAATGCGGATGGTCCGCTTCGATCGCGATTTTGCCCGCGGCGGCGTGATCGTGAAACTCAGCCGCGTCCAGTCCGCCGAGCGGAAACCGCACGAACTGCACCGCGCTGATCCGGTCGGCCGCAATCTGGCGGTTGTCGAAGCGCGCGCTTTCGCGCCGCCCGCCGATCGCGATCCACAAATGCCGCTCCAAACCGGTCAGCGCGCGCAACGCGGCGTCGCGTTCCTGCGCGTCCGCGTACTCGACCAGCATCGTCGCGGTCAGTTCGCCCGGCCGCGGCAGCAATTCATTATAGGTGTCGATTTCGTGGCGCAGCGCGTCTTCGGCCTCGATTCGCTCGGCCCGGATCATCTCTTCGATCTGATACCAAACCGTCTGGCCGTTCTCGAACAGCAGCGTCAGATGCGCGCCGACGGCGAGCCGCCGCCGTTCCTTTTCCGCGATAAACAGCGGGCGCAGGCGCGGGCGGAGAATTTCATAATGCCGCCACGGCAGCAGCTCTTTCAACGTAATCGGCTTCACGATTTTTCTTCCTCGGCGGGCGGCGGCACGGGCGTCGCGAATCCGTCCGCCTCGTAAGCGCGCGCCAGCACTTCAAGCGGACTGATCGGACGCGCGCCGATCGCCTGTTCGATTTGCAGCGCCGCGAGCGGGCAGTCCGTCGCCATCACTTGCGCTTCGGCGTCGCGCATTCCGGCGAACGCTTTTTCGCCCCACTTCATCGAGAGCGGGAAAAATTCCTTTTTCATCGCCCACGTGCCGTCGTGCGCGGTGCAGGCGTCAACCGTGGCGATTTCGACTCCCGGAATCTGGCGCATCAGGTCGCGCGACCGCAATCCGATCGCCTGCGCCTTCAGATGGCACGGCACGTGATATGCGACCTTGCCCGGAGTGGATTTGAACGAGCGATCGAACTTGCCGGCGCGCCGCAACTGGTAAAGCATCTCGCCCGGATCGACCACTGCCGCGGCGACTTCGCGCGCTTCCGGCGCGCCCACCAGCTTCGGATATTCGCGCCTGAGCGTCATCGAGCAGGTGGGATTGATCGCCGCGATTTTGTAGCCCGCGCGCGCGAACGGCAGCAGGTTTTCGACGTTGGCCCGCGCCTGCCGCTGCGCGAAGGCGACGTCGCCGCCGTCCAGCGCCGGCATCCCGCAGCAATTTTGCTTCGGGCTTGCGATCGCGCATCCGTTGCGCGCCAGCAATTTCATCAGCGCCTGGCCCGGGCCGGGATTGTAGTAATTCACGAAGCAGGTATGGAAAACGGCGACTTTGGCGGCGGGTTCGGCGGGAGCCGCCGGAATTCCCGTGCGCTCGATCCATTTCTCGAAAGTTTCCCCGGCGAATTCGGGCAGCTTTTTATCGCGATGGATGCCCAGCATCCGCTCCATCATCCGCCGCTGGAACGGACTGCGGCAGGCCCAGTTCGCCAGCGCCGGAATCTTCGAGCCGATTTTGCCGGCCCGATCCGGATCGCCCAGCATCTTCTCGCGCCGCGCGATTCCCTGTTCCCGGGCCTTGACCGCGCGTGCGCGCAGCACCAGGGCCGGAAAATCGAGCTGGAACTCATGCTTGTCGCGCGGCGTGTACGGACATTTCACCTCGCACAGCTTGCATTCCCAGCAAAGGTCGATAACGCGATCTTTCTCTTCGCGCGAAAGATCGCGGACATCTTCGCCGCGCCGATCGATCGACTGAAACAACTCCGGAAAAGACGGACACAAATTGAAGCACAGCCGGCAGCCGTGGCAGATGTCGAAGACGCGATCGATCTCGGCGTCGAGCTTCGCGCGATCCCAGTACTTCGGCTCGTTGGGATCGTAGGAAAGGCCGTCGGTGGGTCGGGCTTCGATTCGGCTCATGGCGATGTTTCCGCTCGAAAGATTCGCAGGCGCAGGTCGAATAAGTGCGGCCGCATCCGCGCGCCTCAGGCGCGCGGCGCATGCCGCGGCGGCGCAATCCGAACGCTTTCCGATGAGCGTAACGAATCCGCGCCGCCTACGGCGGGATTACGCGCGGCCGCGTCGCCGCGGCCGCGCGGCGCTGCTGGATTTAGAGCGTGTCCGCCGCCTTCGAGAAACGTCCGGCGTGCGATTTCTCGGCCTTGGCCAGCGTTTCGAACCAGTCCGAGATTTCGCTGAAGCCTTCATCGCGGGCGGTCTTCGCCATCCCCGGATACATGTCGGTGTATTCGTGGGTTTCGCCATGAACGGCGGATTTCAGATTGAGCATCGTGTCGCCGATCGGCAGGTCCGTCGCCGGATCGCCAACCGATTTGAGATAGTCCAGATGACCATGCGCGTGGCCCGTCTCGCCCTCCGCGGTGTCGCGGAACAGGCCGGCGATTTCGGGCTGGCCTTCAACGTCCGCGACCTTCGCAAAATAAAGGTAGCGGCGGTTGGCCTGGCTTTCGCCGGCAAAGGCGTCTTTCAGGTTCTGGTGGGTCTTCGTTCCTTTCAGACTCTTCACTCATTCGCTCCTTGTGGGGTTTGATTTGAATTGCGCGGCGTCCTGCCGACGCCGCCGGTTCCTGACGAACGCCCCTCGCGCCCGCCGAAATTTGCGCAATCGTCGCATACCGCCTGGATTTCCAGCGACCATCCAAGCGGCTTGAAGCCGGGCGCGCGAATCGCGCCGCCCAGCGCCGTATCCAGGCCGGCGATTTCAACGTCGCGAATCCGCCGGCAACGCACGCAAACCACATGATGATGCGGCCTGAGGTTGCCGTCGTAGCGCGCGCTGTCGTGCAGCGTTGTGACCTTGCGCGCCTCGCCGATTCGGCACAGCGTTTCGAGCGTGCGATGGACGGTCGCGAGCGAAACGTGCGGATGGCGCCGGCGCACTTCCGCGCAAATCGACTCGGCCCGCGGATGGTCGGTCGCGTCCAGCAGCGCTTCGATAATCGCCGTCCGCTGCGGCGTCACCGGCAGACCCGCCGCCCGGCATCGCGCGGCGAATTCAGCCATCCGCTCGCGCGCATAAGCGGCGCGGCGGTTATCGTTGACGACGGTTAGTCTCATCTATCAGATGATAATAATTATCATCGGATAGCCGGCGCGGTCAAGAAAAAAAAGACGCGCCGCACGGTTCGCGCGGCGCGGCGGATTTTACATCGGCGGAGGAATTGAATTTCGCCGCGATTTGGCGCGCGGCTCAGGCGCGCGGCGCTGGCGCCGCGGGCGTGGCGGGAGGAACCGGCGCGGCTGCGGCCGGCCCGCGATGGCCTCGCGCATTGATCAGCACGTCGCGCAGTTTGGCCGGATTCACCGGCTTCTTAAAGATGGCGGCTTCGAGTCCGCGCAGCCGGCTGCGCTTGATGATGTGATCCTTGTCGTAATAATAGGCGGTCATCAGAATTACCGGCAGGTCGGGCAATTCTTCTTTGACCTTCATGTAAAATTCGTAGCCGTCCATCTCGGGCATCACGACGTCCGAGATCACGACGTCGATTTTGACGTTGCGCAGGATGCCGAACGCGGCGCTCGGCCGGGTCGCCGTATGCACCACGCAGCGCTCCGCGCGCAGCACGTCGGCCAGCGAGCTCACCACCGAAACGTCGTCGTCCAGCACCAGCACCGACATGCCGCTGAGCGCCCAATCGTCGCGGCGCGCGGCGCCGTTGGGACGCGCGCCCCCGGCTTGCGGCGCGGCCTCGCCCTCGCGCGGCGCGAGGTCGGCCATCTTTTTACCCTGCAGATAATCGCGCGTTTCGTAAATGCCCTTGCGGGTCATCTCGTCGAGCCGGCGCACGATTCCCTGCACGCGCGCGATTCCGGCGCGAATCGAATCGAGCCGTTCGGTCTCGACCACCATCTCGGCGTCGGTCAGATGGCCCTGAATTTCGCGCGCCAGCAGATCGAGGTTGTTGGTGATGGTTTCCAGCGGATTGTTGATTTCGTGAGCGAGGCTGACCGCGATTTCTCCGCAGGTCGCAAGTTGCTCGCGCTGGCGCATCGAGCGTATATCCCGCGCGTAGCCGATCGAGCCCATCTCCTTGCCGTGCTCGTCATAAATCAGCGAGCCTGAAATCGCGCAGGAAATCTGCTGGTTGTCCTTGTCGCGGAGCACCGTCTCGAAGCTGGAGATGCGATGGTCCTCGGCGGCGCGCATCGCCTTCATCACCCGCCGCGCTTCGGCCAGCGTCGGATAGATCCGGTCGATTTTCTGGCCGATTACTTCTTCCGCGCTGTAGCGGAGGTTTCGGCGCGCGCCGTCGTTGTAGAAAATAATCGCGCCCTCGTTATCGACGGCAATTATGATATCGGGCGAGCTTTCAATCAGACGCTGCAGATAATTTTGGTCGAGAGTTAACATTGTATCTATCAACCTCCGCGCGCCGGGCGGATGTGCATTTAGCTATAAGGCTCTCAACCGGCGGCGCGGGGCCGGAATTTTGGCAGACTGATTTGGTCGTTGACCTTTTCAAACACGACCTCGACCGGCATCCCGCAGCGAATCAGGTCGGGCTTGACGCCCACGAGATTCGACACGATCGCCGGTCCTTCCTCTAATTTAACAACGACCACGGCATACGGGACCTCGGCGGCGAACGCCGGATGGTATGCCTGGTGCATGATGTTGAAGCTCAGCACCTCGCCGCGTCCGCTGACCCTCACCCAAGCGTGCTGGCGCGACAGGCATTCCGCGCAGATCTCCCGCGCCGGAAAGCGCAGCGCGCCGCACTCGGTGCAGCGCTGCACTTTTAATTCGCCCTGACGCGCCGCGTCGAAAAATGGAACCATCTGCGGCGTGACGGCGGGAACTGGTTTGGCGATCTCAGACATGCCTATCCTGATTACCTTTAGCCTACGCTTGTCCTTGACTCAAATCAGATTATTTCCGCGGCGCGCGCAGATGGGTCAGGCGTCCGCGCCCAGCACCAGCGTCGAATGAGTGGAGAGAATTCCGCCGTTGCCCGACACCAGGGCGACATCGTGCTTTTTCACCTGCCGCTCGCCGCCTTCGCCCCGCACCTGAATTACCGCTTCGCACACTGGGGTCATGCCCCACATATAAAACGAGCTGAGCTGTCCGCCGCCGGTGTTGACCGGCAGAGACCCGCCCGGCGCAATTCTGCCATCGGCGACGAACGGCCCCCCTTCACCCTTGTTGCAAAAGCCATAATCCTCGAGCGTGACCATCACGGTGAAGGTATAGCAGTCGTAGATCTCCGCGAGGTCGATATCGGACAGCTCGACGCCGGCCATTTTGAACGCGACCCGCTTGGCGATCGGCGCTCCGGAAGCGAGCGTTTCGATCGGGTCGCCACCGGTATGGCCCTGACCCATGCCGAGGATGTGGACCGGCGGTTTGCGCAAGCCGCGCGCGCGTTCCGCCGAGGTGACGATCACGCACAGTCCGCCGTTGGAAACGAGGCAACAATCCAGCAGATGGAACGGCTCGGCGATCCATCGCGAATTGTGATAATCGGCCAGCGTCAGCGGCTGATCGTGAAACTGGGCGGCGGGATTGAGGTTGGCCCACTGCCGCTCGGCCACCGCGATCGCGCCCAGATGGTCGTTCGTGGCGCCAAATTTATGCATATAACGGCGCGCGACGAACGCATACTGCGCGCTTACGCCAAACAGCCCATACGCGCCTTCCAGCCCGCGCGCAAACCCGTAAGCCGCCGCCGATCCCGCCCCCTTTTTGGCGCTTTCAGGCCGCGGCGGCTTGAGCGGAGCGTCAGCGAATACGCAGGCCACCATGTTGGCCATCCCGGCGTCGATCGCCTGCGCCGCATGCATGACCATCGCGCCCGCGGTCGCGCCGCCAAGGTTCATGGTCGCGGTCAAGCTGAGATCGCGCAGCCCCATCGCTTGCTGCAAATCGAACGAGGCCATCGGATTGGTCATCCAGGTCACGCCGGGATTGACCAGCAATCCGTCGAGCTCGGAGCGCTTCAGGCCGGCGTCGGCCAGCGCCAGTTCGACGGCTTCGATCGCGAATCCGATGGCGTTGGAATGATCGAAGTTTCGGCCCATCCGGGTCGCGCCCAGCCCGGCGATGGCGCATTTCGCGCGCAGACTCATGCTACGAATCTCTCCCGCTCTCGGGCCGCCGCCAAACGGACGACCGTTCATCCGACTGTAGCTCAAATGCGGCGCGATCGAAAAGCCGCCGGAGACGGCTCCGGCGGCTTGCAATCAGATGATTTTACTTGAAATAACGCTAATTTAAGCGTTATCGGCGGCTATCTATCGGTTGCGCGGGCGGGTCAATTCAAGGAAGCGGATATTATCGCCGGGTTCAAGCATGACGTTCGCCGCGGCGGCATGACTTTGCGCGATTTCATAGCCCAATTCGTTCATGGCGGCATGGTCGCGATAGATCGGCCACCAGTTCATGACGGCTTCGACCAGCGCGGCTTCGGGCAAGCTCGGCGCAAGGTTCGCGACCAGAATCCTACCGCCCGGCTTCAGCATCGAGTACATCGTGTTCAGCGCCTGCGCCGCGGCGCGCGTTTCGAGCCGTTCGAGCAGCGACGCCGAATAGATCAGGTCGAAACGCCCAAAGGCGCTCGAACCGCCGTTGAGCAACGCATAGGTTGGCGTATGGATCGCGGTGACGCGGGCGCGGCCGAATGTGCGCTCGACCGTCTCGGTCGCTTGGCAATCGTGGTCCAGCGCGACAAAGCGCCGCAATCGGCCGGCGCCAACCGCGGCGCTGAGCCGTGCCTCGCTTAAATCGCCACAGCCGAGCACAAGCACTTCGGCGCCGTCGCCGGCCGCATCCGCCGACCGGTCGATAGCCCGAGCCAGCATCGCGGTGCGGTTCATCATTGATTGCGCCAGCGTCGAGGCCATCAGCCAGTTCCTCAAACTGACCCCCAGTTCGGTCAATGCTTCGGCCGGCCGGGATGCGGCCTTCGGATCGGCTATCCCCGACAGCCGCACGACATCGCCAGAGGTTCCGGCGGGCGCATGATAGGCGCGGCGCATCAGGTCTTCCTGATGCATCAGCGCAAGCACGGGATGGCGCCGGATGCGGCTGACCGCCGTTGCCCATCCATGCGTGCCGGAGCGCGTGCGCACTCCGGCGAGACCGTCAACGACGGAGTCAAAAGCGTCCGCCGCGGAAGAAGATTTATCTAACTCTCGATGCGCTCGCGCTAAAATTTCGTCGAGCCGCACGAACTCAGGCCGATGCTCATCGATGATCGCAGTCGGTCGCGGCGCACGAAAGAAAATCCGATCGACCAAACCGCATAGCGGCCTTCGCCGGTCGGCGTCGGAAACGAACGAGTCGCGAATTAGATGCGTCATGTCGTCGCATGACGCAATTCCAATACCATAGGCAGGTTCCGCCCATATTCAGCTTTTCTTCGTTTTAGATGCGAATTCTATGGATTTTCTGAGGAATTTCGGAACACTGCGGAAATTTCCCCTATCAATGCCGGAAAAGTTTACAGTTGATCGTTGAGGTCAAACTGCGGGAATCCGCGTGCACCTCTTCATTCGCGACGTGCGGTCGCGCACGATGGATGGCGCATCTCGGATGCCGGCCGTCGAGCGCCGGTCGCGTGGGAACGGCCTTGGATTAAGCCGTTGCGATGTAACATCGCGACGGCGGGACCGTAATAGGAATATGAAACGCCGCGCCTGAAAACCGAGCGCCGTTTCGGAACAGATCGGCAAATTACGCGCATCGCGGATGAATCCAGCGCCGTGCACGGCCGTCCAATGTTGCTATGCTACGAACCTTGCACCTAGAATTGATTGGGGAGAACTGAATATGGCCGAGGCCGTCACCTTCCAGGCGCTGGCGAGCAGCGAATACGTGCTCTCGACAGCGGAGAATTTCGTGCTTTACGTTCTGCTTGAAGCCACGGCAGGCGGGGGAGCTGGCGGCGGCGGTTCGCGATTGCCTCTCAACCTCGGCATCGTGCTCGACCGCTCCGGTTCGATGTACGACGAGCGGCGTCTCGAATTCGTGATCGAGGCGGTCAAATTCCTGGCGCAGAATGTCGCCCCCGATGACAAGGTCGCGGTCGTCGCTTTCGCCGACAAGGCGCAGGTAATCCTGCAGCCCGACCAGATTCACGACGCCGCGGCGGTCAAGCGCGCGCTCGACGATATCGATCTGCTGGAAATCGGCGGCGGCACGCAGATGGCGCTCGGGATGCGCGCGGCGATCGACGAGGTGAAGAAAAATCTCGCCGCCAACCGGCTCAACCGCGTGCTCGTGCTGACCGACGGCCAAACCTACGAAGAAACCGCGTGCATCGATCTGGCCAATCAGAATCGCGAGCAGATGTCGTTTTCCGCGATGGGCGTCGGCGTCGAATTCAACGAGAAGCTGCTGATGCGAGTCGCGCAGGATTCGCACGGGAAATATCATTTCATCGGCGATCCGGCTGAAATTCCTGGAATCTTCGAAGACGAATTGCAGGGATTGCGCGCCGTCAGCGTGCGTAACGGCCGGATCGACGCGACCCTCGCGCAAGGCGTGCAGGTGCGCGAGGCGTTTCGCGCCAGTCCCGAAATTTATACGCTCGGCGCGCCGCTGGTCGGCGAAGATCGCAAAGTTTCCTACGAAATCGGCGATCTCGAAGCCGGCTTGCCGGGCTCGGTGCTGCTCACTCTGGTGCTGCCGCCGCGCAAGCCCGGGCCGGTGCGAATCGGGCAGGCCACCTTCCATTTCGAGATTCCGGGCGCCGGCGAACGTTCGGTAAATTCCGATATCACCGTCGAATATACGCTCGACCGCACGCTGATGAGCAAGCGCAACGGGCGCGTGATGAACATGGTCGATCAGGTTTCGATCGCGAAGCTTCAGGCGCGCGCCGAAGAGGAATTGAAATCGGGCAACGTTGACCGTGCGACCCGCCTGCTGAGCAACGCGATTCAGGGTTCGCAGCGGATGGGCAACATCAAGGCGACGCAGGCGCTGTCGGGCCTGATGGATCAGGTTAAAAAGACCCAGACGCTCGGCACTCGCGCGGCGAAAACCACGCTGCTCCAGGCGCAGGCGGTGGTGCGCAAGACCCAGATGCTGGATCCGGAAGCGCTCAAGGATTTGCAGAAAGGCGAATAACTTTACCGGGGAACCGCGCCCGCCCCGGACGGCGCCGCGCGGAGAAAGTGCGGGACTACTATGACCAAATGCAGCGAATGCGGCTACGAGAATATGGACGGCCTCGACTATTGCGACGGATGCGGCGCCAAGCTGGCGCATCCCGCCGACGGCGCTCCAGCTCCCACTGCGGAACCCGCTCCCGCGGCTGCGACGGCTGCCGCCCCCGCCGAG